>NZ_SDOY01000011.1 GCF_004117935.1 Streptomyces roseicoloratus | reverse complement strand
ACCTCCGTGGTGTGCCCGCGCCTGGCACGGGCGGTGCGGGTGCCGCACACCTCCGTGTGGGCATTCGTCCCGCAGGGCGGGACGGGTGGGCACACGGGACGGCGCCCTTAGCGGCGCCTTCGCTCCTTGTTCCCGGCCGCACCACCACAGCGCGGCACCGTTCGGGCAGGCGCAGGGAGCCTGGGCCCGGCAAGGGGCGCCGTCCCGTTGTGCCCACCCGTCCCGCCCCAGCGGGACGAATGCCCACAACGAGACG
>NZ_SDOY01000072.1 GCF_004117935.1 Streptomyces roseicoloratus | reverse complement strand
GCCTGCGTGTGACAACAGTGAACTGCTGTGATTTGGGAGGCGATCAAGGCCCGTCGAGATCCCACTTTGCTCGCCCCCGCCTCCCTCTCTCCACCCACCGGGAATGACCAGCGGGGCATGCACCCCCGCCAACCGTCGACCGCAGGCCGCTAAGCCGGGAATGGGCACCCCACTCCACTACCGCGCACCGTCCACGACGCACACCGCCCCACCCAGCCCCGCCACAGGCCCCCACCCACCGGCCCGCGCGCCGCCCGCGGCGCCCCGCCACCCCCGAACGCCCCCGCGCGGGCCCGCCCCCGGCCGCCCTCCGAGTGTGAAAGGGCTCCCGGAGCCACCGGGTCAAGGGTGGAGCGAAGCGGAATCGCGAAGCGACGCG
>NZ_SDOY01000071.1 GCF_004117935.1 Streptomyces roseicoloratus | reverse complement strand
GACCTGTCGCAGAAGATCGACGTGGACGCGCGCGGCGAGATCCTGGAGCTGAAGAACACCCTCAACACGATGGTCGACCAGCTGTCCAGCTTCGCCGACCAGGTGACGCGGGTGGCCCGCGAGGTGGGCACGGAGGGCATCCTGGGCGGCCAGGCCGAGGTGCAGGGCGTCTCCGGCACGTGGAAGGACCTCACCCAGTCGGTGAACATGATGGCGAACAACCTGACCTTCCAGGTCCGGAACATCGCCGAGGTCACCACCGCGGTCGCCAAGGGCGACCTGTCGAAGAAGATCACCGTCGACGCCAAGGGCGAGATCCTGGAGCTGGTGACGACCGTCAACACGATGGTCGACCAGCTGTCGAACTTCGCCGACGAGGTGACCCGGGTGGCCCGCGAGGTGGGCACCGAGGGCATCCTGGGCGGCCAGGCGCGGGTGCGCGGGGTGACCGGCATCTGGAAGGACCTGAGCGACAACGTCAACCTGATGGCCAACAACCTGACCAGCCAGGTGCGGAACATCTCCCGGGTGTCCGCGGCGGTCGCCAACGGCGACCTGACGAAGAAGGTCACGGTCGAGGCGCGCGGCGAGGTCGCCGAGCTCGCCGACACGGTCAACACGATGGTGACGACGCTGTCGTCGTTCGCCGACGAGGTGACCCGGGTGGCGCGCGAGGTGGGCACCGAGGGCGAACTGGGCGGCCAGGCGCGGGTGCCGGGCGTCTCGGGCACCTGGAAGGACCTGACGGAGTCGGTGAACTCGATGGCGTCGAACCTGACGGGTCAGGTGCGCCAGATCGCCGCCGTCACCACCGCCATCGCGAAGGGCGACCTGACCAAGAAGATCGACATCGACGCGCAGGGCGAGATCCTCGAACTGAAGAACACCATCAACACGATGGTCGACCAGCTGTCGAACTTCGCCGAGGAGGTCACCCGGGTGGCCCGCGAGGTGGGCACCGACGGGCAGCTGGGCGGTCAGGCCCGGGTCCGTGACGTGGACGGCACGTGGCGGGACCTGACGGAGTCCGTGAACGAGATGGCCGGGAACCTGACCCGGCAGGTGCGCGCCATCGCGGCCGTCGCCACGGCGGTGACCCGCGGCGACCTCAACCTGAAGATCGACGGCGTGGACGCGGCCGGCGAGATCCAGGCGCTCCAGGACAACATCAACACGATGATCGCCAACCTGCGCGACACGACCCTCGCCAACGAGGAGCAGGACTGGCTGAAGGGCAACCTGGCCCGCATCTCCGGTCTGATGCAGGGCCGCCGGGACCTGGACGACGTCGCCTCGCTCATCATGAGCGAGCTGACGCCGGTGGTGTCGGCGCAGCACGGCGCGTTCTTCGTGGCGATGCCGACCGGCGCGAACGCCGGCGACGCCGAGGCGGTGGGGGAGGGCGAGGGCTCGTACGAGCTGCGGATGCGCGGCAGTTACGGCTACTCCGCCGGCTCCATGCCGACGTCGTTCCGGCCGGGCGAGACCCTGATCGGGACGGCGGCGGAGGAGAAGCGGACCATCCAGGTCAACGTGCCCCCGGGCTATCTGAAGATCTCCTCGGGTCTGGGCGAGGCCGCGCCGGCCCATGTGATCGTGCTGCCGGTGCTGTTCGAGGGCCGGGTGCTCGGCGTGATCGAGCTGGCCTCCTTCCAGCCGTTCACCCAGATCCAGCGGGACTTCCTCAACCAGATCGCCGAACTGATCGCGACGACGGTCAACACCATCAGCGTCAACACCCGTACCGAGGTGCTGCTCCAGCAGTCGCAGGAGCTCACCGAGCAGCTGCGGGAGCGGTCGGCGGAGCTGGAGCACCGGCAGAAGGAGCTGCAGAACTCCAACGCGGAGCTGGAGGACAAGGCCGAACTCCTCGCCCGGCAGAACCGTGACATCGAGGTGAAGAACACCGAGATCGAGGAGGCCCGGCAGGTCCTGGAGGAGCGTGCCGAACAGCTCGCGGTCTCCATGCGCTACAAGTCGGAGTTCCTGGCGAACATGTCGCACGAGCTGCGCACGCCGCTCAACTCGCTGCTGATCCTGGCGAAGCTGCTCGCGGACAACGCGGACGCGAACCTGACGCCGAAGCAGGTCGAGTTCGCCGAGACCATCCACGGCGCGGGTTCCGACCTGCTCCAGCTGATCAACGACATCCTCGACCTGTCGAAGGTCGAGGCGGGCAAGATGGACGTCTCGCCGACGCGGATCGCGCTGGTGCAGCTCGTGGACTACGTGGAGGCGACCTTCCGGCCGCTGACCGCGGAGAAGGGGCTGGACTTCTCGGTACGGGTCTCGCCGGAACTGCCCGCGACGCTGCACACGGACGAGCAGCGGCTCCTCCAGGTGCTGCGCAACCTGCTGTCGAACGCGGTGAAGTTCACCGACACCGGTGCCGTGGAGCTGGTGATCCGCCCGGCCGGCGCGGACGTTCCGCAGTCGATCCGGGAGCAGCTCCTGGAGGCGGGGACGCTGCGCGACCCGGAGGCGGAGCTGATCGCCTTCTCGGTGACGGACACCGGCATCGGCATCGCGGCCGGGAAGATGAGGGTGATCTTCGAGGCGTTCAAGCAGGCCGACGGGACGACCAGCCGGAAGTACGGCGGTACGGGCCTGGGCCTGTCGATCAGCCGGGAGATCGCGAGGCTGCTCGGCGGCGAGATCTACGCGGCGAGCGAGCCGGGCCGCGGTTCGACGTTCACCCTGTACCTGCCGCTGAGCCCGGTCGAGCCGGTGTCGTCCGGGCCGGCGCCGGACCAGACGGACCCGGAGGATCGGTTCGGCGCCGAGGCGGACGCCGCCGGTGACCTGGTGCACTTCGCGCCCGCACCGGCGCACACCGAGGCCAGGGCGGGGACCGGGGCGCTGTTCCGGCACCGCCGCAAGTCGGTGGACCAGCTGCCACCGGTGCCGGGGCAGCCGGGCAAGGGCGATCTGACGGCGGACGAGGAGCGGCCGGAGCCGGTGGCGGGTCCGGTGTTCACGTTCGCGGGTGAGAAGGTGCTGATCGTCGACGACGACATCCGCAACGTGTTCGCGCTCACCAGCGTCCTGGAGCAGCACGGCCTCGCGGTGCTCTACGCGGAGAACGGCCGCGAGGGCATCGAGGTCCTGGAGCAGCACGAGGACGTGTCGGTGGTCCTGATGGACATCATGATGCCGGAGATGGACGGATACGCGACGACCACGGCGATCCGGCGGATGCCGCAGTTCGCGGGCCTGCCGATCATCGCCCTGACGGCCAAGGCGATGAAGGGCGACCGGGAGAAGGCCATCGAGTCGGGGGCCTCGGACTACGTCACCAAGCCGGTCGACCCGGACTACCTGCTGTCGGTGATGGAGCAGTGGATGCGGGGTGAGGGGCGCTAGATGTTCTGTCCCGGGAGGTTGTGGACGGGTGAGCCAGGTCTCGGCTGAGGGATCTTGAACGGGTGAGGGCCTTCCGGTTCGGTGT
>NZ_SDOY01000070.1 GCF_004117935.1 Streptomyces roseicoloratus | reverse complement strand
GGGGCCGGGGCGGGGGCCTGGGCGGCGGGCGTCATCGGGCGGACTCCTGGGGAACGGTGACGATGCTGGGGCCGGGGGTGGTCAGGGCCGTGGACAGGGCGGCGGCGAGCTCCTCCGGCGAGCGTGCGACGGTGCCCTGCCCGCCGTACGCCCGGGCGAGCGCCGGCAGGTCCACGGACGGCAGGCCGACGGCCACGGGCTCGTCCCCGCGTGCCGCCGTCTCCTCGCGGATCCCGCCGTAGCCGCCGTTGTCGAAGACCACGACCGGCAGCGGCAGACCCGACTGCGCGGCGGTGGCGAGCTCCTGCACGGAGAACTGCAGTCCGCTGTCCCCGCTCAGGGCCACGACCTGGCGGCCGGGGCAGGCGGTCTTGGCGCCGATGGCGGCGGGCAGCGCGTAGCCGAGCGTGCCGAACCCGGTCGGGTGCAGAAAACGCCCCTCGGGCCCGACCGGCAGGTGCGGCAGCGCCCCGTAGGAGCCGCACCGGGCGCCGTCGGAGGTGATGACGGCGTCCTCGGCGAGCACCCGGCGCATCGCCCGCAGATACGGCCGCCAGCGCGCGTCGCGCGTACGGGTCTCGTCGTCGCGCGTGGTGCGCAGATCGGTGACGAGCGCGCCCACGTCGGCCTCGTCGTCGCAGCCCGCGGTGTCACGCTCCCGCTCGCGACAGGCGTCGAGCAGCGCACGGAGCACCGGCGCCGCGTCTCCGACCAGCGGGACGTCCGCGGGGAGCCCCGCGTACATCTGGGCGGGGTCGAGGTCGACCCGGATCAGGCTTCCGGTGAGCGCCGGCAGCGGACCCCAGACGTCGGACTCGGCCAGCTCCGTGCCGACGGCGAGCACCACGTCCCGGTCCGCCAGCCACTTCTGCACGGCCGGGCTGTGCAGGGACACGCCCAGCGAGAGCGGATGCCGCTCGTCCACCACGCCCTTGCCGTTGGCGGTGGTGACGACCGGCGCGCCGAGCAGCGCGGCGAGCGCCCGGCACTCGGCCGAGGCCGCCCGCGCACCGCCGCCCAGAACGAGCGCCGGCCGCCGGGCGGCGGACAGCGCGTCCGCCGCCGCTGCCAGCGCGGCCGGGTGGGGCAGGGCGTGCCCGGCGGGCGGCGCGGTACGGACGGGACCGGCGGGTTCGACGGCCTCCAGCAGGTCCAGTGGCACCTCGATGTGGACGGGCCGGGGCCGGCGCGTACGGAACAGCGTGAAGGCCCGGGCCACCGCCGCACCGATCTCGTCCACGGACGACACCCGGTGACCGACCGCGGCCACGGCCCGCAGGGCGTCGGTCCGGCTCCGCATCCCGGGCAGCAGACCGGTCGACTGCCGTGGGTGCCGCAGCGGCATGCCGGGCGACACCACGAGCAGCGGCACGCTGTCGGAGTACGCCTGGCCCACCGCCGCCGCGATGTTCAGGAGCGCGGGCCCCGTGGTGGTGATCGCGACGCCCGGCCGCCCCGACACCCGGGCGTAGGCGTCCGCCGCATAGCCCGAGCCCTGCCCGTGACGGCTCGTCACGTGCCGGATGCCGTACGGTCCGAGGTGCGGGAGGATCTCCAGGTCGTGGGCGCCGGGGATGCCGAACGCGTCCGTCACGCCGTGCGCGGCCAGCGCGCGGACGACGGCCTCGCCACCGGTGAGCGACCCGGTGTCCGCAAGATCCCCGCCGCCGGCGAGGCGTCGGTCGCCACGCGGGACCGGGTCGGTCGGGAGGTCGGACACGGTGGCTCCTGGCAGGTGTGACGGCGGGACGGTCGGGCGACCCCTCCTACTGACTGACTCATCAGTCAGTATCGGAAGCCCGGGGCGACGCTGTCAACGGCCAGGCGGCGGTCACCGCCCCGAGGGGCGCGGACCCGGGGAGCGAACGATCCCGCCGGGCATCCCGTAGGGTCGGAAAATGGCCAAGTACTTCGACGTCCACCCGGAGTCCCCGCAGCCGCGCACCATCGGCACCGTGGTCGACAGCCTCCGGACCGGAGCCCTCATCGCGTACCCCACCGACTCCTGCTTCGCGCTGGGCTGCCGGATCGGCAACCACGAGGGCCTCGAGCGGATCCGGTCCATCCGGCGCCTCGACGACCGGCACCACTTCACCCTGGTCTGCGAGAACTTCGCCCAGCTCGGGCAGTTCGTCCACGTCGACAACAACGTCTTCCGCGCGGTCAAGGCCGCCACACCGGGCAGCTACACCTTCATCCTGCCCGCGACCCGCGAGGTCCCGCGCCGCCTGATGCACCCCAAGAAGAAGACCGTCGGCGTCCGCATCCCCGACCACGCCGTCACCCGGGCCCTGCTCGCCGAACTCGGCGAGCCCCTGGTGTCCAGCACCCTGCTCATGCCGGACGAGGAGGAGCCGATGACCCAGGGCTGGGAGATCAAGGACCGGCTGGACCACCTCCTCGACGCCGTCCTGGACTCCGGCGACTGCGGCACCGAGCCGACGACCGTCGTCGACTTCTCCAACGGCGAGGCCGAGATCGTACGGCGCGGAGCCGGCGACCCGGCCCGCTTCGAGTGACGCGGCGCGCCCTCCGGCCTCCGCTTCCGCCCCACCCGACCTGCTGCGATGTCAGCGGGCCGGGTTAGTGTGCCCTCATCGGCGACATGGCATGACAGAACACGAACCGACGCAGAAGACGCGGAAACGGAAGAACGGAGGCCGACCATGGGCAGAAACCGTGCCGGCCGGCCGCCGGGCACCCGGATCAACCACGACGGGCTGACCCAGCGCCAGCAGCAGATCCTCGACATCATCCGCACCCACACCCGGCGGCACGGCTTCCCGCCCTCCATGCGCGAGATCGCCGCGGGTGCCGGTCTGCTCAGCACGTCCAGCGTCTCCCACCAGATCCGCGCCCTGGAGAAGAAGGGCTTCCTGCGCCAGGACCCGCACCGCCCGCGCGCCTACGTGCTCGCCGACACCCGGCCGGACGCCGACGCGTCCGGCGACGGCCGCGAGAGCCGGCTGGAGCGGGAGGGCGAGCGCCACGCGGTGACCGTGCCGCTGGTCGGCCGCATCGCGGCCGGTGTGCCCATCACGGCGGAGGAGATGGTCGAGGACACCCTCGTGCTGCCCGCCCAGGTCGTCGGCGCGGGCCGGCTCTTCGCCGTGACCGTCGTCGGCGACTCCATGCGCGACGCCCACATCGAGGACGGCGACGTGGTCGTCGTGCGCGCGCAGGACACCGCCGACGACGGCGACATCGTCGCCGCCATGCTGGACGGCGAGGCCACCGTCAAGCGACTCGCCCACGACGGCCCGCACGTGTGGCTCAACCCGGCCAACCCCCGCTACGAGCCGATCCCGGGCGACGACGCGGTCGTCCTCGGCAAGGTCGTGTCCGTCCTGCGCCGTCTCTGACCCGCCTCCGCCCTGCGTCGCGCCTGCTCAGCCGAGCGCCGAGGCGTCGGGCACGACGACCCCGTACACGTCGCCGATCGTCGCGAGCGCGCCGAGGTGCAGCTGCTCGGCGGAGACCTCCCCGCCCGGCGTGGCCAGCGGGCGCGTGGCGCACGCGTCCGCCACGACCGTGGGGCGGTTGCCGCGCAGGAACGCGCCGGCCGAGGTGAACGCCACGCACATGTGCGTCATGAACCCGGCGACGACCACGTCCTTGTGGCCCGCGGCGTCGACCACCTCACCGAGAACGGTGCCGGCGAACGCGTCCGGCGCGGTCTTCACCACGACCCGCTCGCCCTCGGCCGGCGCCACCCGGGGATGGATCCGCCCGATCTCGGCACGGATGTCGTACGGCGTGCCCGCGCCGCCGTCGTTGACGACGTGGACGACCTCGGCGCCGGCGGCCCGGGCCCTGGCGAGCAGCTCGGCGGCGGCGTCGAGCGCCGCCTCCCAGCCGGTCAGCTCGAGCACGCCCCGGGTGTAGGTGTTCTGGTAGTCGACGAGGATCAGCGTCGAGGCGGCGAGCGAGGCCGGGGTCTGGTCGAAGCCGCTGAGCTCGCGCAGGCTGGTCGACGGCATGCTGACGGACATGGGTGTCCCTTCTCGGGGCGTGGGTCGGAGAAACGGCCGGGAAACCGGCCGCGTCCGCGTCGCGCGGTGGCCCGGCGGCCGTGCGTCCACGCTACGAACCGGCCCCGGATGGCGGCAATGTCATGCGACCCGCAGATCCGGACATCGCCGCCGCCTTCCCGCGTGAGCGAGGGCCGAGGTCCGAAAGTGAGGGCCTGAGCGCTTCTTCCGGACCCGCGTCGCCCCCCTCTCCGGACAGCACGCCTAGGGTGCCCGGTCGAGCATCCGCCGGATGGTCTCGTGCACCGAGGGGTCCTCCTCGACCGCGAGCCGTTCGGCGAGCGCCCGACGCCCGGACGCGCTGGGCCACCGGCCCTCGGCCACGGACACCGTCATGAGGACGGCGGCGAGTGACCGCACCTTGGCGACCTCGTCCGCGAGGGCGGCCGCCAGCAGCGCGCGGCCGCGTTCTCCCTGAGCGGCCATGGCGCGAAGGATCCCTTCCCTGACGGCAGGGTGCGGTTCCCTCTCGTAGGCCCGGAGCAGGGTGGCCGGCAGCGCGGGGCCGGGCCGCGGGTGCGTGAGGAACGTGTACGCCGCCGCCCGACGCCGGGCGGGCAGCGCGTCACCGAGGAGCGTGGCCACCAGCTCCTCCTCGCCGCCCGCCATCTGGTCGGCGAACCGGTTCAGGCTCCGGTGTCCGGTGAGGACGAAGTCCAGCCACCGCTCGTACCAGGCGAGGAAATCGGGGTCGCTGTGGAACCGCGGGGAGAAGAAGCCCTCGGCGTTGACCTCGACCAGACGGCCGCGGCCGGGTCCCGTGACGACGAGCAGGGTGTAGTCGCTGCACCCGCGGTGGACCACGGTGATCGTGCCGGGGAAGGCCCCGACGAGCTCCTCGTTCGGTTCCGGCCCTTCGGGAACGTCCAGGTCGGGAACGACCGGGAACGGGGCGGAGAGCCGTCCGGCGCAGACGTCGCCGGCGGAGGCCTGCCACCGGTGGAGGGGCAGCAGCCCGTGGTCGGGGCCGTATCCGCCGCTCCCGACGCGGGTGAGGAACCGCCGGAACTCCTCCGGCAGGCGGACGCCGTGCGCGTCCTCGAATCGTGCGACCCGTTCCTCGGGGAGGGGCGGGTCGAGGGTCGCCTCGTGCGAGGTCGGCAGCGCGGCGAGCTTGGTGCGGATCCGGTCGATCCGGTCGTCCACGGTCGGTCTTCTCGTGTCTGAGGGTGGTCGGTGGCGTGAGGATAGCGGACGGCACACCCCACCATTCCCGGGGCCCCGCGCGGGGCGGATTATGGGGGCGGAACTCCCATGTGCGGGGGCGGCGGACGGCGAAGACTTGGCCGTGCCGGACGGCCGGCCGGTACCGACACCCGATTCCCGTGCACCCGGCGGTGCACCCGCACAGCGAGGAGATGATCCGGATGAGCAGTGTGCTCAAGCTCCAGCAGCTCGACCCCACGGTCGCCAACAGCAGCGCGGCCGTTGTCAGCCTCACCAGCTCCAGCAGCAACTGCTGCAGCACGAAGCCGGTGTGATCCGGCGGTGATCCGCGCGGGGGTGCACGGGGCACCTCCGCGCGGATCCCGCGTCTCCGTTTCCCGTGCCGGCCGTGCTCCCGTACTGGCCGCGCTCCCGTACCGGCAGTGCTCCCGTACCGGCCGTGTTCCGTGCCGGCAGTACTCCCGTACGGCCGTGCTCCCGGAGCGGCCGTGGTCCGTACACCGTGCTCCCGTACGTCGTCATCCCGTACGTCCGTACGTTCCGTGCACGCGCACCGCCGTGCACCCGTACTTCCTGTCGAACGCAGAGGGCTGAGCAGAGGCTGAGATGCGCAACGAACGATGGGTCAACCGGTTCCTCTTCGCCTGGAACGACACGCTGTTCTTCGATCCGCTCGACGTCCACTACATCCCGCGCGACGACCACTTCCTCGCCGGGCTCGACGAGCGGACCCGGGCGCGCTTCGTCCGCAGCGGGATCTGGTGGAGCCACCGGCACGACCCGGACCTGCCGGCGCAGGGCTGGAAGATCCACGTCTCGGCGCACCACCGCAACGTGCGGGAGGTCGCCGCCACGGTCATCGGCTATCTCACCGAGCGCGGCGACGACTTCAAGATCGCCCTCGACCTCAACATCTTCGAGATGCTCAACTCCAAGGGCATGGCCCGGGGCAGCGGCGGCAAGCTCGTCACCGTGTACCCGCGCGACGAGGAGCGCTTCCGTTCGTGCCTCGCCGACCTCGCCCGGCTCCTGGAGGGCGCCGAGGGCCCGTACGTCCTGTCGGACCTCCGCTACCGCGACAGCAAGGCGCTCTACTTCCGCTACGGCCAGTTCCTCGACACCCACGGCGTCGACGTGCTCGGGCGGCGGGTCCCGCACGTCACCGGGCCGGACGGGACGCCCGTGCCCGACGACCGGCGGGTCGGGCAGGCCCACCCCCGGTGGGTGGCGTGGCCCTTCACCGACTGGAAGCCCGCCGACTTCGAGGCCGGCGCGGCCGGCGACGGTGACGAGGCCGGCGCGGCCGGCGAAGCGGACGCCGACGGCACCGACGACGGGCTGCTCGGCGGGCGGTTCCGGGTGACCGGCGCCATCCAGTTCTCCAACAGCGGCGGCGTGTACACCGCGGAGGACACCGCCGACGGCGACCGCAAGGTGGTCCTCAAGGAGGCCCGCCCGCACACCAACCCCAATCCCCGCCAGGACCACGACGCCGTCGACATCCTCGCCCGCGAGTGGAGCTTCCTGAACCGGCTGGCCGGCACCGGCGCCTTCCCGGCGCCCGTCGCGCGGTTCACCCACTGGGAACACCACTACATCGCCGAGGAGTTCGTCGACGGCTCCGACATCCGCGCGGTGCTCCTCGAACGCAACCCGCTCGCCCGTCCCGGCTTCGACGTCGAGCGCTCCAAGGACTTCCTGCGGATCTTCCTCGCCGTCTTCCGCAGCCTCGCCCGCGCCGTCCGGGCCGCCCACCGGCGCCACGTCGTCCTCGGCGACCTCACCGCCGCCAACCTGCTCGTCGACCCCGTCACGTACGAGGTCACCGTCGTCGACCTGGAGGCCTGCCGGCTCGCCGACGACGCCCCCGACACCGAAGGGGAGGGCGGCGACCACGGCTCCGGGCTCGACCGGCCCGTCGAGCTGTTCACCCCCGGCTTCAGCCTCTCCCGCCACACCTACGAGGCCTTCGGCTTCGAAGGCGACCTCTTCGCCCTCGCCACCACCATGGCCTACTTCGTCTTCCCGATAGCCGCCATGTCGTACCTCCGCGAGGACGTCCTCGACAGCTACCGCCTCTACCTCGACGACCTGGGCTGGCCCCCGCGCCTGCACGAACTGATCACCGGCCTCGCCGCCGCCCGCATCGGCCTCGACGAGGTCCTCGACGCCCTGGCCGACGAGCAGGCGCTGATCGACCAGGTGCGCGGCCCGGGAACCCGGCCCGCCGAGCCCGCGGCCCTCGCCGCCGCCGAGGCCGGCGTCGCCGCGTTCGTCACCGCCGTCGCCGGCACCGAACGCGCCACGCTCTTCCCCGTCGACCCGTTCGCCCACGTCACCAACCCGCTCAGCCTCGGCTTCGGGGCGAGCGGCGTGCTGTGGGCGCTGCACGCCTCCGGCGTACCCGTGCGCGACGAGTGGCGCGCCTGGCTGCGCCGACGGCTGACCGGCCTCGACACCCGGCCGTACCCCGACGGGCTGATGAGCGGCCTCGCCGGCATCGCCTGGGCCGCCGACACCCTCGGCCTCAGGGACGAGGCCAGGGAACTCCTCGACCACGCCAACCGGCGCGTCCGCGCGGCCGGGACCGAGGCCGCCGACCACACCTTCTACTACGGCCTCGCCGGGCTCGGCATGACCAACCTCCGCTTCCACCTGCACGGCCGCGACCGCATCCCGCGCGACCTCGGCGCCGCCCGGGCCTGCGCGGACGCCCTCCACGACACGGTCCACCGCGACGGCCCGCGCGCCTACTGGCTCAACGCCTTCTCGCGCGGTGAGCCGCTCACCGGGCTCGGCTTCGGCCAGGCCGGCGTCGCCCTGTTCCTGCTGCGGATGCACCAGGTCACCGGCGAGGAACGCCATCTACGGCTCGGCCGGGCCGCGCTGGCCTGGGAGACGGCCCACGCCCGCCCCATCGACGACGAGGGCGGCCCGGTCATGTTCGAGCACGAGGGCACCATGGAGCCCTACCACGAGGTGGGATCCGCCGGAGTGGCCCGCGTGCTGCTGCGCTACGGCGACCTCGACACGGCCCGCACCGTGCTCCGCGGCCTCGACGTCGGCCACTCCGTCCTGCCCGGCCTGTCCTTCGGCATGAGCGGCATCGCCGACGCGCTGCTCGACGCCGCCGAGTTCACGAAGGACCGCGGCTACCGCGAGACCGCGCTGCGCCAACTCGACTACGTGCGCCAGGTGTTCCTCTTCGAGCCCGCGGCGCGCTTCGGCGTGCCGCGGGAACCGGCAGAGGCGTCCGGATCGGACGGAGCGCCCGGCCCCGTCCCGCTCGGCGTCCCCGGCGAGGGGCTGCTGCGCTGCTCCACCGACTACCTGACCGGCTCGGCGGGCGTCCTGCGCGTCCTCCACCGCGTCCGCACCGGCGCCACCGCCGACTTCCTCCTCGACGAGGTGGACCGGTGAACCAGCTCTGGCGCACCCTGAGCGGACACCGCGCGCCGTTCACGGCGATCCTCGCCGCCGAGGCCGTCGCCGGCGGCACCGAGGCCCTGCTCCACCCGCTGCTGCTCAAGGCCCTGTTCGACCAGGCCATCCTCACCGCCGACTTCCGCCGCTTCCTCCTCCTCGGCGGCTGCTACCTGCTGCTCGGTCTCACCCTCAACATCGCCGGGTACTGGACCGCCTGGTGGCGCAAACGCTTCGAGAACGGCTTCGTGCTCGCCCTGGAGTCCGAACTCCTCGCCCGCACCCTCGACCTGGACGGCCGGCGGCTCGCCGGTCCGGGCAGCGCCTCGTACGTCAGCCGCATCCACAACGACGTCCGCGAGGGCGTGCTGCCGGCCGTCGACGTCAGCATCCGCATCGCCCGTCAGGCCGTCGCCTCCACCGTCTTCCTCGGCGTGCTGCTCTACCTGTCCTGGCAGGCCAGCCTCGTCCTCCTCGTGATCGTGCCGCCGCTCGTGCTCATCAGCAACCGGCTCGCCAAGCGCATCGCGAAGAACACCGACGCCGAACGCGAGGCCGAGGCCCGCTACGTCCAGATCCTCACCCGGACCCTCGAGGCCTTCCACGCACTGCGCGGCCTGCCGGCCCTGCGGCCCGCCACCCGCGCCGCCAACCGGGAGGCGCTGGGCGGCTTCCTCGGCATCACCTTCACCAACCACCGGCTCGCGCAGAAGCAGCGCACCCTCAGCGACCTCGTCATGAACCTCTCGGACACGGCGTCGATGGTCATCGGAGCGTTTTTCGTCTTCTCCGGCCGGATGTCCTTCGGCAGCTTCCTCGCCTTCGTCAACTCGCTCTGGCGCGCCGTCACCGGCGTCTTCGAACTGGTCAACACGATCCCGCAGACCCGGCGGAGCACCGCCGTCCTGCAGCGCATCGAGTCGCTGCGCGGCACGCCCGCCGCCCCGTACCACGAGGAGGGCGCGCTGATCCGGATCCACGGCGCCCGGATCCGCTACGGCGACGAGGCCCGGGACCGGGACGCGGACGCGGCCCGGGACGGAGACGGGTCGCGGGCCGGGGCCGGGGCCGGAGAGCGGGCCGGGGCCGATGCCCGGGAACTCGTCCTGCCCGACTTCGTCCAGCACGCCGGCGAGCACGTCCTGCTGCGCGGTCCCAACGGCTGCGGCAAGACCACCCTCCTGCACGTCGTCGCCGGCACCCTCGCGCCCGACCACGGCACCGTCACCCTGCCGCCCCGCGTCGCGAGCCTCACCGCCCCCGTCGACCTGCCGCCGCTGCCCGTACGCGAGCTCGTCCCCGACCCCGTCCTGCGCGCCGCGCTCGGCCTCGACGCCCACGCCGGACAGCTGCCCGCCGAGCTGTCGTCGGGCCAGCGGCAGCGCGCCGGGATCGGCGCGCTGCTCTGCGAGGACGCGGACGCCTACCTCGCCGACGAGCCCTTCGCGAACCTCGACGACAGGAGCCGGGCACTCGTCCTGCGCCTGCTGCGCGAACGCACCGCGGGCCGCGCCCTGCTCGTCGTCCACCACGGCGACGAGAACCTCGATCCCGACTTCGACCGGGTGGTACGCGTAGCGACTCCCGCGGGGGCTGTACGGGGCTGAGGCGAGGGGCGACGGAGCGGCCGGCGTCGGACCGTGTCTACCGGGCGCCGCCCGTCACCAGCTCGCGGGCCGCCGACGCGAAGGCCGCCCGGTTCGGGTGACCGGTCTTCTGCAGCAGGCTCGACACGTGCTTCTCGACCGTCCGGGGCGAGATGTGCAGACGGCCCGCGATGTCCCGGTTGCCGAACCGCTCCGCGAGCAGCCGCGCCACCTCGAACTCGCGCACCGTGATCCCGCAGCGGCGCAGTCCCGGCGGCACCAGCTCCGTCCCCGACCGGCGCTGGCGCACCGGGGCACCCATCGACCGCAGCAACGCCCGGCAGGCGCCGGCGACCGCCGGGAGGCCCGCGCCGTGGAAGTGCTCCTCCGCCTCGCGCGCCCACTCCGCCGGCGCGCCCCAGCCGTCCTCGTACGCGGCCCGGGCCACCAGGCGCAGGCCCAGATGCCGGGCCAGCGGATAGGGCGCGGCGGCCCGCAGGGCGGCCGCGGCCGCGGCCGTCGCCCGCTCGGGACGGCCCTCCCGGCCGAGGAGTACGGCGTCCGCGAGACCCGCGAACGACCGGTTCCACCGGGCCCCGCCGGCACCCGCCGCCGTCGCGCGGTCGTGGTGCGGCCGCCCGGCCCGCCCCGCGAGCACCCCGCACAGCAGGGCGACCCCGTACCTGCCGAAGTCTCCGGTGGCCGGATTCTCCGCGTGATACGCGAGCGCCTGTGCGAACTCCCGCTCGGCCGCCTCGCGGTCCTCCTCCAGGAGCGAGCAGAAGCCCCGGGCGAGCCCGAACTCCATGGCGCGCAGCCCGGGCGCCGCGCCGGCCACCGGCTCGAACCGCTCCAGGGCCTCCCGCAGCTCCTCGCGCTCGCCCCGGTGCGCGGCGCGCACCGCCTCGGCGAGCCGCCACAGCGCCACCGACCGCCCCAGGCCCCGGCGCGCCGCGTCGGCCTCGCCGTCCCGGATCAGCTCCCGCGCCGCCGCCGAGTCCCCGCGCCGCACCCGGTCCAGCGCCAGCGCGAACCCCGACTCGTGTGCCTGCGGCCCGAGTCCCGCCCGCAGCGCCTCCCGCCGGACCTCCTCGACGGCGGCGGCCGCCCCGTCCCGGCACATCACGAGCCGGGCGAGGCCGCCGTCGGCCGCGATCCGCAGCGGTGTGCCCGCCGGGCCGGACGCGAGCGTCCCGGCCCGTGCGAAATGCTGCGCCGCGGTGCCGGCGTCGGTGTCCTGGGTGAGGTGACCGAGGGCGAGGAGCGCCTGTCCGGCGAGCTCGGGGAGGCCCGCCGCGAGGGCGGCGGCGAGGGCCCGACGGGCCGCCGAGGCGGCGGTGCGCAGCCGCTCGGGCGCGAGCCGGGACGCTTCCACGAGGGCGGCGGACAGTTCCACGACGACCAGGGCCCGGGCCTCGGCACCGTCGCCGGAGCCGCACGGTTCACGGGGAGGTCCGGGTTCGTCCGGCCGGGCGGGCTCACCGGGCCGGGCGAGGATCCCGAGCCGGCCGGCGCCGCCGGCCACGCCGGGCGCCCCGGGTCCGCCCGGGCGCCCGGGAGCGCCGAACTCGTCGAGACCTCCGAGCCGGCTGAGTTCGCCGAGCCGGCCGGCGCTCCCGAGCCGGCCGAACCCTCCCGGTCGGCCGGCCGCGGCGACCCCGCCGACCCCGTCGGCCCCGCCCGCCCAGCCGACGCATCCCAGCAGCCACCGTGCCAGGTCCAGGTGGCGCAGGGCCGCCTCGGGCCGGCCGGCGAGGGTGTGGGCGTGGGCGAGGCGGGCGTGGAGGGCGGCACGGCGGGGTGCCGGGAGGCCGTGGAGGTCGGACGGGAGGTCCAGGGCGTCCGCGGGCAGCGCGGCGAGACGGCCGGTGACGAGGACGGCGTCCAGGAGGAGTTCGCGTACGGTCGCGCGGTCCTCCGGCGGCACGGCGGGGGACAGCAGGCCGTGGGCCGTGCCGAGGAGGGCCTGCGCCCGGTCAGGGTCACCCACGGCCGTCGCCCGGCGGGCCGCCTCCGCGTAGTGCGCGACGGCTTCCGCCGGGTCGCCCGCCGCCGCGTGGAGCGCCGCGGCGCGGGCGCACCACGGTCCCGGCAGCCCCGGGTGGGCCCCGGCCATCGCGCGTACGGCCCGGCGGGCGGCGCAGGTGCGGTCCGCGGGGGACAGGCCCTCCCGCAGGGCCCGGCCCACCAGGGCGTGACGGAAGGCGAGGCGTTCGGGATCCTCCGGGTCCGGGACGAGGAGGAAGGCGTGGACCGCGGCCCGCAGCAGCGGCGCCAGCTCCTCCTCGGCGCGGCCGGTGGCGCACGCGAGGGCGGGAACGGCGAACGCGTCCCCGAACAGCGCGGCCACGCCCAGCAGCCCGGTGGCGTCGGGGCCCAGCCGTCCCGCCCGGTACAGCACGTCCGCCGCGACCGCCGCCGGAACCCCCACCTCCGTACGCCTGCCCGACGCGGCCGACTCCCTCGTCAACTCGCGCACGGCGAAGGGAAGTCCGCCGCACTCGTCGACCGCACGCGCGGTCACCCGGCGGGCCAGGTCCGGTTCCCGTTCCGGCTGTTGGCGCCCCGCCCGTAACTCGTCCAGCACCAGCCGGCGCACGTCGGCCGGGGCGAGCGGCGCCAGGGTGACGTGCCGGTGTGCCCGGGCGGCCAGGGCCGCGACCGCGCCGTGCTCCGCTCCGCGTGACGGAACCGTGGTGGCCAGGAGGAGGACCGGCAGCGCGGCGAGCTGGTCGACGAGGTAGTCGACGACGGCGAGGGTTCCCGGGTCCGCCTCGTGCAGGTCGTCCAGCACGAGCAGGAACCCCCGCCGCCCGCCCGCCTCGGCGATCGTGCGCAGGATCGCCTCGGCGGCCGCCAGGGCCGGTACCTCGGAGGCCCCTGCACGGACCGCTCCGGCGCCGTCCCCGCCCCCGTCCCCCCCGACGCCCCCGTACTCCCGGCCCTCTTCGGCGCCCCCGTGCTCCCGGTCCCCTCCGGCGCTCCCGGCTCCGGCGCCCGCGGCTCCGGCTCCGGCTCCGGCTCCGGCGTCCCCGTCCCCTTCGCCGCCCCGGAGGGCGCCCCCGCTCTCCCCGAGCAGCCGGGCGAGGATCCGCCCGTGGCCGCCCGGTTCCCCCGGTGCGGGCAGCCGTCCGGTCCGGGCGAGGGCGAGCAGGGCCTCGATCAGGGGCCGGTAGGGCACGGCCCCGTCGACCGTCCCCGGCCCGCCCCTGACCGCGAGCATCCCCGCCGCCCTCGCCCGGGCGATCACCTCGGCGGCGAACCGGGTCTTCCCCACACCCGGTTCACCGCTGACGACGACCGCCCCGCCGCGCCCCGAACGGACTTCCCCGAGGACCTCGGTGAGGCGGCTCAGTTCCTCACCCCGGCCCACGAGCTCCCCCCGGGCCGGGTCGGTACAGGCGTGCGGCTTCGTCATCTGCCCCTCCCACTCCGGCCCCGCTCGGCGGCGCGCCGGGGACGACGATAGAAAGCGGCGGGTTCCCGCTGCAGCCGTCCGTTTGGGGGGCTTGCGGGGAGGGGTCACCCGGCGTCGAGACTGTCCTCGCGGACGCGCCGGGCGAGGTCGATCTTCGTGTACGCGGGGCGGCCGGCCTGTTGGTACTTGGCCTTGACCCGGTCGAGGTAGTCCTTCGCCGTGTGCACGGTGATCCCGGCGCGCCGGGCGGTGGACTTGAGGGTCAGGCCCGAGGCGTAGTCGAGCAGGACCTGCCGTTCGCGCGGCGAGAGCTTCGGCCGGGAGGGGCTGTCGTCATGGGCGCAGGCGAAGGCGAGTTCGGGGGAGTGGGCGCCGTGTCCGGCCACCACGTCCTTGACGGCGGCGACGAGGGTCGGCAGGTCGTTGTCCTTGGTCAGATAGCCGTCGGCGCCGGCGCGCAGCGCCTCGATGATCCGGGTGCGGTCGGGCACGGTGCTGATCATCAGGACCCGGCTGCCGGCGGCACGCAGCCGCCGGATGTTGTCGGCCGGCGCGGAGGCGTCCCGGAGCACCAGGTCGAGCAGCACGACGTCGGGCGGCGTGCCGGCGGGCCCCGCCGGCACGGCCAGGAGCTCGCCGACCGTTCCGGCCGTGGCCACCAGGCGCAGTTCCGGTACGGAGCCCAGCCAGGACCTCATGCCGTCGAGGAGCATCCGGTCGTCGTCGACGACCGCCACGGTGATCACGCCGGCCAACGCAGCTCCACCCGTACGCCTTCGCCGGGCGCCGTGTCGACGACGGCGCGGCCGCCCACCTCGGCCATCCGGGCGTGCACGGATCCGCGCAGGCCGAAGCCGGGCACGTGGCGGTCGGGGTCGAAGCCCGGGCCCCGGTCGACGACCGTCACGACGGCGCCCGCGCCGCCGGCGTCGCCCGTGGCGGTGAGGTAGGCGTGGCCGGTGCCCGCGTGGCGGCGCACGTTGTTGAGGGCCTCGCGGGCGGCGTCGGCGAACGCGGCGGCGACCGCGGGCGGCACCTCGGGCAGTCCGTGGTACTGGGCGGTGACCCGCAGCCGCAGGCACTCCACGGAGCTGACGGCCTCCTCCAGGGCGGCGCCCATCTCGGGGTGGTGGACCTCCTCGGCGGTCTGCTGGATGAGCCGCCGCAGATAGGCGGCCTCGCGGGCGCAGCGCTCGCGCACCTCGGGCGCGTTGGCGTCGACACCACCGGCGGCGAGCGTGGTCAGGGTGGCGAGCACGGTGTCGTGCAGCGCCCGGTGGTGGTCCAGCCGTTCGGCGTAACGGGCCTTCTGCGCCTCGGCGGCGAGCGCGCGGGCGTTCGCCTCGTCGAGCAGCCGGCCCTGGCGGCGCAGGTACCACCACATGACCCAGGCCATCACCGCGGAGGAGAGCAGTGAGTTGAGGTGTCCGCCGAGCACGGCCGGGCTGGCGCCCACGAGTTCGTAGCCGACGAGATGGGTGGCGACCAGCACGGCGACGGCGGCGAGGGCGTGCGGCCGGCGGAGGGCGATGGCCGCGGTGGCGCTGGACGAACCGCCGAGCAGCATCGCCCAGCCGATCGCGGGGGTCTCCCGCAGCCCGCCCCAGGCGTAGACGGCGAAGGGCAGCAGACAGCCGGTGACGAGGACGTCCGCCGCCACGTGCCGGACGTCGAACCAGCCGCGCCGCAGGGCGGTCCCGTACACGAGGACGCTGAGGCCGAGCGCGGCGGCGATCCCGAGGTACGGCACCGGCCGGCCGCCGCGCTGGGCGACGGCGACGACGCCGACGGTGAGATGGCTCGCGCGGTACAGCAGCGTGGTGAGGATCATGAAGGAGCGGGCGCGCGGGAGCGCCGAGCCCACGCCGCTCGACCGCCGCAGTGCGCGCGACCATCTCGTGGACCGCGACCATGCCATGGCCAAGGACCCCACCGGCAAGACCGTGCCTCCCGTACCACCGTGCCCGACCGTCCCCGTCGTCCCGCATTCTGCCCGAGCCCGCACCCGTCGGGAGGGCCGCTACCAGCCTATTTGTGGACGATGTGAAGGCCCTGTGCGGCTGCTGTGCCCGGACGTCGTACTCAGGGGTAACAGGGCGGCTCCGAGGGCTTGTTGAGCGCGGCACGGTCATGCTTCCCTCGGGGGAGCCTCGCGCGCTTACCGCCGGTAAGCCCTGTCCGGAGCCGGAAGAAGGAACCCCCATGCCCTCTCCCCGTACCCCCTTCCCCGAACCCGTGCCGCGGTCCCCGCGCGGCCGTCGCCGGCGGATCGGCGGCCCCCTCGCCGCAGCGCTCGCCCTGCTCGCCGCCCTCGCCGGTTCCGGTGCCGCCGCCGCACCGGCGGCCGCCGTCCCGACCGGCGGCGACACGGCGGGCACCGCCGCCGGGCTGCGCGAGGTGATGTTCGTCGGCAACAACTGGGACGGCACCGCCGACGTCATCGAGTCCCGCGGGGAGTTCCGCCGCATCGGGCGCGTGAACGTCATCCCCGACCGCGACCAGCGGATGCGCGAGATCCGTCTCGACCCGATCAAGCTGGCGTTCTTCCTCGGAGTGCGCAACGGGCCGGGCGAGGGCCACGACCAGTTCGTCGACGACATGTACGCCACGCCCGACGGCTCCGCGATGGTCGTCTCCCGGCCCAGCTTCGCCGACGTGGTCTCCGTCGACCTGCGCACCGGACGGATCAACTGGCGCTTCCCGGTGGCCGGATACCGATCCGACCACATGGCCGTCTCGCCGGACGGCACCCGCGTCGCCGTCTCCGCCTCCACCGCCAACACCGTCCACGTCCTCGACGTCGTCACGGGCCGCCAGCTCGGCTCCTTCAAGACGGGCGACAAACCCCACGAGAACGTCTTCACCTCCGACGGACTGCTCTGGAACATGTCCATCGGCGAGGTCACCACCGCCCTGGACGCCCCCTGGCTCGACTGGACCAAGGGTGACCGGAGGATCACCGTCGTCGACGCGGACACCTTCGAGACCGTCCGTGTCATCGACATGCGCGAGCGGCTCGACGCCTTCGGCCGCGGCGACCTCTCCGACGCCGTGCGCCCCCTCGTCTTCACGCCCGACGAGAAGAAGATCTACTTCCAGGTCTCCTTCTTCAACGGTTTCCTCGAGTACGACGTCGCCACCGACCGGATCACCCGCCTCAAGGCCCTGCCCGGCAACCCGGCGACCGACCCCGACCGCACGAAGTGGGTCAACGACTCCCGCCACCACGGCCTGTCGATGAGTCCCGACGGCGGCAAGCTGTGCGTCGCCGGCACCATGGACGACTACACCACCGTCGTCGACCGCGCGACCCTCGCCCAGGGTCCGCTGGTCGAGACCTCCAAGCCGTACTGGGCCACCGTCAGCGGCGACGGACGCTCCTGCGTCGTCTCCGAGAGCGGCGCCGACCGGGTCAGCGCGATCGACTTCGCCACCGGCCGGCGGGTCGCCTCCGTCGAGGTCGGCGACCACCCCCAGCGCGTACGGCTCGCCCACGTGCCCGCCGACTGGACCGGCCCCGCGGCCGGCTGACACCCTCACCCATCGAAGGACACCGTGAAGAGAACACTCCTGGGGGCCGCGCTCGCCGCGGCCCTCCTGGCTGCCGCGGCACCCGCGACACCCGCGGCACCCGCCTTCGCCCTCTCCGCCACGGCCACCACGGCCACCACGGCCGCCGGCACCGTCAGCCCGGCCGGAACCGCCCTCGCCGACAGCTGGCGACCGCCCCTGTCCACCCGGGGCCGGTACGTCGTCGACGCCGACGGCGCCCGCTTCAAACTGAAGTCCGGCAACTGGCACGGCGCGCAGGGCTCGTGGAACGGCTCGGGCGACATCGCCGACCCGGCGAACCACCACGACGCGGAGAAGTCCGACCAGCTCCCGCTCGGCCTCGACCGGGCGCCCCTCGCCACCATCCTCGCCGACTTCCACGCCCTCGGCATCAACAGTATCCGGCTGCCCTTCTCCAACGAGATGCTCCACGACCAGCGCCCCGTCCCCGACGCGGCGGTCGCGGCCAATCCCCGGCTCCGCGGCCGCACGCCGCTCCAGGTCTTCGACGCCGTGGTCGCCGCCACCACCGCCGAGGGCTTCGCCGTCATCCTCAACAACCACACCAACACCTCCCGTTGGTGCTGCGGTCTCGACGGCAACGAACGCTGGAACACCAGCCAGTCCACCGCGCAGTGGGAGAACGACTGGCTGTTCCTCGCCAAGCGCTACCAGGGCAACCAGCGGGTCGTCGGCGCCGACCTCTACAACGAGGTCCGGCGCACCGTCACGGACGACGCCAACTGGGGCTGGGGCAACGACCACGACTGGTGGACCGCCACCCAGCGGCTCGGCGACCGCCTCCTCACCGAGGCGAACCCGGACCTCCTCGTCATCGTCGAGGGCATCAACTGGCAGGGCATCCCCACCGACATCACCCCACACGGGCGGCCCACCCTCGAACCCGCCCGCACCCTCTCCCACACCCTCGTCGCCTCCGACAAACTCGTCTACTCGGCCCACTTCTACGGGTACACGGGACCGCACCACACCGGAGCCACCGGCACCGGCGAGACCCATGACCAGCGCTACCAGGAACTGTCACGCGAGGACCTGTTCGCGACCCTGGACCGGCAGGCCTTCTTCGTCTCCGCCGACACCGGCCGGCACTACACCGCCCCCGTGTGGATCAGCGAGTTCGGCATCGGCGCCGACGAGACCGGCCCCCAGGGCCGCGCCTGGTTCGGCAACTTCGTCGACCACCTCGTCGCCACGGACGCCGACTTCGCCTACTGGCCCCTCGTCGGCTTCACCGGCCACGGGCGATGGAAGCTCCTCGACTACGACACCCAGGGCCGCCGCTCCGGCGTCCTGGACGGGGACGACTGGCGTGCCGCCCACTGGACCCGGCTCGTCACCGCACCCGCGAAGACCGGCCCCGTACCGGTCACCGACACCTGGGACCAGCTCAACCTCGACCACGCGGACGCCGTCCAGTCGCTCCGCGCCCGCGCGGGCGGCGACTGGGACCACGGCGCCCGCAAGGGCGTCTGCCCCGACGGGCAGCGGCTCCTCGGACTCGCCCACCGCGACGGCCGGGGCCTGTGCGCCGACGCCGGAGCGGCCCGGCTCACCGCTCCCACGGGAGCGTTCACCGTCGTCACGGACGAGCGCCACGTCAAGGAGGGCGACTGGGCCTCCGGGTACAGCAAACTCCAGTGCCCCCGCGACCGGTTCCTGGTCGGCTACAGCGTCCGCGGCCAGGCCGTCTCGGCCGCCCTCTGCGCCCCCGCCACCCGCGCCCTGCCCGTCACCGGCCGCACCGTGTGGTTCGACCGCGGCGACAACCGGCCGGCCGGCGACCCCGGCGGCGAGTTCGCCCAGGGCAACTACAAGGGCCAGTGCGCCACCACGGAGTACGCCGCCGGGATCGCCTTCACCGGCGCCTGGGCGAAGGGCAAGACCCCCGACGCCCTGCTCTGCCGCGCCCTGTAGGGCGCCCGACACGACGAGGGGGCCTGCCGGAGGAACTCCGGCAGGCCCCCTCCGCTCGGTACGACGGGATCAGGACCTGGTGACCTTCACCTCGTGGAGCGAATAGCCCCAGCCCGTCCCGCGCCGCTCGCCGTGGACCCGTACGTAGCGGGCCGACTGCGAGGCGAACTCCGCCGTGTCGTAGCCGCCGTCACCGGAGTCCGTGGACCACACGGAACGCCAGTCGGTGCCGTTGTCCGACAGCTCGATCCGGTAGGCCCGCGCGTAGGCCGCCTCCCAGTCCAGGGTGACCCGGCCGATCCGGCGCGAGGAGCCGAGGTCCACCTGCCACCACTGGTCGTCGGACCACTCGCTGGCCCAGCGGGTGCCGGTGTTCCCGTCGGTGGCGAGCCCCGGCGAGTAGTCCACGAACGGGTTCCACCACTGGGTGGTGCTCGCCGCGGTGGGCGCGCCGGAGGCCAGGTTCACGCCGAGTTCGTGCCGCTCGGTGGCCTTCCACGTCGTCAGGTACGACTCGGCGCCCCGCGACAGCTCCTCCACGACGGCCGGGCCGCCCGGCGTGAGCCGGATCTGCTCGACCCAGTCCGGGACCAGGCCGTTGTGCGCCGCACCGTCCTTGTTGAGGTCCCAGGTGCGCTCGCCCGTGACCTGCCGGTCGAGCGTCGAGCCGCCGTCGAAGCTCTTGAACGGGTACGTCACGGCGTTCGGGGCGTTCTCGCCGACCGGACCCGGCCAGCCGCCGACACCGTTCATGTCGGTGCCGTAGCCGAAGCCGACGCCGTACTTCCTCCGCAGGTCGGCCTTCTGCGCGGCCTCGCCGACGAAGCCCTGCGCGCCGTGCATGTACGAGGCGGCGAAGCCGCCGAGGCGGTAGAGCCGCTCGGTCCAGTCCAGGTCCATCCAGCTGTGCGAGGAGAGGACGCCCGGGTACTCCTCGGACTCCAGGATGTCCAGCGCCCGCCCGGCCGCCTTGACGCTCATGTGGTCGAGTTCCAGCATCATCCCGCGCTGCATCATGCCCTTCAGGGCGTACTCGCCGAGGCGGGTGAGTCCGCGCTTGTTGCAGCGGGCGTCGGAGGCGTACGAGGGCACGGTCACGCCCGGCGGCAGCTTCTCGGCCAGCGCGGCCGGCGCGGCGGCCAGGCCGATCGGGTTGTCGGCCTGCGGACCCGTGCACTTCTCCGTGGTCCAGAAGGTGCCGGTGGACAGGAACTGGCCGATGTTGACGGCGACACCGGTCGTGCCGCTGTCGAAGCGGACGCCGCACAGCGCGTTGTCGAACTTGTGGCACAGGAACATGCTGCGCACGCCGAGGCCGTACAGCTCGTCGAGCCCCTTGTCGATGTCCGCCTGGTCGCACTGGGCGACGTCGAGGATCATCTTGCAGCCGAACGGCTCCGAGGCCTCGACGCCGAGGACGACGGCGAGCTTGCCCTGCTCGATCACCGAACGGGCCTGCGCCGAGTCGGTGACGACGCGGAACCAGCCCTTGCCGGGCCCGCCGTACATCTTGTCGACGTAGTCCTGGAGCTCGTACGTCTTCCGGGCCTCCAGACGGATCGCGTCCATCTCGTCGCAGCCGCGGTCCCGGGGCAGCAGCGAGCAGATGAGGCCGTTGGTGACGAGGTCGTTGACCAGCACCCGCTGGCCGCCGCGCCAGGCCCGCTCGACCCACGCGTAGTAGTTCTGCTGGTGGCTCAGGGAGTCGTTGGCCGGCCAGTGCGTGAAGGTGGGCCAGCCGACCGGGTCGTGCTTGCCGTTGTCACCGCCGGTGACGTGCTCGAACAGGGCGCCCGAACCGTCCGGGTAGTGCTCCGGACAGTCCTTGAGCGCGTCGGCGATCCCCGCGGCGGAGAACGTCCGGCCGCAGATCATGCGGCCGCCGAAGCCCTCGTTGGACATGAGGTGGTTGTGGGCGTCGACGAAGCCGCGCACCTTGCCCGAGGCGTCCGTTCCGGTGAACGGCGCGCCCGTGACGTTGATCTGCGAGTCGGGCGCCGGGCGGGCGGTCGGCTCCCACCAGGAGCCGCCCGCGTCGGCGGCGGGTACCGGGCCGGCGCCGAAGACGACGGTGGCCAGGGCGATGAAGAGGGACACGAGCGCGAACCGGCCGCCCGCCCCGCGTGTTGATGGTCGATTCATGGTCTGCGATGCCTTCGGTCATGGGGGATACCGGGCTGCGAGCCGTCCGGGTGTTTCTTGCGGTAACAGCGGCTCCGCGCCGAGGATCGCGAGGATCGGAGAGTGAGTCAAGAGTCCGGGTCACATGACCTGTTGGCGGATCGGCGACGGCGCGGGCGCGGTCCTCAGCCCTGGATCAGCGCCACCATCTGGTCGGCGGTCGCGTCGAGCAGCGCCTCCGCGGCCCGGTCGTCGCCGAGCACCAGGTACTGCAGGGTGAGGCCGTCGATGGTCGCCGCGAGCATCCGCGCGATCAGGTCCACCGGCGCCCCGGGCGTGATGCCGCGCACCGCGCACACCTGCTCGACCAGGACCGCGGCGGACGCCACGTACTGCTCGTACTGCGCCCGCGCGAGCCGTTCGAAGCCCTCCTTGCGCAGCGCGTACTGGGTGAGCTCGTAGGTGAGCATGTGCTCGGCGGGGTGGTCGGTCACGTCCTCCCAGTACGTGCCGAGCGCGTCCCGCACCGTCTCCCGCAGCGTCGCGCGCGGCTCGACCGCCGACATCACGCGGGCCACGTAGTTGCCGGTGATGGAGCCGATCGCCGCCTCCAGGAGCTCCTGCTTGGAGTCGAAGCAGTAGTGGAAGACGCTGAGCGAGACCTCGGCCTCGGCGCAGACGGCCCGGGTCGTCGTCCGCGCGACCCCGTCCCTGGCCATGACCCGGACCGCCGCCTCGACCAACTGCCGGCGTCGCTCCGCCGACGGCATCCGTGCCATGCTGCCTCCTCGCGTCGGGCGCCAGGGTAACCGCCCGCGCGCCCGCGCCACCGGGTGCGCCCCGCGGGCCGGCGCCGGTGGCACGCCCCCGGCCGGCGGGGGGCCCGGCCGGCGGGTTCGCTCGGGGTCGTCCAGGACGAGGGCGAGGAGTGCGGCGGCGGGCATCGGGTCAGGGCGGCCGGGGCCCGTCGGGCGGAGGGGGCCGTTCCGTAAGTGCTTTCTCAACTGACGGGTGCGCAGACCTTGTCAGTGCAATTTCACATTACTATGTTACAGCTCGCGCGGTGAGTTCGACGATCGTCAACTCCCCCTCGAGCCGGGGGAGTTCACTGCGCCTACGGCCATCCCCCACTTGTCAGGAGCCCAGGTTGTCCCAGCACAGAGTCGTGCGCAGCTCCCTCCTCGCCACCGCCGTGGCGGTGACCCTCGTCGCTTCCGCCGGACAGTCCGTCCTGGCCGCGGAGCGACCCGCCGCGGCCCCGGCGCAGACCCCCGCGCAGGCCCCGGCCGCCTTCGCCGCGCCGGCGCCCAACCCCTTCGACGAGGTCGAGCACCTCGCCGACGCCAGGGTCGCCAAGCCCGCTCCGGCGCCCGCGCCCGGCGGCATCAAGACCCGCGTCCCCGGCCCCGCCACCCCGCAGGCCAAGGCCGCCCGCACCGCCGCGCCCCGCCTCGCCTCCGGCGTCCCCTGCACCCTCGACGGCATCAAGGGCCTCTCGCCCGAGCGGTTCGCCGACTTCCTCGCGGACCCCGCGGTGACCGCCGACGGCTGTCTGCGCAACCTCATCTGGACCTGGGACGCCCGACTGGCCCCCGTCATGTCCGACGCCCACGTCCAGGCCGTCGCCCGCAGGATCTCCTCCCTGGCCGCCGCCCACGACGGCCGGAACGCCACCCACCTGGAGGAGATGTTCACCTACCTCCACGCGGTGGCCTACCACGACTTCTCCCGTACCGAGATCGACATCACCGACGCCCCCACCGTCGACGCGATCCGCCGGGCGATCGCCGATTTCGGCAACGCCGCCCGCACCTTCGACGCCACCGCGACCAACGCCCGCACGCTGCGCGAGGCCCTCTACATCGGCAGCGCGCCCGGCCTGCGCCAGCACCAGCTCGGCCTCATCGTGAAGGTCCTGGCGACCATGGACGGCGCGCACACCGCGACCAACAAGGACGCCACCTGGGGCGGCGCCGCCCTCGCCGCGCTGTCCGTGAACTACCTCGGCGTCTACCCGGGCAACCAGGACGCCGCCTTCCACGCCGCCGCGAAGGCCGACCCCGCCTACCGGGCCGCCTTCAAGGCCTTCTCCGGCTACACCCACCTCAAGGGCACCGCCAACGACTGGGCCGCCCGCGACGCGCTCTCCGAGTACGGCCGCTTCGGCCAGATATCCGGCCTCCAGGCCACGATCACGGCCGACCTCGGCGCCCTCCTCGGCCCCGTCCAGTCCGGCTTCGGCGCCGGCAGCGCCCCGTGGGCGAGCCTCGTCAACTGGCTGAACTTCTACGACGCCTGCGCGCAGTACGACGTCTGCAAGGCCGACATCGAGAAGCGCATCTTCCCGTACACGTACACCTACGACAACGGCGCCATCAAGGTGCGCACCGGCCTCGACCGGGCCACCGTCGACCAGCTGTACTACGCCAGCAAGCAGGTCAAGGCCCAGTACCACCGCGTGCTCGGCACCGACCAGCCGCTCGCCGGCGATCCCAACACCACCCTGAACATCGTCCTCTACGCCTCGCGCGCCGACTACGAGAACTACCACCCGATCCTCACCGGGTACTCGACGAACAACGGCGGCATCTACATCGAGAACGGCGCCACCTTCTACACCTACCAGCGCCGCGTCCCGCAGGACTCCACGCTCACCCTGGAAGAGCTCTTCCGGCACGAGTACACGCACTACCTCAACGGCCGCTTCGCCGTCCCCGGCTTCTTCGGCGAGGGCCCCTGGTACCAGGGCGACCGGACCACGGCCATGGACGAGGGCACCGCCGAGTTCTTCGACGGCGCGACCCGCGACGACGGCATCGCCGTCCGCAAGTCCCTGGTCCGCGGCATCATCAACGACACGGCCGGCGGCGGCCCCCGCATGAGCGTGCGCCAGCTGCTGCACGCCACCTACGACGGCGACGGCTTCCGCTTCTACAACTACGCGGGCACCTTCTTCGAGTTCCTGTGGACCGAGCGGCCGTCCGAGCTCCGCGCGATGTACGGCCGGCTGCGCGCCAACGACGTCGCGGGCTACGACGCCTGGCGCGAGCGCCTCAGCTCCGACGCCGGCCTCCAGGCGGCCTACGACCGCTTCCTGGACGCGCAGATCGCCAAGGTGAACGACCTGTTCGTGCCGAACACCACCTTCACGCCCAACGAGCAGCTGACGTACTCCACCGTGGTGGGCGTCAAGACCGCCTTCGCCGGTGCCACCTACAGCAACCCGGACTGCGTCGAGAACGGCGACCCCGGCAAGCGGCGCTTCGTCTGCACGGGCCGGATCACCGCCAACCTCAGCGACGCGAACAGCGAGGACCGCGTCTTCAAGGACATGTCCGAGACGGTCGACTACTTCATCCTCGACCGCGCCAGGGAATCCCACCTGAACAACCTCGCCGACATGAACTGCAGCTTCGGGCCGGTCGAGATCTGGTCCAACCGGGTCGCGGGCACGTCGAGCTACCGCTGTGAGGGCCCGCTCCGCAGCTGACCCCGGGCCGCTGCCGGCCGAACCGTCCGATTTCCGCCTGATCCGCCGTCAACGCGGTGACCAGGGGCCGAAAACCCCTGGTCACCGCCTGAAGAATGTGACATATTACTGTCGTGCCCAAGAGACACTCCCTGGATGCCGTGATCATCGGTGCCGGCGTGGTCGGAGCCGCCTGCGCGTACTACGCGGCGCGCTCCGGACTCTCCGTCGCCGTCGTCGACCGCGGTCCCGTCGCGGGCGGCACCACAGGTGCCGGGGAAGGCAACCTGCTCGTCTCCGACAAGGGGACGGGCCCCGAGCTCGACCTCGCGCTGCTGTCCACGAGACTCTGGCGCGAGCTGTCCGACGCACTCCCGGCGGACATCGAGTACGAGCCGAAGGGCGGGCTCGTCGTGGCGCACGACGAGCCCACCCTGAAGGCCCTCCGCGTGTTCGCCGACGCGCAGCGGACCGCGGGGGTCCGGGCCGACGAGATCGCCGCCGCGGACCTGACCACCCTCGAACCCCATCTGGCGCCGGACCAGGCGGGCGGCTTCCACTACCCGCAGGACGCCCAGGTCCAGCCCGCCAAGGCCGCCGCGCGACTCCTGGAGGCCTCCGGGGTGCCCGTCCACCTCGGCGAGGAGGTCACGGACGTCCTGCGCACGCCCGCCGGACACGTCGCGGGCGTCCGCACCACCCGCCGCGAACTCCTCGCGCCCGCCGTGGTCAACGCCGCCGGAACCTGGGGCGGCGACGTCGCCCGCCTCGCCGGCAGCACCCTCCCCGTCCTGCCCCGCCGGGGCTTCGTCCTGGTCACCGAACCACTGCCCCGCATGGTCCACCACAAGGTCTACGCCGCCGACTACGTCGCCGACGTGGCCAGCGGCTCCGCGGCCCTGCAGTCCTCCGCGGTCGTGGAGGGCACGCCGTCCGGCCCGGTCCTCATCGGCGCCACCCGCGAACGCGTCGGCTTCGACCGCTCGCTGTCCACGGAGGCCCTGCGCCGGCTGGCCGGCCAGGCGGCCGCGCTCTTCCCCTTCCTCGCGGACGTCGAGGTGATCCGCGCGTACCACGGCTTCCGCCCGTACCTCCCGGACCACCTCCCGGCGATCGGCGCCGACCCGAGGGTCCCCGGCCTGCACCACGCCTGCGGCCACGAGGGCGCGGGCATCGGCCTGGCCCCCGCCACCGGAGCGCTCATCGCGGCGACGCTGACCGGCTCGGCACCGCCCCTCGACCCGGCGCCCTTCTCGCCGGCCCGGGACTTCGCCGACCACGACGGGGAAGCCGCATGACCCACGGCCGCCACGCACCCACCGACCACCCAGGAGCCACGCTGTGACCACCCCGCGCGACCTCGTGGGCGGCGCACCGCGCACCACGTACACCCTGACCTTCGACGACCGCGAACTCCCGGCCCAGGAGGGCCAGTCCGTCGCCGCGGTGCTCTGGTCGGCCGGCATCGTCTCCTGGCGCACCACCCGCAACGGCGCCGCGCCGCGCGGCGTCTTCTGCGGCATCGGCCAGTGCTACGACTGCCTGGTCACCGTCAACGGCCGCCCGAACCAGCGCGCCTGCATGGTGCAGGCCCGCCCGGGCGACGCCGTCACCACCCAGGAAGGAACGGGCCGTGCCGCACTCGACCGCTGACCTCGCCGTCGTCGGCGCGGGCCCGGCCGGCCTCGCCGCGGCCGTCACGGCCGCGGACCTCGGCCTCTCCGTGACCCTGCTCGACGCGGGCGCCCGTCCCGGGGGCCAGTACTACCGACAGCCGGCACCCGGCCTCGGCGCCGAGCGCCCCCAGGCCCTGCACCACGACTGGCGGGCCTTCGCGGACCTCACGCGCCGCCTGGAGGCCCACCGGAGGCGGGGCGGGATCACCTACCTGCCGCACCACCACGTCTGGGCGGTCCTGCCGTCCGGCGACACCGGTTCCTGGACGGTCCACACCCGCGCCGACCGCGCCGCGGAGGCGCCCGCGCCCGCCGGCGCCGCCGCCGAGGCGACCGGCCCCGGCGGTGAGACCGAGGCACCCGCTCCCGTCATCGCCCGCGCCGTCCTCCTCGCCACCGGCTCGTACGAGCGCCAACTGCCCTTCCCCGGCTGGACGCTGCCCGGCGTGGTCGGCGCGGGCGGCGCGCAGGCCATGCTCAAGGCCGGCCTGGTGCTGCCGGGCCGGCGGATCGTCGTCGCCGGCAGCGGCCCGCTGCTGCTCGCCGTCGCCGCCTCCCTGTCGGCCGCCGGAGCGCGGGTCCCCGCGGTCGTCGAGGCGTCCGGGTACGGCGGTTACGCCGCCCATACGGCCGCCCTCGCCCGCAACCCGGCCAAACTCGTCGAAGGCGCCCGCTACGGCTCCGCGCTCGTCCGCCACCACACCCGGCTGCTGACCCGGCACGCCGTCGTCGAGGCGCACGGCACCGACCGGGTGGAGGCCGTGACCGTCGCCCGGCTGGACCGCGACTGGCGCCCCGTCCCCGGCACCGCCCGCCGCATCCCGTGCGACGCGGTGGCGGTCGGCCACGGCCTGGTGCCCGAACTGTCCCTGGCGACCGGGCTGGGCTGTGCGACCCGGACGGCGGCGGACGGCACGGTGGCCCTCGCCCTCACCGACGACCTGCGCACCTCGGTGCCGGGCGTCTGGTCCGCGGGCGAGACCGGCGGCATCGGAGGCGCCCAGCTGGCCCTGGTGGAGGGCGCCCTGGCCGCCCATGCGATCGCCGGCGCCGCCCGGGCCGCGGGGCCCGGCGCGCGTACGGCACCCGCCGCGCCCGCCGCCTCCGGATCCGCCGCCTCCGCCGCCCCGGAATCCCTGCGGCGCGCCCGCGCCCGCCTCCGCGCCTTCGCCGACGCGATGGGCGCGGCTCACCGCCCCGGCGAGGGCTGGACGGAGTGGCTGGCCGACAGCGCCGACGTGTGCCGCTGCGAGGAGGTGACGGCGGGGGAGATCCGCGAGGCCGTCACGGATCTCGGCGCACGCGACGCGCGGACGGTGAAGCTGCTGACCCGCGCGGGGATGGGGTGGTGTCAGGGCCGGATGTGCGGTCCGGCCCTGGCCGCCCTGTGCGGGGTGCCCCCGGCGCCCGACCGCCGTCCCCTCGCCTGCCCGGTGCCGCTGCGCCGGCTGGCCGCCCTGCCCGCCGACCCGAGCTGATCCCCACCGACCCGAGCCGATTCCCGCCGACCCGAGCCGATTCACCCCCGCGGCGGTCTTGTGACCGACGTACACCCCTCAATAAAATGTCACACACTACAAAGGAGAGTTGCCGATGAGCGAGAGCGTGACCGCCTCCTCCCACTGGAGCCCCACCCGCCCCTGGCGCGGCATCATGGTCGCCACCACCCTCCCGCTGCGCGCCGACCTCTCGGTCGATCACGACGCCTACGCGGAGCACGTCCGCTGGCTGATCGACAACGGCTGCGACGGCGTCGTACCCAACGGATCCCTGGGCGAGTACCAGACCCTGACTCCGGAGGAGCGGGCCCGGGTGGTCCGCACCGCGGTCGAGGCCGCCGGTGACGGCGCCCGCGTCATGCCCGGCGTCGCCGCCTACGGCAGCGCGGAGTCCCGGCGCTGGGCCGAGCAGGCCGCCGAGGCCGGCGCCGGCTCGGTGCTGCTGCTGCCGCCCAACGCGTTCCGCGCGGACGAGGCCGCTGTCCTCGCCCACTACGCCGAGGTCGCGAAGACGGGCCTCCCGATCGTGGCGTACAACAACCCGATCGACACCAAGGTCGACCTGACGCCCGCGCTCCTCGCCCGGCTCCACGCGGCCGGTGACATCGTGGCCGTCAAGGAGTTCAGCGGCGACGTCCGCCGCGCCTACGAGATCGCCGAACTGGCCCCGGAGCTGGACCTGCTGATCGGCGCGGACGACGTCCTGCTCGAACTGGCCCTGGCGGGCGCGGTGGGCTGGATCGCCGGCTACCCCAACGCGCTCCCGGCCTCCTGCGCCGAGCTCTACCGCTCCGCCGTCGCCGGGGACGTGGCCACCGCGCTGCCCCTCTACAAGTCGCTGCACCCGCTGCTGCGCTGGGACTCCAAGACGGAGTTCGTGCAGGCCATCAAGCTGTCCATGGACATCGCCGGCCGGCCCGGCGGCCCCACCCGGCAGCCCCGCCTCCCGCTCACCGGCGACACGGCCGCCGCCGTACGCGCCGCCACCGAGAAGGCCCTGGCCGACGGCCACCACTGAGAGGACCGGACGCACCCATGCGCACCCGTCACGTCTACCACGCGGTCGACTCGCACACCGAGGGCATGCCCACCCGGGTGATCACCGGCGGCGTCGGGGTGATCCCCGGCGCCACCATGGCCGAGAAGCGGCTCCACTTCATCGAGCACCTCGACCACCTGCGCACCCTCCTCATGTACGAGCCGCGCGGACACGCCGCCATGAGCGGCGCGATCCTCCAGCCGCCCACCCGCCCCGACGCCGACTACGGCGTCCTGTTCATCGAGGTGTCCGGCCTGCTGCCGATGTGCGGCCACGGCACCATCGGCGTCGCCACCGTCCTCGTCGAGACCGGCATGGTGCCGGTCAGCGAGCCGGTCACCACCGTCCGGCTCGACACCCCGGCCGGGCTCGTCAGCGTCGACGTCCGCGTGGAGGACGGCGCCGCCATTGGCGTCACCCTCACCAACGTGCCCGCCTTCTGCGTCGGCCTCGACCTCAAGGCCGAGGTGCCCGGATACGGCACGGTCACCTACGACCTGGCCTACGGCGGCAACTTCTACGCCTTCGTGGAACTCGACTCGCTCGGGCTGCCCTTCGACCGGGACCGCAAGCAGGACCTGCTCGCCGCCGGCCTGGCCGTCATGGACGCCGTCAACGGCAGCCCCGACCGGCCGGTCCACCCGGAGGACCCCGCGCAGGGCGGCGTCAAGCACGTCTACCTCGCCGCGCCCGGCTCCGACGCCCGCCGTTCACGGCACGCCATGGCCATCCACCCCGGCTGGTTCGACCGGTCCCCGTGCGGCACGGGCACCAGCGCCCGGATGGCCCAGCTGCACGCCCGCGGACTCCTGCCCCTGGACACGGACTTCGTCAACGAGTCCTTCATCGGCACGGAGTTCACCGGCCGGCTCGTCGCCGAGACCACGGTCGGCGGACGGCCCGCGGTCGTCCCGACGGTCACCGGGCGGGCCTGGATCACCGGCACCGCCCAGTACTTCCTCGACCCCACCGACCCGTTCCCCGCGGGGTTCCTCCTGTGAGCCCGCCCGGCGTCCGCCCCACCGGGGCCCGTCCCGACGGGCCCCGTCCCACCGAGGTCCGCACCACCGACTACCACACGGCGGGCGAGCCCTTCCGGATCGTCTCGGAGGGCCTGCCCCCGCTCCCCGGCGACACCGTCGCCGAACGCCGGGCCACCCTCCTCGGGCCGGGAGGCTCCGGCACCGCCCCGCGCCCCGGCGCCCTGGACGAGCTGCGCCGGCTGCTCGTCCGGGAACCCCGCGGCCACGCCGGCATGTACGGCGGCTTCGTCGTGCCGCCGGACGACGACGGCGCCCACCTCGGCGTGCTGTTCTGGCACAAGGACGGCTACTCGACGGCCTGCGGCCACGGCACCATGGCCCTGGGCGTCTGGGCCGTCGACTCCGGCCTCGTGACCGCTCCCGGAGACCGGGACGTCCAGGTCCGCATCGACGTCCCCTCCGGGCGGGTCACCGCGACCGTGCACCGCGCGGAGGGCCGCACCACCGGCGTCACCTTCCGCAACGTCCCGGCCCGGGTGTCCGCCCGGAAGGTGCCGGTGACCACGAGCCTCGGGACGGTCGAGGCCGACCTCGCGCACGCCGGCGCCTGCTACGCCTCGCTGCCCGCGCACGCCCTCGGTCTCACCGTCGACCGCGCCTCGCTGCCCGCCCTCACCCGGGCGGGCCGCGAGATCCGCGACGCCCTCGACGGACACCCCGCCACCCGGCATCCCGGGGACCCCTTGCTGTCCGGTGTCTACGGCGTGATCCTCCACGAGGACCTGCCCGACACCCCGAGCGGCCCGCACCAGCGGAACGTCACCGTCTTCGCCGACGGCCAGATCGACCGCTCGCCCTGCGGGTCCGGCACCTCCGCCCGGCTGGCCCTCCTCGCCGGGGAGGGCCGCCTGGGCGCGGGCGACGTGCTCACCCACGAGTCCGTGGCGGGCACGGTGTTCACCGGCAGGACGGTCGCCGGAGCCGCGACGGAGGAGGGGCTGGTGACCGAGGTGACCGGAACGGCCCACCGGACGGGCGAGCACCGCTTCGTGCTCGGCCCGGAAGACACCCTCGGCACCGGATTCCTCCTGTGAACCCGGAGGTCCTCGACGGCCCGGCCGTCGCCCGGCTGCTCTCCCCGGCCGGGGCCGTCGACGCACTGGCCGAGGTGCTCCGAGAAGGGCTCGACCCGGAGGACTGTCCGCCGCGCACCGCCGTGCCGGTGCCGGCCGGCGAGCTGCTGCTCATGCCGGCCGCGTCGGCGTCCTGGGCCGGGGTGAAGATCGCCGGAGTGGCGCCCGGCAACCCTGCCCTGGGGCTGCCGCGCATCACCGGCAGCTATCTGCTCCTGCACGGCCCGACGCTGCGGCCGGTGGCCGTGATCGACGGAGCCGCGCTCACCGCCCTGCGCACCCCGGCCGTCTCCGCCCTGGCCGTCCGTCACCTCACGGCACCCGGCCGTCCGGTACGGCTCGTGCTCTTCGGCTCGGGTCCGCAGGCGTACGGGCACCTGGAGGCGGTGCTCGCGGTGCGCGAGGTGACGGAGGCCGTGGTCGTCGCGCGGAACCCGGAGCGCGCCGCCTGCCTCGTCGCACACGCCCGGGACCTGGGCGTACCGAAGGCCCGTACGGGCGTGCCCGAGGACGTGGCCGACGCGGAGCTGGTGGTGTGCTGCACCACCGCCCGCACGCCCCTGTTCGACGGCGGGCGCGTCGCGCCCGGGGCCACGGTCGTCGCCGTCGGCTCGCACGAACCGGACGCCCGGGAGACGGACTCGGACCTGGTGCGGCGGGCGGCCGTGTACGTCGAGTCGCGCGCCGCCGCGGCCCGCGAGGCCGGCGACCTGCTGATCCCGGAAGCCGAAGGAGTCGTCGGGCCCGGGCACATCGCGGGAAACCTGGCGGAACTGGTCACCGGCCGGGCGGACCCGCCCGATCCGGAGGCACCGCGGCTCTTCAAGAGCGTGGGCATGGCCTGGGAGGATCTGGCCGTGGCCGTCGCCCTGCACCGCGCGGCGTCCGGCAGAGAAACGTGACATTGTACGCTGGGCCTTCTGCGAGTTCTCGGAGGATCAGCGTGGGTGACCTGAAGCAGCACAGTCTCATCAAGGCCCAGGAGCGGCTCCGCGACCAGGTGGGCCACGCGCTGCGCGCCGCCCTGATAGCGGGCGAACTCCGGCCGGGCAGCGTCTACTCGGCGCCCGGCCTGGCCGCCGAGCTCGGCGTGTCGGCCACCCCGGTGCGCGAGGCGATGCTCGACCTCGCCCGTGAGGGGCTGGTCGAGCCCGTCCGCAACAAGGGCTTCCGGATCACCGAGGTCAGCGAGCGCGAGCTCGACCAGTGCACCGAGCTGCGCATGCTGATCGAGGTCCCCACGGTCGGCCGGGTCACCGAACTCGCCACCCGGGAACAGCTGGAGGAGCTGCGCCCGCTCGCCGAGGACATCGTCGTCAAGGCGCGCGAGCACAACCTCATCGGCTACCTCGAGGCCGACCGCCTCTTCCACCTCACGCTGCTCGGCCTGGCCGGGAACGACCGCCTCGTGGAGACCGTGGGCGACCTCCGCAAGCGCTCCCGGCTCTACGGGCTCACCGGCCTCGACGAGGCCGGGAAGCTGGTCTCCTCGGCGGAGGAGCACCTGGAACTGCTCGACCTGATGCTCTCCGGCGACCGCGGGGCAGCCGAGGCCTGCATGCTGCGCCACCTGGGCCATGTCCGCTCGCTGTGGGCCGAGGCCCGCGACGAGCCGGTCGAGCGCCCTGCCGGCCGCCTCGGCCCGGTCCGCAAGAACTGACCGCCGCGCACCCGGCCCGGACCGGAGGCCCCCAGGGCCGGCCCGGCCCGGCCCGGGTGCCTTCGGCCCGGGTGCCTTCGGCGCCCGGCCGGGCCCGGCTCACCCCAGGGACTGCCCGTACACGTGGTCCACGGCCATCCGCATGAGCACCCGCCGGTCGGCCACCATCACCGCCCGGTACTCCTCCCAGTCCGGGTGCTCGCCCGCGGCGAGCCGGTAGTAGTCCACGAGCGCCTCGACCTCGGGCCCGTTCGGGTCGGTCCCGGGGCCGACCAGCGTCACCGAGCCCTCGGCCGTCGCCCAGGACCGGCCGTCCCCGCTGGTCACCTCCAGGGCAGCGCGCGGGTCCCGGCGCAGGTTCGCGGTCTTGGCGCGGCCCTCGGTCATCGACACGTACAGCGTCTCGGTCGAGGGGTCGTAGAACGGCAGCACGGGCGACAGCTGCGGACGGCCGTCCGCCTTGAGGGTGGCGAGCACGCCGAGCCGGCTCTTGGCGAGGAGGCCGCGGGGATCGAAGGAAGTCGTCGTCATGTCCTCCTTCAAGTCCCGTGCGCCATCGTCTTGTTCCCGCGGAGGCCGGCCCGGGCAAGGCGGCCGGACGTCACCGTCCGGGGCCAGGCCAGGGCAGCGGGCGGGACAGCAGCGCCTCCGCCGCCGTCAGGGCCGTCGCCGCGCTCGCCAGACCGAGGACCGCGCCCGCCGCGACGTCACCGGGGTAGTGGACGCCCGTGTGGACGCGGGAGTAGCCGACGGCGCAGGCCAGCACACCCAGCGGGAACGCCGCCGGAGGCAGCACCACGCCCACGGCCGTCGCGAACGCCACCGCCGAGGCGGTGTGCCCGGACGGGAACGAGGCCGAAGTCGGCATCCGCACGTGCCGGTCCACGGTGACCCGGGCCGCCTCGCGGTCGGGCCGGCGCCGGCGCACGAGCCTCTTGCCCAGCAGGTTGCCGACCGCCGAGGCGACCGCGATCGCGCCGACCCCGGCCGCCGCCGCCCGCCGCGGGCGTCCGCCCGGCAGGGCCAGCAGCGCGGCCACGGCGAGCGAGATCTTCGAGTGGTCGGCGGCGTGGGAGAGCCGGCGCAGCGTCCGGTCGAGGGCCGGCGTCGGCGTCGCGGCGACCGCCGCGTAGAGCGCGCCGTCCACCGCGCTGAGGTCGGCGAGCACGGAGCGGAGCGGCGCACCGCGCCGCTCCGTGCCATCGGGCGGCGGGGCGGTCCCACCGGTGGTGGGCGGTTCAGCCATGGGAGCCTCCTCGGGGGATACGACGGCCGACGGCGAGGACGAGGATCCGGTTCCAGTTGGTCGGCGGGGCGGCCGGAACCGTGCCGGGCCGGTCACGGGGGACCAGGACGCGCAGCGCGCGCGGGCGGATGGTGCACACGACCGGGGCCGGCAGCGTCAGGGCCTCGCCGTCGACCGCGACCGGCAGGGTGTCGGTGCCGGCGGTGACCTCCACCCGGTGCGCGGTGAGCACGTTGAGGCCGGCGGACTGGGCGCCGCGGACGGCGAGCTCGGCCGCCTGCGCCGCGCCCTCCACCCGGACGGCCACCACGCCGAGCAGGCCGCCGTCCAGCCGCGGTCTGCGCCCGCCGCCGAAGGGATCGGGGGAGTTGTACGCGTTGTTGCTGACCAGCAGGGCCTGCTGGTCGCTCAGCGCCGCCCCGTCGGCGCGGGCGTCGACGCGGCGCCCGGCCTCCCCGCCCAGCAGGTCCGGCATCATGCTCAGGGCCGTGCCCGCCTTGGCGTCGCGGTACTCGGGATGCTGCACGACGTCCGCGTACACGCCGAACGAGACGGTGTTGACGAACGGTCGCCCGCCGACGTCGCCGAGATCGATCCGCAGCTCCTCGCCGTCGGTGAGGGCGTCCAGACAACGGGACGGATCGGTGCGGTCGAGGCCCAGGTCCATGGCCAGATGGTTGCGGGTGCCCGCGCTGATCACCAGGAACGGCAGGTCGTGCTCGGCCGCCACGGCGGCCACCAGCGCCTGGGTGCCGTCGCCGCCCGCGACGCCCAGCAGGTCGGCGCCCTCCGCGACCGCCGCGCGGGCGAGCTCGGTGACGTCGGCGGGCTCCTCGCCGTGGTCGGCCGGTTCGAGCAGCACGACCTTCGCGCCGAGCCGCTCCGCCTTCTCGACCAGCCCGAACCGGCCGACCTTGCCGTCGCCCGACTTCGGGTTCATCACGATCACCGGCCGCCGCGGCCGCGGCGCCGGCCGGGCGCGCCGGCGGCGCTCGGGACGGCGCAGCGCGGACCGGGCGCAGAACAGGGCCACACCCCACAGCAGCAGCGAGGTCAGGGCGGACCGCCACAGACCGCGGTCGACGTAGAGCAGCAGCACGGCGGCCGGCGTGGCGGCCGCGAGCAGCGCGCCCAGCAGGCGCACGGGTCCACGGTGGGCGAGGAACCACCACACGCCCGCGGCGCACAGCGCGAGTCCCGCCAGACCGCTCGCGACGATCAGCAGTCCGCCGCTCCCGAACGGCACGAACAGCGAGACCACCGCGAGCACGGCGGCGAGCAGCGCGCACCGCGCCAGCAGACGCGCCCGGCTCCGCCTCCGTACGTGATCGCGGTCCTCCGTGCTCACCGTCCGCCCTCCCGCGCCCGTGGCTCCGCCCCCAGCCTGGAGCTTCGCCGTACGTCACACCGCCCGCGCGGGGCCGTTCGGGTGATGCCCGGCGGGCCGCCCGCGCGTGTCGGTCCGGATCGTCCGGATAACGATTGTGGCACGCGCCGATTGACGACAAGATCGTCCGGGTGCGTGATGATGCGAAGCTCTCCGACGGGGTCGTCACCCTGTCACCGCTCGACCCCGCCGACGCGGCCCGCCTGCCCTTCCTTCCTCCGTCCCCTCCCGGCGCGCCCTGGCGCGCCCACGGAGCGGCGCAGGCCTTCGGCATCCGCGCCGGGCGCCTGGTCGGCGCCGTCCGGCTGCGCCCCGCCGCGACCGCCGCCGCGACCCGG
>NZ_SDOY01000069.1 GCF_004117935.1 Streptomyces roseicoloratus | reverse complement strand
TCGGACAGCACGATGACGACCTTGCCGTCGGGGAAGGTCCAGGTGTGGACCTGCGGCTTGACCTCGTCCTTGACGATGCCCGGGATCCTGGCCAGGCCGGCCATGTCGATCTCGTTGTCGAAGTGGCCGATGTTGCCGACGATCGCCTGGTGCTTCATGCGGGCGATGTCGGACGCCATGATGATGTCCTTGTTGCCCGTGGTGGTGATGAAGATGTCCGCGGTCTCGACGACGTCGTCGAGGGTGGCGACCTGGTAGCCGTCCATGGCGGCCTGGAGGGCGCAGATGGGGTCGATCTCGGTGACGATGACGCGGGCGCCCTGGCCGCGCAGGGACTCCGCCGATCCCTTGCCGACGTCGCCGTAGCCGCAGACGACGGCGGTCTTGCCGCCGATGAGGACGTCGGTGGCGCGGTTGATGCCGTCGATCAGGGAGTGGCGGCAGCCGTACTTGTTGTCG
>NZ_SDOY01000068.1 GCF_004117935.1 Streptomyces roseicoloratus | reverse complement strand
CCGGTAGTGGCGCGGGGCCTGCGCGGTGGGGTGGGACGCCCGTGCCGGTCGGCAGGGTGGGGGCCGGACGGCGGGACGCCCGTACCGGTCGGTAGTGGCGCGGGCCCCGCACGGCGGTGTGCGACGCCCGTGCCGCCCAGCGGGGTGGGGGCCGGACGGCGGGACGCCCGAACCGGTCGGTAGTGGCACGGGCCCCACACGGCGGGGCGGGACGCCCGGGCCGGCCGGCAGGGGGCGGGTGGCGATGGGGGGCGGAGCTTGCGCGGGTGGGGTTACGGGGTGGCGCCCCGCCGGGACGCCATCAGGAGTTTCTGGAGTTCCCGGGCCGCCCGCGGCGGGGCCACGTCGCTGCGGTGGGCCAGGGCGATCGTGCGGCGCAGGCCCGGGCGGGCCAGGGCCGTGACGCGCAGGTCGCGGCCCGCCCGGGCGGCCACCATCGCCGGGACCACGGCGAGGCCGAGACCGGCCCGTACGAAACCGAGTACGGCGTCCAGCTCGCCGCCCTCCACCGTGAACGAGGGCTCGAAGCCCTCGGCCCGGCAGGCCGCCACGGTCAGCTCCCGCAGGTCGTACCCGTGCCGGAACATCACCAGCGGCTGGTCGCGCAGGTCCGCGATGCGCACCGGCCGGCGCGGCGCCGGCGCCGAGGGCGAGGAGACCACCACCAGGTCCTCGGTCAGCAGCTCCACCGTCGTCAGGGCCGGGGACGAGGTGGGGAGGGGCAGGACGACCAGCGCCAGGTCCAGCGCGCCGCGCGCCAGCTCTCGTACCAGGTCGTGCGAGCCGCCCTCCTCGATGAGGAGGCTGATCCCCGGGTGCAGGTCGTGGAAGGCGCGCAGCACGTCGGGCAGCAGGCCGGTGCACAGGCTGGGCGTCGCCCCGAGCCGTACCCGGCCCCGCCGGAGCTGCACCAGCTCCTGCACCTCGTGCCGGGCCGTGTCGGTGTCGGCGAGGATCCGGCGGGCCAGCGGCAGCAGCGCCTCGCCCGCGTCGGTCAGCGCGATGTTTCCCCGGGCCCGGCTGAACAGCTCCGCGCCCAGCTCCTGCTCCAGCGCCTTGATCTGCTGGGAGAGCGAGGGCTGCGAGACGTGGACGCGCTCGGCGGCCCGGGTGAAGTGCCGGGTCTCGGCGACGGCGACGAAGTAGAGGAGCTGCTGGAACTGCATACAGCCCAGCTTACCCGGCATCATAGGATGCACCTATCGAGATCAGCCGGACCATGTCTTGGACCACTCGGGTCCTCCGCCCCTACCGTCGCTCCCATGGCTCTGGCAACCAAGTCCGGACGGAACACCGCCCGGCCCCCCGCCGCCGCGCCCACCCGCGGCTTCTGGGCGTCGACCATCGGCAAGAAGACCGTGATGGCCGCGAGCGGACTGATCATGCTCGCCTACCTCGTCGCCCACGTCACGGGCAACCTGAAGGTGTTCTTCGGTCCCGAGGAGTTCAACGGCTACGGCCACTGGCTGCGCGTCATGGGCGCCCCGGTGCTGCACCACCAGTGGGGACTGTGGATCGCCCGCATCGTGCTGCTCACCGCCGTCGTCGCGCACGCCGTCTCCGCGTACCAGCTCAGCCGGCGTGACATCAAGGCCCGTCCGACCGCGTACGTCCACCGCCGCAAGGGCGCCTCCTACGCCACCCGCACCATGCGCTGGGGCGGTGTCGTCCTCGGCCTGTTCATCGTCTGGCACGTCCTCGACCTGACCACCGGCACCGTCCACGCCGGCGGCTTCGAGGAGGGCCGGCCCTACCAGAACGTCATCGACACCTTCTCCACCTGGTACGGCAACGTCATCTACATCGTCGCCATGCTCGCCGTCGGCCTCCACGTCCGGCACGGGTTCTGGAGCGCCGCCCAGACCCTCGGCATCGGCAACGCCCGGCGCGAACGTGCCCTCACGTTCCTGGCCAACGCCCTCGCGCTCGTCCTGACCGCGGGCTTCATCGCCGTACCCGTCGGCGTCATGACCGGAGTGGTGAGCTGACATGACCTTCACCGACTACACCGTCGGCGAGCCGATCGCCGACACCAAGGCCCCCGCGGGACCCATCGCCGAACGCTGGGACACCCGCCGCTTCCAGGCGAAGCTGGTCAACCCCGCCAACCGCCGCGGCCACCGGATCATCGTCGTCGGCACCGGCCTCGCCGGCGGCTCCGCCGGCGCCACCCTCGCCGAACAGGGCTACCAGGTCGTCCAGTTCTGCTACCAGGACTCCCCGCGACGCGCCCACTCCATCGCCGCCCAGGGCGGCATCAACGCCGCGAAGAACTACCGCAACGACGGCGACTCCGTCCACCGGCTCTTCTACGACACCGTCAAGGGCGGCGACTTCCGCGCCCGCGAGTCCAACGTCCACCGGCTCGCCCAGATCTCCGTCGAGATCATCGACCAGTGCGTCGCCCAGGGCGTCCCCTTCGCCCGCGAGTACGGCGGCCTCCTCGACACCCGCTCCTTCGGCGGCGTCCAGGTCTCCCGCACCTTCTACGCCCGCGGCCAGACCGGCCAGCAGCTCCTCCTCGGCGCCTACCAGGCCCTCAGCCGGCAGATCGCCGCCGGGAACGTCGAGATGCACCCGCGCACCGAGATGCTCGACCTGATCGTCGTCGACGGCCGGGCCCGCGGCATCGTCGCCCGCGACCTCGTCACCGGACGGATCTCCACCCACTACGCCGACGCCGTCGTCCTCGCCACCGGCGGCTACGGCAACGTCTTCTACCTGTCCACCAACGCCATGAACTCCAACGCCACCGCCGTGTGGCGGGCCCACCGGCGCGGCGCCTGGTTCGCCAACCCCTGCTTCACCCAGATCCACCCCACCTGCATCCCCCGCACCGGCGACCACCAGTCCAAGCTCACCCTGATGAGCGAGTCGCTGCGCAACGACGGCCGCATCTGGGTGCCCAAGGCCAAGGGCGACACCCGGCCCGCCGACGAGATCCCCGAGGACGAGCGCGACTACTACCTGGAGCGCATCTACCCCTCCTTCGGCAACCTCGTCCCCCGCGACATCGCCTCCCGGGCCGCCAAGAACGTCTGCGACGAGGGCAGGGGCGTGGGCCCCGGCGGCCAGGGCGTCTACCTGGACTTCGCCGACGCCATCCGGCGCATGGGCCGCGCCAAGGTCGAGGAGAAGTACGGCAACCTCTTCGACATGTACGAGCGGATCACCGCCGAGAACCCGTACGAGGTCCCGATGCGGATCTACCCCGCCGTGCACTACACGATGGGCGGACTGTGGGTCGACTACGACCTCCAGACCACCGTCCCCGGGCTCTTCGCCATCGGCGAGGCGAACTTCTCCGACCACGGCGCCAACCGGCTCGGCGCCTCCGCCCTCATGCAGGGCCTCGCCGACGGCTACTTCGTCCTTCCCGCCACCATCAACGACTACCTGGCCCGCCACCCGCACAGCGACCCCGTCACCGACGACCACCCCGCCGTACGGGAGGTCCTCGCCGAGACCGAGGACCGCCTCCACCTCCTCCTCGCCGTCGACGGCGACCGCACGCCCGACTCCTTCCACCGCGAACTGGGCGAGGTCATGTGGGAGTTCTGCGGAATGGCCCGCACCGAGGCCGGACTGCGCAAGGCCCTGCGCCGCATCCCCGAGATCCGCGAGGAGTTCTGGCGCCGCATCAAGGTCCCCGGCACCGGCGAGGAGTTCAACCAGTCCCTGGAGAAGGCCAACCGGATCGTCGACTACCTCGAGCTCGCCGAGCTCATGTGCCTCGACGCCCTCCACCGCGAGGAGTCCTGCGGCGGCCACTTCCGCGAGGAGTCCCAGACGCCGGACGGCGAAGCCGCCCGCCGCGACGAGGAGTTCTCGTACGCCGCCGCCTGGGAGTTCCCGGGGTCCGGGGGTCGTCCCCCGGGCGAGCACGGCACCCCGGACGGTGCCGCCCCCGTCCTCCACAGGGAAGCCCTGACCTTCGAGTACGTCCACCCCACCCAGCGGAGCTACGCATGAGGCTCAACCTGCGCGTCTGGCGCCAGAAGAACGGCGACGCCGAAGGCGCCATGGCCACCTACCGGGTCGACGGCATCTCGCCCGACATGTCCTTCCTGGAGATGCTGGACACCCTCAACGAGGAACTCATCCTGCGCGGCGAGGACCCCGTCGCCTTCGACCACGACTGCCGCGAGGGCATCTGCGGCGCGTGCAGCCTGGTCATCAACGGCGACGCCCACGGCCCCGAACGCACCACCAGCTGCCAGCTCCACATGCGGTCCTTCCGCGACGGCGACACCATCGACGTCGAACCCTGGCGGGCCGCCGCCTTCCCTGTCGTCAAGGACCTCGTCGTCGACCGCTCGGCCTTCGACCGGATCATCCAGGCCGGCGGCTACGTGAGCGTCCCCACCGGCTCCGCGCCCGAGGCCCACGCCACCCCGGTCCCCAAGGCCGACGCCGACCACGCCTTCGAGCACGCCGAGTGCATCGGCTGCGGCGCCTGCGTCGCCGCCTGCCCCAACGGCTCGGCGATGCTCTTCACCAGCGCCAAGGTCAACCACCTCGGCGTCCTGCCCCAGGGCGCCCCGGAACGCGAGAGCCGCGTCCTCGACATGGTCGCCCAGATGGACGCCGAGGGCTTCGGCGGCTGCACCCTCACCGGAGAGTGCGCCACCGCCTGCCCCAAGGGCATCCCGCTGCCGTCGATCGCGGCCATGAACAAGGAGTGGCTGCGCGCCAGGAGGAAGGCCGGCCGTTCCTAGGGGGTGAAGCGCGACCCGCCGGCGTCAGTCCGCCGGCGGGCGGCGCGGCGGCACCGGCTCGCACGGCGCCGGCGGCGAACGGGCCTCGCATTGCGCCTGGCGGGGAACGGGCCTCGCATGGCGACCGGCGGCGAACGGGCCGAGAATGAGAGGTCCGGACGGGGTCAGGTGATGACGCATGTGCCGATGGCTCGCCTACTGGGGCACGCCCGTGCTCCTCGACACCATCCTCTACAAACCCGAACACTCCCTGATCGACCAGAGTCTGCACTCCAAACTCGGGGTGGAGACCACCAACGGCGACGGCTTCGGCATCGGCTGGTACTCGCCCGGGAACACGACCCCCGCGCTGCTGCGCGACGTCGGCCCGGCCTGGAACAACCGCAATCTGCGGGAGCTCGCGGACCACGTGCGCTCCCCGCTGTTCTTCGCCCACATCCGCGCGTCGACCGGGACGGCCGTGCAGCAGTCGAACTGCCACCCGTTCCGGCACGGCCGCTGGATGTTCATGCACAACGGCGCCATCGACGGGTTCCCCCTCATCCGCCGCGAACTCACCCTGCTCGTCGACCCCTCGCTGTTCCCCGAGCTCGAGGGCACGACGGACTCCGAGGTGATGTTCCATCTCGCCCTCACCTACGGTCTCGACCGGGACCCGCCGGCCGCCGTCGCCGAGATGGCGGCCGTCGTGGAACGCGTCGGCCGCGCCCACGGCATCGAACACCCCCTCCAGATGACGCTCGCCGTGACCGACGGCGAACGCGTCTGGACCTTCCGCTACTCCAGCGCCCACGCCTCCCGCTCGCTCTTCTACAGCAACCGCGTCGACGCCTTGCGCAGGCTCCACCCCGACATCGCCTTCCTGCGGGAACTGTCCGAGGAGAGCCGCCTCGTCGTCTCCGAGCCCCTCGGCGACCTGCCCGGCGCCTGGAGCGAGGTCCCGGAGAGCAGCTACGGCGTGATCCAGCCCGGCCTCGACGAGATGCACCGCTTCGCCCCGGCGGCCGCCTGACGACCCCCGCGCGCGCCGCCTGACGAGCCCCGCGCGCGCCGCCGACGACGCGCCGCCGCCGGCGGGGCCGCTCACCGTCGCAGATACGCCAGCACCGCGAGGACCCGGCGGTTGTCGTCCGGGGACGGCTCGATCCGCAGCTTCGCGAAGATGCTCGCCGTGTGCTTCGCCACCGCGCTCTCGCTCACGTGGAGCGTGGCGGCGACGGCCGCGTTCGACCGGCCCTCGGCCATCAGCCGCAGCACCTCGTGCTCGCGCGGGGTGAGCGGCGCCGTGTTGCCCCGCGCGTCGCTGCGGGCGAGCAGCCGGGCCACGACCTGCGGGTCGAGCACCGTACCGCCCGCGGCCACCGTGCGCACCGCGTCGACGAACTGCGCCGTGTGCGTCACCCGGTCCTTCAGCAGGTAGCCGACGGCGCCCTCCCCGCCGGCGAGCAGCTCCTGGGCGTACAGCTGCTCCACGTACTGCGAGAGGACGAGCACCGGCAGGCCCGGTCGCTCCCGGCGGGCCCCGAGGGCCGCCCGCAGGCCCTCGTCGGTGAAGTCCGGCGGCAGCCGGATGTCGACCACCGCGACGTCCGGGCGCTCCTCGCGCAGCGCGCGCACCAGCGCCGGACCGTTGTCGACGGCGGCGACCACCTCGAAGCCGTGCTCCTCCAGAGTGCGGGTCAGCCCGTCCCGGAGGAGGAAGAGGTCTTCGGCGAGGACGACGCGCACGGTATCTCCAGGGTCGCGAGGGTGGGTCCGCCCGGCGGGCTGTCCAGGGCGAGGCTTCCGTCGAAGGTGCGCAGCCGGCGCCGCACGCCGTGCAGCCCGCCGCCGTCCGCGGCGGGTGCCGCACCGCCGCGGCCGTCGTCGGCGACGGTCACCCGCAGCACGCCGTCCGCGTGGCCGAGCGCGACGCGGACCCCGGTGGCGCCGGAGTGCTTGGCCGCGTTCGCCAGCAGCTCGGCCACCGCGAAGTACGCGGCGGACTCGACGGCCATCGGCAGCCGGCCGGGCGGCAGCGCGACATCCACGCGGACGTCGAGGAAACTGTCCAGCGCCAGCGAGCGCACCGCGTCACCGAGCCCGCGGTCGGCGAGCACCGGCGGCAGGATGCCGTGCACCAGCTCCCGCAGCTCCTGCAGCGCCCGCTCCGAGGCCGCCCGCGCCTCGCCGAGCAGCGCGCGCGCCGCGTCCGGATCGGCGTCGAGCCGCCGGCCGGCCTCCTCCAGGCTCATGCCGAGCGCCACCAGACGCGCCTGCGCCCCGTCGTGCAGGTCCCGCTCGATGCGCCGCAGCTCGGCCGCCTGGAAGTCGTGCGCGTCGGCCCGGCTGTCGGTCAGCTGGTCGATCCTGCGGGCCAGGGCGGTCGTGTACGGCACCGAGAGCGCCGCCCGGCTCCAGCGGGCGTGCCGGCCGAGCGCCCACGGTGCCACGGCCGGCGCCGCGGCGACGAGACCGAGGCCGAGGAGCAGCACGGCCGGCACGCTGCCGGCGGAGCCGCCCGGCACGAAGGCGTACCAGTCGCCGTCCCCCCGCTCCAGCCGCACGAACGGCTCGACGAGGACGCCGGACAGGCCGTACCAGAACGGCGCCAGGGGCACCGCCACGATCAGCCCGCCCGTCACCGGCTCCAGCCACGCCCAGCGCAGGTCGCGCCAGAAGCCCGCGTCGCCGAGCACCGCCCGCGCCGTCCGGGGCAGCGGGCCGGGCGGGTCGGCCTCCCGGCCCGACCAGGCGGCGGTACGCGCCCGCGCCCGGTCGGTGTGCCGGCGCAGCGCGGCCGCGGCGGGCGGCAGGAGCGGGAAGCCGAGACCCACGGGGAGCAGGAGCAGCGCGGCGACGACGAGTCCGCCGTAGCAGGGCAGCAGCAGGGCGCTCAGCGAGAGGAGCTGGCACCGGCCGAGGGCGCGCCACGCCTCCCGTACTCCACTCACCGGCCGTTCCCCCATGTCAGAGCGCTCCCCGTCGCACCGCAGCGATCGTATCCACCCGCGTCCGCAGCAGCCACGGCACCGCCGCGACCAGCCACGCCGCCCCGAACAGGACCATCGGGAGCACCGCGCCCGACTCCTCGTCCATCAGGAGCAGCATCCCCAGGTTGACCAGGGTGTGGAAGCCGCCCGCGAGCAGCAGCCGGCCCGCCCGCACCTGTTCCAGGGCGAGCCCCAGCACCAGCGACATCGCCACCGTCGCCCCCAGGAACCCGGCCGCGTACGCCGGGGCCTGCGCGAACACCTGCACGTGCCAGACACCCCACACCGCGCCCACCAGCAGAGACGCCGCCACCGGCCCGAAGCGGGCGCTCAGCAGCGGCTGCAGGAAGCACCGCCAGCCGATCTCCTCCCCGCAGGCGCCGACCAGCTGGGCCACCACGACCAGAGCGAAGGGACGGCCCAGCGTCCGCGGATCCGTGACGACGGCGTCACCGCGCGCCCAGCCGTACGCCGCGGCGGCGAGCACGACGACCAGCGGCGCCGTCAGCAGCAGCCACCGCCCCGAGCGTTCGGGCCTCAGGCGTGTGTCGAAAGTCCCGTCCGGCGGGGAACGCCTGGCACGCACGCTCGCCGCGTTGTCGGTCGTCGGCGCAGCCCGCCGCGCTCTCCTCCCTCCGCCGTGCGATCGCACGCACCAGACGCCCCCCGCCACGCCCTCCGGGCGAACGACGCTCCTTTCGCCACGCGCCCGAGGGCCTCGGTCGCGGGCGGGCAGCGCTCCCGCCAGCCGCGTCCGGATCCGCCGCGGCCACAGCAGCGCGACCGCGAAAACGCCCGCCGCCGGCCCGAACTGGGTCAGCTGCACCACCACCGGCGGAATCCCCGTCGCCGGCTGCACCGCGCCCAGCACCCCCGCCGCGACGAAGGCGACGCCGAGGAACACCCCGGCCTCCGCCTTCCACCCCCACACCCGCATGCCGTCGGCCTCTCCGTCGCCCGGTCGCCCGGTCCGAATCCGTCACCGACGACTCTTCCGTCCGACGCGGGCCCGGTCACTGCGCCCAGGTGCCGGGCGGGGGTGTACCCAGGTACACCCCCGCCGCCGGCCGGACGTCCATGGGGGACGGGGCTTCACCCGCCGAGCCGGGCCGCGAGGTAGCGCGCGGTCCGGCTCGCCGCCATCCGGGCCACCTCCGCGGGCGTTCCCTGGGCCACGATGCGGCCGCCCTCGTCACCGCCGCCCGGCCCCAGGTCGAGCACCCGGTCGGCGGTCGCCACCACGTCCATGTCGTGCTCGACGACCACCACCGTGTGCCCGCCGTCCACCAGTCCGTGCAGCTGCCGCATCAGCACCTCGACATCGGCCGGGTGCAGCCCCGTCGTCGGTTCGTCCAGGACGTACAGGGTGGGTGTGCGGCGGGGCCGCTGCAGCTCGGCGGCGAGCTTGATGCGCTGTGCCTCGCCGCCCGACAGCTCCGTCGCCGGCTGGCCGAGCCGGAGATAGCCGAGACCGACGTCGAGCAGCGTGCGCAGCGCGCGGGACGCCGCCGGCGTGCCGGCGAAGAAGTCCGCGGCCGCCTCCACCGTCAGGTCCAGCACCTCCGCGATCGTCCGCCCCCGGAGCCGTACCTCCAGCGTCTCCGGGTTGTAGCGGGCGCCGTGGCAGTCCGGGCAGGGCGCGTACGTGCTGGGCAGGAACAGCAGCTCCACCGAGACGAAACCCTCGCCCTGGCAGGTCTCGCAGCGCCCGCCCGCGACGTTGAACGAGAACCGTCCCGCCTTGTAGCCGCGCTGCCGTGCCTGCTCCGTCTCCGTGAACAGCTTGCGCACGACGTCGAAGAGACCGGTGTACGTCGCCAGGTTGGAACGCGGCGTACGGCCGATCGGTTTCTGGTCGACCGTCACCACCCGCGACACGTCCGGACTTTCCTCCGCCGTCTCGGTCAGCGCGCCCACCAGCGTCGACTTCCCCGAACCGGACACCCCCGTCACAGCCGTGAGCACGCCCAGCGGGAAGTCGGCCTCCAGGCCGCGCAGGTTGTGCCGGGTCACCGGGCCGACCCGCAGCCGACCGGAGGCCGTGCGCACCGTACGTTCCGGCACCGGCGCCCGGTCGAAGAGGAAGCGGCGGGTCGCCGACGCCGTGACCTCCGCGAGCGCCTCCGGCGGCCCGCTGTGCAGCACCCGGCCGCCGTGCTCACCGGCCTCCGGTCCGACGTCCACCAGCCAGTCGGCGTGCCGCACCACGTCCAGATGGTGTTCGACGACGAAGACGGTGTTGCCCGCGGCCTTCAGCCGGTCGAGCACCACCAGCAGCGCCTCCGTGTCCGCGGGATGCAGCCCCGCCGACGGCTCGTCGAGCACGTACACGACGCCGAAGAGACCGGACCGCAGCTGGGTGGCGAGCCGCAGCCGCTGCAGCTCCCCGTTCGACAGCGTCGGCGTCGCCCGGTCCAGGCTCAGAAAGCCCAGACCGAGCTCGGTGACGGTCGCGATCCGGGCCACCAGGTCCCGGGTGAGCACCCGGGCCGTCTCCGAACCGCCCTGCTCCGGCGTCGAACCGCCGTGCCCCGTCAGCGACTTCGCCAGTTCGGTGAGCGGCAGCGCCGCCAGCTCGGCGATCGTACGCCCGGCGAACGTCACCGCCAGCGCCTCCGGCCGCAGCCTGCTGCCCCCGCACGCCGGGCACGGTGAACTCGTCAGGAAACGCTCGGCCTTGGCCCGGAGCGTCGCGCTCTTCGAATCGGAGAACGTGTGCATCACATAGCGCCGGGCGCTCATGTACGTGCCCTGGTAAGGACGTTGGATGCGGTTCGCCTCCCGCACCGGATGGACCGTCACCACCGGCTGCTCGTCCGTGAACAGGATCCACTCGCGGTCCTTCGCGTCGAGCTCCCGCCACGGCCGGTCCACGTCGTACCCGAGCGCGTCGAGCACGTCCCTCAGGTTCTTGCCCTGCCACGCACCCGGCCAGGCCGCGATCGCTCCCTCCCGGATCGACAGCTCCGGGTCGGGAACGAGCAGTTCCTCACCGGTCTCGTGCACCCTCCCCAGCCCGTGGCAGGAGGGACAGGCCCCGGCGGCGGTGTTGGGGGAGAAGGCGTCGGAGTCGAGCCGCTCCGCTCCCGGCGGATAGCTGCCCGCGCGGGAGAAGAGCATCCGCAGGGAATTGGACAGCGTGGTCACCGTGCCGACCGAGGACCGTGTGTTCGGCGCGGCCCGGCGCTGCTCCAGCGACACGGCCGGCGGGAGCCCGGTGATCTCGCCGACCTCCGGTGCGCCCACCTGGTGGATCAGCCGCCGCGCGTACGGCGCCACCGACTCGAAGTAGCGGCGCTGCGCCTCCGCGTAGATCGTGCCGAACGCCAGTGACGACTTGCCCGACCCCGACACGCCGGTGAACACGGTCAGCGCGTCCCGCGGGATGTCGACGTCCACGCCCCGCAGATTGTGCTCACGGGCGCCCCTCACCCGGACGAACGGGTCGTGGGAGGAAGCGGCGGAGCCGAGGGGAAGGGGGCCGGTGCGGTCGGTACGGGTGTCGCGCATCCGACGATTCTAGGCCCGGCTTGCCGCGTTTGCCCTGGTCAGCCCCGGCCCGCGGGATCGCGAGGAGCCGGCCGGCGCGGGCGGGCCCGCCCGCGCCGGCCGGAATCGGCCGCTGCCTAGGCTGGGGGAGTGAACCGACACCGCAGGCCCGTGGCCGTCTTCGACCTCGACAACACCCTCGCCTCGACCGCCCACCGGCAGCACTTCCTGGAGGGGCGGCCCCGGAACTGGGACGGCTTCTTCGCCGCCGCGCCCCAGGACCCGCCCCTCGCGGAGGGCGTGGAGCTGTGCCTCCGTACGGCGGAGGAGTGCGACATCGTCTACCTCACCGGGCGGCCCGAGCGCTGCCGCCGGGACACCCTCGCCTGGCTCGCCGCGCACGGACTGCCCGAGGGGCCCGTGCACATGCGGCGGGGCCGGGATTTCCGTCCGGCCCGGCAGACCAAGCTCGAGGTGCTGCGGCGCCTGGAGGGCGAGCGCGAGGTGCGCGTCCTCGTCGACGACGACGAACTGGTCTGCGACGCCGCCGCGGCGGCGGGCTTCACCGTGGTGCGGGCCCGCTGGGCGACGGCGTCGCAGGAGCTGAAGGACGCCCAGGGGAAGGAGGGCCGGACCTGACGGCCCGCCGCCGGGGGCGGACCTGACGGCCCGCCGCCGGGGGACGGCGCCGAGGCGCCGTCAGGCGCCCTCCTCCAGGCGGAAGCCCACCTTCAGGCCGACCTGGTAGTGCTCGATCGCGCCGTCGACGAGATGCCCGCGCATCTCCGTGACCTCGAACCAGTCGAGGCCGCGCAGTGTCTGCGAGGCCCGTTCGATGCCGTTGCGGATGGCCTGGTCGATGCCCTCGGTGGACGTGCCGACGATCTCGGTGACGCGGTAGGTGTGGTTCGACATGGGAGCCGGACTCCTCTCGGTGCCCTCGGTGGGTTCTCTCCACCGTGCCCCACCCGGCCGGGGTCCGCGACACGTCCGCCGCCGCCCGGTCGGGTGCGGGCGGGAAACGAGCGAGTGCGGCCGGGAAACGCGGGCGAGGGCCCGCCGGCGGGTGGGGTTCGTTCCCGGCCACGGGGATCGAGAGTGTCCAGGACTTGACCATGCGCATTGGTCCAGACCAGAATCCAGGCCACATACCCGCGCGAACCGCCCGTCCGGTCCCCCCACACGTCGGGTCGACAGCCCTCCCCGCAGAAGGTGACCTACGTGAAGAACCGCCGTCTCGTCTGTCCACTGGCAGTCATGTCCGCCCTCGCCCTCGCCGGCTGCGGGCTCCTTCCCGGCGGCGGGAGCAAGACCCGCACAGTCGACGTGTGGCTGATGCGCGGCAGCGTCAGCGACGACTTCCTCAAGCGCTTCAAGGAGTCCTACGAGGCCGAGCACGACGGCGTCGAGCTCAACGTCACGTTCCAGGAGTGGACCGGCATCGGGAAGAAGGTCACCGAGGCCCTCGAAGGCCCCGGCGGCCCCGACGTCATCGAGGTGGGCAACACCCAGGTCGCCCAGTACGCCGACACCGACAAGCTCTACGACCTCACCCTGGAGTCCGTCCGCGACCTCGGCAGCGAGGACTGGCTGCCCGGCCTCGCCGAGCCCGGCAGCATCGACGGCGCGCAGTACGGCATCCCCTGGTACGCGGCCAGCCGCATCGTCATCTACAACAAGGAGCTGTTCGCCGAGGCCGGCGTCAAGCCGCCGAAGAGCCGCGACGAGTGGCTCGAGGACACCGAGAAGCTCAACGACGGCGGCAACCAGGGCATCTACCTGGCCGGCCAGGACTGGTACACGCTCTCCGGCTTCATCTGGGAGGAGGGCGGCGACCTGGCCGTCGACAAGGGCGGCGTGTGGACCGGCACCCTGGACACCCCCGCCGCCCTGCGCGGCATGGACGTCTACAAGCGGCTCCAGGCCCTCGGCAACGGCCCCAAGAACGCCGACGAACAGACCCCGCCGCAGGCCGAGGTGTTCGCCCGCGGAGACGTCGCCCAGATCATCGCCCCGCCCAGCGTCGTCCCGGTCATCACCAAGGCCAACCCGGCACTCGCCGACAAGCTGGGCTACTTCCCCATACCCGGCAAGCAGGCCGGCCGGCCCTGCGTCGTCTTCACCGGCGGTTCCGACCTGATCATCCCGGAGAACGCACCCGACCGCGCCGCCGCCCTCGACGTGGTGAAGGCCCTCGCGGGGGAGAAGTGGCAGGGCGAACTCGCCCGCGCCATGAACTACGTGCCCAACAAGACCTCCCTGGCCTCCCTCGTGGCCGGCCAGGAGGCCACCGCCACCATGGCGGCCGCCGCCGCCCGCGGCCGCGCCACGCCCAACTCGCCGCAGTGGGCCGACGTCGAGGCCGACAACCCGATCAAGCCGTACATGACGGCCGTGCTCTCGGGCGAGGACCCGAAGCAGGCAGCCAAGGACGCCTCGGAGAAGATCACGGACAGCCTGGCGGAGTAGCCGTTTCCTCCGGACCGGGTGCGGACCCGGCCAAGATCCGGAAGGGACGGCCGGGCCTCGGCCGCCACGGCCGGTCCCGCCCCTGGGAGCGGGCGGCAGGGCTCCTTCCTCAGCCCACGCCGCCCGCCCCCCGCTCCACCGTCGCCAGCGACAGGGCGAAGCGGCCGGCCTCGTCCGTCCACCAGCGCGACAGCGTGAGGCCGGCCTTCGCCAGTTCCGTGCGTACGCCCTCCCGGCGGAACTTCGCCGAGACCTCCGTGCGCAGTTCCTCGCCCGCCTCGAACGGCACCACAAGATCCAGTTCCCGGATCTTGACCGCCAGCGCGTGCCGCGCCCGCAGCCGCATCTCGATCCACTCGTGTTCCCGGTCCCACAGCGCCACGTGGTCGAAGTCGTCCGGGTCGGCGTCCGCGCCCAGCTCGCGGTCGACGACCGCCAGGACGTTCTTGTTGAACGCGGCCGTCACCCCGGCGGCGTCGTCGTAGGCGGCGACCAGCGTGCCCTCGTCCTTCACCAGGTCCGTGCCCAGCAGCAGGGCGTCGCCCGGCGCCAGCATCCGGCGTACCGCCCGCAGGAACTCCCGGCGCTCGTCCGGCAGCAGGTTGCCGATGGTGCCGCCGAGGAACGCCACCAGCCGCGGCCCCGCCGTCGGCGGCAGCTCCAGGCCACGGGTGAAGTCGGCGACCAGCGCGTGCACCCGCAGCGACGGCCGCTCCGCCAGCAGCGCGTCACCCGCGCTCTTCAGCGCGGACTCGCTCACGTCGACCGGCACGTACACCTCGAGCCCGGGCAGCAGCGCGTCGAGCAGGTGACGGGTCTTCTCCGAGGAGCCCGAACCCAGCTCCACCAGGGTCCGCGCCCCGGTCGCCGCCGCGATCTCCTCCGCCCGGGCGATCAGGATCTCCCGCTCGGCCCGGGTCGGGTAGTACTCGGGCAGCCGGGTGATCTCCTCGAACAGGTCGCTGCCGCGCGCGTCGTAGAACCACTTCGGCGGCAGTTCCTTCGGCGTGCGGGTGAGGCCGTGGAGCACGTCGGAACGCAGCTCGGCGTCCATGGCGTCCTCGGCGAGGGTACGGGTCAGCTGGAACGGACTCACGGGAAGAGCTCCTCGATGGGGGTGAGGCCGACGCCGTCGCGGGACGCGGTGAGGACCGTGCGGTCCGGCACCTCCGTCCAGCCCGGATCGTCGTCGTACGGTTCGGAGGCCACGGCCGCGCGGCCGGGCCCGGTCAGGTACCAGAGCGAGTTCCCCCACGAGGTCGCCGTCACCGTCGCGCCGTCGGTGAGCAGCAGGTTGAGGCGCGCGCCGGGCGCCGCCCGGTCCACCTCCCGCACCGTGCCGGCGAGCGCGGCGTCGGGTGCCGTGCCGGCCCGGAGCCGGTGCAGGGCCAGTGCCCACACCAGCGCCGAGTCGGTGCGCGCCTCCACGGCGAGCAGTGCGGCCGCCGGCAGGGCCGCCGCCGGCGCGACGAGCGAGCCGGGCCAGCCCGGCACGGCGCCGTTGTGGCTGAACAGCCAGCGGCCGGCCGCGAACGGTGCGGCCGCCGCCTCGCCGTCAGCCCCCGGCAGGGTGGCGCCGCGCACGGCGGCGAGCAGTGCCCCGGTCCGCACCACCCTGGCGAGGTCGGCGAACGAGAGGTCGCCCCAGATCGGCGCCGCCCGCCGGTAGCGGGCGGGCACCGGATCGCCCTCCGCGTACCAGCCGACGCCGAAGCCGTCGGCGTTCACCACCCCACTGCTCTGCGTCCGCGGTGCCCAGGCCTGCCGCTCCAGGGAGTGCGGCGGACGCAGCAGCAGCTCGCCGATCGCCACCGGCGGGCCGACGTACGCCAGATGCCGGCACATCAGGCCGGCTCCGCGTCGCGTGCGGTGCGGAACCCGGAGAAGATCTGCCGGCGCACCGGCAGGTCCCAGTTGCGGAAGGTGCCCCGGCAGGCCACCGGGTCGACGGCGAACGAACCGCCGCGCAGCACCTTGTACTCGGGACCGAAGAACACCTCCGAGTACTCCTTGTACGGGAAGGCGCGGAAGCCCGGATATGGCAGGAAGTCGCTCGCCGTCCACTCCCACACGTCGCCGATCAGCTGGCGCACGCCCAGCGGCGAGGCGCCCTCCGGGTAGCTCCCGGCCGGCGCCGGGTCCAGGTGCCGCTGCCCCAGGTTGGCGTGCCCGGGCCCGGGATCGGCGTCGCCCCACGGATACCGGCGCGACCGTCCGGTCTCCGGGTCGTGACGGGCGGCCTTCTCCCACTCGGCCTCGGTGGGCAGCCGGCGTCCGGCCCAGCGGGCGTAGGCGTCCGCCTCGTACCAGCTGACGTGCAGCACCGGCTCGTCCTCGACGACCGGCCCGGTCACGCCGAAGCGCCGGCGCAGCCACTGGCCTCCCTCGCGCCGCCAGAACAGCGGTGCCTCGATGCCGTGTTCGCGGATCTGCGCCCAGCCCTCCGGATGCCACCCGCGTTCGTCGTGGTAGCCGCCGTCCGCCATGAAGGCCTGGTAGGCGCCGTTGGTGACGGGCACGGTGTCGATGAGGAACGAGCGCACGATCCTGGTGTGTGCGGGCCGCTCGTTGTCGAGCGCCCACGGCTCGTCCGAGGTGCCCATGGTGAACGGCCCGCCCGGGACGAGGACTTCCCGCTCCTGCGGCGGATCCGGCACCGTCGTCGGAGGCGCGGGCGCGAACAGCGCGGCGGGACCCGTGCGGAGCTGATGGGTGATCAGCATGGTCTCGTCGTGCTGCTGTTCGTGCTGGGCGATCATCCCGAACGCGAACGCCGCGTCGACCAGCGGCCGGCCCTCCAGCCGGGTGGATTCCAGCACCCCGAGGACCCGGTCGCGCACGTCCGCCGCGTACGCCCGCGCCTCGGCGGGAGCCAGGAGCGGCAGCGACGGCCGACTCGCGCGAGGATGCTCGAAGGCGTCGTACATCGAGTCGATCTCGGGCCGCAGCGCCTCACGGCCGGCGACCGCCCGCCACAGCCACTGCTCCTCCTGGTTGCCGATGTGCGCGAGGTCCCACACCAGCGGGGACATCAACGGCGAGTGCTGGGCGGTCAGTTCGGCGTCCTCCACGCAGGAGGTGAGCAGCGCGGTCCGCTCCCGCGCCGTACTCAGCGCCGTGACCGCCCGCTCCCGCAGCCCGGCATCGCCGAGCCGGGTGTCCGGCGGTCCCGTGTCCGGTGCGGTCATGACGCCACCTCGAGGAGCTCGTCGGCCGGACAGCCGCCCGGCACCACGTACCGTTCGTGGAACGCCGCCACCGCGCCCACCACCGCGGGCGTCGCACCCGTCCTGGGCAGCGCCTCCAGCGCGGCCTCGAACACGGTCAGCGCCGTCCGGTGCAGCAGCGGATCGGTCAGGCCGTCCCTGGCCGCGGTACGCCACAGCGCGTTGCGCGGCGCGGGACCGCCACCGGCGAGCGGCGCCAGCGGCAGCACCGCCTGGTGCGCCGCCTCCGCGGCCCGCGGGTCGTCGAAGAGCGCGGTGGTGACCGCGAGCGGCACCATCCAGCCGTCGGGCCCGGGCTGGGCGTCGATCATCCGCAGCTCCAGGTGCCCGCGCGGGCGTACCGGCGGGAAGAGCGTGGTGAGGTGGTAGCGCAGGTCGTCCGCGTCGGCCCGGCGCGGCGCCCCCGTCCGCAGCCACTCGCGGAACGACAGCCCCTCGGGCACCGCCCACGGGCCCTGCTCGGTCCGTACGCACATCACCGGGGTGTCCATGACGTGCGCCGCCCACCCGGCGCGCGGCTCCCCGTCCGGTGACGGGGCGAGCGCCCGCGACGGGTCGAGGTCCGTCCACAGGGCCTGCCGGGTCGACCGCCAGCCGGTCCGCCGCCCGCCGTGCACAGGGGAGTTGGCGAAGGCCGCGACCAGCACCGCACCGAGCAGATGGGCGAGCTGCCAGCGTCTGCGGTAGCCGAGCGGTCCGTCGTCGTCGACGCCGGCGTCGAGACAGACCTGCACGGAGGCCGACTCGCACATCATGGCTCTTCCCGACGGCCCGGTCCTGCCGAGCGCCAGCTCCATGGCGTCGTAGCGCGGTTCGTGCAGGACCCGCGCACGGGGCGCGAGCCACGGGTCCACGCCGTAGCCGCTGAGGCCGAGCCCGAGCGGGGCGAGTGCCCCCCGCACCGCCCGCAGGTCGGCGGCGAGCGAGTCCAGGCACTCCATGAGCGAGGCGGCGGGCGGCGAGCTGAGCTCCAGCTGCCCACCGGGTTCGAAGGTGAGGGCCGCCACCAGGGGCAGGGCCCGTACGGTGTCGATCGCCGCGGCCAGCCGGCGCGGCGGGACGGGAAGACGGGGGTCGCGCAGTTCGTGGACGAGCCATTCCAGCTCGGCCCCGACCGTGCGCGGCGGGCCCGTCTTGAAACAGATGCCCAGCAGCAGATCCTCGGCTTCCTCCTCGGTCAGAGGGGGACCGCCCCGGGGTATTCCGCTCGACGACGGGGTCGTCATCGCTCCACCTCCTGGGTAAGCGCTGCTTCCACCTAAAGCCACCCGACACGGGCGTGCAAGAGCGCCTTTCGCGGCACGGCGGCGGGCTTCCGGCCCGTGCGGCGCGAAATTCCCGTTGCCGCCCGCCCTTCCCGTCGATCATGCTCTCGGCACATGAGCGCACGACTGCGGGCCCTGGCCCGTGAGAACGAACGGATCGTCGCCGAGGGCCGCTACACGGCGCCCGACGGGCGCCTCGTCCCCCTCGCCGAGCAGCTGACCACCGCCCTCGAAGGCACCCGTCTGTACGGCCCCGAGCCGGTCGCCGTCACACCCGACCGCGACCGGGCGACCACGATCCGCGTCACCGGCGAGAGCAGTCTCGCCGCGGCCCGGCGGATGCTCCGCGAGGACGGCTCCGCGCCGGTCGCCGTCCTCAACTTCGCCTCCGCCCGCAACCCCGGCGGCGGCTATCTGAACGGCGCGCAGGCCCAGGAAGAGGCCCTGTGCCGCTCCTCGGCCCTGTACGGCACCCTGCTGCGGGCACCCGCGTACTACGAGCACCACCGGGCCGTCCGTGACGCCTTCTACACCGACCGGGTGATTCACTCGCCCGCCGTGCCCGTGTTCCGAGACGACGGCGGCACGCTCCTCGACGAGCCCTTCGCCGTCGGCTTCCTCACCTCGCCCGCGCCCAACGCCGGAGTGATCCTGAGCCGCACGCCCGAACTCGCCGGCCGCGTGCCCGCCGCGCTCGCCTCCCGTGCCGAGCGGGTCCTGGAGACCGCCGCCGCGAACGGCTACCGCCGGCTCGTCCTGGGCGCCTGGGGCTGCGGGGTCTTCCGGAACGACCCGGCCGGGGTCGCGGGCGCGTTCAGGGACCTGCTCACCGGGGACGGACGGTTCGCCCGGCACTTCGACGAGATCGCCTTCGGCGTCCTCGACCGCACCCGGGACCAGGCGACGCTCGGCGCCTTCCGCCGCGCCTTCGCCCAGGAGGACCGGAACCGGGCGGGCCGGACGGCCTGACGTGCGGCGTTCGTGCCCCCGTGCGAGCCTGGAACGAGATTCCGATACGGGAGGCATGATCGTGGGCAAGAAACAGACCCGGGTCAACAAGGGCGCCCGCACCGGCGGCCACGAGCACCGCGCCACGGCCACCACGGCCAAGGAGACCTCGCGCTCGGCCGCCTCGGAGGCGCCCCGCCCGGCCATCGACGTCCCCGCCCACCGCAAGGACCGGAAGTTCGGGCACAACTGAGACAACCACCGGGACGGCCGGACCGCGGGTGGGACGGCGCGTGGATGATGGTCCTTCTCGTTCACGCTCGTCCCAGGGGGGGAACATGCGTCACATCCGCACCACCGGTCCCGGCGTTGTCCTGGCCGCCGGTCTGCTCGCCGTACTCACCGCCTGTTCCCCCGCACCGGAGGAGGACCGGGCGCACGTGCCGGAGCCCCGGCCCGGCACCACGAAGCCCGCCACGCCCACCGCGCCTGTGCGGGTGGAGGACGGCTTCATGCCGGACTTCCGCGGCGAGGGCGTCGCCGCCGTGTACGGCCGGATCTCGGGCTCGATGCGCTTCGAGGACGTCTCCGGCCAGGGCCGTACCGTTCCCGCCACCGGCGAGGACTGGAAGGTCTGCACCCAGGAACCGGTGCCCGGCGCCAGGATCGAAGGGCTGACCATCGTGTTCGGCGCGGTGAAGAACGACGAGAACTGCTGACCCGCAGGGCCGCACGGCCGCCCCGAGGCCCGTGGGTACGGAGAAGGGCCCGGCGCGCCGACGCGCGCCGGGCCCCCGCCCGTTCGGCAGCCCGTGATCAGCGCACCGTGCGGATCGGGCGCACCGCCAGCGCCCCGAGCACGGACAGCACGGCGGCCACCAGGAACAGCGCGGTGTAGCCGCCGCTGAGCGAGACGACCAGGGACGCGGCGAACGGCGCCACGATCTGCGGGCCGGCGTTCGCGATGTTCAGCACGCCCATGTCCCGGGCCGCGTCCTCGGCCTTAGGCAGCACCATCGTCACCAGGGCCGTGTCCACCGCCATGTAGCAGCCGAAACCGAGCCCGTTGACGACGGAGAAGGCGAGCATCGCGGTCCAGCTCGACGAGACCGCCGGGATCAGCAGGGCCACGGCGGCGAGCGCGGCGGAGGCGCCGACGAAGAGCTTGCGCCGGTCGTAGCGGTCGGAGAGCCAGCCGCCCAGGACCGTGGAGACCACCATCGCAACCGAGTTGACGGGCATCAGCACCGCCACCGCCTCCTCCGGGCTCAGTCCGGCCGGCAGGTCCGTGTGGTCCTTGAGCACGTAGAGCTGGAAGCCGGCGACCGCGAAGTAGCCGAGGACGAGCAACGCCCTGCCGAGGAACGCCCACCGGAAGTCATGGTCCTTCAACGCGCTGCCGAACGCGGCCAGTTGTGCCCTGACCGGCATCGGCGACTTCGGCGGCATGCGCTCCTCGCGGGCCAGGGAGGTGAACAGGACGGCGGTGGCGGCGACGATCGCGCCGAAGACCAGATAGCCGGTGCGGTAGTCATCCGAGAACGCCGCGCCGATCAGGGCGCCCACGGTCGAGCCGACGGGAAGACCGAGGCCCACGGCCGCCGAGGCCTTGCCGCGCGAGGCGAGCGGGACCCGGTCGGGCACCACGGAGGTGAGGGCCGCCTGGTAGACGTTCATCACCGCCTGGCCGAGGCACCACGCGATCGTCACCAGCAGGATGCCGTGCACGCTGCCGAGCAGCAGCATCACGGGCAGCGCGAGCAGTCCGCCCGCCAGGATCCACGGGTTGCGGCGCCCCGAGCGGTCGGAGAGCGCGCCGGCCACCGGATTGAAGACCGTCGCGAAGATTGCGGAAACGCCGGAGACCAGGCCGAAGTTGGCCACCTTCGCCGCCGGGTCGACGGCCTCGATCTGCAGGGCGAGCAGCAGTCCGGGGACGCCCACGTACAGCGCGTACATGGCCGTGTTCCCGGCCAGCAGCAGGGGCAGCAGCCCGCGGGTCGGGAGGGTCGTGCGGGGTGCGGCGGGGGAACCGGGACCGGTGGTGCCCGGGGCTCGGCCGGGGGAGGAACCGGAGGACGGGCCGGGGGAGGCGGGGGACGTGCCGGAGGAGGAAAGGGCCACGGTGCCCTCCTGGAGTGATCGCCCGACGAAAGGGCGGGGAGCGGAAGAGTCAGAGGGAGGTGACACGTGTCAGTGACGCGTGTAAACCTTGTGTAGCACTCGAATCCGGCCATCCGCCAGACCCTGCGCCGGATCGTTCTGGAAAGATGCCGGATCGATGAGCCAGTCACCCAAGCAGTCCGCCGGAAGCCCCGCCCCCACCAGCGCCGACGTGGCGCGGCTCGCCGGGGTCTCGCGCGCCACCGTGAGCTACGTCCTCAACAACACCGCGGCCGTACGGATCAGCGAGCCCACCCGCCGCAGGGTCCGGGAGGCCGCCGAGGAACTCGGCTACGTGCCGCACGCCGCCGCCCGGAGCCTGCGCGCCGGTCACAGCCGGATGGTGCTGCTGCCCACCGCGCACGTGCCCGTCGGCCCGCTCTACAGCCGCTTCTTCAACGAGCTCCAGTGGGCCCTGCGGAGCCTCGACTACACGGTGGTGCAGTACGGCAGCGTCGGCATGGACGCGGACGAGGCCGCCCGCGCCTGGGCGGAGCTGCGCCCGGTCGCGGTGGTCTCGCTCGGCCACGTGGAGCTCACTCCGACCGGGGTGGAGCTGCTCAGGCGCTCCGGCGCCAAGGCGGTCATCACGGTCGGCCCGCAGCAGGTCGAGGGCACCCACGCGCTCGTCATGGACCAGACCCGGGTCGGCCGGCTGGCCGGGGCCCATCTGGTCGAGCGCGGCCGCCGGAGGCTCGGCGTGGTGATGCCCGGGGAACCCGGCCTGGAGGTGTTCTCCGTACCGCGCCTGGAGGGCGTGCGCGCCGCCGCCGAAGCCGCCGGCGCCACCGTCGTCCCGCTTTCGCTGCGGTACGAGGAGGAGCCGGCCGGCGCGCTCGCCGCCCGCTGGCGCGATCTCGACCTCGACGGAGTGTTCGGCTACAACGACGAGTACGCCATGCTCCTCATGCGGGCGCTCCAGGACGCCGGGATCGCGGTGCCCGAGGAGACCGCCGTGGTCGGCTCGGACGACCTGGTCGTCGGCCGGCTCCTGCGGCCCCGGCTCAGCACGGTGCACATCGACATGGTCGGCGGCGGCGAGCTCGCCGAACTGGTGGACCGCGTGGTCCGCGAACCGGGCACGGCCCCGGAGCGGCACGAACGGCTCGACTCGTACGTGGTGCACCGCGAGTCCAGCTGAGGCGGCGGCCCCGGGGGCCGGCGGGCCGGGCGGCGAGGCGCGGACGTCCGGCTTAGCGTCGGTCCATGAGCACACATCCGAAGCGTTTCGAGATCCTTCTGGTTCCGGCGCACGTGGAGGACCGCGGCGACGCCTCCGTCGAGGACAGTGCCGTGCGGTCGGCGGTCGTCGAGGCGACCGGCCGTACCGGCGAGACGGGCTATCCGATCTACGAGGGACACGGCCTGACCGCCGACATCGATCCCGGGACGCGGACCGTGGAGGCCCTGCTGGTCGACGGCCGGGAACTCGATTACGGCCTGACGGCGCTGATCAGGGGACCTGAGACCGGCCCGGGGAGGCGTTGAGACCGGCCCGGGGAGGCGTCGGGACCGGTTCGGGGAGGCGTCGGGACGGGCCCGGGGAGGCGTTGACAGGAGCCGTGGACGGGCGGAGACTCGGGCGCGCGGAGATGAAGATTATTTCACCAGGCGAACGACGGAGTGTCGCCGGGTGATCGTCCCCGTGTCCTTGCCCGTCCGCGAACCGCGAACCTCACGTGGGAGAGAAACCGATGAGCATCCGCGACGTCTACATCGTCGACGCCGTCCGCACCCCGATCGGCAAGTTCGGCGGTGCCCTCTCCTCCGTACGGCCCGACGACCTCGCCGCCCACGTCGTCAAGGCGCTCGTCGACCGCACCCCGGCGCTCGACCCGGCCCGGGTGGACGACGTCTACTTCGGCGACGCCAACGGCGCGGGCGAGGACAACCGCGACGTGGCCCGGATGGCCGTCCTCCTCGCCGGACTGCCGACCTCGGTGCCGGGCGTGACCGTCAACCGGCTCTGCGGCTCCGGCATGGAGGCCGTCATCCAGGCCGCCCGCGCCGTCGCCCTCGGCGACGCCTCCGTGGCCATCGCCGGCGGCGTCGAGTCCATGTCCCGGGCGCCCTGGGTGCTGCAGAAGCCGGAGCGCGCCTTCCCCGCCGGCCACCAGCAGCTGCACTCCACCACCCTCGGCTGGCGCATGACCAACCCGCGGATGCCCGCCGAGTGGACCGTCTCCCTCGGCGAGGGCGCCGAGCAGGTCGCCGACAAGCACGCGATCACCCGGGAGGCGCAGGACGCGTTCGCCCTCGCCAGCCACCGCAAGGCCGCCGAGGCCTGGGCCAAGGGTCTCTACAACGGCGAGGTCGTCCCGTATCCGGGCGTCGAGCTCGGACGCGACGAGTGCATCCGCGACACCACCTCGCCCGAGGCCCTGGCCAAGCTCAAGCCGTCCTTCCGCCCCGACGGCGGCACCGTCACGGCCGGCAACGCTTCCCCGCTCAACGACGGCGCCGCGGCCCTGCTCCTCGTCGACGAGGCGGGGCTGCGCGAGACCGGCCGCGAGCCGCTGGCGCGGATCCGCGCCTCCGCCGTCACCGGCATCGAGCCGCAGCTCTTCGGACTCGGCCCGGTGGAGGCCGTGCGCCGGGCCCTGGACAAGGCCGGCCGCGACTTCTCCGACCTCACGACCTTCGAACTGAACGAGGCCTTCGCCGCCCAGGCGCTCGGCTGCATGGCGGAATGGCCGGAACTCGACCCCGCGGTGGTCAACCCGCGTGGCGGAGCCATCGCCATCGGCCACCCGCTCGGCGCCTCGGGCGCCCGGCTCGCCGGCGCGGTCGCCCACCAGCTCGCCGCGGCCGGCTCCGGCACGGGCCTGGCGGCACTGTGCATCGGCGTGGGCCAGGGCCTCGCGCTGGTTCTGGAGCGCTAAGACAGAAGGTTCGCGCCGGTCCCGGACGGAACGCCAGGATCCAGCCTCGGGCCGGTCCCGGAGCGCCAGGACGGGACCTCGCGCTGGTCAGGCGTGAAGGGCGGCCATGGGCACGGCAGGCGTGGAGGGCGGCCGTGGGTACGGTAGGCGTGAGGGGCGGCCGTCGGTACGGCAGGCGTGAGGGGCGGCCCGGTGGATCCGGGCCGCCCCTCACCGCGTCTCCGGCTGTCGCCTTGTCCGCTGCCACGGTCGGCCGCGCCGTACCGGGCACCTGGCTTCCCGGTCGGCCGCGCCGCTCCGGGCACCTGCGTTCCCGGTCGGCCGCGGCCGACGGTCGGCGGCTGTCGGTCAGCCCTGCTGCGGGGCGGACTCGGGCTGGGCCTCGGCGATGGACTTGCGCACCTCGTCCATGTCCAGCTTGCGGGCCTGGCCGATCAGGTCCTCCAGGGCCGCCTCCGGCAGCGCGCCGGGCTGGGCGAACACCGCGACCTTGTCGCGCACGATCATCAGGGTCGGGATCGAGCGGATCTCGAACGCCGCCGCCAGCTCCTGCTGCGCCTCGGTGTCGACCTTGGCGAAGACCAGGTCCTCGTGCCGCTCGGAGGCGGCCTCGAAGACCGGGGCGAAGTGCCGGCACGGACCGCACCAGGAGGCCCAGAAGTCGATCAGGACGAAGTCGTTGCCGCTCACGACCTCGTCGAAGTTGTCCTTGGTGAGCTCGACAGTGCTCATGTGCCTACCTTCCGGTCTCCTGGTGGTCGCCTTACGGTCCCCTGGGACCTCGTCCCGCACAACCTCCTATCGAGCCGTGCTATTCCGCGCCGATCCGCGCCGTCGCCGCCAGACTGGTTCCCATGACACGAGCGGCGGAAGACGAGCGGACGCACGAGTACGACGTGGTGGTCCTGGGCGCGGGACCGGTCGGGGAGAACGTCGTCGACCGGGTCAGGGCCGCCGGGCTCAGCGCGGCGGTGGTGGAGGCGGAACTGGTCGGCGGCGAGTGCTCGTACTGGGCCTGCATGCCCAGCAAGTCACTGCTGCGGCCGGCGATCGTCCGCTCCGAGGCGCGCAGGGTGCCCGGTCTGCGCGCCCACGCGTACGGACCGCTGGACGCCCACGAAGTCCTCGCCCACCGCGACTCCGTGGTCGGCGACTGGAAGGACGACGGCCAGGTGGACTGGGTGCGTTCCACCGGGGCGCAGCTCTACCGCGGCCAGGGCCGACTGCACGGCCCCCGTCGGGTCACCGTCGAGGGACCCGAGGGCGACCGCCACGTGCTGACCGCACGGCACGCCGTCGCCGTCTGCACCGGCAGCCGTGCCGTGCTCCCCGATCTGCCCGGGCTCGCCGGCGCGCGGCCGTGGACCAGCCGCGAGGCCACGAGCTCCCCGCGGGTGCCCGATCGGCTGGTCGTGGTGGGCGGAGGAGTCGTCGGGGTCGAGATGGCGACCGCCTGGCAGGCGCTCGGCTCCCGGGTGACCCTCCTGGTCCGCGGCGACGGTCTGCTGCCCCGGATGGAGCCGTTCGCCGGCGAGCACGTCGCCGAGGCCCTCGCCGAGCGCGGCGCGGACGTCCGTACCGGCGCCGTCGTCTCCGCGGTCGTACGGGACGGGAGCACGGGCCCGGTCACCGTGGTCCTGGCGGACGGGGACGTCGTCGAGGGCGACGAGGTGCTGTTCGCGACCGGGCGCCGGCCACGTACGGAGGACATCGGACTGGAGACGGTCGGCCTGGAACCGGGCTCCTGGCTCGCCGTCGACGACAGCCTGCGGGTCGAGGGGCACGACTGGCTGTACGCCGTCGGGGACGTCAACCACCGCGCGCTGCTCACCCATCAGGGCAAGTACCAGGCGCGGATCGCGGGCGCCGCCATCGCGGCCCGGGCAGCAGCAGGCGCGGCGGACAGGGCGGACGGGGCGGACGGGGCGGGTGGGGCCGCCGGTGCCTCGGGGGCTGAAGCGGGCGGCACCGCTGCCGGGGCCGCACGGGCCGGCACGGCGGTCGGGGCCGGCGGCGCGGAGGACGCGAAGGGCGGCGGCGCGGAGGACGGCGCCGCATGGGGCCCGTACCGCGCGACCGCCGACCACGCGGCCGTACCCCAGGTCGTGTTCACCGATCCCGAGGTGGCCGCGGTCGGGCTCTCGCTGGCCGCCGCGCAGGCCGCGGGACACCGGGTCAGGGCCGTCGACCTGGACATGACGTCGGTGGCGGGCGCCGGGCTCTACGCCCAGGGCTACCGGGGCCGCGCGCGGATGGTCGTCGACCGGGACCGCGAGGTGGTGCTCGGCGTGACCTTCGTGGGGTCCGGGGTCGGCGAACTGCTCCACTCGGCGACGGTCGCCGTCGCGGGCGAGGTCCCGATCGCCCGCCTCTGGCACGCCGTTCCGTCGTATCCGACCCTGAGCGAGGCCTGGCTGCGGCTCCTGGAGGCGTACCGGGACAGGGCGGGCGCCCCGTGACGGCCGGGGAACGCGCCAACGAATACGACGCCTCCTGCACGCGCTGCGGCGGCCCGGTCCCGGCGGGTGCCGGGCTGCTGCGGCACGGCGCGAAGGGCTGGGAGGTGTACCACCCGCAGCACGCCCCCGCCCCCGGACCGCCGCCGCGCGGCGACCATCCCGGCTGGCACCGGCGGCCCCTGCTGTCCCTGGACATCGCGGCCACCGGCCACCGCCCGGCCGTGGACCGGATCCGCGCGGCGGCGCTGCGCGGCAGCGACGGCACGGCGCGCGACTGGGTGCTGGACCTGGCGTCCGAGATCGAGGCGCCGGAGGCCGGGCACGGCGCGGCGGCCCGGCCGCCCGCCGAGGCCCTGGAGGAGGTCGCGGGCCTGGTCGCCGCGCACCTCACGACGGGGGAGCCGCTCGTCGTCTGGTTCGCTCCGTACGTCCTGTCGACCCTGCACGCCGAACTCGTCCGCCACGGCCTGGCCCCGCTGACCGAGCGGCTCGCGTCCGGTGTGGCCCCGGTCTGCGACCCGCTCGTCCTCGACCGTCACGCCGACCGCTACCGCCTGGGCGGCCGTTCCCTCCGCGCCGTCGCCGAGTGGTACGGCGTCCCGCACACCCGACCGGGCGACCCGGCCTCGGACGCCGAGGCGGCCCTGCACCTCGCCCAGGCCGTCGCGGCCTCCTACCCCGCCCTGGCCCGCCTCTCCCGCCCGGCCCTCCACACGGAGCAGATCCTCTGGTACGCCGACCAGACGTCCCGTCACCCCGACGCACCGCCCTGGCCGTTCGAGACGCCGGACCCCTTGCCGTGGGAGCCGCCGCCTGCGACGGCGACGACGGGGAACGCGTAGGGGTGCGGAAGGGACGAACCGCGCCCCGTCGGGGCGCGTCGGGCCGGCGCCTGCGGTCGGCGCCGGTACCGACCGAAGTCGGCCAGGGCCTGTTGTGCCGGACCGGCCGGCGCCCGTCAGCACCGGCCGTCCGGGCCGACACCCACCGCCGTGCGTGAGCGCCGGTCAGCACATCTCACGACGGTGAGGGCACCTCAACGACCGAGCGCACCTCAACGACCGATCGCACCTCACCGACCGCGAGCGGACCTCACCGACCGCGAGCGGACCTCTGCACGCGTCAGAGCCGGTCGAGGATCTTCCTCAGCTGGGCGATCTCGGCGGCCTGGGTCCGTACGACGTCGTCGGCGACTTTCTTCGCCTCGGGGTCCTTGCCGTCCTTCTGTTCGGTCTTCGCCATCTCCACCGCGCCTTCGTGGTGCGCGATCATCAGCTCGGCGAACTTCCGGTCGAACTCCCTGCCCTTCGCGGCGGCGAGGTCGGTCATGTCGGCGTCGGAGAGCATGCCTGCCATGGCGTGGCCGCCGTGACCACCCGCCGGAGCCTCGGGCTTGCCCCAGGCCTTCAGCCAGGACGTCATCATGCGGATCTCCGGGTCCTGGGCCTTCTCGACCGCCGTGACGATCTGCTTGATCTCGGCGTCCTCGGCCCGGCCGTCGGCGAGCTTCGCCATCGCGAGGGCCTGCTCGTGGTGCGGGATCATCATCTGCGCGAACATCACGTCCGCGTCGTTGAAGGCCTGGGCCGAGGCGGAGGCCGAGGGCTTCTCGCCGTGGTTCATGCCGTCGGAGTCGCCGGAGCCTCCGCAGGCGGCGAGCAGGAGGCCGGTGGCGGCGACGGCGCCGGTCAGCGCGATCCTCCGGGTGATGCGGTTGTTCAGGGCACGCATGTGTGTCACACCTCGTGTGCTGTCGTTTCGTGTGTCGGATCGTTCGAACGCGTACGCGGGCACGGCGAAGTGCCCGCGCGGCGGGAGGCGTTCTAGATCCGCAGGACCGACAGCCGGGCGAGGGTGGGCGGCCGGGGCGGCGGCGCGTGGGGACCCAGGGCGGACAGCAGCCCGGGGAGGAGCGGGGCGGTCCGGTACGGCCGGCGCGCGAGGGCGGCGCGGACGAGGGCGGCGAGCAGCCAGGCCCCGAGAACGGCCACGCAGAGCGTGCTCATGTCCGTGCCGCTACCGGTGCCGGAGCCGTGCGAGGAGGCTCCGTGCCCGGTGCTCTTGTGTTCGGCGCCGTCGTGGGCGCGGGCCGGGCCCCCGCTCCCGGCGTCGTCACTGCCGGCGGCCGCGCGCGTCACTCCGCGCGTACCGACATCCGTACCGACATCCGTTCCGACATGCGCACCGATTCCGGTGCTGCCTCCGGAGGAGCCCTCGGGGTGGCCGACCGTGTGCATGACGAACACGCCGAGGGCGAGCACGACGACGAGCAGCAGATGCGCCAGGGCACCGCCCGCAGGCGTACCGCCGCCGCTCGCTCGCCTCGCGTCCACGCCGCGCGTCCTCCTCCCGGCCCCGTCGGTCCTCGCCCGTCCCTCTGGCTCGCCCCGACCCTACCGAATACCCCGCACGGGTACCCGCGCCGCCCGCCCTCCGCGCGTCCGGCCGCCGGCGGTTCACTCCATGGTGTCGCCGGACATGGCGGCGGCCAGCCGCAGATGCGGGGCCGCCTCGTCCGCGCGGCCCTGCCGCTCCAGGGTGCGGCCGAGCATCAGGCGGGCGTAGTGCTCGACCGGGTCGCGCTCGAGGACGATCCGCAGCTCCCCCTCCGCCCGGGCGAGCTGCGCGGAGTGGTAGTACGCGCGGGCGAGCAGCAGCCGCTGCGCCGTCTGGTCCGGGTGCTCGGCGACCAGTCCGCGCAGGATACGCGCCGCCGTCAGGTACTCCTTGGCCTCGAAGAACAGCTGCGCGCGGCTCCACCGGTCGGCCGCGGTACCGAACTCGTAGTACGTCTCGTCGCTCACAGCGCCTCTCTCTGCATCGTCCCGTTCCGGCAGGGGGGTCAACACCACGATGTGGTTGAACATTCCACCAACATTTCGGCGTGGGTCCACGCCCCTCCGGGCGCCGACGGGAATAGGTTGAGCGGCATGAGCAATCTCGACCGCCAGGCCACCCTCCAGGTCTGCGGTGGCAGGGGCTTCGTCGTCGCCGAACCGGTGCGCGAGCTCCTCAGCCCCCGCCACGTCCAGCTCGGCGAATCGACCGAGGTCCGCCGACTGCTCCCCAACCTCGGCCGCCGCATGGTCGGCGCCTGGGCCTTCGTCGACCACTACGGCCCCGACGACATCGCCGACGAACCCGGCATGCAGGTCCCGCCCCACCCGCACATGGGCCTGCAGACGGTCAGCTGGCTGCACGAGGGGGAGGTGCTGCACCGCGACTCCACCGGCAGCCTGCAGACGATCGGACCCCGCGAACTGGGCCTGATGACCTCGGGCCGGGCCATCTCCCACTCCGAGGAAAGCCCCAGGGCGCACGCCCGCTACCTCCACGGCGCCCAGCTCTGGGTCGCCCTGCCCGACGCCCACCGGCACGTCGCACCGCACTTCCAGCACCACGCCGGACTCCCGCACGTCACGGCCCCCGGCCTGACCGCCACGGTCATCCTCGGCACCCTCGACGGCGCGACGTCGCCGGGCACCACGTACACACCCCTGGTCGGCGCCGACCTCGCCCTGACCGCGGGCACCGAGCACCGGCTGCCGCTCGACCCCGACTTCGAGTACGCCGTCCTCGCCATGTCCGGCGAGGCCCACGTCGACGACGTCCCCCTCCAGCCCGGCTCCATGCTCTACCTCGGCTGCGGCCGCACCGAACTCCCGCTGCGCGCCGCCTCCGACGCCGGCCTGATGCTCCTCGGCGGCGAGCCGTTCGAGGAGGAGATCGTCATGTGGTGGAACTTCGTGGGACGCACGGACGAGGAGATCCGCCAGGCGAGGGAAGACTGGATGACCGGCGACCGCTTCGGCGAGGTCAAGGGCTACGACGGCGACCGCCTCGCTGCCCCGGAGGTCCCGGCGGCGCAGCTGAAGGCGCGGGGCAGGGTGCGCTGATCCGCGGGCCTTCTCCTCGCGGCCGGGGGCCGAAAGCCGACGCCCGCACCCCGTGACGGCGCGGGCGCCGTAGTCAAGGGGCACGAAGAAGCTCGGTGGTCCTTGGCTCGGGCGCGTCGCAGGGGCTGGGCCTCCTGGTCGGCTGCGGTGCCGACGGGATTCGAACCCGCGAGACAGTCGGGAGCAGGTCCGCCCCGTCTCCGTCACTCGCCGTGGGAGGGACCTCGCCCACGGCGATCGCAATGGACCGCTCTGCCACGGCACCGCAACCTGCGGAAACGCGCGCACTCCCGCTCCGGCTCAGCGTAGAGACCCCGTTCGCCGCGGGCCAGTCGTTATCGGGGAGTCGACGACCGCCGCCACGGTCGCGACGGACGCTGATCCCTTGCCCTGCCTCGTTGACGTCTCGTCTGTCAGGTCCCGGGTGGGGCCCGTGGCGCTCCTTCGTCCCGTGGTGGGCTGTGCCGGTCATCGTGCCCGGCCGTTCGGGGGATCTGCGGCCGCGTCCGACGCCTCGTCACCTCGGCGTGGGCATTCGTGCGGAGAACGAAGGAGAGATCCATGCCGCTCTATCTGTCGAGGTTCAGCTACACGCCGGAGACCTGGGCGAGGCTGATCGGGCACCCCGAGGACCGTGCCGAGGCCGCTCGGTCGTACATCGAGTCGGTCGGCGGGAAGCTCCACGGCTTCTGGTACGCCTTCGGCACGCATGACGGCTACAACCTCTGGGAGGCACCCGACGACGTGTCCATGGCGGCGGTTGCGCTGGCGATCAGTGGAGGCGGCGCGCTCAGTTCGTTCGAGACGACCGTTCTCCTGACCGTCGATGACACCCTGGATGCCTTGGGCAGAGCCGGGCGGATCGGGTACAGGGCACCCGGCGCGGAGAGGTGAGGCGCGGTCTCCGGCTGGGGCTGCCATGCGACCGCGTATCACCCCGCTGGGGAGACCGCCGGCCGGCCCGGTGTCCCTGGTGAGTCACCGGGCCCGGCGGATGGGCCCTGAGGGCCGGCCGTCGTGTTCCGCCCGTGTCAGGAGGCCGCGGGCTTCACGCTGCCGCCGAACGACGGCTGCGGCGGCAGGTCGTTGTTCGTGAGCGCCGCCTGGCCGTCCTTCACGTTGCCGACCTGCTCGCCGGTGGGCCCCTTCCCGTAGAGGCGTACCCCGTCGGTCCCGCCCTTGAAGCGACCGAACGACCCTGGGCCGCCCCGACGTGAGCACGTCGGCGTAGCCGGGCCGCGCGCCGATCAGCAGGGGGAACCCGTCCTTCGAGGACGTGAAGTCGCCGGGGGCGGCGACGGCCCGTGGCGAAGGAGCGCAGGCGCACCGGGGCGTCGTGCTGCCCAGTGGCGAGGGAGCCCCGGCAGCCGTCGCCCTCACGGAACGCAGCCCGCACGAGTGGCACCGCGACGTGCGGGAGACCCGCCTGACGGCCGAGGGCCTTCCTCGTGATGGAGACCGCCGACACCGCCGCGGTCCGCGTGGAGCGGGCGCCGGCCGCGGAGTTCGGCGCCGAGGAACGTGAACTGCGCGTCTCCCCGCGCGCGCCGCCGCGCTGCTCGACACCCGGCGCTGACGGCTCGAACCGGTCCCGACGGCACGCCTGGGCGGTGTGCCGCGCGCAGAACTTGACGGTTTATCCCGTGGCGGGGTCGACGGCGGTGTATGCACTCATGGCAGCCTTCCTGGACGCGTTGACGGACACAGCGAACGGAGACGAACCGTGATTGTCGGAGTCCTCAGGGAAGCGCGGGCGGGCGAGCACCGCGTCGCGGCCACGCCGGCCACCGTCGAGCAGATCCGCGGACTGGGGTACGAGGTGGTCGTCGACGCCGGTGCGGGCGCCGCCGCCGGTTTCACGGACGGTGCGTACGAGGCCGCCGGCGCGGCCGTCGGTGAGGCGGCTGCCGCGGACGTGGTGCTGGGCGTCGAGGCCCCGAGCCGCGCCCAGTTGGACGCCGTACGGCCGGAGGCGACGGTGATCGCGCTGTTCGCGCCGGCGTTCGATCCGGTGATGGTGGAGGAGCTGGGCCGGCGGCCGTTCACGGCGTTGTCGATGGACGCGGTGCCGCGGATCAGCCGGGCGCAGTCGATGGACGTGCTGTCGTCCATGGCGAACATCGCGGGTTACCGGGCGGTGGTGGAGGCGGCGCACGAGTTCGGGCGGTTCTTCACGGGGCAGGTGACGGCGGCCGGGAAGGTGCCGCCGGCGAAGGTGCTGGTCGCGGGCGCCGGTGTGGCGGGTCTCGCGGCGATCGGCACGGCGGGCTCGCTGGGCGCGGTCGTGCGGGCGACCGACCCGCGCCCGGAGGTGGCGGACCAGGTGCGGTCGCTGGGCGGTGAGTACCTGTCGATCGAGTCGCCGGAGGTGGAGGTGTCGACGACGGGATACGCGAAGGAGATGGGCGACGACTACAAGGCGCGGGAAGCCGAGTTGTACGCGGCGCAGTGCCGTGACGCCGACATCGTCATCACCACGGCGCTGATTCCGGGACGTCCGGCGCCCGTGCTCATCACGGCGGACATGGTGGCGGCCATGAAGCCGGGGTCGGTGATCGTCGACATGGCGGCCGCGAACGGCGGCAACGTGGTCGGCACGGTGAAGGGCGAGAAGGCCGTCACCGCGAACGGTGTGACGATCCTCGGCTACACCGACCTCGCCGGGCGGCTTCCGGCGCAGGCCTCGCAGCTCTACGGCACGAACCTGGTGAACCTGCTGAAGCTGATGACCCCGGGCAAGGACGGCCGGCTGGTGCTGGACTGGGACGATCCGGTGCAGCGTTCGATCACCGTGGTCCGTGCCGGCGAGTCGGCGTGGCCGCCTCCGCCCGTGCGGGTCTCGGCCGCCCCGGTCCCCGCCGCCGCGGCGGCCGCGCCCGCCGTGGAGTCGGCGGTGCGGAAGCCGGTGACGGCGGGAAGGAAGTTCGGCGCGGTGTCCGTCGCCGCGCTGGCGCTGTTCCTCGCCGCCGGCTTCGCCCCGGCCGCCCTGCTCCCGCACGTCACCGTCTTCGTGCTGGCGATCGTGATCGGCTACTACGTGATCGGCCATGTGCACCACGCCCTGCACACGCCGCTGATGTCGGTGACGAACGCGATCTCCGGGATCATCGTCGTGGGCTCGCTCCTGCAGATCGGGCAGTCGAGCACGGCGGTCACGGTGCTGTCGTTCGTCGCGATCCTGCTGGCCAGTATCAACGTCTTCGGCGGCTTCGCGGTGACGCGTCGCATGCTCGCCATGTTCAACCGGAGCTGACGACATGACCGCGACCCTCGCCGCCCAGGCGGCCTACCTCGTTGCCGCGCTCCTCTTCATCCTGGCCCTGGCCGGCCTGTCCAAGCACGAATCGGCACGGCTGGGCAACGCCTTCGGCATGCTCGGCATGGGCGTCGCGCTCGTCGCGACGGTCGTGCTCGCGGTCGACGGCGACGTCAGCACCGCCGGCCTCGGCCTGATGGGCCTGGCGATGCTGACCGGCGCGCTCATCGGCCTGCGGCGCGCCCGCGGCGTGGCGATGACCGGCATGCCCGAACTCATCGCCCTGCTGCACTCCTTCGTCGGCCTCGCCGCCGTCCTCGTCAGCTGGAACGGCTTCCTCGACGTCGAGCACGACCCCCACGGCCACGAAGCGCAGGCCCTGGACGCGCTCGGCACCCTCGGCATCCACCACGCCGAGGTGTTCATCGGTGTGTTCATCGGTGCCGTCACCTTCACCGGCTCGATCGTCGCCAACCTCAAGCTCTCCGCGAGGATCGCCTCCAGGCCGCTCATGCTGCCCGGCAAGAACGCCCTCAACCTGGGCGCGCTGGGCCTCTTCCTCGCCCTCACGATCTGGTTCGTGATCACGCCCGACCTGTGGCTCCTGATCACCGTCACCGCCCTGGCCCTCGCGCTCGGCTGGCACCTGGTCGCCTCCATCGGCGGCGGCGACATGCCCGTCGTCGTGTCGATGCTCAACAGCTACTCCGGCTGGGCGGCGGCCGCCTCGGGCTTCCTGCTGGGCAACGACCTGCTCATCGTGACCGGCGCCCTCGTCGGCTCCTCCGGCGCCTACCTGTCGTACATCATGTGCCGGGCGATGAACCGCTCCTTCCTCTCCGTGATCGCCGGCGGCTTCGGCATCGAGGCGCCGTCGGGCTCCGACGCCGACTACGGCGAGCACACGGAGATCACCGCCGAGAGCGCCGCCGAACTCCTCACCGCGGCCCGGTCGGTGGTCATCACCCCCGGCTACGGCATGGCCGTCGCCCAGGCCCAGTACCCGGTCGCCGAGCTCACCGAGAAACTGCGCGCACAGGGCGTGGACGTACGTTTCGGCATCCATCCGGTCGCCGGCCGGCTGCCCGGGCACATGAACGTGCTCCTGGCCGAGGCGAAGGTGCCGTACGACATCGTCCTGGAAATGGACGAGATCAACGGCGACTTCGCCGACACCGACGTGGTCCTCGTGATCGGCGCCAACGACACCGTCAACCCGGCCGGCGCCGAGGACCCCTCGAGCCCGCTCGCCGGCATGCCGGTCCTCACGGTCTGGGAGGCCAACAAGGTCATCGTCTTCAAACGCTCGATGGCCTCGGGCTACGCGGGCGTCCAGAACCCGCTCTTCTTCCGCGAGAACACCGCCATGCTCTTCGGCGACGCCAAACAGCGCGTCGAGGAGATCGTCGCCGCGCTCTGATCGGGGGCGCCGCGACGCCGTCCACCTCCCGTGGGCGTGGTCCTCCCGGTGAGTTCCCTGTGAAGCGGCCGCCTCGGGCCGCCACTCCGGCCTGCGCCCCCTGACCCGGATCGAGGGCGACGGCCCGGCCACGGCCGGCAGGCGGCGTCCGCCGCTCCGTGACGCGGTTCCTTCGGAGAGGCGGACCACGGGGCCGTACGGCGGACCGCAGGGCCCCGGACGCCCGTCAGGCCGTGGCAGCGGTGCGCGCGAGGGCGTCGCGGGCGGCCTCCTCCGCCGTGGCGCGGTCCTCCGGTACGAGGCCGATGCGGGTGCGGCGGTCGAGGAGGTCGGACGTGTCGAGGGCGCCCTCGTGGCGGACGGCCCACACGAGTTCGGCGCCCGTCACCGGGTGACCGGGCACCACGGGCCGGGCCAGGGCGGGATCCGCCAGGCCGAGCGCGTGGACGGCCGGCGCCTCGGAGCCGTAGCGGTGCACGAGGCGCGACGGGACGTCGAGCCCGGCGAGGGTCCGCGGAGCGGCGGCGCCGACCAGCGGCAGGGAGGCGGTGCGGCACGGGCCCGCGGCCAGTCCGGCGGCGGCCACGGCCGCGTCGACCGCGTCCTGCGCCATGCGCCGGTACGTGGTCAGCTTGCCGCCGACGACCGTGACGACACCGTCGGGCGAGGTGAGCACGGCGTGCTTGCGGGAGATGTCGGCGGTCCGGCCCGCGGTGTCCTGGGTGTCGAGCAGCGGGCGCAGCCCGGCGAAGGCGCCGACGACGTCGGAGCGCTGGAGGCTGACGTCGAGGGCGGAGCCGAGGACGTCGAGGAGGAAGCCGATGTCGGTCTCCGGCACGTCCGGCACGTCGGGGACGGCGCCGTCGACGGGCTCGTCGGTGAGACCCACGTACACGCGTCCGTCGCCCTGGGGGAGGACCAGGACGAAGCGGTTGGTCTCGCCGGGGATCGGGATGTGCAGTCCGGCGGACAGCCGGCCGAGGTCCTCGGAGCGCAGCACGAGATGGGTGCCGCGGGAGGGCCGCAGGCGCACGTCGTCGACGAGGCCGCCCGCCCAGACGCCGGTCGCGTTGACGACCGTGCGGGCGCGGACGGTCAGCTCCTGGCCGGTGAGCTCGTCGCGGAGCAGCGCGCCGTCGCGGTGGAGCGCGAGGGCCCGGGTGCGGGTGAGGACGCGGGCGCCGTGGGCGGCCGCGGTGCGGGCGATCGCGGTGACCAGGCGGGCGTCGTCGGAGAGCCGGCCGTCCCAGGACAGCAGTCCGCCGCGCAGCCCGGTGGGGCGCAGTGCCGGGGCGAGGTGGCGGGTCTCGACCGCGGACAGGGCGCGCGGCCGGGGCAGCGTGCCGCGCGAGGTGCGGGCGGAGACGCGCAGCAGGTCGCCCGCGACGAAACCGGCGCGGGCGAGGGCCGCCTGGCCCCGGCTGACGAGCGGGGTGAGGGGCAGTACGAAGGGCTGGGGGCGGACGAGGTGGGGCGCGGTGCGCTCCATGAGGATGCCGCGTTCGACGGCGCTCTCGTGCGCCACGTCGAGCTGTCCGGACGCGAGGTAGCGCAGTCCGCCGTGGATCAGCTTGGAGCTCCAGCGCGAGGTGCCGAACGCGAGGTCGTGGGCGTCGATCGCGACGACGCCGAGCCCGCGCGCGGCCGCGTCGAGGGCCGCTCCGGCGCCGGTGGCGCCGAGTCCGACGACCAGCACGTCGACCGCGCCGTCGGTGCCGTCGGCGAGCCGTTCCAGGTCGCGGCGGCGCCGCTCGGCGTCGAGGGAGGAACCGGGCAGGGCGGGGCTGCTCGTGGGGGTCATGGCGTGAGGGTCCTCTCCAGCAGGGTGCGCAGCTCGTCGAGGAAGGCGGCTTCGCTCAGGTCGGGATCGGTCTCGTCGGTCATGGTGCGCAGCGAGAGCGTGAAGGACTGGACGACGAGCAGCAGGGACCGGGCCTGCAGGTCCGTGCGGACGCGCCGCACGGAGCCGTCCTCGTGGCCCTCCTCCAGCGCGCTGGTGAGCAGTCCGAGCAGGGCCTCCTGGCTGGCGCCGCGGCGGTCGAGGACGTACGGCAGCAGCAGTTCGGGATCGACGTCGAGGATCTTGTGGAACAGCGGGTGGCTCCGGAACGCGGCGACTCCCGCGACCATCCCCTCGACGATCCGCTCCCGTACGGGCCTGCCGTCGCCGGCCTCGTCGCCGCTGTGCTCACCGTCGTGCCCATCGCCGGCGTCGGGCGGCATGGCGCCCGCGGCGACGGCGATCCACTCACGGGTCATCAGGTCGCCGACCAGCGTGCGCACGTCGGGCCACCGCCGGTACAGCGTCATCCGGGACACGCCCGCGCGCCGGGCGACGTCGGTGAGGGTCGTGCGGCGTACGCCGACGGCGAGCACGCAGTCGCGTGCGGCGTCGAGCACGGGATCCGCGTCCGTATGGTTGTGACGAATGGGCGTCATCTGTCACAGTGTAATGCCAGTGCGGGCCGAGCGGCAGCGCCGTCCGTGAAACAGACCGTGAGGACCATCGAAGTGGACATGTTGTGGAGCGGCTGGGGCGACCCGGCCAAGGCGGCGCCGCTGCCCGACGCGGTGACCGGCCTGCTGCGGGACCTGCTCGGCGTCACCCCGCGCGAGAGCGGACCGGCGACCCTCGACGCCGTCGAGACGCCCGCCGCCGCCCTCACCGAAGAGGCGCGCACCGCGCTGCGCACGGCCGTCGCCGCCCCGGACGGCCTGCGCGAGGACGCCGAGAGCCGCATCCGGCACACCCGCGGCAAGTCGACCCCCGACCTGCTGCGCATCCGCGCCGGCGAGGTCGACGACATCCCGGCCGCCGTCGTGCTCCCGGCCGGCCACGACGAGGTCCTCGCCGTGCTGCGCGTCTGCGCCGAGCACGGACTCGCCGCCGTTCCGTTCGGCGGCGGCACCTCCGTCGTCGGCGGCCTCGCGCCCACCACGAAGCGCCCCTTCGTCGCGCTCGACCTGCGCCGCCTGGACCGGCTCGTCTCCGTCGACGAGGTGTCCCGCACCGCGACCCTGCAGCCCGGCCTGCGCGGCCCGCAGTGCGAGGCCCTGCTCAACGCGCGGGGCTGGACGCTCGGACACTTCCCGCAGTCCTTCGAATGGGCCACCGTCGGCGGCTTCGCCGCGGCCCGCTCCAGCGGTCAGGCCTCCGCCGGGTACGGCCGCTTCGACGAGATGGTCCTCGCCCTCACGGTCGCCACCCCCGAAGGCACCCTGGAACTCGGCCGGGCCCCGCGCTCCGCCGCCGGCCCCGACCTGCGCCAGCTGATCCTCGGCTCCGAGGGCGCCCTCGGCGTGATCACCGCGGTCACCGTGCGGGTCCGCCCGCTGCCCGAGAAGCGGATCTACGAGGGCTGGCGCTTCGCCTCCTTCGAGGCCGGCACCGCGGCCCTGCGCCGCCTTTCCCAGGACGGCCCGAAGCCCACCGTGCTGCGCCTCTCGGACGAGTCGGAGACGTTCGTCGGGCTGGCCCAGCCGGACGCCATCGGCGGCGAGCTCCCACAGAACCCCGGCTGCATGGCGATCGTCGGCTTCGAGGGCACCGAGGGGGACACGTCCGCCCGCCGCGCCGCCGCCCGCGAGGTCCTGCTCGCCTGTGACGGCGAGTACCTCGGTGAGGAGCCCGGCGACAAGTGGGAGCACGGCCGCTACAACGCGCCCTACCTGCGCGACGCCCTCCTCGACGCCGGCGCGTTCGCCGAGACGCTGGAGACGGCCGCCTTCTGGTCCGCGATCCCCGGCCTGTACACGGCCGTGCGCGACGCGCTGACCGGCACGCTCACCGACGCCGGCACCCCGCCGCTGGTCATGTGCCACATCTCGCACACGTACGAGAACGGCGCCTCGCTGTACTTCACCGTCGTCTCGGCGCAGGGGGAGGACCCGGTCGCGCACTGGGCGCCCGCGAAGCGCGCCGCCAACGACGCGATCCTCGCGGCCGGCGGCACCATCAGCCACCACCACGGCGTCGGCACCGACCACCGCGACGGCTACGTCCAGGAGATCGGCCCGCTCGGCATCCGTATGCTGCAGGCGGTCAAGGCCGAGGTGGACCCGTCGGGCGTGCTCAGCCCCGGCATCCTCGTCCCGGTCCGCTGAACCGGCCGTCTGCTGAATCGGCCGTCTGCTGAACCGGCCGTCCATCGAGCCCGTCGCCCGCCGATCCGGCGGTGTGCCGGGCCGGTGGCGGGCCGGGTCGGCCGCTCGGCGGGCGCGTCGTCGGCCCGCGCCCGCCGTCCGCTCGACCCGCTCACCGCTCGAACCCGCGCTCCGCCGCCCGCCGTACCCCGCCGTCCTGCCGTACCCCGCCGTCCGCTCGAACATCCTCGTCCGCCGCTTCGTCTGCCGCCCGGAGGCCTGACCCATGCGACAGTTCACCGCCGTCGTCAACCCCACCGCAGGGGGTTCCAGTGGCACGGCGGGTCTGCTCCCGCTGGCCCGCCTCCTCCGAGAGGCGGGCGCGCGGCTCGACACCGTCTACAGCCGCAGCCTGGAGCACGCGCGGGAGATCGCCCGCGACGCCGGTGACCGTGGCCACGTCGTGCTCGCCGTCGGCGGCGACGGCATGGCCGGCTGCGTCGGCGGGGCGCTCAGCGGCACGGACACGGTGTTCGGCCTGGTGCCCGCGGGCCGCGGCAACGACTTCGCCCGCGCGCTCGGGCTGCCGACCGACGCGGAGCGGCTCGCCGAGGTGCTGCTCGACGGCGCGCCACGGGCCGTCGACACCATCGAGGTGGAGTCCGCGGTACACGACCGGGTCTGCGTCCTCGGCAGCGTGTACGCGGGCGTCGACGCGGTGGCCAACCGCCACGCCAACGAGTCCCGGCTGCTGCGCGGCGCGGCGTCGTACTACGTCGGCGGCCTCCGGGCCGTCCTCGCCTGGAGGCCCGCCGTCTACCGGCTCACCGTCGACGGGGAACAGCACGAGCGCACCGGCTACACGGTCGTCGCCGCGAACTCCGGCTTCTACGGCTTCGGCCGGAACATCGCTCCGGGCGCCCGGGTCGACGACGGCCTGCTCGACGTCGTGGTGATCAAGGAGGCGCCCAAGCGCCACTTCTTCGCCATGATGAACGAACTCAAGACGGGCGCTCACCTGGAGCGGCCCCAGGTCGAGATCCTGCGCGGCAAGGAGATCCGGATCGAGGCCGACCGCCCGCTGCCCTACGGCGCGGACGGCGAGGTCGACGCCACCCTGCCGGTGACGGTCCGCGTACGGCCCGCCGCCCTCAACGTCCTGGCCCCGTAGGCCCGGAGCACGGGCAGCGGGCCGAGCGCGGGCGGCCTCAGGCGGCGGGCGGAGCCGGGGCCAGGACCACGAAGTCCGCGTTCGACGGATCCAGACAGACCGCGAGCCGGCCCACGGCCTCCGCGTCGACCGGCCCCATCCGGACCGTGCCGCCGTTCGCCGCCACCGCCTCGACCGCCGCGTCGCAGTCGTCGACGGCGAACACCGGGTGCCAGTACGGGCGCCCGCCGGCCAACGCCAGGTCGCCCTCCGACACCTCCATGAGACCGCCCTGCATCCGCTCCTCGGGCAGGTCGCCGGGCGTGATCAGGGTGTACGTGCCCTCGCCGCCCGGCATGGCCATGTCGCTGAACCGCCAGCCGAGCACGCCGCCGTAGAACTCCCGCGCCGCGGCGGCGTCGCTCGTGTACAGCTCGGTCCAGTTGAGCGAGCCCGGCTCGTCGACCAGCTCCGCGCCCGTGTCCGTCCCCGGCTGCCAGACGGCGAACTGGCCGCCCAGCGGATCGCTGTACTGGGCCATCCGGCCCCATTCGTCCAGGTCGCGGGGCGGCACCCGCACCGTACCGCCGGCGCTTTCGACGGCCGCCGTCGTCGCGTCCGCGTCGGTCACCGTGTAGTAGATCATCCAGGCCGAACGCGCGCCCTCCTCGGTCAGTTTCCCGAGCCCCGCGACGATCTTGCCGTCCTTCCGGAACATGCCTCCCTCCATGTCCTCGCTCTCTTCCATCGGCGCGTAGTCCCAGCCGAGGACCGCTCCGTAGAAGCGGGCGGCGGCGCCGACGTCGGGCGCGCCGAGGTCGAGCCAGCAGGGGGTGCCGTGGGTGAAGTCGGTGCTGATCATGGGCATGGCCTTTCGCGGTGCGCGCGCCGGTGCGTCGTGCGGCTTTCGGGTCTCCTGTGGTCATTCGTCCGTACGCCCACAGCCTGACACCCGCCACTGACACCCGCCCGCCGGACGTGCGCACCACGCCCGCGGAGACCCGCGCCCGCCACCTCTTCGGGGGTGCCGGATCCCGAAGCCGCGCGCCCATGGGCGTCGTCGGGGCCCTGCCGCCGTGGCCGGTCACTGTCAGACCCCCCTCGTACCGTCGGGAAAGAAGGGTCCGGAAGACGCCGGACCCACGGCGCGAGGGAGCGGTCATGGGTGAGATCAGTGTGGACCGGCGGCAGCTCGACCACCTGCTCGCGGACAGCGCGAGCGGGTACGCGGCGCCCTACCAGGAGGCCTTCGCCGCCCTCGCCGACTCCCACCGGGGGCGGCCCGTCGAGACGATCGTGCCGCTGCTGCGGGCGGCGGCCGAGGAGGCGCTGCTCGGATTCACCCCGGCCGACCTGCTCGACCAGGCCCGGGCCATCAGCAGCGGCGCCCCGTACCAGCTGCGGATCCGCGTCACGGGCAGATAGCGAGGCCCGGCGGGAAAGGCGCGGCGGCCTCGACGCCCGGCGGTGGGGCAGGGGCCGGCCGGGCGCGGGCCCGGGGGTCGGCTCAGTGGCTGCCCGTGGTCAGCGGCTCGCTGCCGATGCCCAGTTCGCGGTCGAGTGCGGCGTCCACCCACTCCAACATCGTGGGGAGGTCGAGCGGTCCGCCGTACGACGTGGTCTGCACGGCCAGTCCGTCGAGCAGGGCGGTGAGCCGCCAGGCAGCGTCCTCCGGGCGGTCGCAGACGAATTCGCCCGCGGCCACGCCCTGCGCCACCACCTCGGCGATCGCGGCCTTCCAGCGCCGGTCCAGGTCGTGGGTGACCTTGCGCAGCGCGGGTTCGCGCAGCGCGGCGGCCCAGCCCTCGATCCACAGGCGCCAGCCCTTGGCCTGCCCGGTCGGCGCGTACCAGCGCACGGCGGCCCGCAGCCGCCGCGTCGCGCTGCTGCGCGGCCTGTCCAGGATCGCGCGCAACTGGGCGAGGTCGCCCTCGGCCGCGTGCGCGAAGGCCTCGGCCACGAGGAGTTCCTTGGTGGTGAAGTGGTACAGCACCAGGGAACTGCTGACTCCGAGCGCCGAAGAGACGTCGGAGATGCGCACGTTGCTGACGCCGCGGGCCTCGATCTGCTCGACGGCGACCCGCAGGATCTCCGCCCGTCGTTCCTCCACGCTCAACCGGACTCTGGCCACGAACTCACCCTACACAGCCGTCCGTCCGAGCTCAGGCGTAACAGCCGAACCGCTCGGCGATCTCCGGCAGCCGGTCGGCGACCAGCCGGTGCGCGGCGGCGCGAGGGGTGGTCCCGTCCTCGTCGGCGCGGTCCAGCACCTGTTCCACCAGCGCCCGCATGGCGCGCCGGATGTGCGCGAAGGCCTCCTCCGCGTCGGCGCCGATGTCGCCGAACAGCGTCCACCACCACCAGGCGTTGGTGGCCGAGTTGACCACGACGTCCGGAAGGACCGTGATGCCTCGAGCCGCCAGCAGGTCCTCCGCCTCCGCGAGGACGGGCATGTTGGCCGCCTCCACCACCCAGCGGGCCGTGATCGCGGCCTGGTTGCGCGCGTCGACCGCGTACGACACGGCCGCCGGGACCAGGACGTCGGCCTCCGCCGACAGCCAGGCGTCGCCGGGCAGTTCGGCGTCACCGGGACGCAGCGCGGCCCGGTCCACCGTGCCGTACGCGTCGCGCGCCGCCAGCAGCGCCTCGACGTCCAGGCCCTCCGGACAGGCGACGGTGCCCCTCACGTCGGCCACCGCCACGACCCGCAGTCCGGCCGCGGCCAGGAACCGGGCGGTCGCCCCGCCCATCGTCCCGAAACCCTGCACCGCGACACGCGTTCCCGCGTGCGGCACCCCGGCCCGGTCCAGCGCGGTCAGCACGGACTCGGCGACACCGCAGCCGCCGGCCAGCTCGTCGAGCCCGATGCCGCCGACCTCCACGGCGAAAGCGTCGGCGAGCCGCCGCCGCGCCGCCGCCTCGTCGTCGAGCAGCGGGAAGACCGCCTGCACCGAGGAGACCAGGCCCGCCTCGGCCGCGGCCCGGTCGACCAGGTCCTGAGTGAGCCCCAGGTCCTCGCCGGTGGTCCAGAACCGCTCGACGTACGGGCGCAGCGCGCGCAGATAGCGGACGAGCACGCCGTACGCCGCGGGGTCGCGCGGATCGCAGTCGATGCCGCCCTTGGCGCCGCCGAGCGGAACGTAACGGGCCCGCGGGTCGTAGTGCAGCGCCTCCTTGATCGTCATGCCACGGGCGAGCCCGGTGACCTCGTCGAGGGTGCAGCCCGCCCGCATGCGCAGCCCGCCGCTGGACACACCGCGCACCAGCCGGTCGATGACGAGGAAGCCCTGACGTCCTGTCACGTGATCGGTCCAGGTGACCGAGACGAGCGGGGCGGCGGTGTCCGTCGTGAGCCCGGTCGCGGCGGCCGGGGCGGAGACCGGGCGG
>NZ_SDOY01000067.1 GCF_004117935.1 Streptomyces roseicoloratus | reverse complement strand
GCGCGCGGGCTCGGCGCGGTGTCGGGCTCATGGCGGCCGTCGCCATCGCCGCCGCGGCCGTCGGCGGCGGGGCCGCGACGCTCGTGCAGCAGTGGACGGCCGGCGATTCCGCCGCCACCGCCGCCGGCGCGGTCAACGGCACCAACGTGGCCGCGAGCAGCAAGGGCACCGTCGCCGGCGTCGCCCAGGCCGTCTCCCCCTCGATCGTGGAGATCTCCGCGAGCTCCGGCTCCGGCAAGTCGACCGGCTCGGGCGTGATCATCACCTCCGACGGCGAGATCGTCACCAACAACCACGTCATCTCCGGCGCCTCCTCGATCACGGTGCGGACCTCGGACGGCAAGACGTACGCCGCCGACGTCGTCGGCACCGACCCCGACAAGGACCTCGCGCTCATCAAGCTGCGGAACGCCTCCGGCCTGAAGGCGGCGACGCTCGGCGACTCCTCCAAGGTGCGCGTCGGCGACGAGGTCGTCGCCATCGGCTCGCCCGAGGGCCTCACCGGCACCGTCACCAGCGGCATCGTCTCCGCGCTCGACCGCGACGTGACCGTCGCCAAGGAGGACGGGCAGGGGAACGGGCAGGGGAACGGCCAAGGCGGCCGGGACGGGGCGCCTTACGATCCGCGGCAGGGGTGGCCGTTCGAGTTCGGCGGGCAGCAGTTCAACGGCGACACCGGCTCCTCGAAGACCACCTACAAGGCACTGCAGACCGACGCCTCCCTCAATCCCGGGAATTCCGGCGGCGCGCTGATCAATATGAACGGCGAGATCATCGGCATCAATTCGGCCATGTATTCGCCGAGTGCCGCGAACGGTTCCACGGCCGGCAGCGTCGGTCTCGGATTCGCCATCCCGGTCGACACGGTCAAGGCCGACCTGGACGACCTCCGCTCCGGCGGTGCCGCCTGAACGCATGGGACGCTGAACCCATGACGGGACAGCAGGGAGCACAGGGAGCGCAGGGAGCGCAGGGGCAGCAGAAGGACGTCGAGGACGGCCTCGAGCGGATTCTGATCGTCGACGACGAGCCCGCCGTCCGCGAGGCGCTGCGGCGCAGCCTCGCGTTCGAGGGGTACGGGACCGAGGACGCCGTCGACGGGCTCGACGCGCTCGCCAAGATGGAGTCGTACGCGCCCGACCTCGTCGTCCTCGACGTCCAGATGCCCCGCATGGACGGCCTCACGGCCGCCCGCCGCATTCGGGCCGCCGGCTCGACCGTGCCGATCCTGATGCTGACCGCCCGGGACACGGTCGGCGACCGGGTCACCGGCCTCGACGCCGGCGCCGACGACTACCTCGTGAAGCCCTTCGAACTGGACGAACTCTTCGCCCGGATCCGGGCGCTGCTGCGGCGCAGCTCGTACGCCGCCGCCCAGGCGGCGCCCGCCGGCGGTCCGGTCGGCGAGGTGCTCGCCTTCGAGGACCTGCGGATGGACCTGGCCACCCGGGAGGTGACCCGCGGCGGGCGGGCGGTGGAGCTGACCCGTACCGAGTTCACGCTCCTGGAGATGTTCCTGGCGCATCCGCGGCAGGTGCTCACCCGCGAGCAGATCCTCAAGGCGGTCTGGGGCTTCGACTTCGAGCCGAGTTCGAACTCGCTGGACGTGTACGTGATGTATCTGCGGCGCAAGACGGAGGCGGGCGGCGAGCCGCGCCTCGTGCACACGGTGCGCGGCGTCGGCTACGTGCTGCGCGGCGGGCCTGCCGGAGGTCCGGAGTGAGGAGCCCGCTCGCGTGGTTCCGCTCGCGGCCGCTGCGCTCCCGGCTCGCGCTGCTGACCGCGCTCGCGGTGGCGGTCGCGGTGGCCGCGGTGTCGCTGGCCTGCTGGTTCGTGACGCGGGCGCAGCTGGAGAACGAGCTGGACTCGACGCTGCGCAGCAGCAAGGTCGACAACGCGTATCTGAACCTGGTGCTCGCGGGCTGCCGGTCCGGCCGCCAGGCGCCGCCGCTCGCCTCGTACACGGTGCAGCTGATCCTCGTCGACGGCACGGTCTGCACGTCCGGCCAGGCGAAGGTCCCGGCGCAGCGCGCGGACGTGGCGGTGGCCAACGGGCTGCTCGACGACACGCTGCACACGACGAAGGACGCGAACGGCCGGGAGATGCGCGTGTTCACGTACACCGACCCGAACCGTCCCGGCACGGCCGTCTCGCTGGCCCGTCCGCTCGCCGAGGTCGACAACTCGATGTCGACGCTCGGCTGGGTGCTGCTCCTGGTGTCCGGCATCGGCGTGGTCGGCGCGGGCGCGGCCGGGCTGTGGGTGGCGCGGACGGGCCTCGCACCGGTGGACCGGCTGACGGGCGCGGTCGAGCACGTGGCGGCGACCGAGGACCTGACGGTGCGGATCCCGGTGGAGGGCGAGGACGAGATCGCCCGGCTCTCGCGCTCCTTCAACGCGATGACGGCGGCGCTCGCGACCTCCCGGGACCGGCAGGCGCAGCTGATCGCGGACGCCGGGCACGAGCTGCGGACGCCGCTGACCTCGCTGCGCACGAACGTCGAACTGCTCGCGCGGAGCGACGAGACCGGCCGCGCGCTGCCGCCGGAGGACCGGCGGGCGCTGATGGCCTCGGTGAAGGCGCAGATGACGGAGCTGGCGGCGCTGATCGGCGACCTCCAGGAGCTGTCCCGGCCGGAGGCCGCCGCGCCGGGCCCGCTGGAGGTCGTGGCGCTGCACGCCGTGCTGCGCTCGGCGCTCGACCGGGCGCGGCTGCGCGGTCCCGAGCTGCGCTTCGAGACGGATCTCGCGCCCTGGTACGTACGGGCTGAGCCGGCGGCCCTGGAGCGGGCGCTGGTGAACGTCCTGGACAACGCGGTGAAGTTCTCGCCGCCGCGCGGGACGGTCGAGGTGCGGCTGATGCGCGGCGAGCTGACGGTGCGGGACCACGGTCCGGGCATTCCGGCGGACGAACTGCCGTACGTCTTCGAGCGGTTCTGGCGCTCGCCGTCGGCGCGGAGCCTGCCGGGGTCGGGGCTCGGTCTGTCGATCGTGGCCCGCACGGTCGGGCGTGCGGGCGGGACGGTGGAACTCGCCGCACCGCCGGACGGCGGCGGCACGGTGGCGACGGTCCGCCTGCCGGGCGCCCCGACACCACCGCCGGACGTGTCGGGGCCGGGGGTCGGTCCGGACGTGTCGGGGCCGACCCCCGGCCCGGACGTGTCGGGGCCGGGGGTCGGCTAGACGCCGCCCCGGCGCCGCCCCCCGGTCCACGTCGGCTAGTTGTGGCGGATGAGTGACTCGACCAGGCCCGCCCGGGTGTTGGGGTAGTCCATGGGGACGATGCCCAGGCCCTTCCAGCCGGCGCCCTCGCCGTCGAGCAGCGCGTGGACCTGCGGGTTGAGCCGGTCGGCGTTCCAGCGGGGCGGGAGGCCGGCCGCGGTGGAGACGAAGTTGACGTAGAACGGGCCGGGCCGGCCGGCGGCCTCGCGGAACTGGTCGCGGATCTTCGGCCACTTCCCGAACGGCTCGGCCTGGTAGTCGTCCTGGACGTCGAAGTGGCGGCCGTCGGCCCAGCGCAGTCCGGGCAGTCCGCCGTTGTCGGCGAGGAGGACCACCTTGCCGCGGGCCTCGCCGAGGGTGGGCACGCCGTCGCCGATGCGGAAGAGCGGCCGCCAGCCGCGGTTGTCGAGGTAGTCGTCGAAGATGGCGCGGAAGGTGGCGTCGGAGTCGCTCGAGTACTCCTGCTTGACCCGCATGAGGACGGTCTCGGAGGGGTGGGCGGCGAGGAAGTTCCAGCAGGCGACGAGGACGTCGCCGAACATCATGTTCTGGTAGAAGGCGCCGTGGTGGATCGCGAAGGATCCGCCGGTGACGCGGCACCGGACGTCCAGGAAGCGGATGCCGCTGTCGAGTTGCTGCGCGATGGTGGTGTTCTGGCACTCGGTCCACAGCCCGCCGTAGCGCGCTCCGGAGTCGTGCGTCCCGGGGATCGTGAGCTTCTGGAGCGGGGTGGGGTCACCGTGGGCCGCCATCCAGTCCTGTGTGCCGAGGGCGGTGGCCGCCCGGGCGGACGGGGCGCCCACGAGCAGGGCGGCACCGGCAGCGGCGGTACCCGCGAGAAAGCGTCGTCGGTCCATGGCCCGCACTATGACACCGCTTGACGTGACCCTGCCATAGCCGCGTACGAACCGGTTACCGCCGGGTACTCGGTCCGGCGGCGCCACCCGGCCACCCCGGACACCCCGGACACCCGACCGCCCCGGGCACTCGGCCACCCCGGCCACCCCGGCCACCCGGCAACCCCCGCGGTCACGGCGCGGGAGGCCCCGCGACCGCCCCGGGCCGCCCGGGGCCACCCGGGGCCACCCCGGGCCGCCCGAGGCCACCGGCGCTCCGTACCCGTGCGGAACCACGGGAGGGTGGTGCCCGCCGAAGCGGACACCACCCTCCCGTGGCTGCCTCCGAGGGCTACCCCACGTACCCCACGGCGGTTACTGCACGACCGTGATCCGGTTCGCCGCCGGCACCGCGAGCGGGGCCGTCGCCGACGAGTGGGCCGCCAGGTAGGCGTTGAAGAGGTCCAGGTCCGAGGCGCCGACCAGCTTGTTGGTGCCGGTCGCCAGGGCCGGGAAGCCGTCGCCGCCGCCCGCGAGGAACTCGTTCATCGCGACCCGGTAGGTCTTCGACGGGTCGATCGGCTCGCCGTTCAGCTTGATGCTGCCGTCGACGACGCGGTCCGCGCCCGTCTTCGTCATGTCGAGCGTGTAGGTCAGGCCCTTCGAGACCTGGAGGATCTTCACCGCGTTCAGGTTCGAGCCGCTGACCTGCTGCTTCAGCGCGGCGATCACGTTCGCGCCGGACAGGTCGACCACGTTCATCATGTTGGTGAACGGCTGCACCGTGAAGGCCTCGCCGTAGGTCACCACGCCGTCGCCCTCGCTGCCGGAGGCCTTGTACACGAGGTCCGCGCGGATGCCGCCCGGGTTCATGAAGGCGAGCTGCGCGCCGCCCTTGTCCGCGGGGGCCAGGCCCTCCAGCTGGGCGTCGGCGATCACGTCGCCGAGCGGCTTCTCGAAGGCCGTGGAGCCGCGGCCGTTGATGTCGGCGGCGATCCAGCCCTGCGGCCGGTTGGCGATCGGGGCCGCGAGCTCGTTCCAGTCCTTGATGAGCCGGCTCATGTCGCCGGCCTTCGGCACGTCACGCGTCACGACGTGGTTGGCCGAGTCGACCGCGGTGCGGACGATGTCCTTGGTGCGGCGGTCGTAGGTCAGCGTGGTGTCGGTGTACAGCTTGCCGAACGACGACGCCGAGGTGACCAGGCGCGGCTTGCCCGCCGGGTCGGGGATGGTGCACACGTACGCCTGGTGGGTGTGGCCCGTGACCAGCGCGTCGACCTGCGGCGAGACGTTCTTGGCGATGTCGACGATCGCGCCGGACACGCCCTCGCCGGTGCCGTCGCCGTCCCCGTCGCAGTTGTAGTTGTACGCGCCCGAGGCCGGCATGCCGCCCTCGTGGACCAGGGCGACGATGGACTTGACGCCCTTGCGCTCCAGGATCTTCGTGTACTTGTTGATCGTCTCGACCTCGTCGCCGAACTTCAGGCCCTTGACGCCCTCGGCGGTGACGACGTTCGGGGTGCCCTCCAGGGTCACGCCGATGAAGCCGATCCGGACGCCGTCCTTCTCCCAGACGAAGGTCGGGTCGAGCACCGGCCTGCCGGTCTTCTCGACGGTCACGTTGGCCGCGAGGTACGGGAAGTCCGCGCCGCGGAAGGGCTTGAAGCCCTTCTCCTCGCCGAAGCAGCCCGCGGTCGGGTGACAGCCGCCGTACTGCATGCGCCGCAGCTCGGCCGCGCCCTCGTCGAACTCGTGGTTGCCCACCGACGTGACGTCGAGGTCGAGGCGGTTGAGCGCGTGGACGGTCGGCTCGTCGTGGAAGAGGCCGGACACCAGCGGCGAGGCGCCGATCATGTCACCGGCGGCGGCCGTGATGGAGTAACGATTCCCCTTGCGGGCCTCGCGCAGGTGCGTGGCCAGGTACTCGACGCCGCCCGCGTCGACCTTCTCGGTGGTGCCGTCCTCCTTCACCCGGGTGACCTGGCCGGAGGAGCCGGCCGCCGGCTCCAGCGTGCCGTGGAGGTCGTTGAAGGAGAGGAGCTGGACGTCGACCATGCGGCCCCAGCCCTTGCCGTTGCCGTGTCCGGCCTCGGCGCTGCCCTGCGCGGCGCCGGCCGGCAGCGCCGCCACCAGCGCGCCGACGGTGGCGAGCCCCGCCCCGGCGGCGAGAATCCGCCGCCCCGCCTTGTTCTTCTTCCGTGTCGCTGCCATTTCTCCCCAGTTCCCTGAACGACTCCGGTGCTGCCCGCGCAGCCTAGAGTCAACGCGCGTAGCGCAACAGGGGGTCAGGGGTTACGAGCTGGTTGCCTTCGTCACTCCGTACGGCGGGATCCGGCCCGCCGGACACCCGCCGGACACCCGCCGACCATCCGCCGGCCGCCCGCCGAGCGCCCGCCGGCCGCTCTGTGGCCGCCGGAGCCGCACCGGCACCCGCCTGTTCCGCCGTCGCCCGCCGACCCTCCGTGCGCCGTCCATGTGACAGTCTCCGGGTGATCTCCCACGGGCCGAAGCGACGCGGCCGTAGGCTCGTGGACATGAATTCTGACGCGGCGCCGGCCCTCGAACCCGGTCGGCAGATCAACAGTTACGAAGAGCTGGGCCCCGAGCAGGTCGAGGCCGTCCTCGACCTCCTGGAGGCCGCCGACCGCGCCGACGGCGTGCACGCCGTGTCCGAGCAGGGGCGGCTCTACCTGCGCCACGGCAGGCGGGAGGGCGTGCGGCACTTCCTGCTCACCGTCGGCTCGCACCTCTACGGCTACGCCCAGCTGGAGGAGACGGACCCGATCGAGGCCCCGGCCGCCGAGCTGGTCGTCCACCCCTCGCACCGCGGCCGCGGCCACGGCCGCGCGCTCGGCACCGCCCTGCTCGACGCGTCCGGCAAGCGGCTGCGGGTCTGGGCGCACGGCGGCAAGTCGGCGGCCCGGCACCTGGCCCAGGTCCTCGGGCTCACCCTGTTCCGGGAACTGCGGCAGCTGCGCCGGCCCTTGGTGCCGCTCGACATCCCGGAGCCGGTGTTCCCCGAGGGCGTCACCGTGCGCACCTTCATGCCCGGCCAGGACGACGAGGCCTGGCTCGCGGTGAACGCGGCCGCGTTCGCCCACCACCCGGAGCAGGGCTCGCTGACCCAGCGGGACCTGGACGACCGGATGGCGGAGCCGTGGTTCGACCCGAAGGGCTTCTTCCTGGCGGAGCAGGACGGGAAGCTGGTCGGCTTCCACTGGACGAAGGTGCACGCCGAGGAGCAGCTCGGCGAGGTGTACGTGGTGGGCGTGAGCCCGGACGCCCAGGGCGGCGGCCTCGGCAAGGCGCTGACGGCGGTGGGTCTGCGGCACCTGGCGGGGCAGGCCCTGCCGACGGCGATGCTGTACGTGGACGCGGACAACACGGCGGCGGTGCGGGTGTACGAGGGGCTCGGCTTCCGGACCCACGAGGTGGACCTGATGTACCGCACGGAGTCCTGAGCCGCGTACGGACCGCGGAGTTCCGAGCTCCGAGGGACCGCACGGAGGCCTGAGCCGCGCAGGGAGCGCACGGAGGCCTGAGCCGCGTACGGACCGCACGGAGGCCTGAGCTCCGCGGCGCTCACAACACCACCCGAGAGGCGCTCACAACACCACCCGAGGAGGGGGCGGTTGACACCGCCCCCTTCTTTGCACCACCCTTTCACTACTTGATTAGTGAAAGGGTGGTGTACGTACGTGCTTGCCTACCGCATCGACCGGCGCAGCGGGGTCGCCACCTACCTCCAGATCGTCCAGCAGACCAAACAGGCTCTGCGGATGGGCCTTCTGGAGCCGGGTGACCGGCTTCCCACGGCCCGCGAGGTCGTGGAGGCCACCGCCATCAACCCGAACACGGTCCTCAAGGCCTACCGGGAGCTGGAGCGCGAAGGCCTCGTCGAGGCCCGCAGGGGCCTCGGCACCTTCGTCCGCGCCACGCTCGGCACCGGACCCGCCGACTCGCCACTGCGCGGCGAACTCGCCGACTGGGCCCGCCGGGCCCGCACGGAGGGCCTGGAACGGGACGACGTGGCGGCGCTCTTCACCTCCGTACTGAACGAGTTCTTCGAGAACGAGCACCACGACACCGAGCACCACAAGGGGGACGCATGACACCGGACACCGCGCTGAGGGCGGAAGGCCTCGGCACACGCTACGGAGGCCGGTCCCGGCCCTGGGCGCTGCGCGACTGCACCTTCGCCCTGCCCGCCGGCCGCGTCTGCGCCCTCGTCGGCCCCAACGGCGCCGGCAAGTCCACCCTGCTCGCCCTCGCGGCCGGCCTGCTCCGCCCCACCGCGGGCACCATCGAGGCACCGGAGCGGGAGCGCCTCGCCTACGTGGCACAGGACAAGCCGCTGTACCCGCGGCTGACCGTCGCCGACACCCTGCGCATGGGGCGCGAGCTCAACCCCGGCCGCTGGGACGAGGCCACCGCCGAGCGGGTGATCGCCGACGAGCTCGACCCCGGCTCCCTCGTCCGCGAGCTCTCCGGCGGACAGCGCACCCGCCTCGTCCTGGCCCTCGCCCTGGGCAAGCGCCCCGAACTGCTGCTGCTCGACGAGCCGATGGCCGACCTCGACCCGCTCGCCCGGCACCAGCTGATGGGCCTGCTGATGGCCGACGCCGCCGAACACGGCACCACCGTCGTGATGTCCTCGCACATCCTCACCGAGCTGGAGGGCGCCTGCGACCATCTGCTGCTGCTCCAGAACGGGCGGATCCGCCTGGACGGCTCCGTCGACGACCTCCTCTCCGGGCACGCCCTGCTCACCGGGCCCGCCGGCGGCGCCGGCCTCACCGCCCACACCGTCGTCGACTCCCGCACGACGGGCCGTCAGCTCACCGCGCTGATCCGCCGCGAGGGCCCCGTCGAGGGCCCGTGGGAGATCACCGACCCCACCCTCGAGGACCTCCTCCTCGCCCACCTGCGCACCCCCGAAGGAGCCCGGTCATGAGCACCCTCGCCCCGAAGGGCCTCTCCTGGGTGACGGTCCGCCAGTTCCGCCGGACGCTGTGGACGGCCGCGGCCCTCGTGCTCCTCGCCCTCGCCGGCACCGTCGCGCTGCGCGTCTGGGAGGCCCGGACGCCCGGCCGCCGGGCGGTCCACGGCGACCTCCTCGACGACGGCCTCGCCTACGACCTGCTGCGCCTGACCATGGAGTCCGGCGCGATGTACCTGCTCCTGCTGGTGCTGGTCACCGGCGCGTTCGTCGCGGGACCGCTCGTCGCCCGCGAGTTCGAGACCGGCACCTACCGGCTGAGCCTCACCCAGTCCCTCACTCCGGCGGCCTGGCTGCGCGCCAAGGTCCTCACCGCCGGTGCCGTCTCCACCGTGCTCACCCTCGCCCTCATGGGCGTCTTCCACATCGGATGGAGCCGGGTGTCGGGCACGTACAACCTCGCCTGGGGCGACCGCGGGCCGTACGAGTCCGGCGGCGTCGTCCTCCTCGCCTACGTCATCGCCTCCGTCGGCATCGGCACCCTGATCGGTCTCCTCGTGCGGCGCACCCTGCTCGCCATGGCGGCCACCGGGCTCGTCATGGGCGTGGTGCTGCTGGTCCTGGGCGCCGTGCGCTGGTCGTTCCTGCCGGTCCTCACGGTCACCGGGCCGACCGGCTCCGCGCTCGTGCCGCCCGCCGACATCCTCCAGACGGACATGGGCCTCACGACCCGCTCCGGCGGCCGCATGGCCGAGTGGGCCTGCTCCGGCCAGGCGGCGGACGCCGTCCCCGAGGACAGCGGGACCATGTCCGACGCGGCGTGGAACAACGCGTGGAACAAGGCGTACGACTCCTGCCTGACCGAGCACGGCGTCACCGGCCAGTACCTGGACTACCACCCGTACTCCCACTACTGGCCGACCCAGCTGATCGAGAGCGGCATCCTCCTCGCCCTCGCCGGCCTCGCCCTCTTCGCCGCCTTCCGCGTCCTGCGCGCCCGGCTGCCGTAGGAGCCAGGACGTCGCGAAGGCCGGGCCGGTCACGAGGGCCTGACCGCGAAGGCCGGGTCCGGCTACGGGGGGCCGGATCCGGCCGCGGCGGGCAGGCCACGGGCCCAACCGTGCGGGCCGGCGAGGGCCACGGGGGGCCACGGGGGTGCCTGATCCCGTCGCGGCGGGCACGCCACGGGCCCGACCGCGCGGGCCGGGTCCGGGCCACGGGGGGCCGGATCCGGTCCCCCTGGTCCGGGCCGGATCCGGTCCCGCCGGTCCGGGCCGTGCCCGGTCCCGCCGCCGATTCCCGCACGTCACGTCCCCGTTACCCGGCATTCAGACACGCTTGCGACGCTCGCTCGATGAAGCGCTCCGTGCCCGCCCGCCCGAGGGGCGGACTTCCGCCCGGAAGACTCCCCTCCCTCACGGCCCGCTCCGACGCGCCCGAGCAGCCCTCCGCGCGGAAGAATGGGACCATGAGCCAGCAGCCCGCCGAGGTCCCGGTCCAGTCGTCCACGAAGGCGTCCCCGCACGCGTCCGCCAAGGCGCGCACGAAGGCGAACGCGAAGACGGCCGCGAAGGCGTCCAAGACGTCCACCCGCACGTCCACCTCCACCACGGCCAAGACGCCCAAGGCCGCCGACACGACGGCCGAAGCGCCTGCCCAGCCCTCCCTCGGCTCCATAGCCGCGCACCGCCCGCACGCCGTCAACGGCGCCACGGTGAGCGACCTCGCACCCGACCTCGACGCCGACCTCGACGTGTACGAGGAGGACGGGGACTCCGCGACCGAACTCCCCCAGGGCCGCTTCCTCGACCGGGAGCGCAGCTGGCTCGCCTTCAACGAGCGCGTCCTCGAACTCGCCGAGGACCCGACCACGCCCCTCCTCGAAAGGGCGAACTTCCTCGCGATCTTCGCCTCGAACCTCGACGAGTTCTTCATGGTCCGGGTCGCCGGACTCAAGCGCCGCATCGCCACCGGCGTCGCCACCCGCTCCGCCTCCGGCCTGCAGCCCCGCGAGGTCCTCGACCTCATCTGGACCCGCTCGCGCGAGCTCATGGCCCGGCACGCCGCCTGCTACCAGCAGGACGTCGCCCCGGCCCTCGCCGACGAGGGCATCCACCTGATCCGCTGGCCCGAGCTCACCGAGAAGGAACAGGCCCGCCTCTTCACCCTGTTCCGGCAGCAGATCTTCCCCGTCCTCACCCCGCTGGCCGTGGACCCGGCGCACCCCTTCCCGTACATCTCCGGCCTCTCGCTCAACCTCGCGGTCGTCGTACGGAACCCGGTCAGCGGGCACCGCCACTTCGCCCGCGTCAAGGTGCCGCCGCTGCTCTCCCGCTTCCTGGAGGCCTCCCCCGAGCGCTACGTCCCGCTCGAGGACGTCATCGCCGCGCACCTGGAGGAACTGTTCCCCGGCATGGAGGTGCTCGCCCACCACATGTTCCGGGTCACCAGGAACGAGGACCTCGAAGTCGAGGAGGACGACGCCGAGAACCTGCTCCAGGCCCTGGAGAAGGAGCTCATGCGGCGCCGCTTCGGCCCGCCGGTGCGCCTGGAGGTCGAGGAGTCCATCGACCCGTACGTGCTCGACCTGCTGGTCCGCGAGCTGAAGATCTCCGACGCCGAGGTCTACCCGTTGCCCGGCCCGCTCGACCTCACCGGTCTCTTCGGCATCGCGTCCCTGGACCGGCCGGAGCTGAAGTTCCCCACCTTCGTCGCCGGCACCCACCGCGACCTCGCCGAGGTCGAGTCCGCCTCCGCACCCGACATCTTCGCCGCCGTGCGCGAACGCGACGTGCTGCTCCACCACCCGTACGACTCCTTCTCCACCTCCGTGCAGGCCTTCCTGGAGCAGGCGGCGGCCGACCCCGCCGTCCTCGCGATCAAGCAGACGCTGTACCGCACGTCCGGCGACTCGCCGATAGTCGACGCCCTGATCGACGCCGCCGAGTCCGGCAAGCAGGTCCTCGTCCTCGTCGAGATCAAGGCCCGCTTCGACGAGCAGGCCAACATCAAGTGGGCCCGCAAGCTGGAGGAGGCCGGCTGCCACGTCGTGTACGGCCTCGTCGGCCTCAAGACCCACTGCAAGCTGTCCCTGGTGGTACGCCAGGAGGGCGAGGTGCTGCGCCGCTACAGCCACGTCGGCACCGGCAACTACCACCCCAAGACCGCCCGCCTCTACGAGGACCTCGGCCTGCTCACCGCCGACCCGCAGGTCGGCGCCGACCTGTCCGACCTGTTCAACCGGCTCTCCGGCTACTCCCGCCGCGAGACCTACCGGAGGCTGCTCACCGCGCCCAAGTCGCTGCGCGACGGCCTGGTCTCCCGCATCGACAAGGAGATCGCCCACCACCGCGCCGGCCGGCCCGCGTACGTGAAGATCAAGGTCAACTCGATGGTCGACGAGGCCGTCATCGACGCCTGCTACCGGGCCTCCCAGGCCGGGGTGCCGGTCGACATCTGGGTGCGCGGCATCTGCGCCGTACGGCCCGGCGTCGCGGGCCTGTCCGAGAACATCCGGGTCCGCTCGGTCCTGGGCCGCTTCCTGGAGCACTCCCGCGTCTTCGCCTTCGGCAACGGCGGCGAGCCCGAGGTCTGGCTCGGCAGCGCCGACATGATGCACCGCAACCTGGACCGCCGCATCGAGGCCCTGGTCCGGGTCTCCGACCCCGCCCACCGGGCCGCCCTCACCCGGCTGTTGGAGACCGGGATGTCCGACACCACCTCCTCCTGGCACCTCGGACCGGACGGCAACTGGACGCGGCACGCGACGGACCCCGAGGGCCAGCCGCTGCGGCACGTCCAGGAGATGCTCATCGACGCGCGGAGGCGCCGACGTGCCCAACCCTGACCACGAGGACACCACCAGGACGGCCGGCGAGAGCGCGGCCCGCGACGTCGCCGCCGGCGGGACCACTTCCGACAAGGTCACCGCCGGCGAGGTCCTCGTCCCCTATCTGCACGCCCGGGCCGCGGACTTCCTCCGCGGCCTGCGGCTGCACGCCGGGAGCGGCGCCGACACCCGCGGCGCCGAGGAGGCCGCCCGCGCCCTGCGGGCGGCGGCCCGCCGCATCAGCGGCACCCTCCACACCTTCCGCCCCCTCCTGGACGCCGCCTGGGCCGACCGGCTGCGCGCCGAACTGGCCTGGTTCTCGGGCACGCTGGCCCTGGAGCACGCCTGCACCTCCCGGCTCGTCCGCCTCGCGGACGCCCTGTCCCGGCTGACGAGCGACGGAACCGCCACCCACGGAACCGCCGCCCACGGAACCGCCGCCCACGGAACCCAGCCGGTCGGCACCCCGCCCGGCGGTCCCCTGCCCGGCAGCCCCGTACCCGACGGCCCCGTACCCGACGGCCCCGCACCCGACGGCCCCGCACCCGGCGGTCCCGTATCCAGGAGCGCCGTGCCCGCCGCACGGGGCACCGAACGCAGCCTCACAGGGAGCCGTACGGACGGCTGGACGGGCGGTCGTACGGACGACGGCCGGGTCCTGGCCGTCGGTGCCGCCCGGGCCGGCGCCCTGCTCGAACGGCAGCTCACCCTCGCCCGGGCCCGCGCCCACTCGGCCGCCCTCCAGGCCCTCGGCTCCGCCCGCTTCCACGCCGTCGCCGACGCCGTCGCCGTGCTCGCCTCCGACGTGCCGCTCGGCCCGGCCGGCGCCGCGCCCGCCGCCGACGCCCTGGAGCCGCACGCGCGCGCCGTCGAGCACCGGCTGCTCGACGCGGTCGCCGCCCTGCCGCTGTCCCGCGCGGCCCACCCGTACAACGCCGAGGCCCTCGCGCTCATGGCGGGCGAGGCCCAGGACGCGCCCTGGCACCACACCCGCGGCCTGCTCCGCCTCCACCGCTACGCCACCGAGGTCCTCCACGGCGCCGCCGCACCGGACCCCGCCCTCTACGAGGCGGCCCGCGCCCTGGACCGGCACCGCGACGCGGCCGCCGCCGCCGCGGCGGCGGCCGCAGCCGCCCGCACCCCACGCATCGCCCAGGCCACCGCGTACACCCTGGGCGTCCTGCACGCCGACCAGCGCCACGAGGTCGAGGCCGCCCGCTTCGCCTTCCACCACGCCTGGTCCCGCACCACGGCGGCGGTGCCGTGATCCTCGCGGCGGGCTGCGTCCTGTGGCGCCCGGCCACCAAGGGCCAGGACCGGGACTACGGCAAGGGCAAGAGCCGGGACGACGCCAAGGACCGGGACAAGGGCTCGGGCATGGGCTCCGGCATGGGCTCCGGCATGGGCTCGGGCATGGGCTCGGGGAAGGGCTCCGGCATGGGCTCCGACATGGGCTCGGGGAAGGGCTCCGGCAAGGACAAGGACAAGGACGCGGACATCGAGATCGCCCTCGTCTTCCGCCCGAAGTACCAGGACTGGTCGCACCCGAAGGGCAAGCTGAAGCCCGGCGAGACCCTGGTGGCCTGCGCGCTGCGCGAAGTCAGGGAGGAAACCGGCCAGATCTGCGAGCTGGGCGTCCCGCTGCCGTCCGTCCGGTACCTCGCGCACGGCCGGCCCAAGGAGGTCCACTACTGGGCGGGCCGCGCCCTCGGCGGCGACTTCACCCCCACGCGGGAGATCGCCGCCCTGCTCTGGCTGCCGCCCGCCGAGGCCCGCGCCCGCCTCACCCAGCCACGGGACCGCGAACTGCTGGACGCCCTCCTCGCGACGACACCGCACTGATCCGCGGGAAGCGGCTCGGACCGGACCGCGCCCGCCGGCCACGATGCCACCAGCGCCCCCGGCCCGCACCCCACCCGGCGCACCCCGCCCGCGACCGCCCCACAGCCGCACCCGCCCGCGCCCCGCAGCGGCGTCCGCGTCCGCACCCCGCCTTCCGGCACGGTTCACCTCCCGTTCACTCCCCTCCGTCGACGGCTTCACCTGTTCCGCCTAATTTCGGTCGTGCACGGTGCGGAACCCAGTGATGCACCCACCAACCCGACACGCGCCGCCGTACAACGTTCAGGACACCCGGTCCGCGGCAGGCGGCTTCTGGAAGGAACACCCGAAAAGTGAAGCTTTCGCGCACGAACGGGCTTCGCGCCTCCGCGATCGGTGCCCTTGTCGTCTCCGGCGCGCTCGTCCTCTCCGCGTGTGGTTCGGACGACAACAGCGAGCCCTCCAAGGACGGGACCAAGACGTCCGCCGCCGCGTCGAACATCACGTGCGACGGCGCCAAGGGCCAGCTCCTCGCCGCCGGTTCCAGCGCGCAGAAGCACGCGATGGACCTGTGGGTGAAGAACTTCCAGGCCGCCTGCTCGGGCGTCGAGATCAACTACCAGTCGATCGGTTCCGGCGGCGGCATCACCAAGTTCAACCAGGGCCAGGTCGCCTTCGCCGGCTCCGACTCCGCACTGAAGGAGGACGAGGTCGCCGAGTCGCAGAAGATCTGCAAGGGCGGCAAGGGCATCAACCTGCCGCTGGTCGGCGGCCCGATCGCCCTCGGCTACAAGCTGGACGGCGTGGACGACCTGGTCCTGGACGCCTCCACCATCGCCAAGATCTTCGACAACAAGATCACCAAGTGGAACGACCCGGCGATCGCCCGGCTGAACCCGGGCGCCAAGCTCCCCGACTCCACCATCCAGGCCTTCCACCGCTCGGACGAGTCGGGCACCACCCAGAACCTCGGCAAGTACCTCTCCACGGCCGCCCCGGCCGACTGGAAGTACGACCCGAAGGCGAAGTCCTGGCCCGCGCAGGGCGGCCAGGCCGCCAACGGCTCCTCCGGCGTCGCCACCGCGGTCAAGGACGCCGAGGGCTCCATCGGCTACTTCGAGCTCTCCTACGCCACCTCCAACAAGATCTCCACGGTCAGCATCAACACCGGTGCCTCCGCCCCGGTCGCCGCGACCACCGACAACGCCTCCAAGGCCATCGCCGCCGCCAAGATCAAGGGCACCGGCAACGACCTCGCGCTGTCCCTCGACTACGCCACCAAGGCCGAGGGCGCGTACCCGATCGTCCTCGTCACGTACGAGATCGCCTGCGACAAGGGCAACAAGGCCGAGACCCTGCCGACCCTCAAGTCCTTCCTCACCTACGCCGCCGGCGAGGAGGGCCAGAAGGTCCTCTCCGACGCCGGCTACGCCCCGCTCCCGGCCGAGATCGCGGCCAAGGTCCGCGAGATCGTCCCGACCCTGTCCTGACCGACCCGACCCAGCCCGGGTGCGGCCCCCGCCCCCCTCGCGGGAGGGCCGCGCCCGGCATCCGGTGCACCGCCGCCAGGAGCACGCCCGTACCCACGCGACCCACGCATCGCGCCCGTACCGCCGCTCCGCAGACCGGAGAACACAGATGGCTACGACCACACCCGACTCCCCAGGCATACGCGGGGCCCGGCGCGCCAGGAGCGCGACCCGCCCCGGTGACCGGGTCTTCAGCGGCCTGTCCCGCGGATCCGGCATCACCCTGCTCGTGATCATGGCCGCGATCGCGGTCTTCCTGACCTACCGCGCCGCCCTCGCCGTCTCGCGGGACAGCGCCAACTTCTTCACCACCTTCGAGTGGAACCCGGCCGGCAGCCCGCCGGTCTTCGGCATCGCCGTCCTCGCCTTCGGCACGGTCGTCTCCTCGGTCGTCGCCATGGCGATCGCCGTGCCGGTCGCCATCGGCATCGCGCTGTTCATCTCGCACTACGCGCCGCGCAGGCTGGCGAAGCCGCTCGCGTACGTGGTCGACCTGCTCGCCGCGGTGCCCAGCATCATCTACGGCCTCTGGGGCGCGATCTTCCTGGTCCCGTACCTCGACGGCCTGAACAAGTGGCTCGACCGGTTTCTCGGCTGGACCTACGTCTTCGACAAGTCCGGCGACGGCGTCGCCCGCAACATGTTCACGGTCGGCATCCTGCTGGCGATCATGATCCTGCCGATCATCACCAACGTGACCCGCGAGGTCTTCCTGCAGGTGCCGCGGATGCACGAGGAGGCCGCGCTCGCCCTCGGCGCCACGCGCTGGGAGGTCATCCGCATGGCGGTGCTGCCCTTCGGCCGCTCCGGCATCATCTCCGCGTCCATGCTCGGCCTGGGCCGTGCGCTCGGCGAGACGATGGCCGTGGCCGTCGTCCTCTCGCCCAGTTTCGTGCTCTCCGGCCGGCTCCTCGACCCGGGCGGCGGCACCTTCGCCCAGAACATCGCCGCCAAGTTCAACGAGGCCGACGAGTTCGGCCGGGACGCGCTGATCGCGTCCGGCCTCGTCCTCTTCGTCATCACCCTGCTGGTCAACGGCGCCGCCCGCATGATCATCGCGCGCCGCAAGGAGTACTCGGGGGCGAACGCATGAGCCACGCCGTCCAGCAGCGTCCGGCCACCGCGGCCGCCCCGCTCCGCTCCCGCCCCCTCTCCCACGCCCGCCTCCCCCGCTGGACGCCGGCCGCCGTCGCCGCCGGCTCGGTCCTCGCGGGCTGCGGCACCGGCCTCGCCGCGGGCTGGCACAGCCGGGTCCAGTGGGGCCTGCTCTCCGCACTGCTCTTCGTCGTCACCACCTATGTCCTCACCGCCCGGGTGGAGGGCTCCCGGCAGGCCAGGGACCGCGTCGCGACCAGCGTGATCTGGGTCAGCTTCGTGCTCGCCGTCGTCCCGCTGCTGTCCCTCGCCTGGGTCACCGTCAGCAAGGGCGTGGAAGTCCTCGACGGCTGGTTCCTCTCCCACTCGATGAACGGGGTCCTCGACGCCGAAGCCGGCGGCGGCGTCTACCACGCGCTGCTCGGCACCGTCGAACAGGTCGGCATCGCGACCCTGATCGCCGCCCCGATCGGCCTGATGACCGCGGTCTACCTCGTCGAGTACGGCGGCGGGCGGCTCGCCAAGGCGGTCACCTTCTTCGTCGACGTCATGACCGGCATCCCGTCGATCGTCGCGGGCCTCTTCGTCCTCGCCACCTGGAACCTGATGCTCGGCTTCGGCCCCTCCGGGTTCGCCGGCGCGATGGCCCTCGCGATCCTGATGATGCCGGTCGTGGTCCGCTCCACCGAGGAGATGCTGAAGCTCGTCCCGAACGAGCTGCGCGAGGCCTCCCTGGCCCTCGGCGTCCCCAAGTGGCGCACCATCCTGAAGGTGGTCCTGCCCACCGCGATCGGCGGCATCACCACGGGCGTCATGCTCGCCGTCGCCCGCATCACCGGCGAGACGGCCCCCGTCCTCCTCCTCGTGTTCGGCACCAAGCTCATCAACCCGAACCCCTTCGAAGGCGCCCAGTCCTCGCTGCCGCTCTACGTGTACGAGCAGTACGCGGTCGGCACCGACGCCGCCGTGGCCCGCGCCTGGGCCGCCGCGCTCGTCCTGATCGCCTTCGTCATGATCCTCAACCTGGTGGCCCGCGGCATCGCCCGCTGGAAGGCCCCCAAGAACAGCCGCTGACCGGCGGCCCTCCGGAAGTGAACTGACATGGCCAAGCGAATCGACGTCAGCGGCCTCTCCGCGTACTACGGCAGCCACAAGGCGATCGACGACATCTCGATGACCGTCGAGCCGCGCTCCGTGACGGCCTTCATCGGCCCGTCCGGCTGCGGCAAGTCCACCTTCCTGCGCACCCTGAACCGCATGCACGAGGTCACCCCCGGCGGCCGCGTCGAGGGCAAGGTGATGCTGGACGACGAGAACCTGTACGACGCCGGGGTCGACCCGGTCGCGGTGCGCCGCACCGTCGGCATGGTGTTCCAGCGCCCCAACCCCTTCCCCACCATGTCGATCTTCGACAACGTGGCGGCGGGCCTGCGCCTCAACGGCTCGTACCGGAAGTCCGAGCTGAACGACGTCGTCGAGCGGTCCCTCAGGGGCGCCAACCTCTGGAACGAGGTCAAGGACCGTCTGAACAAGCCGGGCTCCGGCCTCTCCGGCGGCCAGCAGCAGCGCCTCTGCATCGCCCGCGCGATCGCGGTCGAGCCCGACGTCCTGCTGATGGACGAGCCCTGCTCGGCCCTGGACCCGATCTCCACCCTCGCCGTCGAGGACCTGATCGGCGAGCTGAAGGAGCGCTTCACGATCGTCATCGTGACCCACAACATGCAGCAGGCCGCCCGCGTCTCGGACCGCACCGCGTTCTTCAACCTCGCGGCCGTGGGCAAGCCCGGGAAGCTGATCGAGCTGGACGACACCGCGCGCATCTTCTCCAACCCGAGCGTCCAGGCGACCGAGGACTACATCTCCGGCCGCTTCGGATAGACCGCTGCGGGGCAGACCGCTGCGGACACCGTCCGCTCCGGATGGGCCGCTGCGGACCGATCGCTCCGGACCGATCTCCGGACCGATCGCTCCGGAAGGACCGCTCTGGAAGGACCGCTCCGGAAGGACCTCTTCTGTCGGATTCTGCCGGAGCAGGGTCGGACGGACGGGCCGCGGTGTCCAGCCGAGGCCGCCGCCGCCCCGGGACGGCGAGGACACGCGCGAAGACCATGCGGCGCCGCGCCGCCGCGTGGCGTCGTACGGCGCTGCATGGCGGTGCCGCCGTACGACGACGGGCCCGGCTCCCCCACAGGGAGCCGGGCCCGACCGCGTACCGGGGCAGGAACCCTGCCCGTCGCGCTCTAACCGAAGACGAGCTGCACCACGTAGAAGCTCAGCGCGGCGACCAGCGCCGCCGCCGGCATGGTGATGAACCAGCCCAGGATGATGTTCTTGGCGACGCCCCAGCGGACCGCGTTCACCCGCTTCGTGGCGCCCACACCCATGATCGCGGAGGTGATGACATGGGTCGTGGAGATCGGCGCGTGGAAGACGAACGCCGAGCCGAACATGATCGAGGCGCCCGTGGTCTCCGCCGCGAAGCCCTGCGGCGGGTCCAGCTCGATGATCTTGCGGCCGAGGGTCCGCATGATCCGCCAGCCGCCCGCGTACGTACCGAGCGAGAGCATCACGGCACAGGCGATCTTGACCCAGACCGGGATCGCGTCGCCCTGGTCCTGCACGTCGGCGATGACCAGCGCCATCACCACGATGCCCATCGTCTTCTGGGCGTCCTGGAGGCCGTGGCCGAGCGCCATGCCGGCCGCCGAGACGGTCTGGGCGATGCGGAAGCCGCGCTTGGCCTTGTGCGGGTTGGCCTTGCGGAAGATCCACAGGATCGCGCACATGACCAGGTAACCGGCGATCAGACCGACGACGGGCGAGACGAACATCGGGATGACGACCTTGTCGAGGACGCCGCCCCAGATGACCTCCGTGCCGCCCGCCAGCGCCGCGCCCACCATGCCGCCGAACAGCGCGTGCGAGGAGGACGACGGCAGACCGAAGTACCAGGTGACCAGGTTCCAGATGATCGCGCCGACCAGCGCGGCGAAGAGGATGCCCATCCCCTTGTCGCCGTGCGGCGTCTCGATCAGGCCCTCGCTGACGGTCTTGGCGACGCCACTGCCGAGGAAGGCACCGGCGAGGTTCATGACCGCGGCCATCGCGAGCGCCGCGCGCGGGGTCAGCGCCCGGGTCGACACCGAGGTCGCGATGGCGTTCGCGGAGTCGTGGAACCCGTTCGTATACGTGAAGCCGAGCGCGACACCGATGGTCACGATCAGAGCGAAGGTGTCCACGAAGCCTCAGGACTCCTTGACCGCGATGGTCTCCACCGTGTTCGCCACGTGCTCGAAGGCGTCGGCGGCCTCTTCCAGCACATCCACGATCTGCTTGAGCTTCAGCACCTCGATGGCGTCGTACTTGCCGTTGAAGAGGTGGGCGAGCAGCTTGCGGTGGATCTGGTCGGCCTGGTTCTCGAGCCGGTTGACCTCGATCCAGTACTCGGTGAGGTGGGCCATGGTCCGCAGGTTCGGCATGGCCTCGGCGGTCAGCTCGGCCGCGCGCGCCAGCACCTCGATCTGCTGCTCGACGCCCTTGGGCAGCTCCTCGATGTTGTAGAGGACGACCAGGTCGACGGCCTCCTCCATGAAGTCCATGATGTCGTCGAGGGAGGAGGCGAGGGAGTAGATGTCCTCGCGGTCGAACGGCGTGATGAACGAGGAGTTCAGCTGGTGGAAGATGGCGTGGGTCGCGTCGTCGCCGGCGTGCTCCGCTGCCCGCATCCGTTCCGCGATCTCGGCCCGGGCGGAGGGCTCCGCTCCGAGCAGTTCCATCAGGAGCTTGGCGCCCGTGACGATGTTGTCCGCGGACGCGGCGAACATGTCGTAGAAGCTCGTCTCCCTGGGGGTCAGACGAAATCGCACGTGGGGTCCTCGGGGTGCTGGGTTTCGGTCAGGCTGATGCTAGGCGCATCATCCGGCCACGGCTAACCGGCGTCCCTTCAGTGTCGCCCATCAGGCACAGTGATCTGCACGGGCCCCCGCCCCGATCCGCGGGGATCGGTACCATATACCCACGAGGGGTATACACACCCTTTCTGGACAGCGGGAGGACGCGATGACGACCACCGAGGCGGCGGCCGAGGTCACCCCCGAGACCGCCGAGACGACCGGCCACGAGCACGGGGTGCACGGCTACCACAAGCAGAAGGACGAGCACCTCAAGCGGCTGCGCCGCATCGAGGGCCAGATCCGCGGCCTGCAGCGGATGGTCGACGAGGACGTCTACTGCATCGACATCCTCACGCAGGTCTCCGCCTCGACGAAGGCCCTGCAGTCCTTCGCCCTCCAGCTCCTGGAGGAGCACCTGCGGCACTGCGTCGCGGACGCGGCGACGAAGGGCGGCGACGAGATCGAGGCGAAGGTCGAGGAAGCCACGAAGGCGATCGCACGGATGATGCGCACCTGAGCCCGCCGCGGGGCGGGGCGCTCGGGCCGCCTGCGTCCGGTGGCCGCCGGAGGCGCCGCGGACGCGGGGCAGCCGACGCACGGTGACGGCCAGAGCGTGCCTCGGGCACGCGTGCGGGCGGGGTCCTCGGAGACCGCTCGGGCGCGCTTACGTGCGGGGCCCGTCCTCCGACGGTCCAGCGGCCTTCGCGAACGACGGTCCAGCGGACTTCCCCGTCTTGCTGTCCAGCGCCCTTCGCGAACGACTGTCCAGCGGCCTTCCCCGTCTTGCTGTCCAGCGCCCTTCGCGAACGACCCTCTAACGGCCGTCGCAGCCGACGCGGAGGACCTCGTCGATGCGGTCGGCACTCAGCCGCTCCTCGTCGATCCCCGAGGCCGCGATGATCAGCTCGCCGCAGAGCTCGATCTCGGCAAGGGCGACGCACTCGAGATCGAGCGGCGCGGTCGCGGTACCGGGCGGCGGAGCCATGCGCGTTCACCTCTTCCTGCCGACGTCGCCTCCCAGCGTAGGGAGCGGCACCCGGACCGCACATGACACGTCCGGACCATTTGCCCATGGTTCGCAAGAGAGGATCAGGCCGTAGAAGGGATCGAGCCGCAGGGTTCAGGCCTGCGGAGGCCTCGCGGGCGCACGCCCCACCGGGTCCGGGCCGGCGAAGGCCCGAGGAGCACCCCCGCACCGGGCCCGGGACCTCGCGGTCCTCAGGCCTCGATCTTTCCGGCGTAGATCTCCGAGCGGTCCGGCAGCGTCACGGTCACCCGCGCCCCGAACCCGTACAGCAGCGTCGTCGACGCGACGGCGACCGTCCGCCCCTGGTTGCTGAAGCTGAACTGGTGGCGCACCTTGCGCAGCCGCCCCTCCCGGTCCAGGTACGCGTCGAACGGGACCGTGTCCGTGGTGAACCCTTTCGCCGCCGCGGCCAGCGCCCCCCGCACCTGCGGCGAGGCCAGCCGGGCGGCCTCGGCGATGTCCGCGACACCGCGGTAGTGCCGGACCTTCACGCCCGCGAGCTCGATCTCCCCCACGTACGACGCCTTGCGCACCCCGCGCAGCAGCTCGGCGGCGGCGGCCGGGTCGGTGGCGCCACCGGTGACGAGGTTGCCGTCGTCGAGGGCGGTGGTGTCGACCCGTACCCACTTGTCGGCGGGCACGCCGGCGCCGCGGTTCTTCATGTAGAGCGCGCCGGGCGCGAGGAGCTCCGTGATCGGCCGGTGCGCGCTCCCGCCGGCGGCGTCCTTGGGCAGCACGACCTGGAGGCTGCCGGTGCGCCGGCGGAAGTCGTAACGGCCCTCGCCGCGGATGGTGACCCGGGTCCCGCCCGAGGCCATCTCCATGGACGTGCTCGCCTTCGACGACCCGGCCCGGGTCAGCGCCTCCGGCGCGTCGCGCACGGTCAGCACGGGATCGCCGCCCGGTGCGCCGTCGTCACCGGAGGCGGCGCAGCCGCCGACCGCGCCGCCGCCGCCGACCATCAGCGCCACGGTCATGACCCACGCCCGGCTCGTGCGCCCGTTCCGCACCACCATCGCCTGCCAACCCCCAACGCCCTGCCGCCAGTGTCCGGATCCCGCCCACCGGATAACGACGGTCCGGGCACGCCGTCACGCGCGGGACGCGCGGCCCGCGCAGTACGGTGGGCGCCGTGCATCAGGACGGGCGTCACGACGGGCATCAGGGCGTATCTCACGACACGGAGACCGCGGAGAGCGGTGCGTTCGCCTTCGCCCGCTGCGCCTGCGGCTGGCGCGGCCCGGCCCGCAGGTCCCGCGACCGCGCCCGTACGGACGCGAGGACGCACGAGACGACGGACACGGCGCCGTAACCGACCGACCAGCCGGCCGGCCAGGTCAGGGCCACTGCCACGGCCACTGCTCACGACCACGGCCACGGAGACGGCCACGCCGCGGCGGCCACGGAGACGACGGCGGCGCCGAGAGCGGCGCACTCGCCGACGGCGACGGAGCCACCCACCGCGCGAGCACCGCGCGAACGCGGCAGCGGACGGCATCCGATGCCGCCGCGGAGACGGCATCCGTCGTCGCAGGGGGGTGGCGTCCGCTGACGAGGGGGTTCAGGCGGCGAGGTCGCTCTCGCCGGCGCCGCCGAGCCGGGGCTCGGGGATGACGGTGGTCTCGGCGACGGCGGCCCGTCGGGCGCCGCGCCGGGAGCGCACGAGCCGGGCACCGCGCCGGGAGCGGGCGACGGCCGAGACGACCGGGGTCAGCAGCGCCAGCGCGAGCGGCGCGAGCAGCAGGGCGACGGCTGTGCCGAGGGCCAGCCCGCCGACGACGTCGGTCGGGTAGTGGACGCCCATGTAGACGCGGCAGAAGGCCTCGGCGAGGGCGAGCCCGATGGCGAGCAGGCCGAAGCGCCGGTGGGCGACGAAGACGCCGACGGCGATGGCCATCGCCATGGTGGCGTGGTCGCTGACGAAGCTGTAGTCGGTCTTGCCGGCGATGAGGACCTCGAGACCCTGGTGGTCCTTGAAGGGCCGGGGCCGCTCGACGAACCCGCGAATCGGGATGTTGACGAGGAGCGCGATGCCGGCGGCGAGCGGGGCCCACAGCAGGCCGGCGAAACCGGAGACGGAGTCGCCGGGCGTACCGCGCCGGCGGACGCTCCACCAGCAGCCGAGCACGACGAGGACGAGACCGAACATGATGCCGAACTCGCCGACGAACTCCATGACGCGGTCGAACCACGGCGGGGCGGACTTCGCGAGCCCGTTGATGTCGTAGAGCAGGCTGACATCGGGGTTCGAAGCGTCCGATGCGAGTCCAGCCATCTGCTGAGGCCCCTTGCTCTCGTGTGGTGGTGTCCAACCCCCGTGGTCAGAGTGGTCGGATCGGGAAACGATCCACCAGAGGGGAGCGTTCCGCTCTCCGCCCAAGATCACCAGGACGTTACCGAACGGTGACGGCCGCCCGCAGCCCAGGGCCCTGGCCTCACGGAACGTACCGTCCGGGCTCCACCGCCGAAGCCCTGGGCTGAGCCTGACGGTGCGTTATCACTGGGGCGGCAGATGGGTGGGCAGGGCGGCGGCACCGTCCTCGGTGACGCGGGTGGCACCGAAGTAGTCGGGGGTGTCGATGCGGTCGAAGCGGATGACCGCGCCGGTGCGCGGTGCGTCGATCATGTAGCCGCCGCCGACGTAGATGCCGACGTGGCGGATGGCGCGGGAGTTCGTCAGATCGTCGGAGAAGAAGACGAGATCGCCGGGCAGCAGCTCGTCACGGCTGGGATGCGGCCCGGCGTTGTACTGGTCGTTGGCGACGCGCGGAAGACGGATGCCCACCGACTCGTACGCCGCCTGGGTGAGCCCGGAGCAGTCGAACCGCCCGCCCTGCGCGGCCGTGCCCGTACCGCCCCAGAGATACGGCGTGCCCAGCTTCTGCTGGGCGTAGTAGATGGCACCGGCGGCCTGCCGGGACGGGTCGACGCGACCGACGGGCCGGGCGAAGCTCTTCTCCAGGGAGCGGATGATCCGCACGTAGTTCTGCGTCTCGCTGATCCGCGGCACCCCGCCGGACTTGATGACCCGGTAGGCGCCCGCGTTGTAGGCGGCGAGCATGTTGTTCGTACGGTCCCCGGGCACGTTCTTCACGTAACCGGCCAGCTCGCAGTCGTACGAGGCGGCGGACGGGATGGCGTCCTTCGGGTCCCAGATGTCCCGGTCGCCGTCCCCGTCACCGTCGATGCCGTGGGTGGCCCAGGTGCCGGGGATGAACTGGGCGATGCCCTTGGCGTTCGCGGGCGAGACGACGGTCGGGTTCCAGCCGCTCTCCTGGTACAGCTGCGCGGCGAGCAGTGCGGGGTTGATCGCCGGACAGAGGTTCCCCCACTGCTGCACGAGCCCCTGGTAGGCGGCGGGCACGGCGCCCTTGGCCAGGGCCACGGTCCCGTTCTTCCCGCTCCCGGCGCCTCCGATGATCCCGGCGGCGGCGGAGTACGTCCCGACGACGAGCAGCATGACGAAGGTGAGGCAGACCCCGAAGACCCCACCCCCCACCAGCCACGCCCTACGCGCCTTACGCACCGTCAACCACCCCTCGGATCCTGGCAGTACGCCCAGCCACCCCAGTCTAGGCGGGAGGGCCCTCCGTCAGGGGGTGGACGAACCGGACGGAAGAGGAGTGTCCGAGGACCGGAACGCGGACGTGACGGAGGGGCCGGGGACGACGGGCCCTTCGAAGGGGGCGGGCGGCGCCGTACCCCCGCGCAGATTCGGTGACGGCCGGGCGGCGAAGCGGCCCTGACGGTTCGTCCGGCGGCGCCCCAAAGGTGCCACAACGACAATCATTGCCCGGAGTCACCCTGCGTGATACACAGAGTGACCATACGCGTCCTCGCATACGATCCGGTCACACCATCGCAGGTCAAGACGGTCGGATCGGTCAACTGTGCGGGGATCGGGTAAAGAGAGCCGTCAAGCCGTCACACGCGAGCGGTTTCATCAGCGAAGATAGGGTCGGACGCTTCATGCCATCCGGCAGGGGCGACGAACTACCCAACAGGGGCGGTGAGTTACATGTACCTGGCGGCCGAGAAGGGCGACATCACCACCATCATCGGTGGAATCGCCCCGAACTGGGGGCCTTTCGGAAGCCTTGGTGCCGAGGCCAAGGTGATGATCGAGGTCGTGATGGCCGTGGCCATCCTGCTCTGCCTCGGCATCGCCATCTGGGGCGCGGCCAAGCAGCGCATCGGGGCCACCGCCCTGCGCGACACCTTCAGCGCCGAACAAGGCAAGGGCCTGATCGTGGCCGGTCTGACCGGCGTCTTCATCATCGGCTCACTGGGGACGCTCTTCACCATCGTGTACGGGATGGCCGTCTGACGGCCGTCTGGCCCGTTTTCTCACCACCGAGGTCGCGTTCCCTGATGTCCAGTCACCACGCCGCGCCCGCGCGGAACCCAGCACGGCTTTCGTCGTACCCGCGAACGGTCGAGGGAGCGTACCCGGCATGAGCTTCGGCGACGAGCACGACGGCCAGACCCGTACCCGCCTCCCGGAGACCGGCACCAGCGCGCGACCCCCCGCCCGGGGCGGCCGCTCCCTCTTCGCGGTGGTCGGCGTGGTGATCCTCCTGGTCGCCGCCATCGCCCTCGCCAACCGCGGCGACGGCACGCCCGAGTCCGGCACCCGCGGCGCCGGCCCCGACGCCCAGGCCGGCTCCGCCGCCCCGACCTCCCCGACGGGCGTCCGCCCGGTCACCGGCAAGAACGGCACCATCCCGTCGGGCTTCGCCCACGACGAGCAGGGGGCGCAGAGCGCGGCGGCGAACTATGCGGTGGCGCTGGGTTCCGTGGACATGTTCCGCCGCGGAACGCGCGAGGTCATCGTCCGGGCGATCCACGACCCGGCCGTCGCGGACGGCCTCGTCAAGAGTCTGGACGACTCCTACTCGGCCGGCTTCCTGGCCAACGTGGGACTCGGCCCCGACGGCGCCGCCCCTGCGGGGCTGACCTTCGTGTCCCGAACCGTCCCCGTCGGCACCACGGTGAAGGAGGCGGCGGGAGACACCGCGACCGTCGAGGTGTGGTGCACCGGCCTGGTCGGCCTCGCCGGCGAGGGCTCCACCAAGCCGGTCACGTCGACGTGGTTCACCATCACCGAAAAGCTCAAGTGGGTGGGCGGCGACTGGAAGGTCGTCAGTTCCGCGCAGAGCGAGGGCCCGACCCCGGTCAACGGCGACAATCGCGCCTCCATGGCGGACGACATCGCCAGGGCGGTCGAGGGATACGGAGGCTTCACCTATGCCCGCTAGCCGACGGCTCCCGCTCCGCGCGCTGGGCGCCGGAGTGGCCGCCCTGCCCGCCACGCTCGTCCTGTTCGCCGCACGGGCCCACGCGGCGCCGACACCGACGCCGACGGCCACGCCGACCGGAACACCCTCCCCGAGCGCCAGCAACAACCCCTGCGACCTGATCGTGGGCCAGGCCAGGGAGTACTGCGAAAACGGCCAGCAATCCCCCGGCTCCCAAACCCGCCTCGACGACCCCAACGCCGCCGTCGACCCCCTCTCCTCCCTCGCCAACGGCTGCGCCAAAGCCGCCGCCTGGGTCGTCGACACGCTGTCGAAGGCCGTGAAGGAGACCGCCGACGTCGACTTCACGAACCTCGAGTTCCTCGGCCGCTACGCCGTCGTCTTCGCCGCCGCCACCTTCCTCACCCTCCTCCTCTGGCTGCTCGCCGTCGCCAAGCGCGCCATCCGCGGCGTGCCGCTGACCACCGCGATCTCCGAGGCCATCGGGTTCCTGTGGCTGACGGTCCTCGCCTCCGCGTTCACGCCGCTCATCCTCTACACCGTCGTCAACGCCACCGACGCCATCACCGAGGTCATCGCCTCCGGCACCGGACAGCAGACCGACGTCTTCTTCGGCAGCTTCAAACAGGCCCTGGAGAAGGGCGACAGCATCGGCGGCGGGCCGATCATGCTGATCATCGTGTCCCTGGTGACGATCCTCGCCGCCGGCGTGCTCTACCTCGAACTCGTGCTGCGCGCCGTGCTGCTCTACGTCGGCGCCCTGCTCGGCGTCGTCGTCTACTCCGGGCTCGTCGACAAGAACATGTGGGGCCACGTCCGCCGCTGGGCGGGCATCATGATCGCGGTGATCCTGGTCAAGCCGGTCATCGTCATCGTCCTCGGCCTCGCCGGCGCGCTGTCCTCCGGCACCGGGCCCGACGCGTTCTCCGCCGTCGTCTCCGGCCTCGCCATCATCCTGCTCGCGATCTTCGCCTCCGCGATGATCTACCGCTTCGTCCCCGGCTTCGGCGACGAGGTCATCGCCTCCCGCGACAACCGCCTCCACCGCGCCGGCGAGAACGCCGCGGCCGCCGTCATCTCCTCCCCCGCCTCCCTCGTGTCCCAGGGCATCAAGACCCACAGCACCCGCAGCGACGGCGGAGGCGGCGCCCAGGCCTCCGGCGGCGCCGCGCCCCGCCCCGCCAACGCGCTCTCCGGCGGCGTCGCCGCCCACAGCAGCCGCGGCACCTCCGGAAGCGGCGGCGGAGCCCCCACGGGTGCCACGCCCGCCCCCCGTAACAGCAGTCCCACCGCGGGCACCCCGCACAGCAACCGCAAGAACTCAGGAGCAGGAGGTGCAGGGCGTTGACGACCCAGTCCCAGCCGGTCTCGCCCCGCCGCACGTATCTCATCGGCCGCGCCCGGCCCAACGCGATCGTCGGCAAGAACCGCGAGACCGGCGAGATCGCGCTCATCATCGCCGGCGCCTTCCTCGGCATGATGAGCGGACTGATCGTCCCCGTCCTGTCCCTGCGCATCGTGCTGCTCATGGGCTTCCCGCTGATCGCCCTCGCCATGGTGTACGTGCCGTTCAAGCAGCGCACCTTCTACAAGTGGTTCGAGATCAACCGCAGTTACAAGCGCATGCTCAAGCGCGGCACCGTCTACCGCTCCGCCGCCGTCGAGGCCGGCACCCGCCTCGACGGCCGCGAGGTCGAGATCGGCCCACCGCCCGGCATCGGCCGGGTCAGCTGGCTCTCCGCGCCCTTCGGACCCGACGAGATCGCCGTCCTCCTGCACGCCGACCGCCGCACCGTCACCGCCGCCATCGAGATCGAGGGCCCCGGCGTGGGCCTGCGCGACTCCGAGGACCAGGAAGCCCTCGTCGACCGCTTCGGCACCCTCCTCAAGCACGTCGCCAACGGGGACGGCTTCGTCACCCGCCTCCAGATGCTCGCCCGTACGCTCCCCGCCGACCCCGACGCCCACGCCAAGGACGTCGCCCAGCGCGGCGACCACACGGCACCGGCCTGGCTCCAGGAGTCGTACGACCAGCTCCAGTCCATGGTCTCCACCTCCAGCGAGCAGCACCGCGCCTATCTCGTCGCGTGCATGCACTACACCCGCGAGCTCGCCGCCGAGGCCAACGCCATGGCCCGCGCCGCCCGCCACGCCTCCGGCGCCCGCAAGCTCGACCGCGACGCCGGCCTCGCCGTCGTCATGGCCCGCGAGCTCACCGACATCTGCGCCCGCCTCGCCGAGGCCGACATCCGCGTACGACAGCCCCTCGGCCAGTCCCGGCTCGCCTCCCTCGTGCACTCCATGTACGACCCGGACCACCCCATCGACCACATCCAGGCCATGACGAAACGAAACGCTTGGCCCGCCGAACTCGACGCCATGGAGCCCACCTACCTCCAGGCCAAGACCCGCGAGTCCGCCACCCGCGCCCCCTGGTGCCACGCCACCGCCTGGGTCAAGGAGTGGCCGATGACGCCCGTCGGCGTCAACTTCCTCGCCCCGCTGCTCGTCCACACGCCCGACGTCATCCGTACCGTCGCCGTGACCATGGACCTGGAGCCCACCGAGGTCGCCATCGAACGCATGCTCACCGAGAAGACCAACGACGAGGCCGAGGCCTCCCGCCAGGCCAAGATGAACCGCACCGTCGACCCCCGCGACATCGCCGCCCACGGCCGGCTCGACCAGCGGGGTGAAGATCTCGCCAGCGGCGCGGCGGGCGTCAACCTCGTCGGGTACATCACCGTATCGGCGCGCTCCCCCGAGGCCCTCGCCCGGGACAAGCGCACGATCAGGGCCTCCGCCGGAAAGTCCTACCTGAAACTGGAGTGGTGCGACCGCGAGCACCACCGGGCCTTTGTGAACACCTTGCCGTTCGCGACCGGCATCCGCCGCTAGGGCCGAAGGGGCACAGACCGATGCGAGATCCGCTGTCCGTCCTCACCGAAGCCTTCACCTCCTTCCTCTTCGGCAAGGTCGAGACGACCCGCCTGCCCGTGCGCACCTCCACGGGCCAGGCGCAGGCCGTCTACCTGCCGACCGCGGCCCCCGGCCTCGGCGACTCCGGCGTGATCATCGGCCGCGAGGTCTACAGCGGCAAGGGGTACATCTACGACCCCTTCCAGCTGTACGGCCAGCAGCTCCCGGCCCCCCACTGGCTGGTCCTCGGCGAGTCCGGCAACGGAAAGTCGGCCCTGGAGAAGACCTACGTCCTGCGCCAGCTCCGCTTCCGCGACCGCCAGGTCGTCGTCCTCGACGCCCAGGGAGAGGACGGCGTCGGCGAATGGAACCTCATCGCCCAGCAGCTGGGGATAACTCCCATCCGGCTCGACCCGATGGTCGCCAACGACGACGGCATCCGCCTCAACCCCCTCGACCCCGCCATCACCACCACGGGCCAGCTCGCCCTGCTCCGCACCATCATCGAAGTGGCGATGGGCCACGGCCTCGACGAGCGCTCCGGCTTCGCGCTCAAGGTCGCCCACGCCTACGTCACCGAACACATCACCGACCGCCAGCCGATCCTCACCGACATCGTCGAGCGACTCCGCCACCCCGAGGCCGAGTCCGCCGAGGCCATGAACGTCGACATAGACGACGTACGGGCCTGGGGCCTCGACGTCGCGCTCGTCCTCGACCGCCTGGTCGACGGCGACCTGCGCGGCATGTTCGACGGCCCCACCACCGTCGGCATCGACCTGGACGCCCCGCTCATCGTCTTCGACCTGTCCCACATCGACCGCAACTCCATCGCCATGCCGATCCTCATGGCGATCGTCGGCGTGTGGCTGGAACACACCTGGATCCGCCCCGACCGGAAGAAGCGCATCTTCCTCGTCGAGGAGGCCTGGCACATCATCAACAGCCCCTTCGTCGCCCAGCTGTTCCAGCGGCTCCTCAAGTTCGGCCGCCGCCTCGGCCTCTCGTTCGTGGCGGTCGTCCACCACCTCTCCGACGTCGTCGACGGAGCGGCCGCGAAGGAGGCCGCGGCCATCCTCAAGATGGCCTCCACCCGCACGATCTACGCCCAGAAGGCGGACGAGGCCCGCAACACGGGCCGGGTCCTCGGCCTGCCCCGCTGGGCGGTCGAGATCATCCCGACCCTCACCCCCGGCATCGCCGTCTGGGACGTCAACGGCAACGTCCAGGTCGTCAAACACCTCATCACCGAGAACGAACGCCCGCTCGTCTACACGGACCGCGCCATGACGGAGTCGTCCACCACCGACGACGAACTGGAATGGGAGACCGAACAGCGGGCCATGCTCATCGAGCAGCAGATGAACGACCAGTCGACGGTGGCATGACGTGAACACGGTGGCATGACGTGAACAAAGAGGCACGACAGCAGGGCGGCGGCGTCCCCGACGGATTCGTGGTCGGGCTGCTCGCCCTGCTGCTCGGCCTCGCCGCCCTGATCTGGACGGCGACCGGCCTGGCCGGCCTGCTGGCCCACGGCGGCTGGCCGCCGGGCGTCACCTTCACCCGCACCCCGCAGGCCCTCCGCTCCCTGATGACCGCCCCGACGGACCTGGCCGCCGCCTGGCCGACGACGCCGCCGGCGTCCCTGTCGGGCTACGGCCTCTTCTGGGGCCTGGTGATCGGCGAGGCGATGGTCCTGACGGTCCTCGCCGTCTTCGCCCTCGGCACGTTCGCCCGCTGGCGCACCGTACGGGCGACGCAGCGGAAGACGCCGGCGGCGGGAAGACGGCCGGTCGCGGAGGCGCCGACGCCCACGGAGATCCCGGCCTCCACGGGCACACCGGACGTCACGACACCGGCCCCCCACGACCCGATTCCCCGGCAGGCAGCACCGCCCCCGCACACCGCACCGCCTCCGGGCACGGGAGCAGGAGCGAGCGCGGGAGCGGGCCCGGACACGGGCCCGGACACGAGCTCAGACGTGGACTGGGGCACAGGAGCGGGCGCGGGAGCCGACGCCCTCACCGGCCCTCCGGGCACGGGCACCGCCACCACCACCGGCACCGGCACCGGCACCGGCATCCCCACACCGACTCCCGCCCCCCGCCTCGTCTACGCCCCCGCCGCCGCCCGCCGCGCCACCGCCGCCCAGGCGGTACGGGATGCCGAGGGTGCCGCGCTCGTCGTGACCTCCGACCCGAACCTGTGGGCCGACACCAAGGACGCCCGCGCCAAACTGGGCCCGGTCCTCGTCTACGACCCGGGACACCTCTGCGACACCCCCGCCCGGCTCCACTGGAACCCGGCCGACGGCTGTGAGGACCCGGACACGGCCCGGGACCGCGCGGTGGCGCTGCTCGCACCCGTACGCCCACAGTCCCGCCTCGACGCGGCCGTCGCCGACACCGCGGAAACGCTCCTGCGCGGCTGGCTGCACGCCGCCGCCACAGACGGCCGGCCGTTCAAACAGGTGCACCGCTGGGCGCAGGGCACCGACGCCCACGAGCCGGTACGGATCCTCCGCACCCACCCCAAGGCCGCCACCGGCCACGCCGGACTCCTCGAATCGGCCCTCACGGCCCACCCCGAACGCCGCCGCGCCGCCCAGGAACTGACGGCCCGTGCCCTCTCCGGCCTCTCCTCGATCCACATCAGGCAGGCCTGCACGCCGAATCGAACGGATTCGCTCACGCTCGCATCTTTCGTCGCCGAGCAGGGCACCCTGTACGTGGTGGGTGAACCGATCGAGGACCCGCGCACCCACCCCGGCGCGATGCCCCTCCTCACCGCGCTCGCCGCAAGCGTGGTCGAGCACGGCCGCCGCATGGCCGCACGGTCATCCGACGGTCGGCTCGACCCACCACTGACGCTCGTCCTCGACGACGTCGCGGCGGTCGCACCGATCCCCCGGCTCCCCGAACTCCTGGCCAGGGGCGAGGACACCGGCCTGCCGGCCCTCGCCCTGATGCGCTCCCGGGAACAGGCCCGGTCACGCTGGCCGGAGCACGACCCGCTCAGCCGCTGAACTCCCGCTGCCGCCGCATCTCGTACTCGACCTCGAACGCCGACGGGTCCCCCGGCATCGCGACCCTCTCGCCCGACGCGACGAAACCGAACTTCCGGTAGAAGGCCTCGGCCCGGGCGTTGTCCTCGTGCACGTACAGCCGCACCCGCTCGATCGCCGGCTCCGGCAGCGACCACGACCAGTCCACCGCCGCCCGGAACAGGGCCTCGGTCACACCGGCGCCGCGCGCCTCGGGCCGCACGAACACGCCCACGACGTGGGTCTGGTCGACCTTCGCCGCGGCCCCGAACCGCGGCGCGTCCGAGGGCCGCTCGACCAGCACGGTCACCGAACCGATCCAGCGCCCTTCCGGCGTCTCCGCCACGAACTGCCGCACGCTCCCGCCGGCGGTCTCGGCCCCGCCCGCGGCCCGGCCCTGCCAGTAGGAGTCGGGCTGCGCGGAGGCGTCCGCGTACGTCTCGAGGAAGGCGATGTGCGCGACCGGGTCCTGAAGGGCGGCGAGCCGCAGCTCACGCACCTTCTCCCACTCGTCGGCGCGGATGGTGCGTATCGAATAGTCCATGCCTCCGATCCTCGCGACCTCCGCACGCCCCTGACAAACTCATTGCGCCCCAGCCGGCCCCGCGCCCACCTCTCCCCGGCCCGCCTCCCTCCCTTCCCCGGCCCGCGTCGTACCCAGGTACGACACCCACTCCCCGCCGCCCACCCCGGGTCCGACGCCCCGCCCCACCCCGATCCCTAGCGTCGGGGGGACGCGCCAGAGCGACCGGATCGTTCGAACGAGCGAAGCGCGACGGGCGGACGGTGAAGCAGTGAACGGGTGAACGGAGGAACGCGTGAACGGAGGAACGGGTGAATGCGTGAGGATGTGCGGGTGACGACGGAGACTCACGGCCCCACCGGCCCGAGCCGGTACGTCCAGCGCGCGCTCGCCCGGCTGCGCGCCTTCGACAAGGCCCGTCCCCAGCTCTGGGACGCGGCCCTCACCGCCGGCTGGACGCTGGCGGCGCTCGTCGACGCGACCGACGGCTGGCGGAACACGGCCCGGGATCCCTCCGTACCGCACTGGCTGGTCCTGACGACCACTCTCGTGCTGTCCCTCCCCCTCTACTGGCGCCGCCGCCGGCCCACCGCGGCACTGGCGGCGATGGCCTGCGGGGCGCTCGTCAGCACGGTCTCGGGCGCCTTCCTGCAGGCCGCCTTCCTGCAGGCCCTCCCGGTGTTCCACATCGCCCTGAACCGGCCGCCCCGCGCCCTGCTGTGGTCCGCGGCCCTGATCGTGCCGCCGCTGGTGACGGGCGCGTTCCTCTGGCAGGCCGAGTCCTGGGACGTGTACGTCGTCCCCAACCTGTGGGCGTACGCGCTCGTCGCCCTCCTCGGCATCACCGTCCGCTCGCGCCGCGAGGAACGCGAGCAGGAGGTCCGTCTGGCCGCCGCCGCCGAACGCGCCCGCATCGCCCGGGAGATGCACGACATCATCGGCCACAACCTCTCCGTCATCACGGGTCTCGCGGACGGCGGCCGCTACGCGGCGGTCAGGAGCCCGGAACGCGCCGCGCAGGCCCTCGACGCCATCGGCACCACGAGCCGCCAGGCGCTCGGCGAACTGCGCCGCCTGCTCGGCGTCCTGAGGGAGGACGACGAGTCCGCGGCACGGACTCCGCAGCCGGGCCTCTCCGATCTGCCGACCCTGATCGAGGGCGTACGGAAGGCGGGCCTCAAGGTCCGTACGGACCTGGCCGCCCCACCCGGGCCCGCGCGACCCGGCCAGGAGTTCTCCCCAGGAGCCGAACTGACGGTGTACCGGGTGGTCCAGGAGGCGCTGACGAACACCCTGAAGCACGGTGGCAGCGCGGCCGAGGCCACGGTGACCCTCGCGTACGCGCCCGAGGAACTCGTCGCCACGGTCACCGACACGGGCCGGGGAGCCGATGCCCCGTCCCCCGGGCAGGGCCAGGGGCTCGCGGGAATGCGCGAGCGCGCGGCGCTGTACGACGGCACACTCGAATGCGGCACGCCGCCGGAGGGCACCGGCTGGCGCGTACGACTCACACTGCCCCGCACGCTTCCCAGGGAGGGCGCGTCCTCGTGACCACGGTTCTGATCACGGACGACCAGCCGTTGCAACGCCTCGGGTTCCGCATGCTGCTGGAGAGCCAGGACGACATGACGGTCGTCGACGAGGCCGCCAACGGCGCGGAGGCCGTACGCCTGGCGGATCACCACCGCCCGGATGTCGTCCTGATGGACATCCGCATGCCCGGCCTCGACGGCATCGAGGCCACCCGCCGCATCGTCTCCACCGGCGACCGCACCCGCGTCCTGATCGTCACGACCTTCGACCTGGACGAGTACGCGTACGAGGGCCTGCGCGCCGGCGCGAGCGGCTTCCTGGTGAAGGACGCCCGGCCCGAGGAGCTCCTCGCGGGCATCCGTGCCGTCGCGAGCGGCGACGCGGTGGTGGCCCCGAGCCTGACCCGCCGCCTCCTCGACACCTACGTCCACCACCTGCCGCCGGCCCCGAATGCATCGCCCGGGACCACCGCCCTCCCCGAGAGGGACCCCCGTCTGTCGGCTCTCACGGAACGGGAGCGCGAGATCCTCACGGTCATCGGCCAGGGCTGGAACAACACGGAGATCGCGAGCCGCCTCCATCTCGCCGAATCCACGGTGAAGACGCACGTCACCCGCATTCTCGCCAAGACGGGCTCGCGCGACCGCGTCCAGGCGGTGATCCTGGCCTACGACACGGGCCTGGTGACGCCGGCCTGAAGAGCCTCCGGTCACGGGAAACGAAACCTTCCGGGCATGGGAAGAATCCGGTGACCGCGGAAAGGGGCGGTGAACGCAGAAAAGCCCCGCACCATAAGGTGCGAGGCTTTCCCACAATGATTGTTCGGCGGCGTCCTACTCTCCCACAGGGTCCCCCCTGCAGTACCATCGGCGCTGAAAGGCTTAGC
>NZ_SDOY01000066.1 GCF_004117935.1 Streptomyces roseicoloratus | reverse complement strand
CGACCACCCGGATCACCGGCCTCGTCCAAGCCGTGCTCACACTGCATTTGGCCAGCTCAGACCGATGATGGAAAAGCCTCACTGGCTCCGCCTCGGGGATCCGGACGATGAGCCCCGTCTGGCCCGCCTGAAACGCACTGGTGCTGTCATCTGCCATGACACCGCATGGTGTCACCTCTGCCGCAGACAGAACGGCTCCTTTTTCGCTGAACGATCACGTCGATCGCGAGCGGGCCGGCCAAGACTCTGCCGCTATTTCCCGTGAACATCCAGAGTGCCGATGATCACTGAACGCCGCCGGAACCCACGAACAAACGCTGTCGGTTGAAGGTTCTGGCACAGATCTTGGGGAGCCGTCGCAGAGCGTTACCCCGATGCTCGATTGCGAGGAGTCGGCTCGTGCGAGACGGCGTGCGCCTTGCTGTCTGACAGTCGCAACTGACGCGCCATCGGGTTTCTCCCGTTCCCTGCCGTGGTCGGCGGTCGACGGTGATGGTGCTGGTCATGCAGACCGATGCGCCGTTCTGGGACTCGCTGGTCTTCGACGGGATCGACGAGGTGGAGGTCGAGGCGGTCACGGCCGCGTTCGGCACGGTCGAGGTGATGGCGAGAGGTCGCACGGCCGGGGCGGCATGTCCGGACTGCGGCCACTTCTCGGACCGGGTACACGATCGTTACCGGCGCGGACTGAGGGGCCTTCCGCTGGCTGATCAGGGCTTTGTGATCCGGCTGACGGTCAGGCGTTTCATCTGTGGGTCGGGGGCTCCCCGCGCCGGGCGTTTGCCGAGCCGTTCTCCCGGCTGGCCGTCCCGCACGCCCGGTTCACCACGCGTCTCAACCAAGCCCTGGAGCGCGTGGGACTCGCCCTGGCGGGGCGGGCCGGCGCTCGACTGGTGGCCCAGCTGGGCTTCGGTGCGGGACGGATGATCTTGTCACGCAGGGTCATGGCGCTGCCCGATCCGCAGTTCAGACTCCACGCGTGCTGGACGTGGACGACTTCGCGATCCGTCGAGGCCAGACCTACTCCACCGTTTTGACCAGCGTCGAACCGTCGCGTGGTCGACCCTTACCTCGAACGACGATTCACCGAGGGAGGCGCCAGCGCACCCAACTCCACGGCGAACTGGTCGCCGAGCAGGCTCCCGTCACCTACGGCATGGTCCGAGCCCGCATCGCCACCCTTCGCGGGACTCCGTCCGCCGCACCGCCACGGCCGCCGGCGGTACGGCAGGTGACCGGCTGGCTCACCCGCCACCCCGCCACCCCGCCGCCCTGACCGAGGAAGACCGCGTCGGCCTCAAAGGCGTCCTGATCCGCTGCCCCGAACTGGACCCGGCCGCCGGACACGTCCGCGATTTCGGCGAAATGCTCGCCGGCCGCCTCGGCGCCATGCTCCCCGCCTGATCGACGCAGTCGACGCCAGCCGGCTGCCTGGCCTCACCGGCTTCGCACTCCACCTGCGCCGAGACCTTGACGCTGTGACCGCCGGCCTCACCCTGGACTGGAGTTCCGGCAGCATCGAGGGCGCCGTCAACCGCATCAAGAAGATCAAGCGGCAGCTCTACGGCCGAGCTGGCTTCCCTCTGCTCCGGAAAATGATCCTGCTGCAGTAGCCCGGAAGCAGAATCTTGCTGATGCGGGTTCGGCGGGCTAGAACTTCATGTGATCACTTTTGTGTGTGCCGCCTGCGCTCGCCCTCTGACCAGGGCTGTGCAGCTGTCCGAGACCCTGGTCAGGCCCGAGTTCGACGGACGGATCGGACCTGACGGGGACCGTCGGGCCCAGGCCACCATGAACGAGGGGTTCTACGCTCTGGAGCCCGAGCCATGGGGCGCCCCGTTCCTACCCACGGACGAATGCGTCGCAGTATTTCCCGGTGGTCCGGCTGTTGCCGATCCCGACGGAGACGGGTTCCTCACGTCCGCAGGCCCCCGGAATACGATCGTTCTCCATCCCGACGATGCGCCGGACCTGCTGCCCGACCTTGAAGGGGACCACGGAGGCTGCTGCGGGCTGCACGGCCAGGGCGGGCTGAATCGACTGTGCCCGTGCGGCACCGCAGTGGGAACAGAGATCAGCGAGTGCTACACCGCGTACGAACTTCACCTCGACCCAGCACAAGTACATACACGAGACGTGACCATCGGCTGATCACTGTTGGAGGTCGTGGGACAGTCAGCGGATGCAGATCCGAGACTCAGGCTCTCCCGCATTTCGAACACCGTGATGACTCTCCGCGCTGCCTCCCCAAGATCTGTGCCAGAACCCCGTTCTCGTGGACAAGACCAGCTGCGTGGTGAACTCTCGCGGGGTTCGCAGGCAGAGGTCGTGCAGTTCCAGGTGCGCTTGGACGAGGTGACGCACGAAGCGTTCACGTGGGACCTGTGGGCAGCCGCGGACCGGATCCTCGGTGGCTGGTGTTCGGACGACGGGTTCTGCTCCTTCGGCCTGTGGATGGTGGGTCTCGGCCGGGAAGCGTCCTCCCGAGCGGTGGTCCCCGATGCCCTGGCCGATACTCCGGAGGCCCGGCGCCTGGTGGGCCGTCCGCGGGTGGTGTGGGACGACGACTGGCCGGGTTGGGAGTCGCTCGACTATGTCGCCATGGAGGCGTACGGGATCCTGACCGGCGTCGGTGACGAGTGCGCCGAAGCGTTCTACGGGGCCGTCGACGCCGAGCAGAGCGACGAAGAGGGAAGCTCCGGGCCGCTTGGTGAGCGGTGCGACGTGCGCTGCGAGGACGAGGCGGCGCGCAGGCTGCCGAGACTGAGCACGATGTTTCCCCTGCGATCACTCACTCAGAAGGGCAGCTCGCCGGCTTCGGGGAGCGGGGAGTAGTCGCAGGTCCATTGCCCGGGGACGGTCGCGTAGATCGACTCCAGGTCGGCGGCTGTCCTTCCCCGAACGTGCAGCCAGCTGTGGTCACCCTGCCCGTCCAAGCGCAGGAGCTTCCCCGGTGCGGAGAACCAGCGCACGGGGGATTCCTCGGCCCCCGTCCACATCGGGTAGTCGGGCAGGTCGACGTGCGTGTACAGCCCTGGCAGCCCGCGGCTCAGCTGCGCGGGCAGCTCACACGCGTTGTAGAGCGGGTCGCCCCGCAAGAGCGTTTCGCTGAGGACGAGTTCGACCCAGGCGAGGGAGACCCGCTCCAGGAAAGGGATCCAGCCGTCCAGGGATTGGACGAGGACCGGCGGGTCGTCCTGGCGGAGGTCTCGAAGCCGGACGCCCCAGATGGCGCATCCCTGGTTCTCGCTACGGAAGACCAGGACTCCTCCGAGCTCGTCGTGCACGAAGAGCTTGGACGGTGGCAGCAGCGGATCCTGGTTGCCTGTGAGGTCGTGCCGTGTCGCACCGAGGAGCGAGTAGCCCTCGCGCAGCGCCACGGGGAAGCGGAGCCCGAGGGCTGCCTCGGCCCGCTCCAACTCCCGTCCTGGGGTGCCGGAGTCGTCATCCAGCGGTGCCGACCAGGCCGCGGCGAAGTCACGGACAACGTCCCAGGCCTGCCGTCTGTCGCGTATCCCGCCGCGCAGAGCCTGGGCCACGTCCCAAGAGCCGGTCATGTTGCTGGACTCGCCTTCCGCGTCGTCGTGATCGCTGCCGCGTTCCGTCTCAGCAGCCCCGGTTCCTGGTCCGCTCACCGTCCCCGCCCCGGCAGCCCGCTGCCGGCTCCTCCAGGAACGAGGCGGGGCCGCCATTGTCCCCGATCGCGGGGATCGCTCACCGACTGGCCGAGGCGGGCTGGAACGTTGCCTTCACGTATGGGACGCCGTACGACGCGCGCATGGCCTGGGGCATCGAGACCGGCGTCGCGGACACGATCGCAAAGGGCCCCCGGAGCTCTCCTGCGGCCGGGGGCGTGATCTGCGTCGCTGACGTGGAGGGCCGGTGCAGGCACGCTGGGCGCATGAGTGCTGCTTCCCACGCCGTCGCCCGCGTCCGCGCGCGTACCGGCGGTCCCAAGGACGACGGGCCCAAGATCCTCGAGCATCTGCTCGGCTGGACCCTCGTCGTCGTGCTCGCCGTGTTCGTCACCCGGGCCGGCCTGATGTGAGCCGGCCCGGGCCGCGGGTGAGGAGGCGGTCTTACGTGCGGGGCACGTCCTTCACGTAGACGAGGCCGTCGATGTCCGGCAGGTGCGTCGGGTCCAGTGGGGCGTAGCCGAACCAGGGCGATTCGCGCGGTGCCGGCGGGGTGGAACCCAGGGCGGTCGCGAGGCGGTGGGGGTCGACGAGGCCGAGGGGCTCGGGGAGGGCGTACAGGAGGCCTTCGACCGTGTCCGGCGGCGGCGTGTCCACGCCCTGGTGCCGGATCGTGCCGAGGGCCGTGGCCACGAAGCGGTACTCCGCGCCGAGCCGGGTGCTCAGCAGCGCGCCCGCGCTCCACCACTCCAGCGGCGCTCCGCCCATCCGCGTCGTGCTCTTCTCCCGCTGCAGGTGGGAGTTGTGGGCGTAGACGAGGAGGGGACCGCGGTCGGCGAGGGCGAGCAGGTTCTCGGCCATCATCTGACCCCGTATCGCGATCAGGCGGGCCAGCCGCGCCGGTGAGGTGTCGGCCATCCAGTAGTGGTAGCGCAGCAGGCCGAGGGCGGTGCGTGCGTACAGGCGTGCCCGGTGCCCGTCGTCCTCCGAGGCCGTCGCGCGCAGGTGCGGCGCCTGCGCGTCGAGCAGTGCCGCCAGTTCGTCGGCGAGCAGCCGCAGTTCCACGGCGTCGGCCGACCGGCCCACCGACCGGGACGGGTCCCGCATGGCGGCCGGCTCGGTCCAGCGGTCGTCCGCGCCGAGGAGCCGGTCCAGCGTCTCGGCGGTGCACGGCAGCAGACCGGGGTCGCCGTGCATCGCGAGGTGCTGATGGAGGGCCGTGAGGGCCTGCCGGGGGCTCGCGGCGGCGGCGGTCTCCAGCGGGCCGTCGAAACCGGCGAAGCGGACCCGGTCCGATGCGGGGCGGTCGTGGTTGAAGGCTCGCATCCAGCGTACGAGTGCCCGGTTGGCCGCGGATTCGCCCCAGCCGTGGCTGATTCCGCGCGCCACCACCTCATCGAGAGCGCCGGCGCCGGAGGCGACGTGGTCGTCCACGAGGAGACCCGCCAGACAGTCGCTCTCGATCGCGATCGTCCGGTAGCCCTCCTGCTCCACGAGCTCCCGGAAGAGCGCGTTCCGTACGTCGAGCAGGGTGTCCTCGCCGTGGGTCGGCTCGCCCAGGGCGAGCACGCGCGGCCGGGATCCGAGCAGGGCCGTGACGGTGGCCGCGCCCACGGGGCCGACGGTCTGTGCCAGGCCGGCGTCGGGCGTCGCCGTGGGCTTGGTCTTGCGTGCTTCCTTGCGGGGTTCCTTCATCTCAGATGCCATGGTTTCCACCGTATCGTTGAAGGTTCGGTGGAAACTTTTCATGGAGGTGAGCCCTTGTAGAGTGGGATTCATGGGGTCGAACCTTCAAAGCGGTGGTCATCGGCGGCGACTGAGGCCGGTCGACCTCGCTCGTGCGCACGGGCTGTCCACACAGGCGGTCCGGAACTACGAGGAGGCCGGGATCCTGCCGCCCGCCGCCCGAACGCCCCACGGCTATCGCACCTACACCCCGCTGCACTCCCAGGCCCTCGGCACCTTCCTCGCCCTCCTGCCCGGCCACGGCCACCCCACCGCGACGGCGATCATGCGTGCCGTGCACGAGGACGCGGTCGAGGAGGCGTTCCGCCACATCGACGAGAGCCACGCCCAGCTCCTCGACGACCGCCGCACTCTCCGGGCCGTGGAGACCGCCCTGCGAGATCTCGGAGCTGACGGGGAGCGCGTCCCGGGCGGCCTCCTGCCCGCGGCTCCCCGTGGGGCCGCGGACCGCTCCAGGCCCGCAGCTCCGTCCCGGGCCGATGTCCGTCCCTCGGCCGGCGCCCGCTCCGGGGTCGCGGCCGAGGCCGGGTCCGCATCCGGGGCCGACGCCCGTCCCGCGGCCGGGCCCCGTGACACCTTCGTCGGCGCGCTCGCGGCGCAGCTCGGCATCCGGCCCGCCACGCTGCGGACCTGGGAGCGGGCCGGACTGGTGCGGCCGCGCCGCGACCCGCGCACCGGCTACCGCGTGTACGACGCGGACGCCGTACGGGACGCCCGCCTCGCCCATCAGCTCAGACGCGGCGGCTATCTGCTGGAGCAGATCGCCCCGCTCATCGCCCAGGTGCGGTCCGCCGGCGGCCTCGAACCCCTGCGGACCGCCCTCGACGACTGGCACGCCCGCCTGTCCGCCCGCGCCCGCGCGATGCTGACCGGCGCGGCGGAACTGGACGCCTATCTGCGGGAACGGGACGCACACCTACGGGGACGGGAAGCGCACCTGCGGTAACGGGAAACCCACCTGCGGGAAACGGGACGCACACTTACAGGAACGGGAAGCGCACCTGCGGCGACGGGACGCCCACCCGCCTGAACAGGGCAGCTCGGCCGGCGGGTGAGGCGGGGCCGCCGAACGGGCATACTCCTCCCGCCACGGCCCCGCGCCGCGCCCCCGCGCGCCCGCGGCGGGGCAGCATCGGCGCAGTGACCGACCCCGAGAGGGAGGAGTGCCGCCGCATGCCCGACCATGCCCCGCAGCCGCAGCCGCAGCCGCAGCCCGTGGAACGCCGGCTGCCCACCGAGGAGGCCCGCGAGCTGCTCGCCCTCGTACGGGAGATCGCCGAGCGCGAGATCGCGCCCCGTGCCGCCGAGGAGGAGGCCGCCGGGCACTTCCCCCGGGAGCTGTTCTCGCTGCTCTCGGCCTCCGGGCTGCTCGGCCTGCCGTACGACTCCGCCCACGGCGGCGGCGACCAGCCGTACGCCGTCTACCTCCAGGTCCTGGAGGAGCTGGCCGCCGCCCGGCTCACCGTGGCGCTCGGGGTCAGCGTGCACAGCCTGTCCTGCCATGCCCTGGCCGCCTTCGGCACCGAGGAGCAGCGCGCGTCCCACCTGCCCGCGATGCTCGGCGGCGGGCTGCTCGGCGCGTACTGCCTCTCCGAGCCGTCCTCCGGTTCCGACGCCGCCGCGCTGCGCACCCGGGCCGTCCGGGACGGCGACTCGTGGGTGCTCGACGGGACCAAGGCGTGGATCACCCACGGCGGGATCGCCGACTTCTACACCGTCATGGCCCGTACCGGTAGCGACGGCCCGAAGGGCATCACGGCCTTCCTGGTGCCCGGCGACGCGCCGGGGCTCGGTGCCGCCGCGCCCGAACGGAAGATGGGCATGAAGGGCTCACCCACGGCGCAGGTGCACCTCGATGGCGTCCGCGTGTCCGACGCGCGCCGGATCGGCGCGGAGGGGCAGGGCTTCACGATCGCCCTGGCCGCGCTCGATTCCGGGCGGCTCGGCATCGCGGCCTGCGCGGTGGGCGTGGCGCAGGCGGCGCTGGACGCGGCCGTGGGCTACGCGCGGGAGCGCCGCCAGTTCGGCCGGCCCATCGCCGACTTCCAGGGTCTGCGCTTCCTGCTCGCCGACATGGCCACGCAGATCGAGGCGGGCCGGGCGCTGTACCTGGAGGCCGCCCGGCTGCGCGACGAGGGCCGGCCGTTCGGCAAGCAGGCGGCCATGGCGAAGCTGTTCTGCTCGGACGCGGCGATGCGGGTCACGACGGACGCCGTGCAGGTACTCGGCGGCTACGGCTACACCGCGGACTTCCCCGTCGAACGCTTCCTGCGGGAGGCGAAGGTGCTCCAGATCGTCGAGGGCACCAACCAGATCCAGCGGGTGGTCATCGCGCGCCACCTCGCCGGACCAGAGTCCCGTTGACGCGCACGGTGCGGTCCGCCCAGACCGGCCCCGCGGCCAGCCGGCTCCACTCCTGGTCGCGGTGGCCCGGCAGCGTCCTGCCGTGGCTGGCCCAGAGGTCGAGCACCGCTCGGTAGATGGGCGGATCGGCCGGGTGTGTCGGCGCGGGCGCCGGCGGAGTGACGGGGCGCGGCGCCGGAGCCGGCGGGGTGACGGGGTGCGGCGCCGGAGCCGGTGGGAAGGCGGGACGCGGGGCCGGAGCCGGTGGAGCTGCGGAGGCCGGTGAGGAGGCCGGCGCCGGCGCGGGCACGGGGCCCGGCGCGGGCACGGGGCCCGGCGCCGACCCCGGCGGGGCGGCCGGAATCGGAACGGGGGCGGGAATCGCCTGCTGAACCGATTCTTCAGAGTGCGGCTCTGGCTGTCGATGCCGGCCGTATCCGCTGGGTGCCGTATACAGCGTGGTCATGCCCGGACCAACGCTTGGCGCCTGTTTCCGGTCACCGCCGAAACGCGTCGAGCGGAAGTTCGACGCGTCCCCGGGGGCGGGGCGAGGTTCGGCCCGCCGGGCCCCTCGGCCGCACGACTCTGGCCCCCCGTACCGCTTCTGACGTACCGTCAGTTCCTACTCGCCGCCGAGGAGGTCACACGTGTCAGACGACCGGCCCGTCCCGCTCGACGAATACCCCGTGCACCAGGCGCCGCTCTCCATGAAGCACCACGTCAGCGGCGACCGGAACGCCTACGACCGGTGCATCTTCCACGTCCTCGACCACCAGGGCCGCGCTCTGCTCATCGCCGGGCTCGGCGTGTACCCCAACGCCGGCGTGGTCGACGCCTACGCGACCCTGCGCACCGGCGACCGGCTGCACGCCGTCCGGGCCTCCGACGCCCTCGGTGACGACCGGATGGACCTCTCCGTCGGCCCCTTGCGGATCACCGTCGACCAGCCACTCCGGCGGCTCGCGCTGCACTGCGATCCCGACCCGGACGACCCCGACGGGCTCTCCTTCGACCTCCTCTGGACGGGCGACTTCCCCGCCGTCTGGGAGCCGCACCACACCCAGCGCCGCGGCGACCGGCTCACCCTGGAGGGCCGCCGCTTCGTGCAGGCCGGGCACGCCGCCGGCACGATCCGGGCGGGCGGCGAGGAGTTCGCCGTCACGGCGGGGGAGTGGACCGGCACCCGCGACCGCAGCTGGGGCGTGCGTCCGCTGCCCGGCGAAGAGCCGGGCCGCGCCGAGGAGTTCCGGCCCGAGGGCTTCCACTGGCTCTGGATACCGATGCGCTTCGAGGACCGGTTCCTCATGGTCATCGCCCAGGAAGACGCCGACGGCTATCGCACCCTCAACGAGGCCCTGATGGTGCGGAACGGGCGGCGCGACACCCAACTCGGCTGGCCCCGCACCGAGATCACGTACCGCCCCGGCACCCGCGAGCCCGAGCGGGCCGCCGTCCATCTCACCGATCCGGCCGGCAAGGCCCTGGAGGTCGGCGTGGAGATCCTCGCCTCCTCCCCGCTCGCCGTCGGCGCCGGCTACCCGCCCGCCCCCGACTGGCAGCACGGCAGCTGGCAGGGACGCGACTGGACCGACCGCCGTGTCTACGACCTGTCCGACCCGACCGCCCACCCGCTCGCCGCGTACGGCGTCACCGACCACGCCGCCCGCTTCACCCTCGACGGGCACATCGGGTACGGCGTCTTCGAGCACGGCAGCTTCGGCCGCCACGACCCGAGCGGCTTCGCCGACCACACGTCCACCGCCCCGTAGGCAGGCAGCGTCTCCGGCCCCGTCCTTCGGCCGGCCGCTGCGACTTCAGAGGAGGCCCGATGGCCACGGCGCCCCGGCCGCGTACCACCACCCGTGATCCCGAGGAGCTGGGCCGGCGGCTCGGTGTCTGGCTGGCCGGGCGGCTGCCCGGTGCCAGGGTCACCGGGCTCGCCGTGCCCGGCTCCAACGGGATGTCCAGCGAGACCCTGCTCTTCGACCTGGAGCACCCGGACGCGCCGGTGCGCGGCTGCGCGCTCCGGCTCGCCGCCGACCCCGACGCGTACACCGTCTTCCCGGTGTACGACATGGCGCGCCAGCACCGGGTGATGAGCCTGGTCGGCGAGCACACCGACGTGCCCGTGCCGCGGGTGCTGTGGCTGGAGGAGGACCCCGGACCGCTGGGGGCGCCGTTCTTCGTGATGGCGCGCGCCGAGGGCCGGGTCCCGCCGGACGTGATGCCCTACACGTACGAGGGAAACTGGCTGCACGCGGCGAGCGACGCCGAACGGGCGCTCCTGGAAGCCGAGTCGGTGGGCGTGCTGGCACGGCTGCACGACCAGTTTCCGGCGAAGGAGGCCGAGTTCCTGCTGCCCGAGGGCGACGGCAGTCCGCTGCGGCGCCACGTGGACGCCCAACGTGCCTACTACGCCTGGGTGGTGGAGGGACTCGCGCCCTCACCGCTCATCGAGTCGGCCTTCGACTGGCTCGAGGCGCACTGGCCCGCCGACGAGGGTCCCGCCGTGCTCGACTGGGGCGACGCGAGGATCGGGAACATCGTCTACGACGGGTTCACCCCGGTCGCCGTGCTCGACTGGGAGATGGCGGCCTGCGCCCCGCGCGAGGTCGACCTCGGCTGGACGGTCTACCTGCACCGCTTCTTCCAGGACCTCACGGTGGGCTTCGGCCAGCCCGGCCTGCCGGACTTCCTGCGCCGCGACGCGATCGAGCGGCGGTACGCCGAACTCACCGGGCACACCCCGCGGGACATGGAGTTCCACACCCTGTACGCGGCGCTGCGGCACGCGATCGTCATGCTGCGGATCGCGTACCGCCAGGCGCACTTCGGCGAGGTGCGGGTGCCCGGGAACGCCGAGGACGTCGACCGCCTGATCCTGCACCACGCCACGCTGGCGGCGATGGTGCAGGGGCGCTACTGGTGAGCGGGCGACGGCCGGCGGCCGCAGGGCGCTCGTAGCTCAGGGCGGGCGCCGCGAGCAGGGTGTTCGGGGCCTCGGGGCGGGCGCCGCCTCGGGGCGCGCGCAGCGTGAGGCGGCGTCAGGCGGCGCGGCGCAGCTGGACCGGCTTGATCGGGGCCGGCTTGATCGGGCGCGAGCCCGGGCCGCCCACGTGCGAGAACGGCTGCATCCGCCAGTCCAGGCCCTGAGGAAGCGTCAGGAGCAGGGCGGTGTCCTGCTCCTGCGCCTCCAGGGTCTCGTCGGCGGGGCCGGCGTCGGCCGCGGGCCGGCCGGTGCCGGTGCAGACCGTGAGGACGAAGGGATTCCACGGCGTCGGGCACAGCGCGTGCTCCGGCAGGGCGTCCTCGTCCGCCAGCAGCGCGATCGGCTGCTCGCAGTCCGGGCAGATCACCCGGTACATCTCAAAGGTGTCGTACGCGTCGAGCTCGTCGGCGGTGTCGACGGAATCAACAGGCTCCTGCATGGAGAATCTCCCCCTCGGACGGGTCGGCCGGATCTGAGTGGCCGCGACCACAGCAAGCAATTCCCATACGGCCGACCGCATAACCGTGAGGTCACGCCCGAGAGTCCGGTATGCCTGTGGCGTTCGTCACATGCCCGGCGTAAGTGCCCCGCAGATGCGCCGGAGATGCCTCCAAAGGCGCCGCGCACGCCCGTTCGCGCGCCCCGGCACCGGCGCACGAGCCGCCCCGGCTGTGCTCCGGGACCGCCGGGGCAATAGGGTCACCGCATGGAGGAGCTGGATCGTCAGATCGTCGAGTTGCTCGTCAAGGACGGGCGCATGAGCTACACCGACCTGGGCAAGGCCACCGGCCTGTCCACCTCGGCCGTGCATCAGCGCGTCCGCCGCCTTGAACAGCGCGGCGTCATCCGCGGCTATGCCGCCGTCGTCGACCCGGAGGCCGTCGGGCTCCCGCTCACCGCTTTCATCTCGGTGAAACCCTTCGACCCCAGCGCCCCCGACGACACCCCCGACCGGCTCGCCGACATCCCCGAGATCGAGGCCTGCCACAGCGTCGCGGGCGACGAGAACTACATCCTCAAGGTGCGCGTCGCCACCCCGCTGGAGCTGGAGCACCTGCTCAGCCGCATCCGCTCGCAGGCCCACGTCTCCAGCCGCACCACGGTGGTCCTCTCCACCCCGTACGAGGCCCGGCCGCCGCGCGTCTAGGACACGTCCGGCCCGCCCGGCCGTGAACCCTCCCCGCGCCGGGGGCGCCCGGGTGACCCGCCGGTAAGGAGTGCGCCCGGTACGCCCTAGCCTGGAGGGATGAGCGCGAACGAACACCGCACCGTGCTGCTGCGCGGTGGAGAAGTCCACAGCCCCGCCGACCCCTTCGCCACCGCCATGGTGGTGGAGCGCGGGCACGTCGCCTGGGTCGGCTCGGAGGGTGCGGCCGACGCCTTCGCCTCCGGTGTGGACGAGGTGGTCGACCTGGAGGGCGCGCTCGTCACCCCGGCGTTCGTCGACGCCCATGTGCACACCACCGCGACCGGTCTCGCGCTGACCGGCCTCGACCTGTCCGCCGCCGCCTCGCTCGCCGAGGCGGCCGACCGGATCCGCGCGTACGCCGCCGCCCGCCCCGCCGACCGGATCCTCATCGGCCATGGCTGGGACGCCGCCCGCTGGCCCGAGCGCCGGCCGCTCACCCGCGCCGAGCTCGACGAGCTCACCGGCGCCCGCCCGCTCTACCTCACCCGCATCGACGTCCACTCGTGCGTCGTCACCACCGCACTCCTCGACCTGGTGCCCGGCATCCGCGAGCTCGACGGCTTCCACGACGGGCAGCAGCCGCTCACCGGCGACGCCCACCACGCCGTCCGTGCCGCCGCGTACGCCGCGCTCTCCCCGCAGCAGCGCACCGAGGCCCAGCGGGCCGCCCGCGGCCACGCCGCCTCGCTCGGCATCGGCACCCTGCACGAGTGCGGCGGGCCCGAGATCTCCTCCGAGGACGACTTCACCGGCCTGCTGGACCTCGCCCGCAGCGAGCCCGGCCCCCGCGTCGTCGGCTACTGGGCCGACCTCGACATCGAGCGGGCCCGCGCCCTCGGCGCCCTCGGCGCGGCCGGCGACCTGTTCGCCGACGGTTCCCTCGGTTCGCACACCGCCTGCCTCCACGAGCGCTACGCCGACCACTCCGGCACCGGCAGCGCCCACCTCGACGCGGCGGCCGTCGCCGCCCATGTCGTCGGCTGCACCGAGGCCGGGCTCCAGGCCGGTTTCCACGCCATCGGCGACGCCGCCGTCGACGCGGTCGTCGAGGGCATGCGGGCCGCCGCCGAGAAGCTGGGCCTGGCCCGGATCCGCGCCGCCCGGCACCGTGTCGAGCACGCCGAGATGCTCAGCCCCGAGGCCATCGCGGGCTTCGCCGAGCTGGGCCTCACCGCGTCCGTGCAGCCGGCCTTCGACGCGTACTGGGGCGGCGACGGGGGCATGTACGCCGACCGCCTCGGCGTCGAGCGGGCCCGCGCCCTCAACCCGTACGCCGCACTGCTGCGCGCCGGTGTGCCGCTCGCCTTCGGCTCGGACAGCCCGGTCACCCCGCTCGACCCGTGGGGCACCCTGCGCGCCGCCGCCTTCCACCGCACGCCCGAGCACCGGGTCTCGGTACGGGCCGCCTTCACCGCGCACACCCGGGGCGGCTGGCGGGCCGTCGGCCGCGACGACGCGGGCACCCTGGTGCCCGGCGCGCCGGCCGACTACGCGGTCTGGCGCACCGGCGAGCTGCTCGTTCAGGCGCCCGACGACCGGGTGGCCCGCTGGTCGACCGATCCGCGCTCGGGGACGCCCGGTCTGCCCGATCTGACCCCCGGTGGCGATCTCCCGGTCTGCCTCGAGACGGTCGTCTCCGGTCAAACGGTGTTCGTGCGGCCGAACGAGTGATGACGGGACATTTCGATCACTCGGTCGCACTCCGGAGGCTTCGCCCGCGACCTGCGGATCTTCCCCGCTGTCCTGCAGAGACGGTTCATCACCGCAGGTCAAACGGGTGTTGACAGCGGGCCGCCACGGGCCGGTAGGTTCGGCGCGTCCACCACGGACGTCCGACCGGTTGCAAACCTCCACGCAGGCACCGAACGCCGCCCGCGCCTCGGGGGCGAGGGAAGGTTTTTCCGGCGGAGGGTGCGACCCGGGTGGGGCCCCGGCGTTCAGTAGACAACGGCCTCGGCCGGTCCGCAGCCAGCGGATCCCCGGGTCGGCCCGAAGGACGCCGGGCCCCGATCCCGCATCCCGTGCGCACGGCTCGCTATGGTGGGGGCTCGCGTATGTATCCGAAGGGGCAGTAGTGAACGACGGTGGCCAGAGGCGTTACGGCCCGCTCGGCAAGGCCTTGGTGATCATCCCCACGTACAACGAGGCGGAGAACATCAAGCCGATCGTCGCGCGGGTGCGGGAAGCCGTCCCCGAGGCGCACGTTCTCGTCGCCGACGACAACAGCCCCGACGGCACGGGCAAGTTCGCCGACGAGCTCGCCGCCGACGACGACCACGTCCACGTCCTGCACCGCAAGGGCAAGGAAGGGCTCGGCGCCGCCTACCTCGCCGGCTTCCGCTGGGGCATCGACCAGGGCTACGACGTCCTGATCGAGATGGACGCCGACGGCTCCCACCAGCCCGAGGAGCTGCCGCGGCTGCTCACCGCGCTCAAGGGCGCCGACCTGGTGCTCGGCTCCCGCTGGGTGCCCGGCGGCCGGATCGTGAACTGGCCCAAGTCCCGCGAGTTCATCTCGCGCGGGGGCAGCCTCTACTCCCGGCTCATGCTCGACGTGCCGATCCGTGACGTCACCGGCGGCTACCGGGCCTTCCGCAAGGAGACCCTGCTCGGCCTCGGCCTCGACGACGTGGCCTCGGCCGGCTACTGCTTCCAGGTCGACCTGGCCCGGCGCGCGGTGGCCGCCGGCTTCCACGTCGTGGAGGTGCCCATCACCTTCGTCGAGCGCGAGATCGGCGACTCCAAGATGAGCCGGAACATCGTCGTCGAGGCGCTGTGGCGGGTCACCGGCTGGGGCCTCACGGCCCGGGCGCAGAAGGTCGGCAAGCTCCTGGGCCGCAAGTAGCCCTGCCGCCCTCCCCCCGCCGTCCTGCCGGCCGTCCTGATCCTTCCTTTACGACGTTCCCACGGGCGGCCAGGCACACTGGGGGGCATGACGACCGGCGCACCGCCTCCCCTCGCCCCCAAGCGCTCCCGCGCGCGCACGTTCCTCCCGCTGGGCCTCGCGGTCTGGCTGGTCCTGGAGATCTGGCTGCTCACCGCCGTGGCGAACGCGGCCGGCGGGTTCACCGTGCTCCTGCTGCTCGTGGGCGGGGGCGTGCTCGGCGCCGCCGTGATCAAGCGGGCGGGCCGGCGGGCCTTCGCCAACCTCACCGGGACCTTCCAGCGGGCCCAGGAGGCGGCGCAGCGCGGCGAGATGCCGACGGAGCCCGACAAGGCCGCCACGGCGGACCGCAACGGCTTCCTGATGCTCGGCGGTCTGCTCCTGATGATCCCCGGACTCATCTCCGACGCGATCGGCCTGCTGCTGCTCGTCCCGCCGGTGCGCGCCGCCGTCGGGCGGCTCGCGGAGCGCGTGGTGGAGCGCCGGATGGCCGCCGCGCCGCCCGGCAGCCTCCAGGGCGCCTTTCAGCAGGCCCGTATGCGGATGCCGGACGGCAAGGTCGTGCAGGGCGAGGTCATCCGCGAGGACGCGCCTCAGGACCCGCCGTGGCCCCGGGAGTCCCGCCCGCCGCTGACACCCTGAGCCGACGGCGCCGACGCTGATTGACGCCGACGCTGATTGACGCCGACGTCGACGGGGTCGGTACCCGCGCACGCTGCGGGTGCCGGCCCCGTACGCGTACGGCAGGAGCGCCAGGAGCACCAGGAGCACCAGGAGCGCCGGGCGGGCACCGAGAGCCGCCGGAGCGCCAGGGGCAGGCCGCATACGCGCCGGAGCGCGCGAACGCCGCGGGGCCCGGTACACGATGGGTGTACCGGGCCCCGCGGCGTTGCTCCGTCAGGCCGTGCGGCCGCCGGTCGTCCGTCAGGCGGACTTGCGGCTGTCGCGCGGATGTACGGCGATGTTCATGGCGCCGGACCGGAGAACCGCCAGCCGCTCGGCCAGCACCTCCTCCAGCTCTTCGCGGGTACGCCGCTCCATGAGCATGTCCCAGTGCGTACGCGCCGGCTTGCCCTTCTTCTCCTCGGGGCCGTCCCCGTCCACCAGGAGTGCCTGCATGCCGCAGACCTTGCACTCCCACTCCGGCGGAATTTCCGCTTCCACGGAGAAGGGCATCTCAAAACGATGGCCCTTCTCGCATGCGTACTCCACGGCCTGGCGCGGGGCCAGATCGATGCCGCGGTCGGTCTCGTAGCTGGTCACCACGAGGCGCGTGCCGCGAAGAGCTCGCTCACTCATGAATCGTGCCTCCCGGGCTTGTCGCCCACAGGACAGGTGTCGCTGTCGTCGTCATCCGGTCAACGTCCGGTCGGCGGTAAAGATTCCCGTTCCGGGTCATGCGTCGCCCGTCGTGCCGCCCCTTTTTGTACCCACCAGTGCCCGTTTTGTCACATCTGGCAGCAGATGTCACCTAACGTCTTCACCAAGTCAGCACGCAGTAACGGTCCGCCTGGCAGGCCAAACGCGTACACTACCGCCCTTTCACTCCCGCGTCTAAATCCGGGCAGGTACGGGGTTGCCCGCGGCGGCCACCGCGGCCCGTACCGGCACCCTCGCCAGGAGCACGAAGCCGACTCCGAAGAAGATCACCAAGGAGATGATGGCATCCCGGTAGCTCCCGGTCAGCTGATACGCGAGACCGAACACCAAAGGACCCAGCCAGCTCAGTCCGCGGTCGCTCATCTCGTACGCCGAGAAGTACTCCGCCTCCTTGCCGCGCGGCACCAGGTGCGAGAACAGGGACCGCGACAGCGCCTGGCTGCCGCCCAGGACCAGACCGATCGCCGCCGCCAGCAGGTAGAAGAAGAGCGGCGCGCCGGCCGGCAGGAAGTAGCCGGCCGCCAGGATGGCCGTCCACAGTGCCAGCGAGGCCAGGATCGTCCGCTTCGCGCCGTACACCCGCGCCATCCGGCCCATTCCGAGCGCCCCCGCCACCGCCAGGACCTGCACGAGGAGGACCGCGGTGATCAGCGTCGTCTGGTCGAGGCCCAGCTCCTCGGAGCCGTAGACCGAGGCCTGCGAGATCACCGTCTGCACGCCGTCGTTGTAGATCAGGTACGCGAGCAGGAAGGACAGCGTCAGCGGATGGCGGCGCATGTCCCGCAGGGTGGCCCGCAGCTGCTTCCAGCCGCTGCCGACCGCGCCCTCGCCCGCCGCGCCGCCGGTGCGCGCGATCCGCCGGTCGCGCAGCCTGCGCAGCGGCACCAGCGTGAAGGCGCCCCACCACAGGCCGGCCGAGGCCAGACAGATCCGCACGGCCATGCCCTCGGACAGGCCGAAGGAGTCGTGCCCCGAGTACAGGACCAGGTTGAGCACCAGGACCAGCGCGCCCGAGGTGTAGCCGAAGGCCCAGCCGCGCGAGGAGACCTCGTCCCGCTCGTCCGGCTCGGCGATCTGCGGCAGGTACGCGTTGTACAGCACCATCGAGACCGACAGCGAGGCGTTCGCCACGATCAGCAGGAAGGTGCCGAGCAGATAGCGCTCGCCCGCCAGGAAGAACATGCCCGTCGTCGCCGCCGCGCCCGTGTAGGCCGCCGCCGCGAGCAGCGGCTTCTTCCGGCCCGTACGGTCCGCCACCGCGCCCACCAGCGGCATCGCGAGCACCGCGACGACGATCGAGGCCGACACGGCGTACGCGAACAGGGAACCCGCCCGCACCGGCACGCCCAGCGGGTGCACGAACCCCTCGGCGTCCGCCGCGGCCTTCGCCACCGACGTCAGATACGGCCCCAGGAACACGGTCACGACGCTCGTGGAGTAGACCGAGCACGCGAAGTCGTAGAAGTACCAGCCGCGCTGCTCGCGCCGGCGTTCCGCCGGATCGGCGGCGTGGCCGTCCGGCTGCTCGGTGGTGTCGACATCGGTCAAGGCCGCGCCCCCTCGTTCGTCCCCGTGGTGGTCCCGCGCGCGGTTCCCGTCCGGAGTTCTCGGCCGGACGGGAACCGGGGAGTGGCTAGACCCACGTCCCCCGGTCGGTCAGGACATCGCGCAGCGTCTCCAGATGATCGGTCATGATGCCGTCCACGCCAAGGTCCAGCAGGGCATGCATCCGATCCGGTTCGTTCACCGTCCACACGTGGACCTGGAGGCCGCGCGCGTGCGCCTCGCGCACGAAGCGCCGGTCCACCACCGGCAGACCGGCCTGCCGCTCCGGGACCTGCGCGGCCACCGCGCCCGCGCGCAGCGCCGCCGGGATGCCCAGCGAGCGCAACCGCAGCCCGAGCACACCCGTCACGCCGTACGAGGTGGCCAGCCGCGGACCGGCGAGTCTGTGCGCCCGGGCGATGCGTCCCTCGGTGAAGGAACTCACACAGACCCGGTCCCACGCGCCGGTCCTCCGGATGAGGTCGACCAGCGGCACGAGCGCCGACTCGGTCTTCAGGTCCACGTTCCAGCGGGCCTCCGGGAACTCCTCCAGGAGGTCCTCGAAGAGCGGCAGCGGCTCCTTGCCTGCCACCCGGGCCTCCTGGACCGCCGCCCACGGCAGGTCCCGGATCCGGCCGCCGGTGTCCGTGACCCGGTCGAGGGTCGCGTCGTGGAAGGCGACGAGCCGGCCGTCCGCGGTCGTGTGGACGTCGGTCTCGAAGTACCGGTATCCGGCCGCGGCGGCCCGCCGGAAGGCGGCGGCGGTGTTCTCCAGGCCATCCGCCGTGCCGCCGCGGTGGGCGAAGGGGAGGGGCGCCGGGTGGTCGAGGTAGGGGTGGCGTACGCGAGTCACCGCCGCAGTATGGCCTGCTCGGGCTTCTTCGCGGCTATGACGGTGCTCACCCGGTCCGGCTCGGGGACGGCGAAGAGGCGCAGGAAGAACTGGGCGAGCGGGCCGATCGCGATCGCGTAGAGCACCGTGCCGACGCCGACCGAGCCGCCGAGCAGGAAGCCGCTCGCGACCACGAGCACCTCGATCGCCGTGCGCACCAGGCGGATCGAGCGGCCGGTCAGCCGGTGCAGGCCGGTCATCAGACCGTCGCGCGGGCCGGGGCCGAAACGCGCCGCGATGTAGAGACCGGTCGCGACGCCGTTCAGGACGATGCCCGCCGCCATCGTCGCGATCCGCGCGGGCAGCCCGTGCACCTCCGGGAGCACGGCCAGCGAGAGGTCCATCGCCGCGCCGATGACCAGGACGTTGGAGATGGTGCCCAGGCCGGGCCGCTGCCGGATCGGGATCCAGACCAGCAGGATCAGGGCGCCGAGGACGGTCGTCACCACGCCGATGCTCAGCCCGGTCCGCCCGGCGAGACCCTGGTGGAGGACGTTCCACGGTTCGAGGCCGAGGCCGCTGCGCAGCAGCAGGATCGAGCTGAAGCCGTACAGCGCCAGTCCCGCGTAGAGCTGGACGAGCCGGCGGGGCAGGTGCCGGCCGCGGAGACCGGAGGCGATGGACAAGGAACTGCCCTCCTGGGTGACGGCCCGGACGGGGGCCTGGGGGTGGTGCGCCGGGGCGGCCCGGACGGGCCGGTGGTCCCAGGCGGCGGCCCGGATGGGGCCTGGTGCTGAGGGTGCGGATGGGCGGCCCCGACAGGGGCCGGGTGGTGCAGGTGGACTGGCTCATGCCACTCTGTGGCGGGGGACTCCAGGCCAACCATGGCCAATTCGCGGAAGGTGGACTGATTTCCATGGCCCAGTGGACTTCGGCCGTGGGCCCTGCCCAGCTCGCCCGGCAGCTCCAGGCCCAGCAGACCCGGCCCGCCGCATCCGGCGCCCGCAAGCCGCCCGCGTACCGCGCCCTCGCCGACGGCATCCGGCTGCTCGTCCTGGAGGGCCGCGTTCCGGTCGCCGCCCGGCTGCCCGCCGAACGCGAACTGGCCCTCGCCCTCACCGTCAGCCGCACCACCGTCGCCGCCGCCTACGAGGCGCTGCGCGCCGAGGGCTTCCTGGAGTCCCGGCGCGGCGCCGGCAGCTGGACCGCCGTCCCGGCGGGCAACCCGCTGCCCGCCCGCGGCCTGGAACCGCTGCCGCCCGAGTCGCTCGGCTCCATGATCGACCTGGGCTGCGCGGCGCTGCCCGCGCCCGAGCCCTGGCTGACCCGCGCCATACAGGGCGCGCTGGAGGAGCTGCCGCCGTACGCCCACACCCACGGCGACTACCCGGCCGGCCTGCCCGCGCTGCGGCAGATGCTCGCCGACCGGTACACCGAGCGCGGCATCCCCACCATGCCCGAACAGATCATGGTCACCACCGGTGCGATGGGCGCCATCGACGCGATCTGCCACCTCTTCGCGGGCCGCGGCGAGCGGATCGCCGTCGAGTCGCCCTCGTACGCCAACATCCTCCAGCTGATGCGCGAGGCCGGCGCCCGGCTCGTGCCCGTCGCCATGGCCGAGGCGCTCGGCGGCTGGGACCTGCCGCGCTGGCGCCAGGTGCTGCGCGACGCGGCGCCCCGCCTCGCGTACGTCGTCGCCGACTTCCACAACCCCACCGGCGCGCTCGCGAGCGAGGACCAGCGGCGGCAGCTCGTGGAGGCGGCCCGCTCGGCCGGCACCGTCCTCGTCGTCGACGAGACGATGACCGAACTGTTCCTCGACGACGACCTGGAGATGCCCCGCAGGGTCTGCGCCTTCGACCCGGCCGGCGCCACCGTCCTCACCGTCGGCTCGGCGAGCAAGGCCTTCTGGGCCGGCATGCGGATCGGCTGGGTGCGCGCCGCGCCCGACGTCATCCGCTCCCTGGTCGCCGCCCGCGCCTACGCCGACCTCGGCACTCCCGTCCTGGAGCAGCTGGGCGTCAACTGGCTGATGCGCACCGGCGGCTGGGAGGAGGCCGTCGGGCTGCGGCGCGCCCAGGCCCGCGAGAACCGCGACGCGCTGGTGACCGCCGTCCGCAGGGAGCTGCCGGCCTGGGAGTTCGAGGTGCCGCGCGGCGGGCTCACGCTCTGGGTCCGCACCGGCGGGCTGTCCGGCTCGCGCCTCGCCGAGGTCGGCGAGCGCGTCGGCGTCCGGGTCCCCTCGGGGCCGCGCTTCGGCGTGGACGGCGCCTTCGAGGGCTACGTCCGGCTGCCCTTCACCGTCAGCGGCCCGGTCGCCGAGGAAGCCGCCGCCCGGCTGGCCGCCGCGGCCCGCCTGGTGGAGTCGGGCGCGGGGACGGGCGGCGAGGGCCCGCGGTCGTTCGTGGCGTAGCCGCGTACGACGACGCGTGCCGACGGTCGCGTACGACGAGGGCCGGCCGGGACAACGCGAAAGGGCGGTCGCACCCGTGGGTGTGGCCGCCCTTTCGCGTGTACGGGACTCCGGGCGCTCAGCCCTCCGCCGGGACCGGTGACGGGACCGGGGCGGGGCCCGGGTCCTTGTGGTGCGTCGGGGCGATGTCCGTGTCCGGGTCCGGCGCGAAGCCGGGCTCCGGGGCCGGGGCGGGGGCCGCGGTGGGGGCCGGCTCGATCGCGGCGATCGTCGCCGTACGGCGCTCCGGCAGCAGCTCCAGGACGGCGCGGCGGTGTGCCTCGCTGGTGGCGTCGTCGTACGGGTCCGGTGTCGCCGGGACCTGGAGGCGCAGCACCTGGCCGGTGCCGAGGCGGGCGTAACCGCGGCCGGGCGGGACGTCGGGCACGGGCGTGGTGTGGGGTCCGGCGCCCAGGACCGCGGCGATCTGCTGCGGCGCGGCGGGCCCGAGCGCGACCCGGGCCCGGGTGTGGCTCCGTACCGTCTCGCCGAGCGCGTCCAGGCTGTCGAACTGCTCCGCGACCACGACCGTCACGGACGCGGCCCGGCCGTGCCGCAGCGGCACCTGGAGCAGGTCCTGCGGGTCGGGACGGCCGTCGGCGGCGGCCAGGTGGCCGAGCACGCTCGGCCGGTCGAGCAGGATCCACAGCGGGCGGCGGGTGTCCTCGGGCGCGGGACGGCCCGACTGACGGGCGCGGTTGGCGGCGATCAGCCGTCGCTCGGTCTCGTGCGCGGCCCATTCCAGGCTGGCGAGGGCGCCGGAGAGCCCACACTCGACGGCGAGCACGCCGTCCCGGCCGACCAGGCACGCGTACTCGCCGGTGCCGGCGCCCTCGACGATCAGCACGTCGCCGTGCGGCAGCGCCTGGAGGGCGATCGAGCGCAGCAGGGAGCTGGTGCCGCTGCCCGGCTGGCCGACGGCCAGCAGGTGCTGCTCGGTGGAGCGGGGGCCGGTGCGCCACACCACGGCCGGCGCGTCCTCGGTGCCGTCCACGGCGCGGACCGGGACGGTCCGCTGCACGGCGTCCGCGTCGGTGAAGCCGAGCACGGTCTCGCCGGGCACGGTGACGAAGCGCTGGGCGGCGATGGTCGTGGGCAGCGCGGGCAGCACGCGCATGGTGAGCCGGTTGCCCTCCTCGTCCCAGTCGAAGCGGTACTCGCGGCCCCGGCCCGACTTGGCGTGCAGCAGCTGCTCGATCCGGGCCCGGGCGGCCGGCTCGCCGTCGGTGAAGTAGGGAGGGTAGGAGATCCGCAGCCGCGTGATCCGGCCGTCCTCGTCGAAGGCGTGGTCCCCGAAGGCGGCACTCCAGTCGCCGCCGTGGGCGTAGAGCGGCTCGGGGTCGTCCGGCAGCGAGAGGTACGGCACCAGGGCCTCGTAGAGGCCCTTGAGCCGGGCGATCTCCGCGTCGTCGGGCCCGGTCTTCACGACCGGGCGCTCACGGCCCTGCCAGGCGGCCGCCGCCATCAGCGCGACGAGCGCGAGGAGCGGGCCGTACGGCACGAGGGCGACGACCAGGACGCAGGCCGCGACCAGGAACAGCGTAGGACCGCGCCGTTCCTTGGGGGTCGCGGCCCACTTGGCGCGCGCGGTCGCGGCCAGCTTCCGCAGACCACGCGAGATGGTGATCAGCGGGTGGAGCACGTCGGTGGCGCTGTCGGCGGCCGTGCGCGCGATCTCTCGGCTGCGAGCGATCTGTGCGCTGCCGCTGCTCAGAATGCGGGGGAGTGGTCGCCGGGCCACGTCGTACTCCTGAGGTGGTGGAAGGGATGGAGGGCCGTCAGAACTTGATCCCGCCCAAGAGACTGGCGAGGCTCTGGCCGCCGGCCGTGATGCTGGGGGCGATCGCGGTGCCCGCGAGGTAGAAGCCGAAGAGCGCGCAGACGAGGGCGTGCGAGGCCTTGAGTCCGTCCTTCTTGAAGAACAGGAAGCAGATGATGCCGAGCAAGACCACGCCTGAGATGGACAGGATCATGAGGTGTTCTCCTGGTTGAGGGGACAGTCACCTTGAGTCCTTCCAGGTTCACAGCAAGTATCTATATGATTAAAGGTGCATATGGGTGAATCGCTGGTGATTTCACTTGACCGGCGGACGCGGGGTGTCCCTCCGGGTGGCGAAACGCGCCCGGTGCGGTAGTGCACCGGTCAGGGGGCCGGGCGCGGTTGATCCTTGCCGCCGGAGAGCCCCCTCATGTCGTCCGACGGGCAGTACCCTGTCGATTCACTCGTACGGCCGCGCCTGCCGTGCGGGCCGCGCACGAAGGGTTGTGAACGATGAGCGAGAACGAGACGCCGGACCCCGAGGTCGTCGAGCTGGCCTCCAAGGTCTTCGACCTGGCGCGTGCGGGCGACGCGGTGACCCTGGCCGCCTACCTCGACGCGGGCGTCCCGGCGAACCTCACCAACGAGAAGGGCGACTCGCTCGTCATGCTCGCCGCCTACCACGGCCACGCCGAGGCCGTCACCGCCCTGCTCACCCGCGGCGCCGACGCGGACCGCGCCAACGACCGCGGCCAGACCCCGCTCGCGGGCGCCGTCTTCAAGGGCGAGGACGCGGTCGTCCGCGCCCTCCTCTCCGGCGGCGCGAATCCGGAAGCGGGAACTCCGTCCGCCGTGGATACCGCGCGGATGTTCGGGAAGACGGAACTCCTGGAGCTCTTCGGAGTTCGCTGACATCCCTGGTGAACGGCGGGCGAACCCCAGGTGAGACGACGCCGTAAATGTGGTCGCGGTGGCGAAATGGGTGGGTCATCATGACGCCAAGGCCCACAGGGGGCCACCGACGAGAGGCAGAGGAAGATGGTCACGTACAAGCGCAGGACGACGGGCGGCCCGACATGTTGCCGCACGGCCTGACTCCCGGTTCATCCCGGATTCCCCCCGGTCGTGTCGACAGCTTGATGTGAGGCGTCTTCCATGTTCGATCCAGTCATAGCGCCGAGCGGCACCCTGCTCGGTCTGCTGCAGAGGGGCCGCGGCGACGGCACCCTCCACGCGCTCGCCGCACCTCGTGCCGAGGCCCTCGCGGCCCTCCACCACTGCGTGCTCACCGACCCACGCCACGACTGGCGGGTCGAGAACCGCTCCCTGTACTACGCCCGGCTCTACCTGGACCTCCACGGAGGCCTGGAGGAGATCGAGGCGCATCTCTTCTCGGCCGAGGACCACCTCGACGAGGAGGAGTCCAGGACCGGGCTCGCGCTCGCCGTCCTCGGCCACCTCGCGTCCTACGGACGCCATGACGCCCTGCTCCTCCTGCGGCGCTACGCCGCCGGCGGCGCCAACTGGGCCTGGGCCCTCGACGAGCTCGCACTGCGCGACGACGACGCCGGCCTGCGCGCCCTCGCCGAGCCCGTGCTCGCCCGCTTCCCGGCCACACCCGAGGGCGAGGCCGAGCTCGCCGCCACCGTCCGCGACGCCTTCGAGCCGCGGCCCTGGCGCCTGTGGGCCGAGGATCCCCGCGAGTCCGTCGGCGCCCGCGTCCGGGCCGCCCGCGAGCAGGGTTCCTTCGACCGCTGGCAGCGGCAGTTGCGCCCCACAGGGCCCCGGCCCGGCTGGAGCGTCCAGGCCGTCCTCGACTGGGCCCAGGAAGGACACGAGCGCGGTGCCGAGATGCACGGACCCGCCGCCCGCTGCCTGGTCGCCGTCGCCGGACCCGAAGACCGCGACACGATCCTCACGGCCGCCCGCAGCGGCCCGGACGGCGCCCGGTGCGCCGCCCTGCACTATCTCGCCGAGGCAAGCGACCCCGCCGTCCTCGACCTCGTCGAACGCGCCGTGGGCGACGGCTCCCGCGTCGTCGCCGACGCCGCCGTCGCCGCGTACCGGCGGATGAGCGGCGAGGCCGCCGTCGACCGCGCCCGCGGCTGGATCCACCGCCCCGACGAGCTCGGCGCCGCCGCCGCCGGGACGCTCGCCTGCCGCGGCGGCTCCGAGGACTCCCCCCTCGTCCTCGGCGCCCTCCGCGAGACGGTCCGCTCCCAGGGCCCCGACGCCCCCGCCCTCTACTCCCTCGTCGACGGCGCCGGACGCCTCGGCATCGTCTGCGCCGCGCCCGTGCTGCGCCACGTCTACCGCGAGACCGCCTCCTCCCACCTCCGCGGCCGCACCGCCCGTGCCCTCGCCGCCACCGACTCCGGCTTCGCGACCGGCTTCGCCGTCGAGTGCCTGTGGGACTGCGAGGAGACCACCCGCGAGGTGGCCGCACAGCACGCCGAGACGGGCGACGTGCGCGTCGCCGAGCGCCTGCGCAGGCTGGCCGCCGATCCCGCCGAGGAGGCGGAGGTCCAGGACGCGGTACGCAACCGGATAGGGCCGGACCTCGACCTCCAGGTCTGACCGAGCCGGCACGGGGGAGAGGGCGGCCCACAGCGGCCGCCCTCCCGCGTCCTCGCGGCCACAATGAGGACATGACCGGACGCTGGGAGTTCTGGATCGACCGGGGCGGCACCTTCACGGACGTCGTCGGGCGACGGCCCGACGGCCGGCTGGTCACCCGCAAGCTGCTCTCGCACGACCCTGCCCGACCCCACGACGCCGCCGTCGCCGGCATCCGGCTCCTCCTCGGCCTCGCACCCGGCGAACCGGTCCCCGCCGAGCGGATCGCCGTGGTCAAGATGGGCACCACCGTCGCCACCAACGCCCTCCTGGAGCGCCGCGGCGAGCCCACCCTCCTGCTCGTCACCGCCGGCTTCCGTGACGCCCTGCGCATCGCCTACCAGAACCGCCCCCGCATCTTCGACCGCCACATCGTGCTGCCCGAGGCGGTGTACGCGCGCGTGGCCGAGGTTCCCGAACGGGTCGACGCCCGCGGCGACGTCGTCACCCCGCTCGACGAGGCCGCGGTCGTCACCGCCCTGGCCGCCGCCCACCGCGACGGGCTGCGCTCCGCCGCCGTCGTCCTGCTCCACGCCTACCGGCGTCCCGACCACGAACTCCGGGTCGCCGAACTCGCCCGCGCCGCCGGCTTCACCCAGGTCAGCTGCTCCCACGAGGTCAGCCCGCTGATCAAGCTCGTCCCGCGCGGCGACACCACCGTCGTCGACGCCTACCTCTCGCCGATCCTGCGCCGGTACGTCGACGAGGTCGCCCGCGAACTCGCCGGCATCCGCCTGATGTTCCTGCAGTCCAACGGCGGGCTGCGGGAGGCCGCGCACTTCCGCGGCAAGGACGCCGTGCTGTCCGGCCCGGCGGGCGGGGTCGTCGGGATGGCCCGGACCTCGCGGCAGGCCGGGCACGAACGGGTCATCGGCTTCGACATGGGCGGCACGTCCACCGACGTCTCGCACTACGCGGGCGAGTTCGAGCGCGAACTCGGCACCCAGGTCGCCGGGGTGCGGATGCGGGCCCCGATGATGAGCATCCACACCGTCGCCGCCGGCGGCGGCTCCGTGCTCCACTACGACGGCCGGCGCTACCGCGTCGGTCCCGACTCCGCCGGCGCCGTTCCCGGCCCCGCCTGCTACCGCCGCGGCGGCCCGCTCACGGTGACCGACGCCAACGTGATGCTCGGCCGCATCCAGCCCGCGCACTTCCCGGCCGTGTTCGGCGAACACGGGGACCAGCCGCTCGACGCCGGGATCGTCCGCGAGCGCTTCACCGCCCTCGCCGCCGAGACCGGCGGCGACCGCACCCCCGAGCAGGTCGCGGCCGGCTTCCTGGAGATCGCCGTCCTCAACATGGCGAACGCGGTCAGGAAGATCTCCGTGCAGCGCGGCCACGACGTCACCCGCTACGCCCTCACCAGCTTCGGCGGCGCCGGCGGCCAGCACGCCTGCGCCGTCGCCGACGCGCTGGGCATCGGCACCGTCCTCGTACCCCCGCTCGCCGGCGTCCTCTCCGCGTACGGGATCGGGCTCGCCGACGCCACCGCCATGCGCGAGCGGTCCGTCGAGGCCGCGCTCGACGCCCCGGACACCGCGGAGACCGTCACCCGGCTCCGCGACGAACTCGCCGGCCACACCCGCGAGGACCTGCGCGCCGACGGACTGCCCGACGAAGCGATCACCACCCACGCGCGCGTGCTGCTGCGTTACGCCGGCACCGACGCCGGCCTCGCGGTGCCGCTCACCACGCCGGAAGAGATGAAAACCGCGTTCACAGCCCTTCACCGGAAGCGCTACGGCTTCACCACGGACGCGCCGCTCGTCGTCGAGGCCGTCTCCGTGGAGGCCGTCGGCAGAGCGGGACCACACGGGCCCGTCGTCGTCCCGCGAGGCGCACGAGAGGGCGGCCTCACGCCCCGGGACACGGTCACCGCGTACAGCGAGGGAGCACCCGCCCCGACACCGCTGCACCGCCGCGAGGACCTGCGCCCCGGTGACGCCGTCGACGGCCCCGCGATCCTCGCCGAGGCCGACGCCACCACCGTCGTCGAACCGGGCTGGCGGGCCACCGCCACGGACACCGGCCACCTCCTGCTGCGGCGCGTCACGCCCCGCCCCGCGCGCACGGCCGCCGGCACCGACGTCGACCCCGTCCTGCTGGAGGTCTTCGACAACCTCTTCATGGCGATCGCCGAGCAGATGGGCGTGCGCCTGGAGAACACCGCCCGCTCCGTCAACATCAAGGAGCGGCTCGACTTCTCCTGCGCCGTCTTCGACCCCGACGGCAACCTCATCGCCAACGCGCCCCACATCCCCGTCCACCTCGGCTCCATGGGCGAGTCCATCAAGGAGGTGCTGCGGCGCAACGAGGGAGAGCTGCGCGCCGGCGACGTGTACGCCATCAACGATCCCTACCACGGCGGCACCCACCTGCCCGACGTCACCGTCGTCACCCCGGTCTTCGACGACACCGGAACCCGGCTGCTGTTCCTCGTCGCCTCGCGCGGTCACCACGCGGAGATCGGCGGCATCACCCCCGGATCCATGCCCGCCTTCAGCCGCACCGTCGACGAGGAGGGCGTCCTGTTCGACAACTGGCTGCTCGTCCGCGACGGACGGCTCCGCGAGGCCGAGACCCGCGCCCTGCTCACGGGCGCCCCGTACCCCTCGCGCGACCCCGACACCAACATCGCCGACCTGCGCGCCCAGATCGCCGCCAACGAGAAGGGCATCGAGGAACTCCGCGGGACGGTGGACCAGTTCGGCCTCGACGTCGTCCACGCCTACATGCGGCACGTGCGTGCCAACGCCGAGGAGTCCGTCCGCCGCATCGTCGCCGGCCTGCGCGACGGCTCCTGCCGCTACGAGACCGACGACGGCTCCGTCATCCAGGTGACCGTCACCGTGGACCGCGAACGGCGCGCCGCCGTCCTCGACTTCACCGGCACCTCCCCGCAGCGCCCCGGCAACACCAACGCGCCGACGTCCGTGGTCATGGCCGCCGTCCTGTACGTGTTCCGCACCCTCGTCGACGACGACATCCCGCTCAACAGCGGCTGCCTGGAACCCCTCGACGTGCGCGTCCCGCCCGGCTCGATGCTCGCGCCCGTCCACCCCGCCGCGACGGTCGCCGGCAACGTGGAGACCTCCCAGGCCGTCACCGGGGCCCTCTACGCGGCCCTCCGCGTCCAGGCCGAGGGCTCCGGCACGATGAACAACCTCACCTTCGGCAACGACCGCGTGCAGTACTACGAGACGATCGCCAGCGGCTCCGGTGCCGGCGAGGGCTTCGACGGCGCCGACGCCGTGCAGACCCACATGACCAACTCCCGGCTCACCGACCCCGAGATCCTGGAGTGGCGCCACCCGGTCCGGATCGACGCGTTCACGATCCGGGAGAACAGCGGCGGCAGGGGCCGCCGGCACGGCGGCGCGGGCGTCGAACGCCGCATCCGCTTCCTCGAACCCATGACGGTGACCCTGCTCGCCGGCCACCGCCGCGTCCCGCCCTACGGCATGGCGGGCGGCGAACCGGGCGCGCTCGGCGCCGACGCCGTCGAGCGCGCCGACGGCACCGTCGACCGCCTCGCGGGCGTGGACACCACGGACGTCGGCCCGGGCGACGTCCTCGTCGTCCGCACCCCCGGCGGCGGAGGCTACGGCCCGCCGCCCCTGTGAACCGGGTTGTCAGCCGTGCATCCCGTCGTCAGCCGGACGGCTCGTCAGCGGCTCGTCAACGGCTCGTCAGCGGAACGGGACGAAACGCACCGGCGTTCCCGGCACCGCCTGCGCCGCTGCCGCCAGGTCCCGCTCACGGACGACGGCCACGACCGGATAGCCGCCGGTCGTGGGATGGTCGGCGAGGAAGACCACCGGCCGGCCGTCCGGCGGCACCTGCACCGCGCCCAGGGACATGCCCTCGCTGGGCAGTTCACCCGCCACGGCACGCTCCAGGGCGGGCCCCTCGGTGCGCAGCCCGATGCGGTTGCTCGCCGGGGACACCCGCCACACGCGCGTGGCGAACGCTTCCAGCGCGCCCGGCGTGAACCAGCCGTCGCGCGGACCGAGCCGGACACGCAGGACCAGTTCGTCCGGCGGCCCCGGCCAGGGCGGGGCGTCGACCGCTCCCCGTACGACCGGGGCCGCTCCCAGCGGCAGCACCGCCCCGTCCGCCAGCGGCTCCGGCCCCAGCCCGGACAGCAGGTCGGTGGAGCGGCTGCCGAGCACCGGTTCGACGGCGATCCCGCCGCCGAACCCCACGTACGAGCGCAGCCCGCGGACGGCCGCGCCCACCTCCAGGAGCCGTCCGGCGCCCATCCGCACCGCAGCGCCCCAGGCCACGGGCCGGCCGTCCACCCGTACCGGACACGGCGCGCCGCCCACCGCCACCGTCACCGCGCGGCGCGGCCGCACCGCGCACCCGGTCAGCGTGGTCTCCAGGACGGCGGCACCCTCGTCGTTGCCGAGCAGCCGGTTGACGAGCCGGACCGCACCCGGGTCCAGCGCCCCCGAGCGCGGCACGCCCAGATGGGCGTGGCCCGGCCGCCCCAGGTCCTGCACGGTGGTCAGCGCCCCGGCCCGGACGACCGCGACGGCACGGTCGGTCATCGGTCCACCGCCGTGAACCGCACCCGTGTCCCGGGCGACAGCAGCGCGGCGGGCTCGCGGCCGGTGTCCCACAGCACCGCGTCCGTCGTGCCGACCAGCTGCCAGCCACCCGGCGAGGACCGCGGGTACACCCCGGTGTACGGGCCCGCCAGGGCGACCGAACCGGCCGGCACCGCGGTGCGCGGGGTGGCCCGGCGCGGCACCTCGTACCGCGGGCCGAGACCGGTCAGATAGCCGAAGCCCGGGGCGAAGCCGCAGAACGCCACCCGGAACTCGGTGGCCGCGTGGATCCGCACGGCCGCCTCCACCGACACGCCCCACAGCGCGGCGACCCCGGCCAGGTCGGGGCCGTCGTAGCGCACCGGCAGCTCCACGGCCGCCGCCACGCGCGCGTGGAGCTCCGGAACGTCCCAGGAGCGCAGCTCGGCCGCCAGCCTGCCCGGGTCGGCCACTCCGTCGAGCAGCACCGTCCGCGCCGCCGGCACGATCTCCCGGACGACGGGCAGCGTGCCCGCCTCGCGGCGGCGCAGCAGCTCCGCGTGGAAGGCCTCCGTCGCCTCACCGCTCCCCAGCTCGACGAGCAGCCCGTGCTCGCCGGCCCGGAACACCTCGCGGGCGTTCACGCGAACGCCTCGACCCGGATACCGGCCGACTCCAGACCGGAACGCACCCGGCGGGCGAGGTCCACGGCGCCGGGCGTGTCGCCGTGCAGACACAGCGAGCGGGCCCGTACCGGCACCGGCCGTCCGCAGTGCGCGGTCACGACACCGGACCGGGCCATGGAAACCGACCGCTCCACCACCTCGTCCGGCTCGTGCAGGACGGCGCCCTCCTGCCCGCGCGGCAGCAGGCTGCCGTCCGACCGGTACGCCCGGTCGCCGAACGCCTCGCCGACGACGGGCAGCCCGGCCTTCCCCGCGGCCTCGTGCAGCCGCGAACCGGGCAGACCGAGCACCGGGAGACCGGCCGACGCCAGCAGCACCCCGGCCACGACCGCCGCCGCCTGATCCTCGTCGTGCACGACCCGGTTGTAGAGGGCGCCGTGCGGTTTGACGTACGCCACGGCGGCGCCGGCCGCGCGGGCGAACACCTCCAGGGCGCCGATCTGGTACGCGACCTCCGCGGCCAGCTCGTCCGCCGGCACGTCCATGGCACGCCGCCCGAAGCCCGCCAGGTCACGGTAGGAGACCTGGGCCCCGATCCGTACCCCGCGCTCCGCCGCGAGCGCGCACACCCGCCGCATCGTCGCCGCGTCTCCCGCGTGGAAGCCGCAGGCCACGTTGGCGCTGGTCACCACGGACAGCAGCCGCTCGTCGTCGGTGAGCGTCCAGCGTCCGAAGCCCTCGCCGAGGTCGGCGTTGAGGTCCATGGAGACCAGGGTCATGAGGGGTCGTCCTTCCGTGTCCCGCGCGGTGGGGCGGCGCGGCGTCGTTCAATGTAGGGATCGTCCGACCATCCGACAACGCCGTCGTCCACGCCCTGGGACGAGCCGTACCTCAGAAGGAACCGGGAGATCCCGGACAGGGAACCCGGGAGCTTCCGGTCGCCCCGTGGGAGGGGCGGCGGCACACCGCCGTCGGCGCGTGCGAAGCCGCGCGCCGAGGACCGCGCGCCGAGGACCGCGCGCCGAGGACCGCGCGGCAGAGGGAAGCGGCAGGGCGTGTGAAGGCGGTCGTATTGGCGCCGTTTCGACCGGTGTCAGTGCGAGGACCTACTCTGTGCACCGTGACTTCGCCTGCCTCGACGGACCTCGCTCCGCCCCAGCTCAGCGCGGGGCCGCGCCCCGCGCAGGGCCCGGCCGCCGACGAGGGGCTCGCGCGGCGGCTTCGCGCGCTCGCGTGCACCGCCCCGCTGCACGACCTCGACGCGCGCAAGGCCAACCTGGCCGGCGAGTACTCGGTCTACGCGATGGCCGAGGTCGCCCTCGCCGCGATCGACCTGGTCACCCTCAACATGGACTTCGACACCGGCGCCGACAGCGAGCAGATAATCGCCAGGCTGCTGCCCCGCGTCGCCGCCCAGGCCCCCGAGCGCCCCGCCGCCGAGCACGAGCGGGTCGCCCGCTGGGTCCTGGAGAACCTGATCAACGTCGGCAGCGTCGACCGCGGCTTCCGCGCCGTCTACGGCACCTTCGGCACCGACGGCGTCTACACGCGTCGCGACTACGACTTCAAACTCATCGAAGAGGTCCCCGGCTACGGGGGCGGCATCTACCTGCGCACCACCGACGAGGCCGTCAACGTCCTCGTCGGCGCCCTCGACACCGACGTCACCAGCGCCCAGATCGCCGCCGAGGTGAAGCTGGAGGTCCTGATCAGCCGCGGCCGCCTCGCCGACGCGCAGCTCGCCGCCGAGCAGGCCCGCTACCGGACCGTGCAGTACGCGGAGACCCTCCGCAAGACCCTGGAGGCCACCCGGCGCAACGTCCGCGCCGTCGACTGGCTCCAGACCGTCCCCGACATGATCGCCGAGGCGCTCGACCACGTCGCCGACCGCTACCGCCACGAGAACGCGATCCTCACCAACATCCGCAAGGCACGCGACGAGGCCGAGGCCGCCACCGACGCCAAGACCGCCGAGCACAAGCGCCGCGCCGCCGAGCTCGTCGACATCGTCAAGGACTGCATCCGGCGCCACACCCAGCTCCAGTCCCGCCTCCTGGAGGCCGGGCCGCTCTTCCGCGCCGAGCAGGACCGCCAGGCCTTCGCCGCACCCACCTCGTACACCGGCCTCGACCTGTACGGGCAGCTGGTCGCCCCCCTCCTGCCGCTCCCCGTCGAGCAGGCCACCAAGGTCACCGACGCCTTCTTCGCCCACGGCACCGGACTGCGCACCCCCGCCTCCGTCCGCGTCGGCGACCTCGTCGACCTGCTCCTCACCCCGCCCGTGGAGCGCCAGCACCTCGGCGCCGAGATGCCCGAACCCGACCTCATCGCCACCCCCGACGACAGCCGCTTCAGCGAGGAACAGCTGGCCGCCGCCATGGAGCTGCTCGATCTCGAACACGACGCCCCGCGACGGCTCTCCGGCCTCCTCGCCGAAGCCCGCCGCGGCGGCGACCCCGACCTCGCCTACCTCGTCACCCTGCTCGCCGTCCACGCCGCCAGCCCGCCGGTCGGCACCGCCTACCGGCAGGGCGAGGAGCGGCTGCTGTTCGCCGTCGACGACGGCACGCCCCTCGACGACCCCGAGTTCGGCGGCGCCGACCTCATCGTGGGCACCGCCCTCCTGGACGCCCAGGGCATGGCGGCCGACCGCACGGAGGCCTCGTGACGGCCCCGAGCTCCCCGGCGACCGGCCCCGCCGACGAGGCGGAACCGCCGACCGCCGTGCCACCGGCACGGCGCGGCGACGACACCGGCCCCGCCGCCGACGCGGCCCCCGGCCGGGCACCCGGCCCCCGCGTCGCGCGGGTCACCGTGGCACGGCCGGCCGTCGAGGCCCAGGAGCCGGCCGCCGACGGACCCCGCGTGGGCACCGTCGAGACCGGCGCTCCCGCGCCCGCGGACCCGAGACGGCCGTTCGTCCGGGCCGTGCCGCTGCCCGGGAGCGGACGGCCCGCCGCCGCGCCCGAGCCCGTCGCGCCTGCCGCGGTCGCCGCGCCGGCCCTCGCCGTCACCCCCGTACGCCTGCCCCTGTCCCCGCCCGACCCCGCCGCACCGACGCAGCAGCACCGCCCCGAGGAGCCCCAGCCGTGAGCGAACACCACGTCGAGCACACCGACGCGTGGAGCGAGCCCGAGGCCCCGCGGGCGGCGGCGCCCACCGCCCTCACGCCCGCCGACGCCGCCGACGCCGCGCGGCTCGTGTCCTTCGGCCTCCAGCCCAAGCTGCTGCCCGCCCGCGACGCCGAGTACGCGGAGCTGCTCCGCCGCTACCGCGAGGACCCCGGCTTCGCGCGGCTCGCCGACGCCGTCGCCACCGGTCTCGGCCTCGTCGTCCTGGAGGTCTCGCCGCGGGCCGGCATGGCCGTGACCGCCGGCGAGGACTCCGTCTTCGCCGTCCGCATGGGCGACTACGCCCGCCGCGCCTCCACCGACTCCGCCGACCGCTTCCTGCACGGCCTCGCCCACCTCGCCGTCGCCGCCATGGCCTTCCCCCGCCCGGAGGACCTCGCCGACGACGGCTACATCGGCCGCCTCACCGTGAACGGCGTCGACGCCTTCGTACGGCAGGCCTGCCGCCGCCTGGAGGAGCGCGCCGAGGAGCAGGGCGAGAACACCGACCCGGAGACCGACGCGCCCGGCCTGGAGGCCGCCTGGCGGATCTACGCCCGCCGCAGCGCCACCGGCGCCACCAAGGACGCCCGCCGCCTCGCCGGCTCCACCACCGGCATCGTGGGCAAGGCCGTGGCCTTCCTCACCGACTCCGGTTTCCTCCAGCGCACCGGCGACGAGTCCGGCGGTTCCTACCGCACCACCGCCCGCTACCAGCTCCAGGTCCGCGACATGGCGGGCAGCGCCGCCCTGGCCGAACTCCTCGAGCTGGGCGTCGTCCCCGTCAGCGACGGCTCCGCGACCCTCCTGCCGCCGCCCGAGGGCGACGACCTGGAGATCGCCGCCGACGCCGGCCTGCCCTTCCACGCCTGACCCGAGCCACCAGAGAGACGACGAGAGTCCGCCCCATGTACGAGCTGTCCCGGGTACGCCTCTACTCCATCGGCCCGGCCGGTGCCCGCTACGCCGACACCGTCCTGGACCTGCGCGGAGTCGGCGCGCCGGTGCCCCGCCCCGCGCCCACCCAGGCGGAGTTCTTCGAGGAGGAGCCCGTCGGCCCGCCGCGCCGGCCCGCGCCCGCCGGCGTCCTCTTCCTGGAGAACGGCGGCGGCAAGTCCGTCCTGCTGAAGCTGATCTTCTCCGTGATGCTCCCGGGCCACCGCAACACCCTCGGCGGCGCCAGCTCCGGCGTGCTCCGCAAGTTCCTGCTCGCCGACGACTGCGGTCACGTGGCCCTGGAGTGGCAGCACACCCTCACCGGCGAGCTGGTCGTCGTCGGCAAGGTCAGCGAGTGGCGCGGCCGCCAGGTGTCCAACGACCCGCGCAAGTTCGCCGAGGCCTGGTACTCCTTCCGCCCCGGCCCCGGACTCAGCCTCGACAACCTCCCGGTCGCCGAGGCCACCGCGGTCCGCCCGTCCGTCGAGGGCGCCTCCGGCGCCAGCGGACGCCGCCGCACCATGAAGGGCTTCCGCGACGCGATCACCGAGGCCGGCAAGGCCTACCCGCACCTGGAGGTGTACTGGGAGGAGATCCACGACCGCTGGAACGAGCACCTCGGCGACCTGGGCCTCGACCCCGAACTCTTCCGCTACCAGCGGGAGATGAACGCCGACGAGGGCGAGGCCGCCGGCCTCTTCGCGGTCAAGAAGGACTCCGACTTCACCGACCTGCTGCTGCGCGCCGTCACCGACACCCGTGACACCGACGGCCTGGCCGACCTGGTCAGCGGATTCGGCAACAAGCTCGGCCGGCGCGCCGAACTCACCGCCGAGCGCGACTTCACCGCCGGCTCCGTCGACCTCCTGAACCGCATCGTCGAGGCCGCCGGCACCCGCGCCCGCGCCCGCGACGTCCACACCGGAGCCGAGCGCCGCACCCGCACCCTCGCCCGCCGGCTCTCCGCCCGCGCCGCCGCCGAACGAGGCCGCGCCGCCGAACTCGCCCAGCAGGTCACCTCCGCCGCCCACGCCGTCTCCGAGGCCGAGACCGCCCGCGGCCGCAGCGCCCTGATCGCCTCCGAACTCGCCTTCCGGCACGCCTCGCTCGCCCTGGCCGCCGCCGAGAAGGGCGCCGCGGCCCAGCGCCGCGAGCTGACCGACGCCCGCACCCTCCACTCCGCGTGGCAGGCCGCCGAGTCCGTGCTCCGCCACCGCGCCGCGAGCGACCGCTCCGCGCGCGTCGCCGCCGCCATCCGCGAGGCCGAGCGGGACGCCGCCCCGGCCCTCGCCGCCCGCGCCAAGGCCGCCGCCGACCTCGTCCGCGCGCTCGCCGCGGCCGCCGAGGAGGGCGAGCGGCACGCCGCCGAGGAGGAGGAGCGCTCCGCCGCCCTCCAGGAAGCCGGCGAGGCCGCCCACCGCGACGCCACCGCCGCCGCCACCGAGGCCCAGCGCGCCCGCAGCGAGGCCGGCCACCTGCGCCAGCGGCTCGCCGAGGTCGAGCAGGAGACCGCCGAGGCCGTCCGGGCCGGCTGGCTCGACGACACCGCGCCCGACGCCGACCCGGCCCGAGCCGCGCTCGCCGCCAGTGACGCCGAGAAGACCACCGTCGCCGCCTGGGACGCCGCCCGCGAGGCCGCCCGCACCGCCACCGAACGCGCCCGCGAGGCCGCCGCCGCCGAGTCGCGTGCCGAACTCGCCGCCGCCCGCGCCGCCGACGCGGCCGAGGCCGCCGAGAACGCCTACGACGCCGAGCGCCGCGCCGCCGAGTCCCTCGCCACCGACCCGCGCCTCGCCGAGCTCCTCAGCCTGCCGGAGACGCCGGGCCCGTCCGCCCTGCCGGGCCAGCGCTCCGGCACCCGGGACTCGGAGGGCACCACCGGCACCACCGACCACGGTGCCGGGAGCGGCGCCGGCTCCGCTCCCGCCTCCGGCGCGCAGGCAGACGCCCACCGGCCCCAGGGGCCCCTCACCGTCACCGACTTCGACCGCTACGCCGACGAACTGCGCGGACTGCTCGACCGGTCCATCGCCTCCGCCGAGCGCCAGCTCTTCGACCTGCGCACGGCCGCCGCCGACGACAACCGCATCCTCGGCGCCCTCGGCGACGGCGGCCTGCTGCCGCCCGGCCCGGACGTCCTCGCCACCGTCGAGTACCTCGGCGAGCACGGCATCCCGGCCCTGCCCGGCTGGCGCTACCTCGCCCAGGCAGTCGACCCGGCCGACCACGCCGCCGTCCTCGCCGCCCGCCCCGAACTGGTCGACGGCGTCGTCATCACCGACCCCGTCTCGTACACCCGGGCCCGCGAGGTGCTCAGCGGCGCCGCCCTGCTGCCCCGCTCCACCGTCGCCGTCGGCACCGCCGCCGCGCTGCTCGCGCCCGTACCCGATCCCGGCGCGGGCCAGGACGGCGACGTCTTCCTCGTCCCGCCGAACCCGGCCATGCACGACGAGCACGCCGCCGACGAGGAGCGCCAGGCGCTGCGCGCCCGGGCCGCCGCCCGCGACGAGGAGATCCGTACCCTCGCCGCCCGGCTCACCGGCGACCGTTCCCTCGCCGCCCGGATCGGCGCCTGGCGCGCCGACTGCCCGCCCGGCATGCTCACCGAGCTCGCGGCCGCCTCCGCCTCCGCCCGCACCGCCGCCGAGGCCGCCGAAGCAGCCCTCGCCGAAGCCCGTACGGTACGGGCCGAGGCCGACGAGGCCGCCGCCGACGCCACCCGGGTCCGCGACGAGCGCCAGGAGGCCGCCCAGCGCGCCCGCCGCGTCGCCGACGCCCTCGCAGGTCTCGCCTTCCGCCTGCGCGAACGCTCCGCCTGGCAGGCGAAGCTGCGCGAGCTCGCCGACGAGGCCACCGAGTGCGAGGCACGCGCCCAGACCTGCCTGGAACGGGCCCGCGCCGCCGACGAGGACCGCCGCGCCGCCCAGCGCGCCGCCGACGACGCCCACCGCACCGCCCGCGCGCTGCGCGCCGAGCGCGCCGAGATCGCCGGCGCTCCCGAGAACCTGCCGGAGGAGGACGCCGACGCGCCGCGCACCGCGCTGCCCACCCTCCGCGAGGCCTACCGGGCCGCCTCCCAGGTGTACGAGAAGGTCGGCGTCGGCGCCGACTTGCGTGCCGAGCAGGCCCGCGCGGAGAGCGACGAGTCCGCCGCCCTCGCCGAACTGGACCGGCTCACCAACAAGGTCCGCACCCGCGCCGAGCAGCTCCTGGAGTCCACCGACGGCGCCGACGGCCCGTCCCGGCAGGCCGCCGCCGCCCGCGCCGAAGCCCTCGTGCAGAAGCTGGAGACGCGCGCCTCCGAGGCCAGCGAGAAGCTCGGCCGGCTCCGCGGCGAGGCCGAGCGCCTGGCCCCCGAGGACGGCGAGGCGCACACCGAGCTGCCCGAGGAGCTGGTCCCGGCCGACGCCGAGCAGGCCCAGGCCCTGCTCCGCACCGCCACCTCCGAACTCGCCGCCCGCACCGACGCCCTGGAGGCCGCGCGCGCCGCGCACACCGGTCTGCTCCAGGCCCACCGGGCCGCCGAGGACGCGGCCGGCGGCTTCGACGAGACCGCCGCGCTCCTGCGCGACCTGCTCCGTGACCACCCGGAGGAGGAGCAGGAGGAGCCCGAGCCGTACCCGGGCCCGCTGGCCGAGGCCCGTACCTCGGCGGCGGAGGCCCGCCGCTCGCTGCGCGGCTGCGCCGCCGACCTGTCGGCAGCCGACGCCGCCGTCCGCGAGGCCGGCGACATCCTCGTACGGCACGCCAACTCCACCCGCTACGAGCAGGTCCGCACCCCGGCCCGGCAGCAGATCCGCGAACTGCCCGCCGCCGCGCTGCCCGAGCACGCCGCCAAGTGGGCCGAGGCCTTCGCGCCGCGGCTGCGCGTGCTCACCGACGAGCTGGCGCAGCTGGAGCGCAACCGCGACTCGATCGTGGACCGGCTGCGCGGCCTGGTCGAGTCCGCGCTCGCCACGCTGCGCTCCGCGCAGCGGCTGTCCCGGCTGCCCGAGGGCCTGGGGGAGTGGTCAGGGCAGGAGTTCCTGCGGATCCGCTTCGAGGAGCCCGACCAGGCCACGCTCACCGAGCGCCTCGGCGAGGTCGTCGACGAGGCGACCCGCGCGGCCCTGAAGAAGAACTCCGACCTGCGCCGCGACGGCATGTCCCTGCTGCTCCGCGGTGTGCAGGCCGCCCTCGAACCGAAGGGCGTCGCCGTGGAGATCCTGAAGCCGGACGCGGTGCTGCGCGCCGAGCGGGTGCCCGTCGGTCAGATGGGCGACGTGTTCTCGGGCGGCCAGCTGCTGACCGCCGCCATCGCGCTCTACTGCACGATGGCCGCGCTGCGCTCCAACGACCGGGGCCGGGACAAGCACCGGCACGCGGGGACGCTGTTCCTCGACAACCCCATCGGCCGCGCGAACGCCACGTATCTGCTGGAGCTCCAGCGGGCGGTGTCGGACGCGCTCGGCGTCCAGCTGCTGTACACCACGGGCCTGTTCGACACCACGGCGCTCGCCGAGTTCCCGCTGGTCATCCGGCTGCGCAACGACGCCGACCTGCGGGCGGGCCTGAAGTACATCAGCGTGGAGGAGCACCTGCGGCCCGGTCTGCCGCAGCCGAGCCCGGAGGGCGAGACCATCCACGGCGAGATCACGGCGACCCGGGTGTTCCGTCGTACGCCGGCGGACACCGCGCCGGTGACCGTCGAGCAGTAGCGGTCCCGCGACCGCCGGCGCCCGTGGTCGCGGCGGCGAACGGGAAGGGCCTGCCCCCTGGAAACCGCCGTCCGGGGGGCGGGCCCTTCCCGTCCGCCGCCGCGAAGGCCTCAGGCCGCTTCCGACAGGGGCGTGTGCTCCCCCCGGCGCCGCTCGCGGCGCGGGGCGCGCACCGCGCTGCTCGGCTCGGACACCACCCCGTTGCGCTGGCGCCACACCTGACGGGTGATCCACACGTCGAGCACGCTCCAGGTCGCCACCACGGCGCCCGCCAGGGTCGTGACGGTCATCGGGAACGCCAGCCAGGACCCCGACACCGAACAGAAGAAGGCGACCATCGCCTGAATCAGCGTCACCGACGTGATCAGCACGGCCCGCACCGCGGCCCTGCGCACCGGATCCGGCATCCGCCGCCGGCCCTTCTCGTCCTCCACCCACAACTGCCGCACCGGCCGCGCCTCGTGTTCCATCGCGCTGTCTCTCCCCACCACCGACGTCTCCAGGGTGGCTGCTGCCCGTCTTGCGTCGCTTTACGCGGACACAACCCTCCCCGGTACAGAATGACGTACGACAGCGGGAAAAGGTTTCGCCGGGGTACCCTTCGCGCCCTCCCCCGCGCCCTTGCGGAACGCACACTTCCAGCCATCTGTCCGGAGGCGGCGAAACCCCGACTGCCGGGTGTCCTACGCCACACTGCCGGAACCCAACTCCCCGAATACCGGGACATCTCATGATCAACACTCACTCGACCGGCTGAAAATCGCCCGGACGCATCTTCGAGATGGCCGTGATGCAGTAGTAGGCTCGCGCCGCCGTTTGTTGAAACTGAAGGTTGACGCCGCGTGTTGACGCCGGGCGTGACGACGTGAAGACCTCCGTGGCCGCGGAGGCCGAGCTGGGGGAGGCCATGCGCTTTCGCGGGAAGTCCATCCGCAGGAAGATCGTGGCCTTGCTGCTCGTGCCGCTCGTCTCCCTCACCGGCCTCTGGGGTTTCTCCACCGTCCTCACCGGACGCGAGGCCCGCCAACTCCTGGACGTCAGCTACATCGTCGACAAGGTCGGCTACCCCGTCGAGGACACCGCCCGCGTCCTCCAGAAGGAACGCCGGCAGTCCCTCGTCTACCTCGCCGACCCGCGAGCCGTGAACGCCCTCACCGACCTGCGCGAGCAACGCGAGGCCACCGACCGGCAGATCGCGCTGATCCGGCGCAACGCCGCCGACCCCGGCGTGCGCGGCGAGATGACCCCCGTCACCACCCAGCGCCTCAACTCCCTGCTCGCCGCCTTCGACGAACTCTCCTCGCTGCGCCGCTCCGTGGAGAACCGCAGCATCGGCCGCATGCAGGCCCTCGACTTCTACAACCGGCTCGTCGACCCCGCCTACAGCTTCCTCATGACGCTCCACGCCCTGGAGAACGTCGAGATGGACAAGCAGGGCCGCGCCCTCGTCGGCGTCACCCGAGCCCGCGAACTCCTCTCCCGCGAGGACGCCCTCGTCGTCTCCGCGCTCATCGCCGGACGCGTCACCGCCCAGGAAGCCCGCGCCGTCACCGAGCTCGTCGCGGGCCGCAGGGTGCTCTACCTGACCAACCTGGAGATCCTGCCCGGATCCGAGCGCGTCCGCTTCGAGAAGTACTGGTCCGGCGCGAAGACCGCGGCGCTGCGCAAGGCCGAGGAGGCGTTCATCGCCCAGGGCGCCACCGACCGCCCGGGCTCCGTCACCGCCGACCGCTGGCAGGAGCAGGCCACCCCCGTCCTCGACGACCTGGCCCGCGACAACACCGCCGCCGGCGACCGCTACAAGGACCGCGTCCAGCCCGTCGCGTACAGCGTGCTCCTCAAGGCCGGCATCGCCGGCGTCCTCGGCTTCGTCGCCCTCCTCGTCTCCGTCATCGTCTCGGTCCGCATCGGCCGCGAACTCGTCCGCGACCTGCGCCTGCTGCGCAAGGAGGCCCAGGAGGTCTCCGGCGTCCGGCTGCCCAGCGTCATGCGCCGCCTCGCCGCCGGCGAACACGTCGACGTCGAGACCGAGGTGCCGCACCTGCGCTACGGCGACGACGAGGTCGGCCAGGTCGGCCAGGCCCTCAACACCCTCCAGCGCGCCGCCGTCGAGGCTGCGGTCAAGCAGGCCGACCTGCGCCGCGGCGTCTCCGAGGTGTTCGTCAACCTCGCCCGCCGCAACCAGGTCCTGCTGCACCGCCAGCTCACCCTCCTCGACACCATGGAGCGCCGCACCGAGGACACCGAGGAGCTCGCCGACCTGTTCCGGCTCGACCACCTCACCACCCGCATGCGCCGCCACGCCGAGGGCCTCGTGATCCTCTCCGGCGCCGCGCCCTCCCGCCAGTGGCGCAAGCCCGTCCAGCTCATGGACGTGGTCCGCGCCGCCGTCGCCGAGGTCGAGGACTACGAGCGCATCGAGGTCCGCCGACTGCCCCGGCTCGGCGTCGGCGGCCCCGCCGTCGCCGACCTCACCCACCTCATCGCCGAACTCCTCGAGAACGCCACCGTCTTCTCGCCCCCGCACACCGCCGTGCAGGTGCTCGGCGAGCGCGTCGCCAACGGCTTCACCCTGGAGATCCACGACCGAGGCCTCGGCATGAACCCCGACGCGCTGCTCGACGCCAACCTCCGGCTCGCCGAGACGCCCGAGTTCGAACTCTCCGACACCGACCGGCTCGGCCTGTTCGTGGTCAGCCGGCTCGCCCAGCGCCAGAACGTCCGCGTCTCGCTGCAGCCCTCGCCGTACGGCGGCACCACCGCCGTCGTGTTCATCCCGGCGGCGCTGCTCACCGACGCCCCCGAGACCCAGGGCGCGGGCTTCCGTCTGGACCGCAAGAGCCCGGAGCGGCCGCACCTCGACCGCGTCGCGCTCGACCACGACGGCGGCACCGCGGACGGCCTGCCGTCCCGGCGCCGCGCCCTCACCAAGGTGCCCGACCCTGCCCTCGAACCCGCGGGCTCCCTCCTCGACGGCCCCGTCGAGCTGGAGGCCCCGCTGGACTCCGACGGCTTCGCCGGACTCCTCGGCGCCGCCGACCTCCTCGACACCGACAGCGAGCGCGGCGGACTGTTCCGCGCCCGCGAACACCGCCGCCGCGGAGAGCAGCACCAGCAGGCCCCGGTCCACTCCGGCGGCCGCAACGGCGGCGACCGCGACGACGACACGCCCGCCCGGTCCGTGGCGCTGCCCCGCCGCCGCCCGCCGACGCTGATCGTCGACCACGGCCGTCGCCTCGACGAGGAGGACCGCACCCGTCCCGCCGGCGCGCCCTCCGACGAGGCCGCCCCCGGCGGCGCCAGGACCGACGACACCATGGAGCTCGCCCGGGTCCGTCCCGGACCCACGCTCGTACCCGTACCCGAGGAGGACGGCCCGGCGCCGTTCGCCGGGCTGCCCCGCCGCGTACGGCAGGCCAGCCTCGCCCCGCAGCTGCGGGCCACCGGAGACGGCCCCGGCGACCAGCCGGCCGGCCCGGCCGCACCGGCCGCCGCCGACGGAGCCGACTCCTTCGAGCGCGACGCCGAGGAGGTGCGCAGCCGCATGGCCTCGATGCAGCGAGGCTGGCAGCGCGGCCGCCGGCAGAACGCCGAATCGACAGCACCAGGAACGACACCCGAGGGGGACGGTCGATGACCGCACCGAACGCCGCAGCCCACAGCTCCGCCCACGGCAACGGGGAGCTCAACTGGCTCCTCGACGAACTGGTCCAGCGCGTCGGCTCCATCCGCAAGGCCCTGGTGCTCTCCAGCGACGGCCTGCCCACCGGCGCCTCGCAGGACCTCTCGCGCGAGGACGGCGAGCACCTGGCCGCGGTCGCCTCCGGCTTCCACAGCCTCGCCAAGGGCGTCGGCCGCCACTTCGAGGCGGGCAGGGTCCGGCAGACCGTGGTCGAACTCGAGGACGCCTTCCTCTTCGTCACCGCCGCGGGCGACGGCAGCTGCCTCGCCGTGCTCGCCGACGCCGACTCGGACGTCGGCCAGGTCGCCTACGAGATGACCCTCATGGTCAAGCGGGTCGGCGCCCACCTCGCCACGGCGCCCCGGACCGGGCTGCCCACCGGAGGATGAGGGAAGGGGGGACGGCATGACCGAAGCAGACCAGTCCCGCGAGGCGCCGGCCGCCCGCTGGTTCGACGACGAGGCGGGCCCGGTGGTCCGCCCGTACGCGATGACCCGCGGCCGCACCAGCGCCGCGACCCGCCACCGGCTCGACCTGATCGCGCTGGTGGTGCCCGAGCCGGCCGCCGACGACCCGGGCCGCGACCAGACGCTGTCCCCCGAGCACGTGGAGATCGTCGAGCGCTGCTCCGAGCAGCCGCAGTCGATCGCCGAACTCGCCGCAGGACTCGACCTCCCCGTCGGGGTGGTACGGGTCCTCGTCGGCGACCTCGTGGACGACGAGCTCGTACACGTGACCCGCCCCGTTCCGCCGGCCGAGCTGCCGGACGTGAGCATCCTTCGCGAGGTGATCAATGGCCTTCGGGCGCTCTAGTTCCAGCCGCAGGCAGCCGCCGGTCGAGCCGGTGACGCTGAAGATCCTGGTCGCCGGCGGCTTCGGGGTCGGTAAGACCACCCTGGTCGGCTCGGTCAGCGAGATCCGGCCGCTGCGGACCGAGGAGATCCTGAGCGAGGCGGGACGGCCGGTCGACGACCTGCACGGCGTCGAGGCCAAGTCGACCACCACCGTCGCCATGGACTTCGGCCGGATCACCCTGCGCGAGGACCTCGTCCTCTACCTCTTCGGCACTCCGGGACAGGACCGTTTCTGGTTCCTGTGGGACGAGCTCGCCCAGGGCGCGCTCGGCGCGGTCGTGCTCGCCGACACGCGGCGCCTGGAGGACAGCTTCGCCGCCATCGACTACTTCGAGCGGCGCGGCATCCCGTTCACGGTCGCCGTCAACTGCTTCGAGGGCGCCCGCCGTTACCCGCCGGAGGCGGTGAGGGGCGCGCTCGACCTCGACCCCGAGGTGGAGCTGGTGCTCTGCGACGCCCGCGACCGCGAGTCGGTCAAGAACGTCCTCGTCGCGGTCGTCGAACACGCGCTGGTCCTGGCCGGCCCGGACCGGGCCCCGGTACCGGGCTGACGGACGCCCACCGGCGTCCGCCGGGGCCTCAGCGCACCGCCACCACCGCCGAACCGTGGCCGAACAGGCCCTGGTTGGCGGTGATCCCGGCCCTCGCACCCGGGACCTGGCGGTCGCCCGCCGTGCCGCGCAGCTGCCAGGTCAGCTCGCAGACCTGGGCGATCGCCTGCGCCGGCACCGCCTCGCCGAACGACGCGAGCCCGCCGCTCGCGTTGACCGGGATCCGGCCGCCGAGCGCCGTGGCGCCCTCCCGCAGCAGCTTGGCGCCCTCGCCCCGCGCGCACAGCCCGATGTCCTCGTACCACTCCAGTTCCAGCGCGGTGGACAGGTCGTACACCTCCGCCAGGGACAGCTCCTCGGGACCGAGCCCCGCCTCCTCGTACGCGGCGCGGGCGATCGACGAGCGGAAGGAGCGCCGGGGCGCAGGGACCGCCGCCGCCGAGTCGGTCGCGACGTCCGGCAGGTCGAGCACCGTGCGCGGGTAGACCGGGGTGACCGTGGACACCGCGCGGATCCGGACCGGGTCCGGGTGCCCGTGCCGCCGCGCGAAGCCCATGCTCGACAGCACCAGGGCCGCGCCGCCGTCGGACGTCGCGCAGATGTCGAGCAGCCGCAGCGGATCGGCGACCACCGCCGACGCGGCCACCTCCGCGGCGCTCACCGGCGTGCGGTAGCGGGCCAGCGGATTGAGCGCGCCGGCCGCCGCGTTCTTCACCTTCACCTGGGCGAAGTCCTCGGGAGTGTCCCCGTACAGCGCCATCCGGCGGCGCGCGTACAGCCCGAAGTACGCGGGGTTCGTCGCCCCGAGCACCCGGAACCGCAGCCAGTCCGGGTCGTCGGGACGGTCGCCGCCCGCCGGGGCGAAGAAACCCTTCGGCGCCGCGTCCGCGCCCACCACGAGCACCACGTCCGCGAGCCCGGCGAGGATCTGCGCCCGCGCCGTGCCGATCGCCTGCGCCCCGGACGCACAGGCCGCGTACACGCTGGTCACCCGCGCGCCCTGCCAGCCGAGCGCCCTCGCGAAGGTCGCCCCCGCCACATAGCCGGGGTAGCCGCCGCGTACGGTGTCCGCGCCGACCACCGAGCCGACGTCACGCCAGTCGAGCCCGGCGTCGGCGAGCGCGGCCCGGGCGGCCGCCGTCCCGTACGACACGAAGCTCCGGCCCCACTTGCCCCACGGGTGCATTCCGGCCCCGAGCACGGCGACGTCGGTCACGCGCCCGCCTCCCCGCTGCCGTCGGCCACCGGCCGCCAGTGCCAGGTCGTCCAGACGTGCTCCGCATCCTCGTGCAGGACGCCCGGCACGACCTCGACCTCCATGCCGACCGCCAGATCGGCCGTCCGCACGCCCGGTGCCGCCTGCCCGAGCACCACCATGGCCTCGGCCGCCAGCTCCACCGCCACCAGGGTGTACGGCTCCCAGGGCGCGTCCGGGTCCGAGACGTACGGCGCGGGCGGCCGGTAGCGGCCGTCGGTGTACGACCAGACCCGGCCGCGCCGGGACAGCGGCGTCTCGACCAGCTCGCCGCCGGGGCAGCCGGGATTGCGGCACCAGTCGTCCTCGCGCGGGAAGAAGACCGAGGCGCAGGCCGTGCACCGGGTCCCGAGCAGCCGGAACCCCGCGTGCGGGACCGGCGCGGCGGCCACCCCGGTCCCGTCGGTCTTGTCGGAACCGGCGGTTCCGTCGGCGGTCCGACCGGTGGAGCCGTCGGCGTCGCCGTCCGTGAACCATCCGGCCACCACGGGCCTGCGCGTCCGTGCCATCCGCCACCCCTCACTCCGAAGCGAGTTCTGACGATGCGTCAGAAAGTGTGCGGCAGAAGTCTGGCACGGGCGGACGGACGGCGGAAGACGTCAGTGCCCCGCCACCGACCGCCGGGCCACAGGGAAGTCGAAGAAGGTCGAGGGGTACGGCTCGGGCTTGAAGGTGAAGTGCCACCACTCCTCGGGCAGGTTGACGAAGCCCTGCTCCGCCAGCGCACCCCGCAGCAGGTCGCGGTTGGCCCGCTGCACCCCCTGGATCCGCGGATCGTCGGTGTGGGACAGGGTGTCGAAGCAGTCGAAACCGGTGCCCATGTCCAGGGAGTTGTCCGGGAAGCGCTGCTCCTGCGGTCGGAAGCACTCCACCTGGGGCCCGCCCGGCACGTACGGCCCCGTGGGCGCCGCGGGCAGCCGCACGACCGTCACGTCCACCGTCGAACCGCGGCTGTGCCCGGACTTCTCCGCGATGTAACCGTCCGCGAACAGCCGGGACTTGTCGACCAGCGGATAGAACTCCTTCTTCATCCGCTCGTCGTCCAGGTCCTTCGCCCAGCGCACGAAGTGGTCCACCGCCCGCTGCGGCCGGTAGCAGTCGTACACCTTCAGCGTGTAGCCCCTCGCGAGCAGCCGCGCCTGCGCGCGGTGCAGAGCCTCGGCGGCCGGCCGCGTCAGGATGCACACCGGCCGGCGGTAGCCGTCGATCGGCTCGCCCACGAAGTTGTGCTCCGTGGTGTAGCGCATGTCCTGAAGGATCGTCGGGTCCACCCGGTCCAGCGCCACGAAATCCTTCGGCGCCTTGGGCTCCGGCGCGGCGGGGAGGGCATCGGCACGCGCGGCATGCCCGGTGGGTGCGGTGGGTGCGGCGTGCGCGGCGGGAACGACGGTGGTGGCGGCGAGCAGCGCGGCGAAGGCCGACGCGCCGAGAGCACGGAGCGCGGAGGCGGGTCCTGTCAGTCGCTTCAGTCCTGTCATGGGCACCGTCTACCAGTTCCGGCAGCGGCGGGAAAGACGATCGCATACGGTCGGGCCCGTGACCGACTTCGCCCCGCACTCCCACTGCTCCTCCTGCGGCGCCCGCCACGTGGCCGAGGCCGGCTGGCCGCGCACCTGTGCCGCCTGCGGCTTCACCGTCTACCGCAACCCGCTCCCGGTCGCCGTCGCCCTCCTGCCCGTGACCGACACCGACGGCACCGCGCTCGTCGTCATCACCCGCACCATCCCGCCGCAGTCCGGGCGGGTCGCCCTCCCCGGCGGCTTCGTCGACTTCGGTGAGGACTGGCGGGAGGCCGTGGCACGCGAACTGCGCGAGGAGACCGGCATCGAGGCCGCCGCGAAGGACGTACGGCTCGCCGACGTCCTCAGCTCCCCGGCCGGCCACCTCCTCGTCTTCGGCCTGCTCCCGCCCCGCCCGGCAGCCGACCTGCCGCCGTCGGCCGCGACGGACGAGACCAGCGGCCACCACCTGCTGCGGGCACCCGAGGAACTGGCCTTCCCGCTCCACACGGAGGCGGTACGCCGCTTCTTCGCGGGGGACTACGCATGACCCCGGGCCGTGCTGCCCGTGCCCGCGCCGGGCGTCCGCACGCGCGCCGGGCTGCCCGCGCC
>NZ_SDOY01000065.1 GCF_004117935.1 Streptomyces roseicoloratus | reverse complement strand
GGCGCCCCGCCCGGAGCCCCGCCCGGCCCGGTGCTCCTCGCCCCCGACCCGCTGGACGCCCTCGCCGAACGCCTGGACGAACTGGCCGCCGTGGCCGTCCACCCCGACGAGATAGCCGCGATCCTCGAGTCCGACGGCATGACCGACGACCACATCCGCCTCGCCTACGGCCGCCCCGACTCCTTCGCCCTGGCCGAGGACCTCTACGCCCGCACCGAGCGCCGCCACCCCGCCCCCGAGCCCCAGCCCGTCGGCCCCTGGCACGGCGGCCTCGGCGGATGTCTGCTGCGCGGCCTGGTCTTCGCCCTGCCCGGCCTCGGCTACGTCCTCGGCGCCCCGCTGCTCGCCGACGGGCCCGGCCGTCACGGGCTCCCGCCGGGCGCGGTCCCGCTGCTCGCCGGGGCCGTCACCGGCTGGGTGTGGAACCAGGTCCTCGCGCACCGCGCGTACACCTGGCTCGGCCTCGGCGACCGCCGGGCCGCCGTCCGCGCGCTGCTCACCGGCGCCCCGGCCGGCGCGCTCGCCGGGGCGGTCGTCACGGTCGCCGCCGCTGGTCCCGGCGAGGCCGCCGCCGCCCTGTTCGGCGCCGGCCAGGCCCTCTACCTGGCCGCGGCGACCGTCCTGCTCGTCCTCGGCCGCGAGCGGGCCCTGCTCGCCGCGCTGCTGCCGCTCGCCGGCGCCGTCCCCGCCTTCCGGTACGACCTGCCGGCGCCGCTGCGGATCGCGCTGCTCGTGCTCCCGCTCGCCGCCGCCACCGCCTTCGCCGCGCTCGTCCTGCGCCCGGGGCTGCGGCGCGGCGCCCGGGGCCGGGGCGGGCCGCCGTTCGCGGCCTCGCTCCCGTACGGCCTGTTCGGCCTCGGCAGCGGACTGCTCGTGCTGTACGCGGGCGCCGACGCGGTCATCGCGCTGACCCTCTCCATGGGTCCGGCGGAATGGCTGCTGCACCGCTTCCGTGCCGCGGGCCTGGCCCGGCTGCGGACGCTGACCACGGCGCACGAGTTCCGGCGCGCCGTCACCGGCACGCTGGCCCGCTGCCTCGGCGGCTACCTGGCGGTGCTGAGCGTCCTGACCGTCGCGGCCGCGCTGCTGTGGCCCGGCGCCGGCGCCGTCTCCGTGCCGCGGGCCGGGTCGCTGCTGCTGACCGGCGCGGTGCTGTGGCTGGGGCTGCTGCTCCAGGCCTACGGCGCGGTGGCGGCCGCGGCCGTGGTGTGCCTGCTCGCGGCGGCCGCGCAGGGCCTCGCGCAGGCCTTCGCCCCGGCCGCCGGTCCGCTCGCGGCGGGCGCCGCGGCCGTCGCGCTGGGCGTGCTCGCCCGTGTTCTGCTGGTACGACCGACCACCCACCGTCACTGAGGCAGGTGCCGGACCGTGAACTCCTCCCTCCTGGTGCCGTTCTACGAGCATCCCGCCGACCGTCCCGAGGACTGGGCCGCCCTCCTCGCGGCCGCCCCGTCCCTCTACGGCGTCGTCCTCAACCCGGCGAGCGGGGCGGGCCGCGCGCCCGACCCGGCCTTCGCCGAGGTCGCCGCCCGGCTGCGGGACGCGGGCGTGCGGGTGCTCGGCTACGCGGACACCGACTACGGCCGCCGCCCGCACGGCGAGGTCGCCGCCGACCTGGTGCGGCACCGCGACTGGTACGGCGCCGACGGCGCGTTCCTCGACCAGGTGCCGACCGCGCCGGACGCGCTGCCGCACTACCGGCGGCTCGCCGTGGCGGCGCGGGCCGCCGGCGCCCGGACCCTCGTCCTCAACCACGGCGCGCATCCCGCCCCCGGCTACGAGGCCCTGGCGGACCTGCTCGTCACCTTCGAGGGCCCGTGGGACTCCTACCGCTGCCTCGACCTGCCGGTCGCCGACCACTACTGCCACCTGGTGTACGCGGCGCCGGCGGACGCCCGCCCGTCGACCCGCGTCCACTGCGTGGTGCCCGGTACCGGTGCCCACCCGTGGGGCACCCTCCCGCACACCCTGGAGCCCGTCCGGTGAGACGCCTGCTGCCCCTGCTCGCCCTGCTGCTGTTCGCCGCGGCCTGCACGGCGGTCCCGCCCGCGCCCGACGGCCGGCCGCCGTCCTCCCGTACGCCCGACGGCACCCCGGCCACCCGCTGGCAGCCCCGCCCGGGCCTGGCCTGGCAGTGGCAGCTCAGCGGCCGCCTGGACCCGTCGGTGGACGTCCCGGTGTACGACATCGACGGCTTCGACCACCCGGCGGCCACGGTCGCCGACCTGCACCGGCGCGGCCGCAAGGTCGTCTGCTACGTCTCCACGGGCGCGTGGGAGGACTTCCGCCCGGACGCCGCGAGGTTCCCGGAGTCCGTCCTGGGCAAGGGCAACGGCTGGCCCGGCGAACGCTGGCTCGACATCCGCCGCACCGACCTCCTGGAGCCGCTGATGGCGGCCCGCCTCGACATGTGCCGCACCAAGGGCTTCGACGCGGTCGAACCCGACAACATGGACGGCTACACCAACCCGACCGGCTTCCCGCTCACCGCCGCCGACCAGCTCCGCTACAACCGCCTGATCGCCCGCCTGGCCCACGACCGCGGCCTGTCGGTCGCCCTGAAGAACGACCTGGACCAGATCCCCCAACTCGTCGCGGACTTCGACTTCGCGATCAACGAGCAGTGCGCCGAGTACGACGAGTGCGACCGCCTCACCCCCTTCGTGAAGGCGGGCAAGGCGGTCTTCCACGTCGAATACGAACTCGCCCCGTCGGCCTTCTGCCCCCGCTCCCGCGAACTGGGCCTGAGCTCGATGCGGAAGAGGTACGACCTGGGGGCGTGGCGCAGGGCCTGCTAGCCGTCGCCCAGGCTGCCCTTCGCGCAGGTGACGGTTGGGTCACGTCCGCCCTCACCCCAGCGTCAGCCCCACCAGTGCCACCGTCGCCGCCGTCTCCTCCACCGCGCCGAAGACGTCGCCCGTCACCCCGCCGAAGCGGCGTACGCAGCGTCGCAGCAGGAGTTCGGACGCGGCCAGGGCGGCGAGGGCGGCGCAGAGGTGGCGGGCGGCGTCGGGCCAGGAGGTGAGGGCTCCCGAGGCCGCGCAGGCGAGGAGGACGGCTGCCGTCGTCAGGGCGGCGGCGCGGGACGGGACCGTCGCCGCGACGATCGCGCCCAGGCCCTCCGGGCGGGCGGCCGGGACGCCCTCGCGGGAGGCGGTCGTGAGGGCGAGGCGGGCCACGGTCGCGGACAGGGCGGCGGCGACGGTGCCGTGCGCCCAGCCCTGCCCGTACAGCTCGTACAGTGCCGCGATCTGGGCGAGCAGGGTCAGGAGCAGGGCGATGACGCCGAACGGGCCGATGTCCGACTGCTTCATGATGCGCAGCGCGTCCTCGGCGGGCTTCCCGCTGCCCAGTCCGTCGGCGGTGTCGGCGAGGCCGTCGAGGTGCAGGCCGCGGGTCAGCAGCGCGGGGACGGCGACGGTGAGCACGGCGGCGAGCAGCGGGCCCGCGCCGAGCAGCAGGAACACGCCGCCGACCGCCGCCGCGAACAGGCCCACGACCAGGCCCGCGAGCGGGGCGCAGAGCATCCCGGCGCGTGCCGCGTCACGGTCCCAGCGGGTGATGCGGGCGGGAAGCACGGTGAGGGTGCCGAAGGCGAAACGCAGGCCGTCCATCCGCGGAAGGGTAGTGCCACCGGCGAGGGGCTAAATTGTCACCAAAGGAAGAAAACTGACGAATCGGTACCGAGCGACAGGCAGAGGGTGGCATGGGTCACTGGTTCTCGCGCAACATCGTCGAACCCGGCAAGCTCCCCTTGCTCCTCGCCCTGACCTCGTTCGTGGTCACCTTCCTCGTCACCCGGGCCGTCACCCGGCTGATCAGGGCCGGCAAGGGCCCCTTCGGCAACGTGTCCTCGGGCGGACTGCACATCCATCACGTGGTGCCGGGCGTCGTGCTCACGATCCTCGGCGGCTTCGGCGCGGTCGGCAGCGGCCGGCACGGCATCGGCGCGGCGGTGTTCGCCGTGATCTTCGGGATCGGCGCGGGTCTCGTCCTCGACGAGTTCGCGCTCGTGCTCCACCTCGACGACGTCTACTGGTCGGAGGACGGCCGCAAGAGCGTCGAGGCCGTCGTCCTCACCGCGGCCCTGGTCGGGCTCGCGCTCGCGGGCTTCTCGCCGCTCGGCGTGAACGACCTGACGGCGGACGAGCGGCAGAACCGGGCCGCCTTCATCCTCACCCTCGTCCTGAACTTCCTGCTCGTCCTCGTCACCCTGGTGAAGGGCAAGTTCCGGATGGCCGTGATCGGCGCCCTGGTGCCCTTCGTGGCGATCGTCGGCGCGATCCGCCTCGCCCGCCCGGGCTCCTGGTGGTCCCGGCACTTCTACGGCCGCCGCCACCGCGCCCGGGCCCGCTCGCGGATCCGCACCTACCGGCACGACAAGCGCTGGGTCCGGGTGCGCCGCAGGGTTCAGGACCTGATCGGCGGCTTCCAGGAACGGGTCCCCGGCCGCGGCTCCACGCCGTCGTCCTGACGGCGCCGCTCCCGCCACTCCCGAACGGCGACGACCAGCAGGACGGCGGCGATCGCCGCCAGGTGCTCCTTGCCGGCCAGGTTGTTCTTGATCATCACCTCGACGACCATCGCCACGATCACCAGCGACCCGGTCCACCAGGCCCGGTGGCGCCGGCACACGTAGACGGCGAGCCCGACGACCGCTGCCGACGGCCCGGTGTCCACCACCTGCGCGTCCGAGGCCGGAAGCCCCAGTGGGTTGTCCGGTCCGAGGGCGATGCCGACCCGGGCGTACAGCGTGCCGGCGAACGTCGCCGCGTACGCGAGCAGCAGCGTCCGCCACCGGCCCAGGCAGATCTCGGCGATGCCGAAGACCAGCAGGATCTGCGCCAGCGCGCCCCACACCGGCAGGTCGAGCGCCGGCACGAACAACGACAGCGGCGTACGGAGCAGGGCGAGCACCAGCGGGTCCTCGGCCCGCACCGAGCCGATGTCCTGGACCGGCTGGTAGCCCCAGTCCTGGTTCTGCACGACCTGGAAGACCGAGGTGAGGCAGACGGCGGTCAGCGTCATGGGGACCGCCCGCCACCTCCTCGTGACGAGCGCCGTCCGCACGGTGCCGTACAGCGGGCCCCACTCGCGGCGCGCGAACGCCTTGAAGCCGCCGCTCAACGCCGCCCCTCCAGGTGCCTGCGGTGCAGCCACTTGGGCAGGCCCGGCGCCTCCAGGAAGCCCTCGGCCCGGCCGGCCGCCAGGCCGATCCGCAGCAGGTCGGCGCTCTTCTCGAAGAGCATGAATCGGGGCTCCCAGATCGGTCGGTACTTGGCGTTGGCGCGGTACAGCGACTCGATCTGCCACCAGCGCGAGAAGAAGCTGAGCAGCGAACGCCACATCCGCAGCACGGGTCCCGCCCCGAGCTTCGAGCCGCGTTCGAAGACGGAGCGGAACATCGCGAAGTTCAGCGAGACCTGAGTGATCCCGATCTCCTTCGCGCGCTGCAACAGCTCGATGACCATGAACTCCATCAGGCCGTTCTCGGAGTCCCGGTCGCGGCGCATCAGATCCAGCGAGAGGCCCTTCGGCCCCCACGGCACGAACGACAGCAGCGCCCGCAGCTCGCCCTTCTCGTCGGTGCACTCCAGCATCACGCAGCGCCCGTCCCCCGGGTCGCCGAGCCGACCGAGCGCCATCGAGAAGCCGCGCTCGGTGGCGCCGTCGCGCCAGTCGTCGGCCCTGCGGAGCAGCTCGTCCATCTCGTCGGCCGGGATGTCCTCGTGGCGCCGGATCCGCACCTCGTAACCGGCCCGCTTGACCCGGTTGAACGCCTGCCGGACCGTCCGCATGGCCCGCCCGTCGAGCGTGAACTCGTCCGTCTCGACGATGGCCTCGTCACCGAGCTCCAGGGCGTCCAGCCCGTGCCGGGCGTAGATCGTGCCGGCCTCCTCGCTCGCGCCCATGACGGCCGGGATCCAGCCGTGCTCGCGGGCCTCGGCCAGCCAGGGCTCGATGGCGCCGGGCCAGGCCTCCGGATCGCCGATCGGGTCGCCGGAGGCCAGCGACACCCCGCCCACCACCCGGTAGGCGATGGCCGCCTTCTCGCTGGGCGACCAGACGACGCTCTTCTCGCGGCGCAGCGCGAAGTAGCCCAGCGAGTCCCGGTCGCCGTGCTTGTCGAGCAGCACCCGCAGCCGGTCCTCGTCCTCCTCGGTGAGCGGGTCGACGGCCCGCCGGGAGCGGAAGGCCGCGAAGAGCACGGCGAACAGCAGCAGCGTGGACATCACGTTGACGGCCACGTCCACCCAGCCCGGGGTGGAGATGCCGGGGAAGCGCGAATCGTCGGCGGCCACGGTGACCAGCCGCATCACGCCGTAGCGCCAGCGCTCCAGGAAGGTGGAGTGGCCGGTCGACTCGTTGGTGACGGTGACCAGGCCGGCGGCGAGCAGCGAGGTGACGAGCAGACCGCCGACCGCGACGGCCGTCGCGAGCAGCGGGTTGGAGCGGTCACCCTTCGCGTAGAACTCCCTGCGGCCGAGCAGCAGCGCGGCGAAGAAGGCCGCCGTCAGGGCCAGCGAGATCCAGTTCTGGGCGTGCTGCCGGATCTCCGGGAACGCCATCACCACCGCGAAGAGCAGCAGGAACAGTCCGGACAGCACCAGGTTCAGGATCCACGCGGCCCGCTTGCGGCGGCGCATGGTGATCGCCAGGAAGAGCGTGAGGACCCCCGACGCGAAGCCCGCCGTCAGCATGTACGGGGTGAAGTAGTCGTCCGTGTTGTGCCGGCGCAGGTCCTGGCCGAACGAGACCCACACGGCGCTCAGGAAATTGACGAACGTGACGACCCGCAGATACCAGACGGCGAACGCGGCGCTGCGGCGCGAACGGACCGTGCTCTGGGGCGCTCCCTCGCTGGACAAACGGACCTCTCCCATGAAAAGCGATCATATGGGGCATCGCTCCGCACGGCCGTGCGCCGGATGCCACCGGCCGCGCGTGGCGGCCGGCGGCACCCGGTGCCGTGATCCGTTCGTCTCAGCTCTCCCCGGCCGGTGCGGCCACCGGAGAGGTCACCTCCGGCAGCTCCGCGGCCAGCGCGGCGGCGGCCCGGACGAGGGGAAGCGCGAGCAGGGCCCCGGTTCCCTCTCCCACAGTGACGCCGTGGTCGAGCAGAGGGTTGAGCGCCATCCGGTCCAGCGCCTTCGACTGCGCCGGCTCCCCGCTCACCTGGCCCGCCAGCCACCAGTCCGGCGCCCGGAACGCCGCCCGCTGCGCCACCAGCGCACAGGCCGCGCCCACCACGCCGTCCAGCAGCACCGGCATCCGCCGCACCGAGGACTGCAGCAGGAACCCGGTCGCCGCCGCCAGATCGGCACCACCGACGGCCGCGAGCAGCTCCAGCTGGTCACCGAGCACGGGCCGCGCCCGGCGCAGTGCGTCCCGGATCGCCGCGCACTTGCGCATCCACGCCAGGTCGTCGATCCCCGCGCCGCCCCGCCCGGTCACCACGGAGGCGTCCGTCCCGCACAGCGCGGCGATCAGCGTCGACGCGGGAGTGGTGCCGCCCACGCTCACGTCGCCGAGCACCACCAGATCGGTCCCGGAGTCCGCCTCCTCGTCGGCGACGGCGATCCCCAGCTCCAGTGCCTGGCGCGCCTCCTCGACGGTCAGCGCGTTCTCCACGTCGATGCGGCCCGAACCGCGCCGCACCCGGCGCCGGGTCACCTCCGCCGGCAGCAGCTCCGGATCGCAGTCGAGACCCGCGTCCACGACCCGCACCGGCACCTGCTGGGCCCGGGCGAGCACCGCCACCGGACTCGCGCCGTCGAGCACCGCCCGCACCAGCTCGTACGCACCGCCCGCGGACCGCCCGGACACCCCGAGCGAGGCCACCCCGTGGTCACCCGCGAACAGCACCACCTTCGGCTGCGCGACCGGCCGCACCGGGACCGCGCCCTGCGCCGCCGAAAGCCACTCGCCCAGCTCGTCCAGCCGCCCCAGCGCACCGGGACGGACACTCAGCCGCTCCCTGCGCTCCTCGGCCTCACGCCGTATCCCCCCGTCGGGGCGCTCGATCAGATCGGAGAAGTCGTCGAGGTTCAAGGTTGCTTCCGCCTAGGAATCACACGGTCTCGGGTGGTCGCTCGCACCCTACCCGCGCAGCACCAGCGGCTGCCCCGCCACCACGAGCACCACCTGCTCGCACTCGTCGCCGAACGCCGCGTTCAGCCGCCCCAGCTCATCGCGAAAGCGGCGGCCCGACGGCGTCGCCGGCACCACACCGGACCCCACCTCGTTGGTCACGGCGACGACCGTACGCGTCGTCCCGCGCACCGCCGCCACCAGCTCGGCGACCCGCTCGCCCAGCGCCTCCCGCCCGCCGTTCCGCCAGGTCTCGTCGTCCCAGGCGCCGACCCGGTCCATGGCGTCCGTCAGCCACAGCGACAGACAGTCGACCAGCAGCGCCGGGCCGTCCTCCCGGAGCAGCGGCACCAGGTCGCAGGTCTCCTCCGTACGCCACGAGCCCGGCCGCCGCTCCCGGTGCAGGCCGATCCGGTGGGCCCACTCCGGGTCGCCCTCGCGGATCCCGCCCGTGGCCACGTACACCACCTCGGGGAAGGTCTCCAGGCGCCGCTCGGCCTCCACCGACTTCCCCGACCGCGCCCCGCCCGTCACCAGCGTGCGCCGCGGCACGTCGGGCACCGCGTGGTACTCGCCGACGTACAGCGTCGACCCGTCCGGCACCGCCCGCGCGCCCGCCGCCGCGAGCCGGCGGTCCAGCTCCGCGCCGGCCGGCGCGTCATGGTCCAGGTGCACGGCGATCACGTCCGTGCTCGCGCCGACCGCCCCGGTCGCCCGCAGCCGGGCGAGACCGTCCGGCCGGCCCGTCACGTCGGCGACCACCATGTCGTACGGGGTGCTGTGCGTCTCCCCGAGGCCGGCGGGCGCGCCGCCCGGCGGCAGGTAGAGCAGCCGCTCGCCGTCGGTCGAGGTCACCTCGTAACCGGTTCCCGGCGCGTCCATCGCCAGGGCCCGCACCCGGTGCCCGCTGATGAGCGTCAACTCCCGCCCGTCCGGCACCCGGACCGCCGTCGGCAGCCCGGCCGGAACCTCCACGGCCGGCCCGTCGTGCGGATGCGTCAGCAGCACCTGCCGTACGCCGACCAGCGAGTGCCCCGAGCGGGCGGCGGCCAGGGCGGCGCCCGGCGTCAGGTCCAGCAGCAGCGCGCCGTCCACCAGCAGGGAGGTCGCGGCCCGCGCGCGGTCACCACGGGACAGCGCGCACACCGCGCACGGGCAGTCGGGGCGGGGCAGTCCGAGGGGGGCACCGGTGCCGAGCAGAGTCAGTTCCACGCCTAGATCCTCCCGCGACCCCGCAACGGGTGCGCGCCCGGCTACGCTGCGGGCAGGAAACCGATCATCCGGTGAGCGCCAGGAGGCGGACATGGCATGGACGTGGCGGTTCGAGAAGTCCGACGGCACCGAGGTCCCGCCGACGGTCACCCCCGAGGAGTTCAGCACCCAGGGCGACGCGGAGTCCTGGCTCGGTGAACACTGGCGCGCCCTGCTGGAGGGGGGCGCGGCGGCGGTGACGCTGTCGGAGGACGGCACGAAGATCTACGGCCCGATGCCCCTGGACGCCGAACAGTAACTCCCTGACCCCCCCGCCCGACGGGGACAGCGCGGCCGTCCCCCTCCCGCAGGGGCCCGCGCCTGGCGGGGTGGCGCGGTTGTCGCGCCTCGCCGTGTGGGCTCGCGCCTGACGGGGTGGTGCGGTCGTGGCGCCCCGCCGTGTGGGCTCGCGCCCGGCGGGGTGGTGCAGCCGTCGCCCACCGCCGTGTGGGCTCGCGCCTGTCTGGGTGTTGCGGTCGTCGCCCACCGCCGTGTGGGCTCGCGCCTGTCTGGGTGTTGCGGTCGTCGCGCCCCGCCGTGTGGGCTCGCGCCCGGCGGGGTGGCGCCTCCGTCGCCCACCGCCGTGTGGGCCCGCGCCCGGCGGGGTGGCGCGGTGGTGGCGCCCTCGCCATGTGCCCGCGCTCGCTGGGCGGTGCCCCCCGCCGTGTGTGCCCGCGCCTGGCGGTGCGGGTGTCGCACACCTCCGTGTGGGCATTCGTCCCGCAGGGCGGGACGGGTGGGCACACGGGACGGCGCCCTTTGCGGCGCCTTCGCTCCTTGTTCCTGGCCGCACCACTACGGCGCGGCGCCGTACGGGTGGCGGCTCAGGCGCAG
>NZ_SDOY01000064.1 GCF_004117935.1 Streptomyces roseicoloratus | reverse complement strand
GGGCGCAGCCCCGCTCTGCGCCGTACGGTGTGCACGGCGGCGGCGTCGAGCAGCGCGAGGGGCGCCGCGTCTCCGGTGCCGGACCCGAACGGCTTCCGGTCGGTGCCCAGCAGCGCCGACGTGACGAGCTCTTCCCAGGCGTCCATGGACTCCTCCAGAGGTGGGTGGGGTGGTGGGACGGGCGTGGGGCGCGTCCGCGGCGGTGTCAGACGAGCGGCACCGTCTCGCCCGGTTCGTCCGGCGACCAGGCGGCCAGCGGGGTGAACCCCTGGTGGCCCACCTCCCCGAACACCCTCACGGGGCCGCCTCCGGACAGTGCGACCAGCCGCCACAGCCCGGGATGTGCCTGGGCGGCGCGGGTCAGCGGCACGGCCTCCCGGCCGGCGGTGCCCACGGCCGTACCCGGGGGTCCGTCGGCGCCCCCGGGGACGGCCGAGGTCCCGTCGGCAGCCTCGATCGCTGCCGAGGTCCCGTCGGCGCCGTCGGCCGTGCCGGCCGCCGCGCCCGGAGCTTGGTCCGGCCCTGTGCCCGACGGGGTGCCCGCCCCCGTGCCCGAGGGTGTGCCCGGTCGTGTGCCCGAGGGTGTGCCCGGTCCTGTGCCAGGCGCCGAGCCCGGTCCTGTGCCCGCGGCGTCGGCGAGTTGCCAGCCGTACTCCGCCCGGGCCGGGACCACTTCCGACAAGGTCACCGGCCAGCTGTCCAGCCACGGGTCCTCGCGCAGCGCGCCGCCGTAGGCGGCGAGGGCGGCGGCGACCCCGGTGCCCGGAGGCGGCGGGCACGCGGCCGAGGCGGTGCCGAACTGCTCGACCAGCTCGGCGCGCAGCCCCCCGCCCGAACCGTACGGGCGCAGCTCGGCGTCCACGACGGCGCCGACGGGCAGGGCCAGTTGGGGTGCGCGGCCCGCCGCGCCGTAGGAGAGGAGCAGGGCCGTGTGCCCGGTCGACCGGCCGTGCAGCCAGATCCGGCGGGTCGTCAGGCGCGCGTCCGCCGTGTCGTACTGGGCGAGCACCAGCCAGTCGTCGCGCAGCACCGGCCCCTCCGGTGAGGACGGCAGGCCGACCCGGCCGCGGACCGTCGCGGCCAGCGGACCGGGCAGGGTGTCCACCGCCAGCCAGGCGCGGTCGAGGAGATGGGTCAGCGCGCACTCCTCCAGGAGCCGTACCGGCCAGCCCGGCCCCGATCCGGCGACCGCGCCCAGCTCGCGCACCCGCCCGGCCAGCCCCGGGGCCTGGGCGTCGACCATGCGGGCCGCGGTCTCCTCCCACAGCCCGTACCCCGCGCGCTCGGCCGAGGCGAGCCCGCCGCGCAGCAGGTCGGCGAGCCGCTGCTCCAACTCCTGTGCCCCCGCCGTGATCCGGGCCGCCCGCCGCTCCGCCCGGCGGCGCGCGGCCTCCGGGTCGGCGGGCCCGCCGTCCGCCTCGGTCCGCGCGGCCCCCTCCCGCGCGGCCTCCGCCCGCGCACGTCTGCCCGCGAGCCACTCCGCCGCCCAGTCGGGCGCCTCGCCGGCCGTCGGCACCGCCGTCCCGGCCGCGTCCCCCGCCCACAGCAACAGCAGTCCCAGCGCGTGCTTGCACGGGAACTTGCGGCTCGGGCAACTGCACGCGTACGCCGGACCCGCGGTGTCCACGACCGTGCGGTACGGCGTCCTGCCGCTGCCCTTGCACAGGCCCCAGACGGCCCGGCCGTCGCGGCCCGCGCCCGACCACGGGCCGGGCGAACCCAGCTTGCTTCCCGCTCTGCGCGACGCGTCGTCAGGAGCCAGTGCCAGCACCTGTTCCGACGTCCAGCGCACCCCCTGCTCAGTCATGCGAACGACCGTACGGGCCGCCACTGACAACGCCCTCGCCGCAGCCCTGACCTGCGGTTTCCCCAGGGCGTGACCCGATGTCAGTGGCATGGTGCACCGTGGATCGCACAGCAGGTCGAACGATCTGGAGGGGGACCCATGACCCTGCCCGAAACCACCACGACCACCGCCGCGGACGCGGCCCTGCGGCCCCACGCCGAGGACGCCTTCGCCCACGAACTCGCCGCGCTCGCCGCCGCCGACGACCGGCCGCGCCCCGCGCGCTGGCGGCTCTCGCCCTGGGCCGTCGCCACCTACCTCCTGGGCGGCACACTGCCCGACGGCACGGTGGTCACACCGAAGTACGTCGGCCCGCGCCGCATCGTCGAGGTCGCCGTCACCACGCTCGCCACGGACCGCGCCCTGCTCCTGCTCGGCGTTCCCGGCACCGCCAAGACCTGGGTCTCCGAGCACCTCGCCGCCGCCGTCAGCGGCGACTCCACGCTCCTCGTCCAGGGCACCGCCGGCACCCCCGAGGAAGCCATCCGCTACGGCTGGAACTACGCGCAGCTGCTCGCCCACGGTCCCAGCCGCGACGCCCTCGTGCCCAGCCCCGTCATGCGGGCCATGGCGCAGGGCATGACCGCCCGCGTCGAGGAACTGACCCGCATCCCCGCCGACGTGCAGGACACCCTCATCACGATCCTGTCCGAGAAGACCCTGCCGATCCCCGAACTGGGCGAGGAGGTGCAGGCCGTCGGCGGCTTCAACCTCATCGCCACGGCCAACGACCGCGACCGCGGCGTCAACGACCTGTCCAGCGCCCTGCGCCGCCGCTTCAACACCGTCGTGCTGCCGCTGCCCGCGACGCCGGACGCCGAGGTGGACATCGTCGCCCGACGCGTCGACCAGATCGGGCGCTCGCTCGACCTGCCCGCCGTTCCGGACGGCGCGGACGAGATCCGCCGGGTCGTCACCGTCTTCCGCGAACTGCGCGACGGAGTCACCACCGACGGCCGCACCAAGCTCAAGTCCCCTTCGGGGACGCTGTCGACGGCCGAGGCGATCTCCGTCGTCACCGGCGGCCTGGCCCTCGCCGCCCACTTCGGCGACGGGGTGCTCCGCTCCGCCGACGTCGCCGCCGGTCTGCTCGGCGCGGTGGTCCGCGACCCGGCCGCCGACCGGGTCGTCTGGCAGGAGTACCTGGAGACCGTGGTCCGTGAGAGAGACGGATGGAAGGACTTCTACCGCGCCTGCCGCGAGGTGAGCGCATGACCCGCCCCGCCGCCACGGAGCACGACGCGGGCACCCGCGCCGACCCGCACACCGGCGCCCCGGCATCTCCCCCCGGAGCCGCCGCGCCCCCGGCGCGGTCCGTGACCGGGCCGCTCGTGCTCGGCGTGCGGCACCACGGACCCGGCTCCGCGCGGGCCGTGCGGGCGGCGCTCGACGCCGGGCGCCCCAAGGCCGTGCTCGTCGAGGGCCCGCCCGAGGCGGACGCCCTGGTCGCGCTCGCCGCCGACGAGGAGATGCGGCCCCCGGTCGCGCTGCTCGCGCACGCCGTGGACGACCCGGGACGGGCCGCGTTCTGGCCCATGGCCGAGTTCTCGCCCGAGTGGGTCGCGATCCGCTGGGCCCTCGACCACGGCGCCGAGGTGCGCTTCGTCGACCTGCCCGCCGCCCACAGCCTCGCCGCCCTCGACCCCACCTGGGACGACGGGGAGGAGTTCACCGGTGCCGAACCGGCCGGCGGCCGGGAACTGCGCGTCGACCCGATCGCCGAGCTCGCCCGCACCGCCGGCTACGACGACGCCGAACGCTGGTGGGAGGACGTCGTCGAACTGCGCGGCGCCGGCGACCCGTTCGCCCCGTTCGACGCCGTCGCCGAGGCGATGGGCGCCCTGCGCGAGGCGTACGGACACGGCGGCCACCCGCGCGACCTGATGCGCGAGGCGCACATGCGGCTGCGGCTGCGCGCGGCCCGGAAGGAGTTCGGCGACGACGTCGCCGTGGTCTGCGGCGCCTGGCACGTGCCCGCGCTGCTGCGCAGGACCACCGTCACGGCCGACCGCGCCCTGCTCAAGGGACTGCCCAAGGTGAAGGCCGAGCTGACCTGGGTCCCCTGGACCCACCGCCGGCTCGCCCGCCGCTCCGGCTACGGCGCCGGCATCGACGCCCCCGGCTGGTACGCGCACCTCTTCACCGCGCCCGACCGGCCCGTCGAACGCTGGATGACCAAGGTCGCGGGACTGCTGCGGGACGAGGACCTGACCGTCTCCTCCGCGCACGTCATCGAGGCCGTACGGCTCGCCGACACCCTGGCCGTGATGCGCGGCCGCCCGCTGCCCGGGCTCGGCGAGACCACCGACGCCGTCCGCGCCGTCATGTGCGAGGGCTCGGACGTCCCGCTCGACCTGATGCGGGACCGGCTCGTGGTCGGCGACGTCCTCGGCACGGTCCCGGCCGGCGCACCCGCCGTGCCGCTCCAGCGCGACCTCGAACGGCTCCAGCGCGGGCTGCGCCTCAAGCCCGAGGCGTCCGAGCGCGAGCTCGGCCTCGACCTGCGCAAGGACAACGACGCCGCCCGCAGCCGGCTCCTGCACCGGCTCCGGCTGCTCGGCGTCGACTGGGGCGGCCCCGTCGCGGGCCGCGGCTCCACCGGCACGTTCCGGGAGAGCTGGCGGCTGCGCTGGGAGCCCGAACTCCACGTCCGGGTCGCCGAGGCGGGCGTCTGGGGCACCACCGTCGAGGCCGCCGCCACCGCCCGGGCCCGCGCGCGGGCGGCCGCGGCCGACGACCTCGCCGCCGTCACCGCGCTCGCCGAGCAGTGCCTGCTCGCCGGACTCGGCGACGCCCTGCCCGCCGTGCTGCACGCGCTCGCCGACCGCGCCGCCCTCGACAGCGACGTCGCCCACCTCGCCCAGGCCCTGCCCGCCCTCGCCCGCTCCCTGCGCTACGGCGACGTCCGCGCCACCGACACCACCGCGCTCGGCGAGGTCGCCGCCGGTCTCGCCGAGCGGATCTGCGTCGGACTGCCGCCCGCCTGCGCCGCACTCGACACCGACGCCGCCGCCGACATGCGCGACCGTCTCGACGCCGTCCACACGGCGATCGCCCTCCTGACGACCCGGCCCGCGCCCGCCGGCCCCGGCACCCCCGCGGCGG
>NZ_SDOY01000063.1 GCF_004117935.1 Streptomyces roseicoloratus | reverse complement strand
CGCCGTGCCGTGGGCTGGCGGGGGATCGCCGGAAGGGCATCCTGCGTGGTGCCCGGTTTCAGCCAGAGGGAGCCGCTCATGCCCACGCGCCTCCGGCCGTGTCGGTGCGCCAGGGGTCGGTGAGGGCGACGGTCCAGTCGTCCGGTTCCGCCTGGGGTTCGGGGCGGCGGCCGGCCAGTTCCAGGTAGATGCGGCGGAAGCCGTCGACCGAGCGGTGGAGGGTGAAGCGGTCGACGACCCGCTGCCGGGCGCGGGCGGCCAGGTCGGCGCGGCGGGCGTCGTCGTGGAGGAGTGCGGAGACGGCGGCGGCCATGACGGCCGGTTCGCGGGGCGGGACGACCAGGCCGGTGTCGCCGACGGCCTCGCGGACGCCGCCGACGTCGGTGGAGACGGTGGCCCGGCCGCACGACATGGCCTCGATGAGGGAGAAGGGGAAGCCCTCGCTGATGGAGGAGAGCATCACGACGTTGCCGGCCGCGTAGGCGGCGGCGACGTCGGAGGCGCGGCCCTCGAAGGTCAGTCCGTCGGTGACGCCGAGTTCGGCGGCGAGCTTCTCCAGGCGGGTGCGGTAGTCCTCGTTGCCGGCCGGGACCGGGCCGAAGAGACGCAGGCGCAGCTCGGGGATCTCCGCGCGGGTGATGGCGTACGCCCGGATCAGGGTCTCCAGGTCCTTGATGGGGTCGACGCGGCCCACCCAGCTGAGGGTGGGGGTCTCGGGCTCGGGGCCCGCCCAGGGGAAGGCCGCCGGGTCGACGCCGTTGTAGACGGTGCGGATGCGCTCGACCGGGGCGCCGCCGCGTTCCTCCCAGCGCCGGTTGTACTGGTTGCAGGGGGTGATGAGGTCGGCCTTGCGGTAGCCGAGGGTGTTGAGCTCGCGGTAGAAGCCGAGGAGGAGGGACTTGACGGGGAAGCTCTGGGGCGCGGTGCGGTAGCCGAGGTAGCGCTCGCGCAGGTAGATGCCGTGTTCGGTGAGCAGGAAGGGCACCCCTTCGAAGTGCTGGGCGGCCAGCGCCGGCAGCGTGGCGAGCCCGCTGGACACGGCGTGCGCGACCCGGTCGCCGGATATCCGGGCGGTGAGCGGGCGCAGCGCGTGTTCCAGCAGGTCGGTGGCGGTGAGGGCGTCGTGGACGGTGGGCCGGGCCGCGGCCGTCGGCAGGTGCGGCATGGTCCAGATCCACATGAGGGTGCGCAGGACGCGTTCGGTGCGCAGGGCGGCGGTCAGGCGTCCTGCGCGGGCGAGCGCGGCGAGTTCGTAGAGCGCCTCGCCGAAGTCGTGTCCCGCCCCGGGGTCGAGGACCGCCAGGAGGAAGCGCTCGTACGTGTCCTGGAAGCGGCGCCGGGCCGCGCCGCGCGGGGCGCTCCCGGCGCGGGCCGGGTCGGGGCCCCAGAGCGGGAAGGAGGTGTGGGCGGTGAGGTTGGGCGGCAGTTCCCACGTGACGGGTTCGCGGCCGCTGCCGGTGAGGGCGAGGACGTGGAAGTCGACCTCGGGCATGCCGCGGATCAGCTGGTCGCACCAGGTGCTGACGCCGCCGTGGACGTGTGGATAGGTGCCTTCGGTGAGCATGGTGACGTGACGGCCACTGCTCGGCATGTGCGTTCCCCCGGAGCGCGTGGATCGGTGGGTGTCGGCGGGATGGTGACGGCGGCTCAGGTGGTCGGGAGCCGGAGGGTGACGGCGTTCTGCAGGAGTTCCGGTGTCGTCCAGTCGGAGCGCGTGCCCGCGTAGGCGGTGCCGAAGGCGGCGGTGCCGAGGAGGAGTTGCTTGCGGGTGCCCTCGGGCACGGTGACCGGGACGGCCACGCCGGACGGGGCCTTGACGGTGACGGTGGTGCCGACGCGGTAGGCGGTGACCTGGCCGGCGTCGAGCGCACGCTCCCAGGCGGCACGACGGCTCAGCTCGGTGCCGACGTCCTTCTGGCGCGGGTTGACCAGCGGCGTGTTGTCGGCGAACAGGGCGCGGTAGTCGGCGAGGACCGTGTCGAGGACGGGGTAGAGCAGGCGTTCCTCGGCGAGGTTGGACTGGTGGACGTAGTGCGGCCTGGGGTCGTTGCCCAGGACGTGGGACAGGGCGGTGCGGGCCTCCTGCGGCACGATGTGGGCGTGGTAGCCGGTCGCGGTGTCGAGCGGCGCGGGCAGGCAGGTGGAGGACGGGTTGTCCTCGCAGAGGCCGCTGCCGCCGTCGGCGCGTGAGGTGTAGATCCAGTTGTACTCGTCGGTCATCTCGGCCGCGGTGCCGACGTTGTAGTACACGTTCATGGGGTGGCGGGGCACGGTCCGCGCGGCGCCGGAGCCGGTGCCGACGGGCCGCTGGGCCGGCTCGCGGGAGTTGTCGCTGCCCACCCACTTCACGCCGTTGTCGGCGAGGGCGCCGGCGAGGTTCGGGTTGTCGGCGGGCTGCTGGGGCAGGGTCTTCAGACCGGAGTGCTCGCCGGTGACGAGTTCGGTGCGGTCGACGGGCAGGCCCTTGCCGTGGGCCCAGCCGAGGTTGTCCCGGATCTGGGCGGAGATCTCGGCGCGGCTCACCCAGGCCGTCGCGCCGGTGCCGGTCTTGGCGCAGGTCCAGGGCACGGTGCTGCTGTCCTGGACGCAGCCGAGGAAGGGGTGGGTGTAGGTGTGGTTGATCCAGCGGTACTGCGCGCGGTCGGCGATCAGCCGGGCGGCGAGCGGGTCGGTGCCGCCGTGTTCGGCCTTCCACTGCTCGCCCTGGCCGCCGTTGTAGACCAGGTCGAGGAGGAAGCCGGAGGACTTCTGCCAGGCGGCCGCGTAGGCGGCGTCGGCGGCGGTCATCCGGACCGGGTTCTCGCCGGCCCCGCCGTCGCCGCCGGGGCAGTCGAGGTCGCCGGGCGTGCAGTTGCGGACGGTGTCCCAGCGGGCGTCGGGCGCGAAGACGTCGTCGACGTGGACCGAGAGGTAGTTGCGGGAGCGGCCGAGGTGGACGCCCTGGGTGAGCCATTCGACGATGCCACGGGCGAGCGCCCGGAACTGCCGCTGGTGCCGGTTGTAGGCGAAGGTGACGACGAGTTCGCGCCGTCCGTCGTGGGCGTACTCGCCGACGAGGCTCATCCGGCCGCCGTCCGCGGCGGCCATGTCGAGGTAGCTGGTGTAGCCGGCCCGGGGGCGGCCCGCGTAGCCGTAGCTCTCGGAGACGTTCGGGTCGTTGTCCTCGAAGGTCAGCGGTCCGCGCAGGTCGCGGAAGGGTCCGGCCTGGCCGGCCGGGGTGACGTGGGCGGTGGCGCCGTCGAGGACGCCGGACCAGCCGCCGTCCGAGGTGTAGTCGAGGCCGACGCCCGGGTGGGCCCAGGTGTAGGCGTCGACCTGCGGGATGCCGTACGTCCTCTCGTACGCGGCGAGGGCGGCCTGTTCGGCGGAGTCGGGTCCGAAGGCGGCCTCGTGCGGCAGGACGACGCCCTGGTAGCGGGCGCGGGGCCGGCCGGTCGCGCTGTCGGAGGCCTCGCTGAGGAAGCCGGCGGTGATCACCGGACGGCCGGGGTCGTTCAGGTCGATCGTGCGGTACGGGACGCCGGAGCCCTCGAGTTCGGCGGTGATGGCCTCCACGGCGCTGCCGCCGTCGTCGACGACCAGCACGGTCAGGTCGACCCGCGGGACCGGGGCGGCGGCGCCGGCCTGCGCGGAGGGCACGACGGTGGCGAGCAGCCCCGCGGCGGCGAGGGCCGCGAGCCGGGGCGCGCCCCGGCGGCCGCGGCCGCCGTCGCGGGAGGCGCCGTGGCGGGAGGTTCCGGGCATGCGGGAACGGCTGGAAACCATCGGTGGTGTCCCCCCTCGGCAGGGCCCGCCGACCGGCGGGACCTGTGGAGATGTCGCAGATGAGGCGAAGGACGGTGTGTCGTCCTTGCGCGATTGAGGCGAGTGTGAATCGCACCCGGCGGGTCCGGGACCCAAACCCGGCACAGACACCACGGATGAGTGAATCACCACCGCCGTGAGCGAAAGCGGCGAGCGAGCGTAGGCTTCGTTCCCTGCGCTCATCGGGCCGAAATACGATGCGGCGGGCACGGTCGGCCCATCCCTCGACCGCCAAGAACTCAATGGAAGCGAGAATTCACCACCGTGACTGCTCTCACTCTCAGCACCGCAGGAGCGGCGACGCTGCGTGCCGACGCCCTCGTGGTCGGCGTCGCGAAGTCCGGTAAGACGCTGGCCGTCGCCCCGGGCGCCGAGGTCGTCGACCAGGCCTTCGACGGCGGACTCGCCGCCGTCCTGGAGACGCTGGGCGCCTCCGGCGCCGAGGGTGAGGCGACCAAGCTGCCCTCCCCCGCCGGCCTCAAGGCCCCCGTGGTGCTCGCCGTCGGCCTGGGTTCCGCGCCCGAGGACGGCGAGGCCTACGACGCCGAGGCGCTGCGCCGTGCCGCCGGCACCGCCGCCCGTGCCCTGGCCGGCGCGAAGAAGGCCGCGTTCGCCCTGCCGATCGCCTCGCCCGAGGACGCCGCCGCCATCGCCGAGGGCGCCCTGCTCGGCGCGTACGCCTACACCGCGTACCAGGAGAACGGCCAGGGCGGCAAGAAGCCGCTGGGCGAGGTCGCCCTGCTCGGCGCCAAGCCGCGCGACAAGGCCTACAAGGCCGCCGCGGAGCGCGCGCTCACCGTCGCCGAGGAGATGAACCGCGCCCGCGACCTCATCAACCAGCCGCCGAACGACCTGACCCCGGCCGCGTTCGCCGCCGCCGTCCAGGCCGCCGGCAAGGAGCACGGCCTCAAGGTGCAGGTGCTCGACGAGAAGGCGCTCACCAAGGGCGGCTACGGCGGCATCCTGGGCGTCGGCGCCGGCTCGGAGAACCCGCCGCGCCTGGTCCGCGTGGCCTACACCCACGCCAAGGCGGAGAAGACCCTGGCCCTGGTCGGCAAGGGCATCACCTACGACTCGGGCGGCATCTCCCTGAAGCCGGCCGGCCACAACGAGACGATGAAGTGCGACATGAGCGGCGCGGCCGCCGTGTTCGCCACCGTCGTGGCCGCGGCCCGGCTCGGTCTCGCCGTCAACGTCACCGGCTGGCTGGCCCTCGCCGAGAACATGCCGTCCGGCTCCGCCACCCGCCCCGGCGACGTGCTGCGCATGTACAGCGGCAAGACCGTCGAGGTCCTCAACACCGACGCCGAGGGCCGCCTGGTCATGGCCGACGCCCTGACCAAGGCCTCGGAGGAGCACCCGGACGCGATCGTCGACGTCGCGACCCTGACCGGCGCCATGGTCCTGGCGCTCGGCAACCGCACCTTCGGCATCATGGCCAACGACGACGACTACCGCTCCGCGATCCACGAGATCGCGGACGAGGTCGGCGAGCAGTCCTGGCCGATGCCGCTTCCGGCGGACCTGCGCAAGGGCATGGACTCGTCCACGGCCGACATCTCCAACATGGGCGAGCGGATGGGCGGCGGCCTGGTCGCCGGCCTGTTCCTGAAGGAGTTCGTGGGCGAGGGCATCACCTGGGCCCACCTGGACATCGCGGGCCCGGCCTTCCACGAGGGCGCCCCGTACGGCTACACCCCCAAGGGCGGCACCGGCTCCTCGGTGCGCACCCTGGTGCGCCTCGCCGAGCGCACGGCGGACGGCGAGCTCTGAGCCGTCGCCTGAGGTGACGGTACGGCCCCGGGGACACCAGCCCCGGGGCCGTACCCGTTCCCGGGCCGGTGGTCCGGGGCGCCCGGGCCGGCGGTGCCGCCGGGTGTTCGCCCGCGACGAAATCCGTAGGTTCGTACGCCGCCCTACCCGTCCGTACGGACGATCGGCCGTCTCAGAGCGCGGCCCCGCGTCCCGCCGTCCGGCAACAAGTGCGAAGATGGGTTCTCGGCAGGACAGGGCCCCCACCACAGGGCCGAAGAAAAGCGGCCGGAACCAGCCGCCGCCCCGTCACCGAAGACGGGCGACGAGCGCACATGCATGGAGGACGTGACGTGGCGAACGACGCCAGCACCGTTTTCGACCTAGTGATCCTCGGCGGCGGTAGCGGCGGTTACGCCGCGGCGCTGCGCGGAGCGCAGCTGGGCCTGGACGTCGCACTGATCGAGAAGAACAAGCTCGGCGGCACCTGCCTGCACAACGGCTGCATCCCGACGAAGGCCCTGCTCCACGCCGGCGAGGTCGCCGACCAGGCGCGCGAGGCGGAGCAGTTCGGTGTCAAGGCCTCCTTCGAGGGCATCGACATCAAGGCCGTGCACAAGTACAAGGACGACGTGATCTCGGGCCTCTACAAGGGTCTGCAGGGTCTGGTCGCCTCCCGCAAGGTGACGTACATCGAGGGCACCGGCCACCTGTCCTCCCCGACCTCCGTCGACGTGGACGGCCGCCGCGTCGAGGGCCGTCACGTCCTCCTCGCCACCGGTTCCGTGCCGAAGTCGCTGCCGGGTCTGGAGATCGACGGCAACCGCATCATCTCCTCGGACCACGCGCTCACCCTGGACCGCGTCCCGGAGTCCGCGATCATCCTCGGCGGCGGTGTCATCGGCGTCGAGTTCGCCTCGGCGTGGAAGTCCTTCGGCACCGACGTCACGGTGATCGAGGGCCTGAAGCACCTCGTCCCGGTCGAGGACGAGAACAGCTCGAAGCTCCTCGAGCGCGCCTTCCGCAAGCGCGGCATCAAGTTCAACCTGGGTACGTTCTTCCAGTCGGCCGAGTACACCGAGACCGGTGTGAAGGTCACCCTGGCGGACGGCAAGACCTTCGAGGCCGAGGTGCTGCTCGTCGCCATCGGCCGCGGCCCGGTCTCCGCCGGCCTCGGTTACGAGGAGCAGGGCATCGCGATGGACCGCGGCTACGTCCTGGTGGACGAGTACATGCGGACCAACGTGCCCACGATCTCCGCGGTCGGCGACCTGGTCCCGACGCTCCAGCTCGCGCACGTCGGCTTCGCCGAGGGCATCCTGGTGGCGGAGCGGCTCGCCGGTCTGAAGACCGTCCCGATCGACTACGACGGCGTGCCGCGGGTGACCTACTGCCACCCCGAGGTCGCCTCCGTCGGCATCACCGAGGCGAAGGCCAAGGAGATCTACGGCGCGGACAAGGTCGTCGCCCTGAAGTACAACCTCGCGGGCAACGGCAAGAGCAAGATCCTGAAGACCGCGGGCGAGATCAAGCTCGTCCAGGTCAAGGACGGTGCCGTGGTCGGCGTCCACATGGTCGGTGACCGCATGGGCGAGCAGGTCGGCGAAGCGCAGCTGATCTACAACTGGGAGGCGCTGCCGGCCGAGGTCGCGCAGCTCATCCACGCCCACCCGACGCAGAACGAAGCGCTCGGCGAGGCCCACCTGGCCCTGGCGGGCAAGCCTCTGCACTCCCACGACTGACGCTCACGTCACACGGGCGCGACGACCACTTTCCGCAATTCGTTAGGAGCAACTGAAACCATGTCGGTTTCCGTAACCCTGCCGGCGCTCGGCGAGAGCGTCACCGAGGGCACCGTCACCCGCTGGCTCAAGGCCGAGGGTGAGCGTGTCGAGGCCGACGAGCCGCTGCTCGAGGTCTCGACCGACAAGGTCGACACCGAGATCCCCGCCCCCGCCTCGGGCATCCTGGCCTCCATCAAGGTCGCGGAGGACGAGACGGTCGAGGTCGGCGCCGAGCTGGCCATCATCGACGACGGTTCCGGCGCCCCGGCCGCGGCTCCGGCG
>NZ_SDOY01000062.1 GCF_004117935.1 Streptomyces roseicoloratus | reverse complement strand
GCGGGACGAATGCCCACAACGAGACGACGGGCACGGCCCCACGGGCCGAGGCCACAACGAGATGGCGGGCGGCGCACAGCGGGCGGGAGGTCCGCACGACGGGGTGGTCGAGCGGCGCCGTTCGGCTGCGCAGCGGGCCGCTCGTGAGGGGGCGGCGTTCCTGGAGGGGCGGAGGCGGAGCCTCGGGGGCTACTGGGGGTCCGGGCCCACAGCCACCGGCCGGGTGGGGTCCGAGGACCATGCGGACCAGGAGCCCGCGTAGAGGGCGGCGGGGATGCCCGCCAGCTCGAGGGCGAGGACCTCGTGCGCGCCCGAGACTCCCGAGCCGCAGTAGACGGCCACCTCCGCACCCGGCGTCGCCCCCAGCGCCGCGAAGCGCGCCGCCAGCGCCTCCGGCGCCAGGAAGCGGCCGTCAGGACCCACGTTCTCCGTGGTCGGTGCCGACACGGCGCCGGGGATGTGGCCCCCGACCCGGTCGATGGGCTCCACCTCGCCCCGGTACCGCTCGCCGGCGCGCGCGTCGAGCAGCAGACCCGACCGGGCCAGCGACGCCGCACCGTCCGCGTCCAGCAGCCCCAGCGCGCCCGGCCGCGGCTCGAAGTCGCCCGGCACGGGCTCCGGCACGTCCTTGGACAGCTCGCCGTTCCACGCGGCGAGACCACCGTCCAGCACCCGGACGTCCGGGTGCCCCGCCCAGCGCAGCAGCCACCACGCGCGCGCCGCACCCCAGCCGAGACCGCCGTCGTAGACGACGACCGGGGTGTCCGCCGAGACACCCGCACGGCGCATGGCGGCGCCGAACGCCGCCACGTCGGGCAGCGGGTGCCGACCGCCGGACCCGGGCGCACCGGCGAGCTCGGTGTCCAGGTCCACGTACACGGCGCCGGGAAGGTGCCCGGCCTCGTACTCCGGCCGTCCGGGCGGGCCGCCGAGGGACCAGCGGACGTCCAGGAGGACCGGCGGCTTCGCCCCGGCCGATTCGCTCACGAGTTCGCTTGCGGAGATGATGGGCTTCATGGGTGCCATCCTCGCGCAGCCCGCCCCGTGAACGACGGCACCCGCCCGGAAACAACGGCAGCACCCGAATCGTCCCCGGGGCGCGCGGCACGCCCCGCAGTGCAACCATCGGGAGGGGGACGTGCGCCGGCGCATGTGTACGGCGGGCGTGGCGCGGGCAGGACCCGGCCGAAAGCCCCGTACGGCCCGCCGGCCCCGCCGGCCCCTCGCGTACGGCCACTGGCGAGAAAAGAGTGACGGATGACCGAGGCGACTCGGCGTACACCCGGCACGCCCTGTTGGGTGAGCCTGATGGTGCATGGACTGGACGCGACGTGCGAGTTCTACGCGGCGCTGTTCGGCTGGGAATTCCTGCCGGGGCCGCAGCCCCTCGGCCCGTACGTGCGCGCACTGCTGGACGGCCGGGAGGTGGCCGGCATCGGCCAGCTGCCGCCGGACCGGCACCTGCCGATCGCCTGGACGACCTACCTCGCCACGGACGACGCCGACGAGACCGCGGAGACCATCCGCTGCTGCGGCGGCACGGTCGCGGTCGGCCCGCTCGACGCGGGCGAGGCCGGCCGCATGGCGATCTGCTCGGACCCGGCGGGCGCGGTCTTCGGCGTGTGGCAGGCCGACGCCCACCACGGCACGGCGGCGGCCGGACCGGCGGGCACACCGGTCTGGAACGAGTTGCTGACGTACGAGACCGCCTCGATGGGCAAGTTCTACCAGTCGATCTTCGACTACGAGATCGAACCGGTCGTCTCGGCCGACTTCGACTACCTCACCCTCCACCTCGACGGCCGCCCGGTCGCCTCGCTGCACGGCGTGGGCACGGCGCTGCCCCGGGACCGGGGGGCGCACTGGATGACGTACTTCGAGGTGGACGACGTGGACGCCTCCGCGCGGCTGGTGAGCGAGCTGGGCGGCCAGGTCCTGCGTCCGCCCCGCGAGGGCACGGCGGGACGGCTCGCCCTGGTGACGGATCCGGAGGGAGCGGTCTTCACACTCGTACGCTCGGCCGAGCGCTCCTCCTGGGCGGCCGAACGCTCTTCCCGAGCTGCCGAACGCTCCTCCTGAGCCCCCGAGCACTCGTCCGGAGCACCCGGACGCCCGGCCCGTACGATGCGGGTTCATGAGCAGCACCGTCGGTCGACTCGTCGTCATCGTTCTCTTCGAGGGCGTCGACCTGCTCGACGTCACCGGGCCACCGGAGGTGTTCGCCCTGCTGCGGCGCGAGATTGACGACCCGACCAGTTACGAGGTCGTCCTCGCCGCCGCCTCGAAGGATCCGGTCACCACCTCGGCCGGCGTCCGTGTCCTGCCCGACGTCACCTTCGAGGAGGCCGCCGCCCGGCGGATCGACACCCTGATGGTGCCGGGCTCGGTCGAGACGGACGCCGGGCGGCGGGTGCGGGCACTCGTCGACCCCGAGGTGGTCACCTGGGTGAAGACCCTGGCCGCGCGGACCCGCCGGGTCACCTCCGTGTGCGTCGGCGCGCACATCCTGGCCGCCGCCGGTCTGCTCGACGGCAGGCGGGCCACCACGCACTGGTCGACCGCGGGACAGCTGGCCGCGGAGCATCCGGCCGTGGAGGTGGACGCCGATCCGATCTTCATCCGCGACGGCGACGTGTGGACGGGCGCCGGCATCAGCTCCTGTCTCGACCTGTCCCTCGCGCTCGTCGCCGACGACTTCGGCGAGACCGCGGCGCTGCGGGTGGCCCGGCAGCTGGTGATGTACCTGAAGCGGCCGAGCGGCCAGAGCCAGTTCAGCGTGCCGCTGGAGCCGGTCTCCGCCACCCGTCGGGTGGAGGACCTGCGTCACCACATCACGCGTCATCTGGACGCCCGGCTGACCCTCGCGGACCTCGCCGAGGTCGCCCACGGCAGCGAACGTCAGCTGACCCGGATCTTCAAGGCGGAGCTCGGTACGACGCCGAGCGCGTACGTGGAGTCGGCGCGCGTCGAGCGGGCCCGCATCCTGCTGGAGTCGACGGACGCGACCCTCGAACGCATCACCACCACCTGTGGTTTCGGCAGCACGGACACGCTCGTCCGGGCCTTCCGGCGCAGGCTGGACACGACGCCGATGGAGTACCGCCGCCGGTTCCGGGCCGTCCCCGCTCAGCCGTTCCCCGGCTGACCGCACCCGGCTGACCGCACCCGGCTGACCGCACCTGGCCGACCGCACCTGGCCGACGGACCGACCGCCGCGCGAGTCCTACGAGCCGTCCGGTACCGGCAGGACGTCCGGCGACAGGGCCGCCGCGCGGGCGGTGGCGGCGGTCATGCGGCGGCGGTGGTGGCGTCGGCACAGCACCTCGTAGCCGACCTCGTCGCCCGCGTTGACGTCGCCGACCACGACCTGCTCGCCCTCGACGACCATCTCGCCGCCCACGGTGCGGGCGTTGTGCGTGGCGCGGGCGCCGCACCAGCACAGGGCCTCCACCTGGAGCACCTCGACCCGGTCGGCGAGCTCGACGAGCCGTTGCGAGCCGGGGAAGAGCTTGGACCGGAAGTCGGTGGTGATGCCGAAGGCGAAGACGTCGAGTTCGAGGTCGTCGACGACGCGGGCGAGCTGGTCGATCTGCTCGGGTGCGAGGAACTGGGCCTCGTCGGCGATGACGTAGTCGCAGCGGCCGCCCTTGGACAGATGGGCGACCAGGTACGCGTAGAAGTCGAAGCCCTCGGCGGCCTCGACGGCGTCGGTGACGAGGCCGAGCCGCGAGGACAGCTTGCCCTCGCCCGCGCGGTCGTCCCGCGTGAAGATCATGCCCTGGAGGCCGCGGGCGGAGCGGTTGTGTTCGATCTGCAGAGCGAGGGTGCTCTTTCCGCAGTCCATCGTTCCGGAGAAGAACACCAGCTCGGGCATGGGAGGTCGGAGACCTTTCGGGATCGTCGGGATCGAACGGGTCGAAGGAAGGAGGACGGGAAAGGGACGGAAGAGGGACGGGGAGAGGAACGAGGACGGGAACGGGGACGGGGACGGGAGCAGCCTGGGTGGCCGGGGCGGGACGTGGGTGTCCGGGGCCGATCGGCCGGTCCGGTCCGTCCGGCTCCCGGGCGGTGAGGGTCCCGCCGGGGCCACCGGGCCGCCCGCCGCCTCAGGAGCGTACTTCGAGCAGGGGGACGAACTGCTCCGCCGCGGTCATGGAGCCGTGCATGCCCGCCATGGCGGACTCGTTCGGCTCGTTGACGGAGGCCGTGATGGCGAGGTCGCCATGGGCGGCGGCGACCACGTCGCCGATGCGCCCGTACACCCGCTCGTCGATCCGGTCGCCGAACCAGCCGAGCGCGATGGCCTCGTCCCGGCCAGCGACCCAGAAGCGGTCGCCGAGGACCTCCCGCCAGCAGGTGAGGACGTCCGCCTCGGCGCCGCGGACGGCGTAGACGTGCCGGGCCCTGCCCTCGCCGCCGAGCAGGGCCACGCCGGCGCGCAGCTCCCAGTCCTCGTCGAAGTCGATCCGGTGGTCCTCGTCGAAGGGGATGTCGACCATGCCGTGGTCGGCGGTGACGTAGAGGGCCGCGCGCGGCGGGAGCTGCTCGGCGAGCCGCTGGACCAGCCGGTCGACGAACATCAGCTGGCCGCGCCAGGCGTCGGAGGCGACGCCGAAGCGGTGTCCGGCGCCGTCGAGCTCGCTGTAGTACGTGTAGACGAGGGAGCGGTCGCCGGCGGCCAGCTGCTCGGCGGCGACGTCCATCCGCTCCTCGCCGGAGAGCCGTCCGTGGAACGTGCCGCCGCTCAGCGCGATCTTGGTGAGCGGCGTGTCCTGGAAGGCCGGGGAGGAGACCTGGGCGGTGTGGATCCCGGCCTCGTCGGCGCGCCGGAACAGCGTCGGGTACGGCTGCCAGGCGTGCGGCGCGGTCCAGGGCTTCCAGCGGAGCTGGTTCATCAGCTCGCCGGTGTCCGGGTTCCGCACGGTGTAGCCGGGCAGGCCGTGGCTGCCGGGGAAGAGTCCGGTGCCGACCGAGGCGAGCGAGGTCGCGGTGGTGGCGGGGAAACCGGCGGTGAGCGGACGGCCGGTGCCGCCACGGCAGGTGGCGAGCAGCGAGGTCAGGTAGGGCGCCTCGTCCGGGTGGGCCTTGATCTGCTCCCAGCCGAGCCCGTCGATGAGGAAGACGCAGTTGCGGTCGGCGGGCGTGAGCTCGGCGATCCGCGGCTCGCAGCCGGGCACTCCCTGGCCGGCGACGAGCGTCGGGAGCAGGTCGCCGAGGGAACCGCTGCCGTATTCGGGGAGCGGAGCGGTGGCGGGGTCGAGCGGCTCGGGCTCGTCCGGCCAGCCCTGGGCGACGGCGGCGGGCTGGACCATCAGCGGGCGGACGGGGTCGACGCGGTGGCCTCGGAGAGCGCCTGGGCGAAGGCGAGGGTCTGCCGGACGGTGTCCGGGCCGTCGCCGGCGTCGCTGACGCGGAGGCTGAGGTCGTCGGCGGTGGAGTTGCCGGTGTAGCCGTGGTCGGCGTCGCAGTTGGGGTCGCCGCAGGCGGCGGGCTCCAGGTCGATCCGGGACACGGCGCCCCAGCCGATGGTGAGGACGACCTCGCGGGGCAGGGTGCCCGGGGTGTACGACTCGGGGTTGGAGACGACGCGGCTGACGACGACCGAGGAGATCCGGTCGAGCTTCACGGACTCGGTGGAGGTCGTGGCGTACGGCGTCGGCGAGCTGTTGTCTGCGGCCTGCTCGTCGGTGTGGCTCACGATGAACCGGTTGGCCGTGAGGACGAGGACGGTGACGTGGCGCCGGACCTCGTTCGCGTCGAAGGTCGTCTCCTGGTGGACCACGTACGACGTGACGGCCTCGCCGCCGACGGCGGACTCCACCGCCTCGGCCACGAGGGCGGGGTAGTAGCCACTGCGCTCGATCGCCGCGCGCAGCCCCTGGGTCGTCGTACCGGTCTTCGCCATGGGCTCCATCCTAATCCGTGCGTAAGGACGGCTTGGCCGATTGTGAAGCCGGTCGGGTCGTCCGAGAGCGTCAGGGCTGTGACATCCGGCTCCATCCGGGCTCGTGAAGCCTTCCCGTGAGTGCGGGTCGCCTGCGAGGCGGAGCAGGAACGGGAGTACGACCGGCATCGCCGACGACCACGAAGGCTCGGCTTGACGAGACAAGCGCCTGAGGTGTCTGCGGGGCCGCGGGGCCCCTCCGGCCCTCCTGCGGCGCTCGTCGGCTCGGTCACGGGCCTGGTCAGTAACTCGGGAGGCGGCGCGGGCCGAGGTCCGTGGTGGGCGGGGGCGGGGCGAGGCGGACGGTGGCGCCGAGGACGGAGAGGCCGCGCGCGGCGACCACGACGGGTTCGAGGGACACGGCGACGACCTCGGGGTGGTCGTCGACCAGCCGGGAGACCCGCAGCAGCAGCTCCTCGAGGGCCGGGGTGTCGACGGGCGCGGCACCGCGCCAGCCGAAGAGGAGCGGGGCGGTACGGATGGAGCGGACGAGCTCGGCGGCGTCCCGGTCGGTGGCGGGGACGAGCCGGTGGGACATGTCGCCGAGGAGTTCGGAGGCGGCGCCGGCGAGCCCGAAGGAGAGGACGGCGCCGACGGCAGGGTCGATCGCGGAGCGGACGACGGTGTCGACGCCGCGCGGGACCATCGCCTGGACGACCGGCAGGAGCTCCTCGGGCTTGCCGAGGGTGTCGGTGAGCTCCTGGTAGGCGGTGCGCAGCTGCTCCTCGGTCGCCAGGTCGAGGCGTACGCCGCCGAGGTCGGGGCGGTGGCGCAGATGGGGCGCGGTGGTCTTGAGGGCGACCGGGAAGCCGAGCCGTGCGGCGGCCCGTACGGCCTCGTCGGCACTGGGCGCGGGCAGCGTGGGCCTGACCTCGATGCCGTACCGGCCGAGCAGGTCGATGGTGTCCTCGGTGCCGAGCGTGACGCCGCGCTCGTCGGCGCCGGGCGCGCCGAGGGCCCGCTCGACGAGGGCGGCGGCGCCGGGTTCGTCGATCCGGTCGAACTCGGGGACGCGTCCGGGCTCGGCGGCCTGGCGGCGCCACTGGGCGTAGCGGACGGCCTCGGCGAGCGCGCGGACGGCGCGCTCGGCGGCGGGGTAGGCGGGGATGACGCCGGGGGCCGGGGCCTGGGGCTGGGGCGAGGTTGGGGTGGGGCCTGGGGCCGCGGTGGGGGCGGGGGTTGGCGCCGGGGAGGGCTGTGGGGCGGCTGTCGGCGTCGTGCGCGGCCGGAGCGAGGCGGCCGGGGTCGGGGGCACGGGTGCCGTGGGCGGCATGGGCGGGGCGGGCGGCGTGGTGGGTGCGGGTGCGCTCGTCGGTGCGGGCGCTTCGGGTCGGGCAGGCGCCGCAGGCCCGGCGGGCGCCGCAGGCCCGGCCGGCGTCACGGTCGTCACGCCCGACGTCACGGTCGTCGTGCCCGGCGTCACAGTTGTCACGCCCGGCGTCGGCCGGGTGCGGGTGGCCTGGGACAGGGCTTCGGCGAGAGCGCCCATCTCGACGTGGACCACGACGACCGGCTTCGCCGGTCCGGTCCCGGGTGCGGCGGTGACGGCGGAGCGGAGCGCGGCGGCCAGGACCTCGCCGTCGCCGGACTCGGTGGCGCCGTTCTCCCCCACCCACGGGATGGCGGTGACGACGACCGCGTCACTGGCGTCGTCGGCGAGCGCGGCGGTGAGCGCGGCGCGGAAGTCGGCGGGCGTGGCGCCGGTGGTGAGGTCGACGGGCCTCAGCGGGCGCAGCCCTTCGGTGAGGCAGGCGTCGTAGGTGAGCAGGCCGAGCGACTCGGAGTTGCCGAGGATCGCGACGCGCGGGCCCGCGGGCAGCGGCTGCTCGGCGAGCAGCAGGCCCGCGTCGACCAGCTCGGTGACGGTGTCGACGCGGATGACGCCGGCCTGCCGCAGCAGGGCGGAGACGGTGGCGTGCGGGATGCGGGTGACGGGGACGCGGTGGCCGGGCGGGGCGCTGCCGCTGTGCCGTGCGCCCTTGACGACCACGACGGGCTTGGCGGCGGCGGTCCGGCGGGCGAGGCGGGTGAACTTCCGCGGGTTGCCGATCGACTCCAGGTAGAGCAGGACGACGTCGGTGGCGGGGTCGTCGTACCAGTGCTGGAGGAGGTCGTTGCCGGAGACGTCGGCGCGGTTGCCGGCGGAGAGGAACGAGGAGAGTCCGGCGCCGCGCCGGTGGAGTCCGGCGAGGAGGGCGATGCCGATGGCGCCGGACTGGGTGAAGAGCCCGATCCGTCCGGTGGCCGGCATCTGCGGCGCGAGCGAGGCGTTCAGCCGTACGGGTTCGGCCGTGTTGATGACCCCGAAGGCGTTCGGCCCGATGATCCGCATGCCGTACGAGCGGGCCTGGCGGACCAGGGCGCGCTGGCGTTCGCGGCCCTCGGGCCCGCTCTCCGCGTATCCGGCGGACAGGACGACGAGGCCGCGGACGCCGTGCTCGCCGCAGTCGGCGACCGTCTCGGGGACGCGCTCGGCGGGGACGGCGACGACGGCGAGGTCGACGGGCTCGCCGATGTCGGCGACGGAGCGGACGGCGGGCACGCCCTCCAGCTCGTGGGGGCGGCCCGGCTCCAGTGCGGCGTTCACCGCGTGGACGCGGCCGGTGTAGCCGCCGTCGAGGAGGTTGCGCAGGACGGTGCGGCCGACGCCGCCGGGCGCGCGGCCGACGCCGACGACGGCGACGGAGCCGGGGGCGAGGAGCCGCTGCACGGATCGCGCCTCGGCGCGCTGTTCGCGGGCGCGCTGCACGGCGAGCGAGCGGTCGGTGGGCTCCAGGTCGAGGTGGAGCCGCACGGAGCCGTCCTCGAAGCTGCGCTTCTGGGTGTAGCCGGCGTCGGTGAAGACCTTGATCATCTTGGTGTTGGCGGGCAGCACCTCAGCGGCGAACCGCCGGATGTCGCGCTCGCGGGCGACCGCCGCGATGTGTTCGAGCAGCGCGGAGGCGACGCCGCGGCCCTGGTGGGCGTCCTGGACGAGGAAGGCGACCTCGGCCTCGTCGGCGGGTGCCGAGGCGGGGCGGCCCAGCTCGTTGATGCGGTCGTAGCGCACGGTGGCGATGAACTCGCCGCCGACGGTCGCCGCGAGCCCGACCCGGTCGACGAAGTCGTGGTGGGTGAAGCGGTGCACGTCCTTGGCGGAGAGCCGCGGGTAGGGCGCGAAGAAGCGGTAGTACTTCGACTCGTCCGAGACCTGCTCGTAGAAGCTGACCAGGCGCTCGGCGTCGTCGGCGGTGATGGGCCTGATCCGCGCGGTGCCGCCGTCCCGGAGGACCACGTCCGCTTCCCAGTGGTCGGGATAGGCGTGCTCCGGCTGCCCCGACTGTTCCGACGCGCTCTGCATGGGGCAAGCGTACGGCCGGGGTACGACGGCGGCACCGGCCGTGCGGGGCACGGTCGGACGGCACACCGGCGCATCGCTCGCGCCCGGGGTGGGCGCCGTGCAAGGTAGGGAGGGCCGTACGGCCCGTACCGCGGCGGACATCCGTTCCGGACACCCGCGCCGGACGGCTGCCGGTCCCGGGTCGGAGGTCGGTACCGGGTCGGAGGTCGGTCCCGGGTCGGAGGTCGGCACCGGTTCGGAGGTCGGTAACGGTTCGGACGGGAGGTCCGTCACCGGCACTGGGTCGGACGGCCCGCCGATCACGGGTCGGAAGTGGTCGCCCGACTCGGGCCGGAGGTCGGTAGGAGCATGACGCCACCCGTGAGAGACTGGTCTAGACAACCGCTGAAAGTTGAAGGGCAACCACCATGGCTGAGCGCCGCGTCAACGTCGGCTGGGCCGAGGGCCTGCACGCCCGCCCCGCCTCCATCTTCGTCCGTGCCGCCACGGCCGCCGGCGTCCCCGTGACGATCGCCAAGGCCGAAGGCAACCCGGTCAACGCCGCCTCCATGCTCGCGGTGCTCGGCCTGGGTGCCCAGGGCGGCGAGGAGATCGTGCTCGCTTCGGACGCCGACGGCGCCGAGGCCGCGCTCGACCGCCTGGCGAAGCTGGTGGCCGAGGGTCTCGAGGAGCTCCCCGAGACCGTCTGACCCGTCTCCTCCCCGACGACGGATCGCGAAGCGGCCGTGTCCTCCGGTTCTCCGGCGGGCACGGCCGTTTTCCTTCCCGGGGCCACGGAGCCAGGCGGAAGGAGTCCGGCGCTCGAGGCCCGGGGTCGACGGGAATCCGTGAATGCCCGAATCCGGGGAGGAATTTCCGCCCGCGCGGCCACTCTCCCACGCCTCACGGAATGGAATTCCGGGCAGCGCGAATCAGCGGGAAGAAATAGCCCGGCTCTTTGTATACGACGCTCGCGTTAATTCTTCGGTCCCGCACTGTTTACGGCATGTTGCGAAACCCTCACACGTGGCCGGTCCGTCTGTTTCAGCCGGTACAGCGGGAGGGCGCGCTCCACGTGCAGCGCGGTCAGCGCCCGGGCTCGCTCGGCGTCGCGGCGGGCGACGGCGTCCACGATCGCCCCGTGCTCCGCCCACGGCTCCGCGGGCCGCTCGGCCGGCTCGACCGCGTACATCCAGGCGATCTTGTGCCGCAGCTGGGTGAGCAGCGCCGTGAGCGGCGGGCTGCCCGAGGCCTGGGCGAGCGTCTCGTGGAACCAGCCGCCGAGCGCCGCCAGGTCCGCGCCGCGGTCGCTCCTGGCCCGCTCCTGCCCCAGTCTGACCAGGCCGCGCAGCACTTTGAGGTGGGCGTCGGTACGGCGCTGGGCGGCCCGGGCGGCTCCCAGAGGCTCCAGCAGGGAGCGCATGTCGAGCAGGTCGGCGGCCTCCTGGGCGGTGGGCTCGGCGACGTGGGCGCCGGCGTGCCGGCGGCTCACCACGAAGCCCTCCGACTCCAGGGTGCGCAGCGCCTCGCGGACCGGGACGCGGGAGACTCCGTAGCGCCGGGCGAGCTGCTCCTCGGTGAGCCTGGCGCCCCGCGCGTACACCCCGGAGACGATGTCGTCCCGGATCGCCGTGCATACCGAGTGCGCGGGAATGCGCATGTCCGACCTCCGAATTCGTCCGCGCGAAACCCCGTCGGGCGGCGCCTTTCGGGCGACTCTATTGCAGGAGGGCGGAATTTCCGATGCCGGCCGGTGACGAAGAACGCAAAAAGCCCCGGCTCGTTTCGAGCCGGGGCTTTCGTGCGTCGTGTGCGCCGGAGCGCGGGTTTCGCGCGGGGGACGCTCGCGTCAGACGTGGACGCCGCGGGCGCGCAGATAGGAGATCGGGTTGATGTCCGAGCCGTAGTCGGCGCCGGTGCGGGCCTCGAAGTGGAGGTGCGGGCCCGTGGAGTTGCCGGAGGAGCCGGAGACGCCGATCTGCTCGCCCGGGGTGACCTTCTGGCCGACGCGGACGGTGATGGCGGAGAGGTGGCCGTACTGCGTGTACGTGCCGTCGTGCATCCGGATCACGATGTTCTTGCCGTACGCGCCGCCCCAGCCGGCCTCGACGACGGTGCCGGAGCCGACGGAGACGACCTTGGTGCCGTACGCGGCGTGGAAGTCGACGCCGGAGTGACTGCCGGAGGACCAGAGGGAGCCGCCGGCCTTGTAGCCGGTGCTCACGTACGAGCCGGAGATCGGGAGCTGGAAGGAGGCGAGGCGCTTGCGCTCGGCCTCGCGGGCGGCGCGCTCCTTGGCCTCGCGGATCTCCTTGGCGCGGGCCTCGGCCTTGCGCTTCGCCTCCGCGGCGGCCCTCACGCGGGCCTCGGCCTGGGCGGCGGCCTTCTCCTGGCCGGAGGCCTGGGCGTCGACGCGCTCGGCGAGGGACTCCTCGGTGATCACCTGGATGAGGCCGGTGTCCTCGGGGGAGATGTCCTCCGGGTCGGCGGCCAGCGCCGGAGAGGCGAGGGTTCCGATGACGCCGGTGGTGGCGAGCGTCGCCACGCCGGCGATGCCGGCGCCGCGGCGCGCCATCCGGCTCGGTCCACGATGCTTCCCGGTGGCACGGGTGAACGCCATGTAGTGGCTGATCCTTTCCTTCCCTCTCGCCTACCGGGTTAGCTGACGGGTTCGGAGCAGGAAGGTCTCCTACGGGCCCCTCCGCCTGAGCGAAGGCGTCCGATTCACCCCAGGGACTGCGTGTGGGTCCCCGGCTCCCCAGGCTCGCGCCTCAGGGGACTCGGCGATGACTGCGCCGTTGCCGCGGGTGCGGCGTCGTACAGCGGTCGGGCAGCCGGGTCGACGCTAGGCCGATCTTCTGTCAATCACCAAACAGACGCGCCCTTTTGTTAGACACGCCACAGGGCAGATGATCATACCTCGCTGCAATACGGACAAACGGGAGGACCCTGACGAACCAGGTCGTCAGGGTCCTCGACGGCGTGTGACGGCGACTCAATCAGCCGGTGACGACGGTCACTTCACCGATGCCGAGTGCGCGCACCGGCTCCGCGATCTGCGCCGCGTCGCCGACCAGCACCGTCACGAGCCGGTCCACCGGGAAGGCGTTGACCACGGCCGCGGTCGCCTCCACCGTGCCCGTCTCGGCGAGCCGGGCGTACAACTGGGCCTGGTAGTCGTCCGGGAGGTGCTGCTCGACCTGGTCGGCCAGCGTCCCGGCGACGGAGGCGGCCGTCTCGTACTTCAGCGGTGCCACACCCACCAGGTTCTGCACGGCGACGTCGCGCTCGGCGTCCGTCAGACCCCCGGCCGCGAGGGTGCGCAGCACCTTCCACAGGTCGTCAAGTGCCGGGCCGGTGTTGGGGGTGTCGACCGAGCCGCTGATGGCGAGCAGCGACGCGCCGTTGCCCGCTCCGTCGGAGCGCAGCACCTGGCCGAAGGCCCGCACGCCGTACGTGTAGCCCTTCTCCTCGCGCAGGACGCGGTCCAGGCGGGACGTGAGGGTGCCGCCGAGGCAGTACGTGCCGAGCACCTGGGCCGCCCAGACGCGGTCGTGGCGGTCCGCGCCGACGCGGCCGATGAGCAGCTGCGTCTGCACGGCACCGGGCCGGTCCACGATGACGACGCGCCCGGTGTCGTCGGCCGTGACGGGCGGCATGGGGCGCGGCGCGGCCGGCTTGCCGTTCCAGGCGCCCAGGGTGTCGGCGAGGACCTTGTCCAGGTCGACGCCGGTCAGGTCGCCGACCACGACGGCGGTCGCGGCGGCCGGGCGGACGTACGCGTCGTAGAAGGCGCGGACGGCGGCGGCGTCGATCGCGGCGACGGTCTCCTCGGTGCCCTGGCGCGGCCGGGACATGCGCGAAGCGGCCGGGAACAGCTCCTTGGAGAGCTGCTTGGCGGCGCGGCGGGCCGGGTTGGCCGTCTCGTGCGGGATCTCGTCCAGCCGGTTGCGCACCAGCCGCTCGATCTCGGTCTCGGCGAACGCCGGGGCGATCAGGGCCTCGGAGAGCAGACCGAGCGCCTTCGGCAGCCGGGAGACCGGCACTTCGAGGGAGACCCGTACGCCGGGGTGGTCGGCGTGCGCGTCCAGCGTGGCGCCGCAGCGCTCCAGCTCGGCGGCGAACTCCTCCGCCGAGTGCTGGTCGGTGCCCTCGGACAGCGCCCTGGCCATGATCGTGGCGACGCCGTCCAGGCCCTCGGGCTCGGCGTCCAGCGGGGCGTCGAGGAAGACCTCGACGGCCACCACCTGCTGGCCGGGGCGGTCGCAGCGCAGCACGGTCAGGCCGTTGTCGAGCGCGCCGCGCTCCGGGGCCGGGAAGGCCCAGGGCTTCGCGTCACCCGGGGTGGGCTGCGGGTGGAAGGTCATGCTGGTCAGAGACATGGCGGCGTCGGTCACCGGTCCGCTCCCTCTTCCTCGTCGCTGTCGGTGCCGTCGGCGGTGCCGCCCACCGGCTCGTAGACCAGGACGGCGCGGTTGTCCGGGCGCAGGCGGGCCTTGGCGACCTCCTGCACCTCCTCGGCGGTGATGTCGAGGACCCGGTCGACGGCGGTCAGGGCCAGCTGCGGGTCGCCGAAGAGCACCGCGTACCGGCACAGTTCGTCGGCGCGGCCGGCGACGGTACCGAGCCGGTCCAGCCACTCGCGCTCCAACTGGGCCTGGGCGCGCTCCATCTCCTCGGGCGTCGGGCCCTCGGCGGCGAACCGGGCGAGCTCCTCGTCGACGGCCGCCTCGATCCGCGGCACCTCGACGCCGCCGGAGGTCTTGACGTCCAGCCAGCCGAGCGAGGGCGCGCCGGCGAGCCGCAGCAGGCCGAAGCCGGCGGCCACGGCCGTGCGGTCGCGGCGGACCAGCCGGTTGTGCAGGCGGGAGGACTCGCCGCCGCCCAGGACGGTCAGGGCCAGGTCGGCCGCGTCGCACGCGCGCGTGCCGTCGTGCGGCAGCCGGTAGGCGGCCATCAGGGCACGGGCCGGGACCTCCTCCTCGACGACCTCGCGGAGCTGCTCGCCGATGACCTCGGGCAGGTCGCCGGGGCGCGGCTCGGGCTTGCCGTCGTGGCCGGGGATGGAGCCGAAGTACTTCTCCACCCAGGCGAGGGTCTGCTCGGGGTCGATGTCGCCGACGACCGAGAGCACCGCGTTGTTCGGCGCGTAGTACGTGCGGAAGAAGTTCCGCGCGTCCTCCAGGGTGGCGGCGTCCAGGTCGGCCATCGAGCCGATCGGGGTGTGGTGGTACGGGTGGCCCTCCGGATAGGCGAGGGCGGTGAGGCGCTCGAACGCGGTGCCGTAGGGCACGTTGTCGTAACGCTGGCGGCGCTCGTTCTTGACGACGTCGCGCTGGTTCTCCATGGAGACGTCGTCGAGGGCGGTGAGCAGCGATCCCATGCGGTCGGCCTCCAGCCAGAGCGCGAGCTCCAGCTGGTGCGCGGGCATGGTCTCGAAGTAGTTGGTGCGCTCGAAGCTCGTCGTGCCGTTGAGCGAGCCGCCGGCACCCTGCACCAGCTCGAAGTGGCCGTTGCCGTGGACCTGCTTCGAGCCCTGGAACATGAGGTGCTCGAAGAGGTGGGCGAGGCCGGTGCGGCCCGTGACCTCGTGACGGGAGCCGACGTCGTACCAGAGGCAGACCGCCGCGACCGGGGTCAGGTGGTCCTCCGAGAGCACCACACGCAGGCCGTTGGCCAGCCGGTGCTCGGTCGCTGTCAGTCCGCCGGAGCCGGCCTCGGCCTCAGCCGTGTGACCCATGGGCGTGTGTCCCTTCGATCGCGATCGGGAAAAGTCCTGCCACTGTATGCAAGCGCGCCGACACCTGGCGAAGTTCCCGGCCGGGTCCGAAGTCCCTCTTCCGGGTCGCGGTCGGCGTTGTCGGTGCCACGGTCCACAATGGTCCGCGTCAGATCAACCTTGTTGGTGAAGGAGCCGCAGCCGCGATGGCCCGCCGCAGCACGAAGACACCGCCGCCGGACGACGCGTTCGAGGAGCGAATCCTCGACATCGACGTCGTTGACGAGATGCAGGGCTCCTTCCTCGAGTACGCGTACTCGGTGATCTACTCGCGCGCCCTGCCCGACGCCCGGGACGGCATGAAGCCCGTGCAGCGGCGCATCGTCTACCAGATGAACGAGATGGGCCTGCGGCCCGACCGGGGCTTCGTGAAGTGCGCCCGGGTCGTCGGCGAGGTCATGGGCAAGCTGCACCCGCACGGTGACGCGTCGATCTACGACGCGATGGTGCGCATGGCGCAGCCGTTCTCCATGCGCGTGCCGCTGGTCGACGGCCACGGCAACTTCGGCTCGCTCGGCAACGACGACCCGCCGGCCGCCATGCGGTACACGGAGTCGCGGATGGCGCCGGCCGCGCTGTTGATGACGGAGTCCATCGACGAGGACACCGTCGACTTCGCGCCCAACTACGACGGCCAGGAGCAGGAGCCGGTCGCGCTCCCCGCCGCGTACCCGAACCTGCTGGTCAACGGCGCGTCCGGGATCGCGGTCGGCATGGCCACCAACATGCCTCCGCACAACCTGGCCGAGGTCGTCGCGGCCGCCCGCCATCTGATCCGCCACCCCAACGCGGACCTGGAAACGCTGATGCGTTACGTGCCCGGCCCCGACCTGCCCACGGGCGGCCGGATCGTCGGGCTGTCCGGCATCAAGGACGCGTACGAGACGGGTCGCGGCACCTTCAAGATCCGCGCGACGGCCACCGTGGAGACGGTCACGGCGCGCCGCAAGGGCATCGTCGTCACCGAGCTGCCCTTCACGGTCGGCCCCGAGAAGGTCATCTCCAAGATCAAGGACCTGGTCGGCTCGAAGAAGCTCCAGGGCATCGCCGACGTCAAGGACCTCACCGACCGCAACCACGGCCTGCGCCTGGTCATCGAGGTGAAGAACGGCTTCGTGCCGGAAGCGGTCCTGGAGCAGCTCTACAAGCTGACGCCGATGGAGGAGTCCTTCGGCATCAACAACGTGGCGCTGGTCGACGGTCAGCCGCTGACGCTCGGTCTCAAGGAGCTGCTCGAGGTCTATCTGGACCACCGTTTCGAGGTGGTCCGGCGCCGCTCGGAGTTCCGCCGCGGCAAGAAGCGCGACCGGCTGCACCTGGTGGAGGGCCTGCTCGTCGCCCTGCTCGACATCGACGAGGTCATCCGGCTCATCCGGGAGAGCGAGAACTCGGCGGAGGCCAAGGAGCGTCTCGTCGAGCGCTTCTCGCTGAGCGAGATCCAGACGCAGTACATCCTGGACACGCCGCTGCGCCGGCTCACCAAGTTCGACCGCCTGGAGCTGGAGGGCGAGCGCGACCGGCTCAACGGCGAGATCGACGAGCTGACCGGCATCCTCGAGTCGGACACGGAGCTGCGCAAGCTGGTGTCGGCGGAACTGGCGGCGGTCTCGAAGAAGTTCGGCACCGACCGGCGCACGGTCCTGCTGGAGTCGGGGGGCGCGCCGACCGCGGCCGTGTCCCTGGAGGTCGCGGACGACCCGTGCCGGGTGCTGCTCTCGTCGACCGGTCTGCTGGCCCGCACGGTGACGGAGGACCTGCCGGCCGTGACGGACGGCAAGCGCAGCAAGCACGACGCGATCGTCTCGGCGGTGGCGGCGACCCAGCGCGGCGACGTCGGCGTGGTGACCTCGGCCGGCCGGCTGCTGCGGGTGGCGGTGATCGACCTGCCGCAGCTGCCCGACACGGCCGCCGCGCCCAACCTGGCGGGCGGGGCGCCGCTGGCCGAGTTCGTCACCTTGGAGGCGGACGAGACGGTGGTCTGCCTGACCTCCCTGGAGGAGGCCTCGCCGGGTCTCGCGATCGGCACGCTGCAGGGCGTGGTCAAGCGTGTGGTGCCGGACTACCCGGCCAACAAGGAGGAGCTGGAGGTCATCACCCTCAAGGAGGGGGACCGGATCGTCGGCGCGACCGAACTGCGCACGGGCGAGGAGGACCTGGTCTTCATCACGTCCGACGCCCAGCTGCTGCGTTACCCGGCCTCCCAGGTGCGGCCGCAGGGCCGTCCGGCGGGCGGTATGGCCGGAATCAAGCTGTCGGCGGGCGCCGAGGTGCTGTCCTTCACGGCGGTGGACCCGGCCGCGGACGCGGTGGTGTTCACGGTCGCCGGTTCGACCGGCACGCTGGACGCCTCGGCCGGCACGTCGGCGAAGCTGACGCCGTTCGACCAGTACCCCCGCAAGGGCCGCGCCACCGGCGGCGTGCGCTGCCAGCGCTTCCTGAAGGGCGAGGACGTGCTCGTCCTGGCCTGGGCCGGCGCCACTCCGGCCCACGCCGCGCAGAAGAACGGCACTCCGGTCGACCTGCCGGAGCCGGACCCCCGCCGCGACGGCTCGGGCACGCCGCTCCCGAAGCCGGTCGAAGTGGTGGCCGGCCCCGCGAACTAGCGCATTTCCTCGGAAGCCGGGGCGCCGCGCACGCGGCCGCGGCGCCCCGGCTTCCGTCGTGCGCACGCCCCCTGTTCCGTGCCGTCAGTCGACCGCGCGGGGCCGGGGGCGTCGTCGTGTCAGGAACGAGCGGCGTAGGCCGCCTCCATGCTGCCCGCGGTGATCAGGCGCAGCCCTTCCTCGAAGCCGCAGTCGTCCGCGGCGAAGATCTGCGCGTGTCCGGCTAGGGAAGCTCCGACTCGGAGAGCCCGGACTCGGGAAGCCCCGACTCGGAGATCCCCGACTCGGAGAGCCCGGACTCGGGAAGCCCCGGCCCGTCCTCGGTGCCGGGTACGTACCTCAGGACGCCCCACATGGCCGTCTCGTCCGGCACGTCGTCCGGGCCGTTCTGCTCACAGGTGGCGAGCTCCTTGCGCAGGGCCTCCGCGTCCACCCCGGAGCCGATCAGGACGAGCTGGGTGAGGCGCTCCTCCCCCGCCGGCCACGGCTCGGTGTAGAAGCGCAGGAAGCGGCCGACGGCGTGGACGGTGTAGCGGTTCGCCGGGTCGGCGGTGCCGAAGTCGACGAAGCCCTTGATGCGGTAGAGGCCCTCGGGGCGCGCGTCGAGGAAGGCCATCAGCCGGCGCGGATGCAGCGGGACCGACGCCGTGAGCGAGACCGTCTCGTACGCGGCGTGCGGATGGGCGTGGGCCCCGTCGCCGTCCCAACCGTCCTCGCCGTACAGGATGTCCTCGATGGACATCTGTCCCGCGATCTCGTCCTCCGGCACCACCCGGTCGAAGAGCAGCTCCGGGTCGATCCGCCCGTGCGCGCACTCCACCACGGCGGCACGTACGGCGAGCGCGGCGACCTCCTGCCGTACGGCGGCGAGCCGGTCGGCCGGCACCCGGTCGGCCTTGTTGACCACGACGAGGTCGGCGGCGGCGAGATGGCGGTCGGTCTCCGGGTGGCGGGCGCGGGTCGCGGCGAACTCGGCGGCGTCCACCACCTCGACCAGCCCGCCGTACACGATCCGCTCGTTCTCGCTGGCGAGCACCATCCGGACGAGTTCCTGCGGCTCGGCGAGGCCGCTGGCCTCGATCACGATCACGTCGAGGCGCATGTCCGGCCGGGTGAGCACCTCCAGGTACTCGTCCAGCTCGCTCGCGTCCACCGCACAGCACAGACAGCCGTTGCCGAGGGAGACCGTGGAGCCGACCTGGCCGGCCACGGTCATCGCGTCGATGCCGATGTCACCGAAGTCGTTGACCATGACCCCGATCCGCGTTCCGCGCGCGCTGCGCAGCAGATGGTTGAGCAGGGTGGTCTTCCCCGCCCCGAGAAACCCGGCCAGGACGACGACGGGGATCTGCTGGGTGGTCAAGGGTCATGCCTCCGTGCCGTCGGTACCTGTGCTTGCGAAGCCCCCAGGATAGGCAGGACCCCGCGCCGCCCCCGGCAGCGGCATTTCCGGTCGGGCCCCGGTCCCCGTACGGTTTCCGCCATGAACCCCGCATCCGCCCGCCGCTCGCGGCGCCCCGTGCGCCCGCCGGTGCGCCGGCGCGGGATCGGGTGGCCGCGGCGGGTGTTCTCGCAGGTCCTGCTGATGCAGCTGGCCATCGCGACGGGCGTGACGGTACTCGCCACCGGCCTGTTCCTGGCCCCGCTCAGCGCCCAGCTGGACGACCAGGCCATGCGCCGCGCGCTCGCCATCGCGCAGACCACGGCCTCGCCGCGGGTCGCCGCCGATCTGGCGGCCACCCGGCCGTCGCCGCAGGGTCCCGTGCAGGCGGAGGCGGAGCGGATCCGGCGCTCGACAGGTGCCGAGTACGTGGTGGTGATGGATCCGCGCGGGATCCGCTGGTCGCACACCGACCCGGCGCGGATCGGGCGGCGGGTCTCCACCGACCCGGGCGACGTGCTCGCCGGGCACGAGGTGATGGAGATCGACAGCGGCACCCTGGGCCGCTCGGCGCGGGGCAAGGCACCGCTGCGGGACCGCCGTGGCGAGATCGTCGGCGCGGTGTCCGTCGGCATCGCGTACGACAGCGTGCGCGACCGGCTGCTGGCGGCCATCCCCGGGCTGCTCCGGTACGCCGGCGGTGCCCTTGCGGCGGGCGCGCTCGCCGCGTATCTGATCTCCCGCCGCCTCCAGCGGCAGACCCACGACCTGGCCTTCTCCGACATCTCGGCGCTGCTCGCCGAACGCGAGGCGATGCTGCACGGCATCCGTGAGGGCGTCGTCGCGCTCGACGGCACCGGCCGGATCCGGCTGATGAACGACGAGGCGCAGCGGCTGCTGGGCCTCGGACCGGAGGCCACCGGCCGGCCCCTCGAGGAGGTGCTGGGTGCCGGCCGCGCCGCGGACGTGCTCGCGGGCCGCGTGACCGGCGAGGACCTGGTCACGGTGCGCGGCAGCCGGGTGCTGATCGCCAACCGGATGCCCACGGACGACGGCGGCGCCGTCGCCACCCTGCGCGACCGCACCGAGCTGGAGACGCTGGGCCGCGAGCTGGACTCCACGCGCGGACTGATCGACGCCCTGCGCGCCCAGGACCACGAACACGCCAACCGGATGCACACCCTGCTCGGCCTGCTCGAACTGGAGATGTACGACGAGGCCGTCGAGTTCGTCACCGAGGTGGCCGGCGTGCACCGGGCGACGGCCGAGCAGGTCACGGAGAAGGTCCACGACCCGCTGCTCGCCGCGCTCCTGGTCGGCAAGGCGGCCGTCGCCGCCGAACGGGGCGTCTCGCTGCGTCTCGCCCCCGGCTCGCTGCTCGCGGACCGGCTGGTCGACCCGCCCGAACTGGTCACGGTGGTCGGCAACCTCGTCGACAACGCCCTGGACGCCGCCTCCGGCAGCCTCCACGCGCGCGTGGAGGTGGATCTGCGCGCCGAGGGCCGGACGGTGGTGCTGAAGGTCACGGACAGCGGCCCCGGCGTGCCCGACGAGCGGCGCGAACTGGTCTTCACCGAGGGATGGACCACCAAGGAGCCGCCGGCCCACGGCAGGCGGGGACTGGGACTCGCCCTGGTGCGACGGCTCGCGGAGCGGCGCGGCGGCAGCGCCCGGGTCGGCTCCGGCGCGGACGGCGGCGCGGAGTTCACCGTGGTGCTGCCGGACGCGCTCGTCGAACCGGACGCCCTCGGCGGGCCTGACGCGCCGGCCGGGCCGGACGAGGAGCGCGCGGCGGGTGCGGAGCGCGCGGCCGGCGAGGGGCGCGCGCCGGTGGTCCCGGAGGAGGCGTGGTGATCGGGGTCCTGGTCGTCGACGACGACGTACGGGTGGCGAAGGTCAACGCCGCTTACGTGGCGAAGGTGCCGGGTTTCCGTGTGGTCGGCGTGACCCACTCGGCCGCGGAGGCGCTGGACCGGCTCGCCGGGGCGGAGCCTCCGGTGGACCTGGTGCTGCTCGACCACTACCTCCCGGACGGGAACGGTCTCGGGGTCGTACGCGAGCTGCGCGCCCTCGGCCGGCCGTGCGACGTGATCATGGTGACCGCGGCCCGTGACGTGGCCACCGTGCAGGCGGCGATGCGGCACGGAGCGCTGCAGTACCTGGTGAAGCCGTTCAGCTTCGCCGGACTGCGCGCCAGGCTGGAGGCGTACGCGGCGCTGCGGCGGACCCTGGACGTCGGCGGCGAGGCGGAACAGGCCGAGGTGGACCGCATCTTCGGCGCCCTGTCCGCGGGCACGGTCGAGCCGGACCTGCCCAAGGGTCATTCCCCGACGACGGCCGAGCTGGTGCGGCAGGTGCTGCTCGCGGCGGACGGGCCGCTGTCGGCGCAGGAGATCGCCGAGCGGTCCGGGGTGAGCCGGCAGACCGCCCAGCGCTACCTCAAGCTCCTGGAGCGCACCGGCCGGGTGCGGCTCTCGCTGAAGTACGGCGAGACGGGCCGCCCCGAGCACCGGTACGTGTGGGGAAGCCCGGCCGCGCCCTGACCGTCGTCACACGGCCCCTGCGCCGGTGAGCGCCCGTACCTCCGTCTCGGCGTACCGGGCGTGGTCCGGCGGCTCGGGCGAGGTGACGGTGCCGAGCCATCCCGCGAGGAAGCCGAGCGGGATGGATACCACGCCGGGGTTCTGCAGCGGGAAGAGCCGGAGGTCCACGCCGGGGAACAGGGATTCGGGGCTGCCGGAGACCACCGGCGAGACCAGCACGAGCAGGACCGCCGGGACGAGCCCGCCGTAGACCGACCAGACGGCGCCCCGGGTGGTGAAGCGGCGCCAGAAGAGCGAGTAGAGCAGGACGGGCAGGTTCGCGGAGGCCGCGACGGCGAAGGCGAGGCCGACGAGGAAGGCCACGTTGAGGTCGCGGGCGAGCAGTCCGAGACCGATCGCGACGGCCCCGATCCCGGCCGCGGCGACCCGGGCGACCGTCACCTCGCTGTAGGGCCGGGCGTTTCGGCGGCGCAGGGAGGCGTAGAGGTCGTGCGCGACGGACGCGGAGGAGGCGAGCGTGATGCCGGCGACCACCGCGAGGATGGTGGCGAAGGCGACGGCGGCGACCACCGCGAACAGCACGGTGCCCCCGGTGGATCCGGCGCCGCCGCCGAGGTCGAGCGCGAGCAGCGGTACGGCCGTGTTCCCGGCGCTGTTGGAGGCGCGGACGGTGTCGGGGCCGACGACGGCGGCGGCCCCGAAGCCGAGGACGATGGTCATCAGGTAGAAGCCGCCGATGAGGCCGATGGACCAGACGACCGAGCGGCGCGCGGCGCGGGCCGTGGGCACGGTGTAGAAGCGGGAGAGGATGTGCGGGAGGCCCGCGGTGCCGAGGACCAGGGCGAGACCGAGGCTGACGAAGTCGAGGCGGGCGGTCCAGTCGCCGCCGTAGCGCAGCCCCGGGGCGAGGAAGTCCCGCCCGTGGCCGCTGCGTTCGGCCGCGGTGGTGAGCAGCTGGTCCACGTCGAAGTGGAAGCGGACCAGGACGAGCGCGGTGAGGGCGATCGTGCCGGCCATCAGCAGCACGGCCTTGACGATCTGGATCCAGGTGGTGGCCCGCATGCCGCCGAGCGACACGTAGACGACCATCAGCGCGCCGACGCCGATCACCGTCCAGGACCGGGCGGCGTCGCTGGTGCCGCCGAGCAGCAGGGCGACCAGACTGCCGGCCCCGACCATCTGGGCCACCAGGTAGAGCACGGAGACGGTGACGGAGGAGGCTCCGGCGGCGATCCGGACGGGCCGCTCGGCCATCCGGGAGGCCACGACGTCGGCGAGGGTGAACCGGCCGCAGTTGCGGACGAGTTCGGCGACGAGGAGGAGGACGACCAGCCAGGCGACGAGGAAGCCGACGGAGTAGAGCATGCCGTCGTAGCCGAAGAGCGCGATGAGTCCGGAGATGCCGAGGAAGGAGGCGGCGGACATGTAGTCGCCGGCGATGGCGAATCCGTTCTCCATGGGCGAGAAGAGCCGCCCGCCGGCGTAGAACTCCTCCTCGGAGCCGCGGCGGTTGCGGCTGACCCAGGTGGTGATGCCGAGCGTGACCGCGACGAAGGTGCTGAACAGCAGCAGCGCGAGGGTCTGGTGGTCTCCGGTCACTGCCGCGCCCCTCTGGTCATCTCCTGGGTGTCCCAGCGCAGTTCGAGGGCGGCGCGGTCCCGGCGCAGCCTCGCGTGCCGGGCGTAGGCCCAGGTCAGCAGGAAGGTGGTGGCGAACTGGCCGAGTCCGGCGACCATCGCGACGTTGACGGCGCCGGCGACGGGCCGGGCCATCAGACCGGGCACGGCGATGGCGGCGACGACGTACGCCAGGTACCAGAGGAGGAAGGCGAGGGCGGCGGGGAAGACGAACCGGCGGTAGCGTCCGCGCACTTCCTGGAAGGCGGGGCTGCGCTGCACCTCCAGATAGATGTCGGCGGCGCTGGGGGCGGCCTGCTGCCGGGGAACGGAGCCCGGCGCAACCTCGGCGGGCGCGTCGGCCTGATCGTGCTCGCCCCAGCCGGCGGCCAGCTCGTCGTACCAGGGGTCGTCGAACCGTACCGTCGCGGGGTCGCGCCCTTCCTGCTTCTCCACGGGTGAACTCTCCTTGTCAGCGAACCGTTTCGGCCGCATGCCCAAGAATGGACAGAGCGGGAAGATCCCGGACTCTTCTCCCGCTCCTTTTCACCCCATGGTGTGAAGACGCCCCCGGCGCGCACGGCGCCGGGGGCGGTGGTCCCGCGGGTGCTCGTCAGGCGTCGATGCGCGAGCGGTCGAGGGTCGCCGCGGAGCTGGTGATGAACTCCTTGCGGGGCGCCACGTCGTTGCCCATGAGCAGGTCGAAGACCTGCTCGGCCGCCTCCAGGTCACCGATGTTGATCCGGCGCAGGGTGCGGTGGCGGGGGTCCATGGTGGTCTCCGCCAGCTGGTCGGCGTCCATCTCGCCGAGGCCCTTGTAGCGCTGGATGGAGTCCTTGTAGCGGACGCCCTTGCGCTGGAACTCGAGCAGGGTCTGGCGCAGCTCGTTGTCCGAGTACGTGTAGACGTACTTGTCCTGGCCCTTCTTGGGCTGGACGAGTTCGATGCGGTGCAGCGGCGGCACGGCGGCGAAGACGCGGCCCTGCTCGACCATGGGCCGCATGTAGCGCTGGAACAGGGTCAGCAGCAGCGTGCGGATGTGGGAGCCGTCGACGTCGGCGTCGGTCATCATGATGACCTTCCCGTACCGCGCCGCGTCGATGTCGAAGGTGCGGCCCGAGCCCGCTCCTATGACCTGGATGATCGCTCCGCACTCGGCGTTCTTGAGCATGTCCGCGACGGAGGACTTCTGGACGTTGAGGATCTTGCCGCGGATCGGCAGCAGGGCCTGGAACTCGCTGTTGCGCGCGAGCTTGGCGGTGCCGAGCGCGGAGTCTCCCTCGACGATGAAGAGCTCGCTGCGCTCGACGTCGTCGCTGCGGCAGTCGGCGAGCTTGGCGGGCAGCGAGGAGGACTCCAGGGCGGTCTTCCTGCGCTGGGCCTCCTTGTGCTGGCGGGCCGCGATGCGGGTGCGGGCGGCGGCGACCGCCTTCTCCAGGACGGCGCGGGCCTGGGCCTTGGCGTCGCGCTTGGTGGAGGTCAGGAAGGCCTTGAGCTCCTTGCCGACGACGTTGGCGACGATCCGGCGGGCCGCGGAGGTGCCGAGCACCTCCTTGGTCTGCCCCTCGAACTGCGGCTCGGCGAGGCGCACGGTGACGACGGCGGTGAGGCCTTCGAGGGCGTCGTCCTTGACGATGTCGTCCTCGGCGACGCGCAGCAGCTTCGCGGAGCGCAGCACCTCGTTGACCGTCTTGGTGATCGCCTGCTCGAAGCCGGAGACGTGGGTGCCGCCCTTGGGCGTGGCGATGATGTTCACGAAGGACCGGACGGTCGTGTCGTAGCCGGTGCCCCAGCGCAGGGCGACGTCGACGCCGAGCTCGCGGGTGACCTCGGTCGGGGTCATGTGGCCGCGGTCGTCGAGGACCGGGACGGTCTCCTTGAAGGTGCCCTGCCCGGTGAGGCGGAGCACGTCGCAGACGGCCTTGTCCTGGGCGAGGAACTCGCAGAACTCGCTGATGCCGCCGTCGAAGCGGAAGGTCTCCTCGCTCTTGCCGATGCCGTCCAGGTCGCGCTCGTCGCGGACGACGATGGTGAGGCCGGGGACGAGGAAGGCGGTCTGGCGGGCGCGCTGGTGCAGCGTCTCCAGGGAGAGCTTGGCGTCCTTGAGGAAGATCTGGCGGTCCGCCCAGTAGCGGATGCGCGTGCCGGTGCGGCCCTTGGGGACGCGCTTGCCCTTGCGCAGGCCGCTGCCCGGGTCGAAGGGCGCGTCGGGTCCCTGCTCGGTGAAGATGCCGGGGACGCCGCGGCGGAAGCTGATGCTGTGGGTGGTGCCGCGGTCGACCTCGACGTCGAGGCGGGCGGAGAGCGCGTTCACCACGGAGGCGCCCACGCCGTGCAGACCGCCGGAGGCCGCGTACGAGCCGCCGCCGAACTTTCCGCCGGCGTGCAGCTTGGTCATGACGACCTCGACGCCGGAGAGGCCGGTCTTGGGCTCGACGTCGACGGGGATGCCGCGGCCGTTGTCGTGGACCTCGACCGAGCCGTCGTCGTGGAGGATGACCTCGATGTGGTCGCAGTGGCCGCCGAGGGCCTCGTCGACGGAGTTGTCGATGATCTCCCAGAGGCAGTGCATCAGGCCACGGCTGTCGGTGGACCCGATGTACATGCCGGGGCGCTTGCGGACGGCTTCGAGCCCTTCGAGGACGAGCAGGTGCCGCGCGGTGTAGTTGGAACCGTCACGGTCTGCGGTCAGCAGCGCACTGGACGGCACGGACGTCTCGGCGGTCACGCGGTTCGCTCCTCGCTGAATTTGAAAACTGGCCCCGTGGGGTAAGGCCCGGCGTCGGTCACCGGTCAGAGGGTACCGATGCCTGGTAGAGCCGTTGCCACGCCACCCTCCTGATTCCTCATGCTAGTCCAGTGTCGTATGGATGTTCGATCCCTCGATGGGGTGACGCGAACATCACGTTCCCTTCCAGGCATGAACCATTTAGGGTTCGGGCACGTCCTCATGAACAACCGGCAACCCGCCGGAGGGACACGACCACACACAGCAATGCGAAACCCGTAGAGCGAAGCAATACGGCTCATTCGCCGCCAACCGGCAGCAGACAGCCACCTTGCGAAGAAGTTTCGAGGAAAAGCCACGAGCGGGAACGTTTTCGGCCTGGTTGGATGTTGACCCTGGTACGACAGCTCGTCGAGCTAGAGAAGAGGCGACGTGACTACTGTTCTGACCCCCGCGAGCCCCCTGACGGCCGCTGACCGCTGCGACCGCTGCGGCGCCCAGGCATACCTGCGTGTCGTTCTCACCAGCGGCGGTGACTTGCTCTTCTGCGCCCACCACGGACGCAAGTTCGAGCCGGAACTCAAGAAGATCGCCGCTGAGATACAGGACGAGACGGACCGGCTCACCGACGTGCCGGCCCGGACGATGGGTGACGAGCACTGACGCTTCGCAGCCACGACGAGCCAGGAGCCGGTTCCTGACGACCGGCCGACGGGCGGCCACTCCCGCAGCACAGGGGGGTGGCCGCCCGTTCTCGTACCGTGACGGGCCGCTGACAACGCGTCACGCTGTACTCGCCGCCCGGCGCGGACCGGCTCAGATCCGACTGGGCAGCACCGTCGGGACCCGTGTGTACACCCCGGGATTCTCCGGCTGCCCGCAGCCGCTCCCCCACGACACCAGACCGATCAGCCGCCCCCCGGCCACCAGCGGCCCTCCGCTGTCGCCCTGGCAGGCGTCGCGGCCGCCCTCGGGGTCGCCCGCGCACAGCATGGTGTCCCCGCGGTACGCGGCACCGGAACCGCTCTGGTAGGCCCGCTCACAGGCCTCGTCGGGCAGCACCCGCACCCGCGCCGACCGCAGCGACATCGCGTACGTCCCCTTGCCGGTCGTGTCGCCCCAGCCGTACACGGCGGCCGCCGTCCCCGGCGAGAGCGCGGCGTCGTCCGGGCGGGCCACCTCGATGACGTACGACTCCGGCAGCGCCTTCGCCAGCGTGAGCACCGCCAGGTCGCCCGAGTTGGTCCGCCGGTCGTACGCCGGGTTGACCCAGGTGCCGGAGACCCGGACCTCCTGGCCTCCGCGGCCGCGCAGCGAGGTGCGCCCCGCGATCACCGTGAAGTCGGAGAGCTGCCACGGCTCGCCACCCAGCACCTCACGGCCCAGGCAGTGCGCCGCCGTGAGCACCTTGGTGGGAGCCACGACGACGCCCCCGCAGAACTGCCCCGCCCGCGTACCTCCGAACCGGTCACGGCTGGAGAGGGCGACGACCCACGGCGCCTCGGTGATCCGGGTCGGCTGCCCGCCGACCACGACGCTGTCGGCGGCCGCTGGTGGTGCGGTGGCGAGCGGTCCCGCCCCCGCCGCGATCAGGCCCAGGGCACCGGTCAATGCTCGGGCGATGGGACGACGCATGGAGCCTCCTGACTCTCCGGTGATGTCGGTTCACCCAGAGTCGTCCAGTGACCCCCCTCCCGCACCCGCGCACACGCCGAGGGGCCCGGCTTCCCTACGGAAAACCGGGCCCCTCGCCCGTCGTGCGCACCTCCAGGCCCGCGCCTGGACGGTCAGGAGGTCAGCCGACGGGCAGGCTCAGTCGAGGTAGTCGCGGAGCACCTGCGAGCGCGACGGGTGCCGCAGCTTCGACATCGTCTTCGACTCGATCTGACGGATGCGCTCACGCGTCACGCCGTAGACCTTGCCGATCTCGTCGAGCGTCTTCGGCTGGCCGTCGGTCAGACCGAAGCGCATGGAGACCACGCCGGCCTCACGCTCGGAGAGCGTGTCGAGCACGGAGTGCAGCTGCTCCTGCAGCAGCGTGAAGCTGACCGCGTCGGCCGGGACGACCGCCTCGGAGTCCTCGATGAGGTCACCGAACTCGCTGTCGCCGTCCTCGCCCAGCGGGGTGTGCAGCGAGATCGGCTCGCGGCCGTACTTCTGGACCTCGATGACCTTCTCCGGGGTCATGTCGAGTTCCTTGGCCAGCTCCTCCGGGGTGGGCTCGCGGCCCAGGTCCTGGAGCATCTGGCGCTGCACGCGGGCGAGCTTGTTGATGACCTCGACCATGTGCACCGGGATGCGGATGGTGCGGGCCTGGTCGGCCATGGCGCGGGTGATCGCCTGACGGATCCACCAGGTGGCGTACGTGGAGAACTTGTAGCCCTTGGTGTAGTCGAACTTCTCGACGGCGCGGATCAGACCCAGGTTGCCCTCCTGGATCAGGTCCAGGAAGAGCATGCCGCGGCCGGTGTAGCGCTTGGCCAGCGAGACCACCAGACGGAGGTTGGCCTCCAGGAGGTGGTTCTTGGCGCGGCGGCCGTCCTCGGCGATGATCTCCAGCTCGCGCTTGAGCTTCGGGGCGATCTTGTCGGAGTTCGCCAGCTTGTCCTCGGCGAACAGGCCGGCCTCGATGCGCTTGGCGAGCTCGACCTCCTGCTCGGCGTTGAGCAGCGGGACCTTACCGATCTGCTTGAGGTAGTCCTTGACCGGGTCCGCGGTGGCACCGGCGACGGCGACCTGCTGCGCGGGCGCGTCGTCCTCGTCCTCGTCGGACAGGACGAAGCCCTTGCTCTCGCCCTCGGTCTCCTCGTCGTCCTTGCCGGGGGCGACGTCCTCGAGCAGTTCCTCGCCCTCGAGGATCTCGTCCTCGTCCTTCTTGGCGCTGGTCTTCTTGGCCGCCGTCTTCTTGGCGACGGCCTTCTTCGCCGTCGCCTTCTTGGCGACGGTCTTCTTGGCGGCCGCCTTCTTGGCCGGCGCCGCGGCCTCCTCGGCCGGGTCCGTGCTCTCGGCCGCCGGGGCCGCACCGGCGGCCGAGACGGTCTTCGTCACGGTCGTCCTGGCGGTGACGGTCTTGGTGGCGGTGCGCTTGGCCGGGCTCTTCGCGGCGACGCTCTTGCGGGCGCGCTTCGGCGACTCCGCTGCACTGACCATCAGCGTCACACCCTCTTCCTCGAGGATCTGATTGAGGCTGCGCAGAACATTCTTCCACTGGGTTGGCGGAATCTGGTCAGCCTCGAAGGCCCGACGCACGTCATCGCCGGCGATCTGCCCATCAGCCTTTCCCCGCTCGATGAGCGCCATCACAGACTCGGACTCGGCGATCTCCGGCGGGAGCGTACGGGATGTGCTGGCCGACACGAACAACCTCTCGGAACGATGGAAAACGGCTTCCGGCCCCGCCCGGGATCGGGCCGGAGCCGACGACCGTCGGCCGGGAATGTGCCGACGGCGCGGGCTGGACCGGGGAACTGCACAGCGCCCTGAGCGGCTGCTGTATTCCTTCCTCGGCTGTCACCTCTTAGGTCATCGCGCGGCTTCGAGGAGTGTTACGCCCAATCCGCGTGGCCCGAGTCACACCGCATGTGGGGCGAATCCGCCCTGAACCATCCGGAACGTCACATGATCCCACCGCCGGGCCCGGGCGCACCCGGGGACGGGGCCCCCGGGTGCCGCTCGGGTCCGGCGGCACGCGATGCGCGCGTCACGGTGCTGTCGGCCACGGCCCGCATCAGTTCCCGCGAGGAGCCGGCACGACGCGCTCCACCTCGGGGTGCACGGTCAGCAGCTGGCGCATGGCCGTCTCGGCGCCGAGGGCGTCGCCGGCGGCGAGCGCGTCGACGATCCGGGCGTGGTGCGCGAGACAGCTCTCGCTCGGGCGGTCGCAGCTGGTGGCGGAGGTCCCGGAGACCTGGAGCGCGGCGGCGACGATGCCGGAGAGGTGCTCCAGCATCCGGTTGCCGGCGAGCTGGATGAGGAGCGCGTGGAACTCGGCGTCTGCGCGGGAGAAGGTGATGCCGTCACCCTGGGCGTACGCGTGGCCCATGATCTCGACCATGTCGGAGAGCCGCTGCTGGACGTCCTCGCGGCCGTGACCGGCGGCGAGGCGGGCGGCGAGGGGCTCGATGGTCCAGCGGAGCTCGTTCAGCTCGCGGCGCTGGTCGTCGCGCTGCGGGCCGAAGGCTCGCCACTCGATGATGTCGGGGTCGAGCAGGTTCCAGTCGCTGACCGGCCGGACCCGGGTGCCGACGTTGGGGCGGGCGCTGACCAGACCCTTGGCCTCGAGCACGCGCAGCGACTCGCGGACCACGGTGCGCGACACCTCGAAGCGCTGGCCGATCTCCTCGGGGACGAGGGGGCGGTCGGCGCCGAGGTCGCCGGAGACGATCATCTGGCCGAGCTGCTGGACGAGCTGTCCGTGGAGTCCGCGGCCGCGGCTGCCGGCGGCCCGGCGGCCGACCCGGCCGAGGTCGTCCGTCGCGTCCCAGGCCGGCGGGCCGACGCGGTCGGCTCCGGGCGCCTCCGTGTAGGGGTAGCGGTCGAGGTCGCCCGGGGCGCCGAGGCCGGACTCGACGGGGCGGGCGGGGGTCATCATGGTGTGCGCAAGGGTACTCACGCATCCTTTGTCGGCGTGGCTTCCGTGCCCCTTGAGGTCTTTGGTGAAAAGCACACGAAAGGGTGATCGGCACCCCGTGCGCAATTGACGATTTTCCGGACATAAGCGGCAATTCCCAAGGGAGTTGCCGCCGAACCGAAACCCCTCGATCAGAGCTTGATCACCAACGGGCGCGGCCGTGACGGCCGGTGAGCACATAGGCGCAGAGCAGGACCGTCAACGTCAGAGCCAGCGCCACTCCCACGGGCTGCCCCACCACCCGCAACGCCCCCATCACCCAGCGGTCGGCGGCCGACGACCACTCGACGCTGGCGAACTCCCTCAGCCGGCCGGGAAGTCCCGAGACGGTACGGCGCGGCACGCCGGCGAGCAGCCGCTGCAGGGGCGGGGCGAAGACCACGGGCACGGCGAGCACGGCGGCGACTCCGGCGGCCGCGGCCCGGAAGACTCCCGCCCCGAGCAGCCCGGCCCAGGCGCAGCCGACCACCAGACCGAGCCAATTCGCACACAAAGTGGGCCAGTTCGACGGTACGGGAATCAACTCCCCGCCGTAGACGAACCGCAGGGCCTCCAGGTCGGCCACGACCACGAGTACCGCGAGGACCACGCCGACACCCGCCGAGACCGCCAGTTTGGCGAGGAGGAGGCCCAGCCTGCGCGGGACGGTGCCGCGCCCGGTGGTGAGCGCGGGGTAGCGGTACTCCTCGGCGAAGGAGAAGGCGCCGAGGAGCCCCGCGCCGAGCGCCGCGGGCGGCAGCGGGGAGATCCCGGGCCAGCCGGCGAGGAGCGCGGGCAGCGGGGTCCGGCCGCTGCGGCCGAGCAGGACGGCCAGGGTCACGGAGACCAGCAGCACACCCGCGACGACGAGCGGTGTGGACGGCACGCCGAGGAGCCGGCGGATCTCGTAGCGCAGCGGCCGGAGCGGGGACCGGCGGGGCGAACGGCGCGGGCGGCGCGGCGGGGCGGGGTGTGCCGGCCGGGCCTTGCCGTCGGCGGGCGAGGAGTCGGCTGCCGAGGAGTCGGCGGCCGAGGCCTGGGGGGAGACGGGGACGCTCAGGGCTGCTGGAGCAGGCGAGGCAGGGGCGTCCGGGGCGGGTGGGGCGGGCGGCCGCGCGGAGAGGCGGGTGTCGCCGGTCTCCTCGGCGAGTTGATGGATGAGAACCCCGTTGCGGAAGGCGCTCTCGCCGACGCTCGCGCAGTCGCTGCCGTAGACGGAGAGGCGACTGCCGCCCTCCGTGACGACTTCCACCGGGCGCCGGGCGGCGCGGGACTCCTGCGCGAGGACGGCGGCGAGGCGGGCGGCGTGCGGGGTGCGGACGGCGACCCGCGGGCGCAGCCGGGTGCGGGCGAAGTCCGCGGCGTCCTGGTCGGCGGAGAGCCGTCCGCCGTCGAGGGTGACGACCCGGTCCGCATTGCGGGCGGCGTCCTTGGGGTCGGCGGTCGTGTACAGGACGGTGCCGCCTTCGTCGGCGTGGGTGCGCAGGATCTCGTACAGCCAGGCGCTCTCGCGTACGGAGAGTCCGGCGGCGGGCTCGTCGAGGAGCAGGGTGTGCGGGTCGCCCAACAGTGCGGAGGCCAGGCCCAGTCGGCGGTCCATGCCCAGCGGCAGGGTGCCGAGGCGCTGGTCGTGGACGCCGGTGAGTCCCACGACCCGCAGCATGTCCTCGGCACGGGTGCCGGGGACGCCGGCGGCGGCGCAGAGCATGCGGAGCTGGCTGATCAGGGTGCGTGAGGGATGTCCGGGAACGTCGCCGAGCAGCACTCCCACCTCCCGGGCCGGGTGGGCGACGCGGTGCAGCGGGCGGCCCCGGAAGTAGGTGATGCCGCGGCCCGGTTCGAGCTGGAGCATGAGGCGCAAGGCCGTCGTCTTTCCGGCGCCGGCCGTTCCGAGCAGGGCGGTGACGGTGCCGGGAAGGGCCTCGAAGGTGAGGTCCTCGACGGCGGGCGGGCGGTCCCGACGGGGGGTGCTGGTGAGTCCGATGGCCTGGAGCATCGCTTCTCTCGCGGGTAGGTGAGACCGCTCCGCGGCAGGGCGGCTGTTCCCAGCAAGATAACGCCACATTTCGGACTTTTTGTGCAGGGTTGGCGGCGCGGAGCGGCCTCGCCCGCGCCTGTCAGACCTCCGGGCGAAGCATCGGCGGATTGAGCAGCGTCGCCCCACCAGCGCGGAACAGCTGTGCGGGCCGGCCGCCCTGACGGGTCGTGGTGCCACCCGCCGGAACCAGGAACCCGGGCGTGCCGGTCACCTTGCGATGGAAGTTGCGCGGATCGAGGGCGACTCCCCAGACCGCCTCGTAGACCCGGCGGAGCTCGCCGACCGTGAACTCCGGCGGACAGAAGGCCGTGGCGAGCGACGAGTACTCGATCTTGGATCGGGCGCGCTCCACTCCGTCGGCGAGGATCCGCGCGTGGTCGAAGGCGAGCGGCACGGGCTGCTCGCCCTCCCGCCCGGCGGCGCCGTCCTGGCCGATCAGCTCTTCGACCGGAGCCCAGCGGGCACTGTTGGCGTCCCCGCCGGCGCGGGGCGCGGGCAGGTCGGGGGCGAGCGCGAGGTGCGCCACGCTCACCACACGCATCCGCGGATCACGGTCCGGCGCCCCGTAGGTCGCCAGCTGCTCCAGGTGCGCGCCGTTGCCCGGCTCGGTCTGCGGGGCGCCCGGGTCGTGGACGCACAGCCCGGTCTCCTCGACCAGCTCGCGCGCCGCGGCGGCGTCGAGGTCCTCGTCGTCCCGCACGAACCCGCCCGGCAGCGCCCAGTGTCCCTGGAAGGGCGGCTCCCCCCGTTTCACGATGAGGGCGCACAGCGAGTGGCGCCGCACGGTGAGCACGACCAGATCGACGGTGACAGCGAAGGGCGGAAAGGCCGACGGGTCGTAGGGAGACATGCCCGCGATCATAGTCGTCTTCCTGACGATAAAAACCTCCGCCCGAAGGATCCGCTCCCACTTCTTCGCGGCTCCGCTCACACCCCCAGCTGCAGGCCCGGGGCCGCCTCCTCGACCATGCCCAGACCGAGCCGGCCGACGCGGGCGGCGAACGGCGCACCCGCGACCACCAGGCCTGACAGACGCACCTCGCCGAGCGGGGCCGAGCGCACGGGATCCAGCGCGACCGTACGGCCGGGGGCGTCGGGACGGATCCCGAGCACGGCCGTCAGCAGGTGCACCCCCGCCGCGGCGGCCACCGCGGCGGGACGGCACGCGGCCGGGTGCGGCACCGGCGACGCGCCGGGTGCACCCTGCGCCCGCCGCTCCCCCGCGTACATCTCGGGCAGCCGGAACTCGAAGGCCTCCGCCGCGTCGAGCGCGCCGCGCAGCAGCGTGGCGACCGCGCCCTCCTGACCGGCCGCCGCGAGCCCGGCGACGGCGACCGCCGTCTCGTGCGTCCGCACCGCGCCGGACCGGTGCCCGAACGGCTGGTAGCCGGGTTCCTTCTCACCGAGCCCGCGCAGTCCCCAGCCCGAGTCGAGAGCCGGGGAGACGAGCAGCCGGGCCAGCCGCTCCGTCCGGGCCTTGTCGAGCAGTCCCGGCGCGGGCCGTCCGGCGGCCGTGAGCCCGGTGTCGAGGAGGTGCGCGGCCCAGCCGCCCTGCTGCGGCAGCGGCCGGCCGTCGGGCATGCGGGCGAGCAGCGGGCGGCCGCCCGCCGGGTCGTCGAGCCAGAACCGGGCGCGGAACCGCTCCCTCAGGGCCCGGGCCCACTCCCGCCACGCGTCCGCGCCGGGCCGCCCGAACGCGTCGAGCAGATCGGCACCGAGTACGGCCGCGCGGTGCGCGTGCGCCTGTGTCTCGGCCCGCGCGGGGCCGGCGGGCCACGGGTCGGGAACGAATCCGTCGTCGTCGACCGCGCCGCGCAGCCAGTCGAGGCAGCGTTCCGCGGCGGGCAGCAGCTCCGCCAGGTCGGACTCCGGCAACCCCCAGCGCCAGGCCTCGGCCAGCACGGCGGGGAAGGCGAGGGTGGCCTCGACACCGGTGCACCGGGGCGGCAGGAGGGGCCCCGCGTCCCGGAGCGGCCCGGGGATGCGCCCGGCGCCTGCCCCGGTGCCGCCGAGCTGCGTCCGGGCGAGAGCCCGCAGCGTGGTCGCGGCGAGCCGCGTGCCCAGCGGGAGCGCCATGCGCGCGGCCCACAGGGCCTCGGCGGTGACAGGCCCGCAGCGCCAGGGGATGCCGGCCGCGAGATGCACATCGGCGGGATGGGCGGGGTCGCGCTGGAGAAGCGCGCGGAGATCGGCGACGCAGCTGCGCAGCAGCGGACCGAGGCGCGGGTCGTCGCCCTCGGCGACGGCGTCGGCGAGGACGTGCCCGCCGGGCCGCCCCGCACCGGCCGGCTGCGGCCGGCCGGCGCGCTCGGCACGGACGCGGAGGGTGAGGACGAACGGGGCGCCGGAGGCCGGTTCGGCGTCCCAGCGGAGCAGTCCGGCCGCCGCCAACGCCTCGCTGGGCGGCGGGTCTGCCGCGACGGTGACGGCGGTGCCGTCGACGGCCGTCCAGCGGAGTCCGGTGCCGTGGACGCTGGCGGACAGCTCCGGTCCCGGCCGACCGGCCGCCACCGCGCCCAGGTCCGCGAGATCCGTGCCCAGAGCGAGCTCCACGGGTACCCGCACCGGCCGGGGGCCGGAGCCGCGCAGGGTGATCCGCTCGGTCCCGTCCGCGTCACGGCTGCGCTCGACGACGAGGCCGGGGTCCGGCCCGAGGTCCCCGGGCGCGCGCAGGACACCCAGGAAGTCGGCCCGCTCGGCGCCGGACGAGCGGCTCTGCAGCGGGACGGGTTCGCGTCCGGCGACGCGCAGGACGCAGCGCGAGAGGAGTCTCCGTCCGGCGAGGAACACCCCTTCGAGGCCGGCGCCGGTGAGCTGTCCGTGCCGGGGGCTGACGGCCAGGGCGGGCAGGGCGACACCGACGAGGGCGTCGTGGACGGCGGGCAGCTCGCCCTGCCGGGCCACCGCGCCCGGTCCGTGCGGTGTCGCTCCCCGGTGGGGCGGGTGTCCGGCGGAGGCTCCGGGGGCCTGGGCGGTGCTGGGGGCCATGACGGGTGCGCGGCGCTCTCTGTGGGGTCCTGACGGCCCGGCAGGGCCCGGACGGGGCCGTGACCAGGCCCTGGGGGTCGGTCCCGGCGGTCCGCCGGTCCGGCCGAGGGTCGGCGGCACGGCTTCTGCGGAACCGCCACAGAGGTGAACGCCTCTGCTGCCCGCCGGGTCACGGCCCTCATGTCCCGCTCCTGGCACCGCGCCGCCCGGTCCGCCGCACCACCGCCCGCCGGGGCGACCGGAGTTCGGCGGCCCGCGGCCCCGTCCCCCGCGCTGCGCGCCGGGCCGTCTGCCGCGCCCGCTGCCGCCGCCGGGCCCGCACGGCAGCCGCGGAACTCCCCGGACGCCGCGGGCCGGTTTCCCCGCGACCGGCGGGCTCGACAGGGTCGTCACCCTCACCGGAGCCGGAGTCGGTGCCGGAGTCGGTGCCGGAGCCGGAGCCGGAGCGAGGGTGGGGAGCGGAATCAGCAACGCCACCGGCGACGCCGGCGCCGGTGGCGGTGCCCGTGCCCGTGCCGGTACCCGTGTCGGAACCAGCGGGAGCTCCAAGGTCGGAGTCGGAGACACGACGGAGCCCCGGATCGGATCCGGCGGCGAGGCCAGGACCGGAGTCGGGAGCGATGCCGGGCTCCGTGCCGCGTCCTGGGCCCGGCTCACCGCGCCGTCGTTCGGCGGCCAGGCGCGCGTCCCGCTCCTTGCGCAGGCACTCGCGCAGCGCCTCGGGGTCCAGGCCCTCGTTGCACGCCTGGTGAAGGAGCCGGGCGAAGAGGTAGTCGGAGTCGGCCTCGAGGGCGAGCCCGAGGGCGACCCGGGCGGAGGGCTCGTCGCCGAGGGACCAGGCGACCCAGCCGGCCAGCGTCAGCGGAGCCGCCGCGTACTCCTGATAGGGCGGCACGCAGCGCCGGGACAGGGCGCGCCAGAGCCGTAGCACGGGAACCGCCTCCGGGCCCTCCATCCATTCGGCGGCCTGGTCGCGGGTGTCGCGGTCCTGCAGACCGAGGATCAGTGTGGCCGCCTCGTCGGGCGTGAGCAGTTCGTCGTCCCTGGCGTCCGCCAGGGACGTGCCCGTCGGCGCGCCGGGGACGGTGAGCACCTGCCCGGCGAGCCTCGGCCGAACGGCACCCGCACCGCCGGCGGACCGGGGCGCCGGGATCTCGGGCGATCCCGCGAACCGCTCGATGAGGCGCCGGACCAGGCCGAGGGTGGTCTCGCGCGTCTCCTGCCGGCCGAGGCCGCTCGCGGGCCCCTCGAGGATCCTCGGCACGATGACCGTCGCCGCCTCGTTCAGCGCGGCCCGCTGCGCCGCTTCGCCCTCGGTCCCCGCCGGCTTCAGCCGCGCCTCCATGTCCTTGAGGGTGCCGCGCACCTGAAGGCCCGCGTAGGCCGCGGACGCCGCCATCACCGACGTACCGGAAAGGGCCAGGGGCGTGCCGTCGGGCGGACAACAGCGGAGGTCCGGGCAGCAGTAGGAGAAGTAGAGGCCGTCGGAGATGCAGAGGGCTTCGAGGACCGGGATGTCGAGTGCTCCGCAGGTGGTGCGCAGGCGCTGGGCGAACGGACGCAGCCGCTCCATCACCCGCCGACCGGTCTCGCCGGGGCCGGGCTCCTGGCAGAGGAAGACGACGATGGCGTCGGGCCGCTCGCCCCGTCGGCCGGCGCCTTCGACGAGACAGTCGGCCAGGTGCTCGGCGATGGCGGGCCATTCCCGCGGCGAGTCGGGGATGCCGACCCTGACACGGCCCCCGAAGCGTCCGTGCTCGCCGTGGAGCGCGACGAGGACGACGGAGTCGCTGGGATGGAAGCCGAGCATGAACGGCAGCGCGTCGGCCAGTTCGGCCGGGCCGCGCAGGGTGATCTGCTCGGCCGCGGACGATCCGTGGGAGCCGTGACCGCTGAGCGAGCCATGGGTGCCCGGGGAGTCGGAGGAAGCGCGGGAGTCGGAGGAGTCGTGGAAGCCGGACGAATCGTCGTGGTTCGTGTTCATGGTCACGACGGTCCCGCGATCGCCGCGATCGCGAAACCCCTGTGGATAACTACCGATTGAGGCGTTCATGCCGGAAGTGCGAGTTATCCACAGGTCTGGTGCTCCACCACGTTGTGCCGGACGATGTTGCCCACTGCGTTCACTGAGCTCAATGAGTTCACTGAGCCCCCGAAGCAGCCGAAGCCCCCGTAGCCCCCGTAGCCCCCAAGCACCGAAGCCCCTGTAGCCCCGAAGTTCCCGGAGTCCCCGAAACTTCCGGAGCCCCCCGGACTCTCAGCACCCCCACGTACGCGCCCCGTCCGCTTCCCTCGCGTCAGCCCGCCGCCGCGAGGACCAGCGGCAGGACCGGTCCGCTGCCCGCGCGGCGCAGGAGGCGGGCGGCGACCGCGAGGGTCCAGCCGGAGTCGGTCAGGTCGTCCACCAGCAGCACCGGACCGGATGCCTCGCGCAGGGCGGCGGCCAGCTCCTCGGGGACGGCGAGGGCCCCGGAGAGGGCCCGCAGCCGCTGGGCGGAGTTGCTGCGGCGTGCCGCGTAGGCGCCGTCCTCGGTGGTGTACGTCAGCGCACCCAGGAACGGGAGGCGGCCGACGGTCGCGATGCCCTGCGCCAGCGAACCCACCAGCTGCGGCCGGGACATCGACGGCAGGGCGACCACGCCCACCGGCCGGTCCTGGGCGTCCGCCGTGCCCGACGCCCAGCCGCCCGGCGACCGGGCCCAGTCGGCGAGCACCGCCACCGCGGCCCGCAGCACGTCGTCGGGCACCGGACCGTCCGGCGCGTGCTCGGCAAGCAGCGGCCGCAGCCGGTTGCCCCAGCCGATGTCGGAGAGCCGCCCCAGCGCGCGGCCGGTCGCGCACTGCTCGCCCGCCGGGATCCGCCCCTTGAGGTCGACGCCGAGGGCCGGCATCCCGGTCGGCCACATGCGGCGCGGCTCGATCTCCACGCCGGGCCGGTCCAGTTCCTTCTCCGCCGCCGTCAGGGTCTCGGCGGAGACATGGGAATCCGCCCAGGCACCCGCGCAGTTGTCGCAGCGGCCGCAGGGCGCCGCGCCCTCGTCGTCCAGCTGCCGGCGCAGGAACTCCATGCGGCAGCCGGCCGTGTCCACGTAGTCGCGCATCGCCTGCTGCTCGGCGGCCCGCTGCCGGGCCACCCAGGCGTAGCGCTCGGCGTCGTACGTCCACGGGGCACCGGTCGAGATCCAGCCGCCCTTCACGCGCTGCACCGCGCCGTCCACGTCCAGGACCTTCAGCATCGTCTCCAGCCTGCTGCGGCGCAGGTCGACGGCCGCCTCCAGGGCCGGCACGGACAGCGGCCTGCCCGCCTCGGCGAGCGCCGTCAGGGTCTGGCGGACCTGCGCCTCGGGCGGGAAGGCGGTGTCGGCGAAGTAGCGCCAGATGGCCTCGTCCTCCTTGCCCGGCAGCAGCAGGACGTCGGCGTGGTCGACGCCGCGACCCGCGCGGCCGACCTGCTGGTAGTACGCGATCGGCGAGGACGGCGAGCCGAGGTGGAGCACGAAGCCGAGGTCCGGCTTGTCGAAACCCATGCCGAGGGCGGAGGTCGCGACCAGTGCCTTGACCCGGTTGGCCAGGAGGTTGGCCTCGGCCTGCACCCGGTCCGCGTTCTCCGTGCGGCCGGTGTAGGAGGCCACGGCGAAGCCGCGCTGCCGCAGGTAGGCGGTGGCCTCCTCGGCCGCCGCCACCGTCAGGGTGTAGACGATCCCGGAGCCCGGCAGCTCGTCGAGGTGCTCGGCGAGCCAGGCGAGGCGGTGCGCGGCGTCCGGCAGCCGGACCACCCCGAGGCGCAGGCTCTCCCGCTCCAGGGTGCCGCGCAGCACGAGCGCCTCACCTGCCCCGGTGCCGAGCTGTTCGGCCACGTCGGCGGTGACCCGCGCGTTGGCGGTCGCCGTCGTCGCGAGCACCGGCACTCCGGGCCCCAGGTCGGCCAGCATCGCCCTCAACCGGCGGTAGTCGGGCCGGAAGTCGTGACCCCAGTCGGAGATGCAGTGGGCCTCGTCGACGACGAGCAGACCGGTGGTGGCGGCCAGCTTGGGCAGCAACTGTTCGCGGAAGTCCACGGAGTTGAGCCGCTCGGGGCTGACCAGGAGCACGTCGGTGGCGCCGCGCTCGACCTCCTCGTGGATGGCGTCCCACTCCTCCGGATTGGCCGAGTTGATGGTGCGTGCCCTGATGCCCGCCCGCTCGGCCGCCTCGACCTGATTGCGCATCAGGGCGAGAAGCGGCGAGACGATGACCGTGGGGCCCGCGCCACGGCGGCGCAGCAGCGCGGTGGCGACGAAGTAGACCGCGGACTTGCCCCATCCGGTGCGCTGCACCACGAGGGCCCGTCGGCGCTCCCGCACCAGCGCCGCGACGGCCTGCCACTGGTCCTCCCGGAGTCGCGCCGAGCCTCCCGGGTCGCCGACCAGCTCGGCGAGGACGGCATCGGCCTCGGCTCGCAGATCCGGGTCGTTCGGGTGGTCGAGGCGGTCCAGGTTCTCCATGCACACCATGCAACCCGATGGCACCGACAGTCGGCCACCTCACCCCCTGTGACCACCCGTAACGGCGCACACGGCGCGCACCACCCGGCGTACGCCGGCGCTGCCTGTCCGTACACGGACGAACGCGTGAACAGTAAGTAACTGGGCAGGGATATGAGAGTCATACCGGTGGATTCCGGTCAGCAGCCCCAATTGCTCGTTGCCGCCCGTGCTCGGGCCAGGGAACAATTGGAAGTCCACCCCGCACGGCCGACGTGGTCCGTTCACCGTGCCGTGGTGCGCCCTCATCCGACCCTGCCCGCGGAGCGGGCGCGTATCCGAAGGGAGGATCGTGACCCTCGGATTCGCTCCGCCCTCGACCGCTCCGGTCAACTCGTCGTCCGGGTCGGCCAGCCGCCTCGCTCGGATGCTCGAACCGGCCGAGTGGACCTCGGCCGGGATCCCGTTGCTGCGCAATCCCCGCGAGGTCGTCAGCGGTCTGCACTCACGCCACCGGCCCACGCCGTCGACCGCCGTCGTCGCCGTGCTCGACCACGAGGAACGGCTCACGGCCAGCGCCTCCTTCACCCGCTGGCCCGCTCCCGCGGACGGCTGGGAGTTCCGCAACGCGCTCCTCGCGCACCTGCGCCGGGTCATCCCGCACGACCTCCGCAGGCGGACCCCGGTGCGTACGGCCGTGCTGCTCTACTGCCGTGACGGCGACGAGCGGTGGACCGAGGAGGACGGCGCCTGGATGTGGGGCCTGCGGGACGCCTGCACGCTCCACGGGCTGCGCTGCGGTGCGTACATCACTCTGACCGGCGCGGGCTGGCAGGTGCTGGGCGAGGGCCGGGGCGGCCGCAGGCCGAGTTCGGACTCGCGGCCCACGCCGCTGGGCGAGGACCCCGAGCCGGACCGGCTGGTCCCGCGGATCGCGAGCGGCGCTCCCGAGCCGCTCCGCCGGGCCGCCGCCCGCTGAACGGACGGCGCTCGGTCCCGACGGCTCCCCGCACGTCACACGTACGTCGCTCGTACGTCACCCGTACGTCGCTCGTACGTCACCCGTACGTCGCCGCCCGGCCGCCGCGAAGGCGGCCGGGACGCCGGGTCCGGGCGGCCGTCCGAGGATCAGACCCCGGCGCCGAGCGCGGAGTTGACCCGTTCGGGGTCGCCGCAGACGATCAGCAGGGCGGTCGCCCGCCGCATCGCCTCGGGCAGTCGGCGCGCGACGGCCTCTTCGGTGCCGCCGTTGACGGCGACGACCACCACGGGCCGGGCGGCGGCCCGGGAGACGGCGGCCGCGTCCGCGAAGAACACGTCCTCGCGGGCGTCCTGCTGCGCCCAGTAGGCGTCCTCGCCGAAGGACAGCTCGTGCGCCGCCCACGGGTGCTGGTCGCCGGTGGTGAGCACGAGGACGTCACCGGGTGCGCGGCCGGACTCGAGCAGCAGGTCCACCGCTTCCTCGGCCGCGTCGAGGGCACCGTCGACGGGCGCGGGAATCAGCTGGAGCTGCGGTTCGGTCCGCTGGTCGGAACGATTCTCCGTACGGGCCGCGGGCGCGGGTCCGGCAGCGGACGGGCGGGGCGCCGGCGGTGCGGGCCTGGCCGGGCCGGGGACGGGGCGGCCCGGGCGCGGGGAGGCCGCGGAACGCGGGCCGGGTACGGGTCGGGGGGTCGGCACGGGACGGTCTGCGGCCGCGCGGGGACCCTGGGCGCTCTCGTGAATCTGAGGCTCCTCGGGATGGAGAGGCATGGGTGGATGTCTATCAAACGCCGTCGCACGGGGCTCCGGCGGGTGGGCGCACAAGGGCGCCCCGACTGCTGGAACGGCTCTGCCGGAGCGGTCCGCGAGAGGGCCGCGCCGGGGTGTCAGGACCGTGATCCAGAAGCCGGAAGTCAGAAGTCGAAGCCGAGTTGACCCCCGCTTTCGAGTGCGGCGGCCTCGGCCGGGAGACGCACCTTCTTGAGGTGCCGCCAACGGGGCATTCCGTCGAGGTAGGCCCACGAGAGCCGGTGGTACGAGGTGGGTCCCAGCTCGTGCAGCGCCGCCTTGTGGACCGGTGAAGGGTAGCCCGCGTTGTCGCCGAAGGCGTACGCGGCGCAGTCCTCCGTCTCGCTCCCGAGCGTGGCCATCAGCGTGTCCCGGCGGACCTTGGCGATCACGGAGGCGGCGGCCACGGCGACGCAGGACTGGTCGCCCTTGATCACCGTACGGACCTGCCAGGGGCTGCCGAGGTAGTCGTGCTTGCCGTCGAGGATCACCGCGTCGGGGCGCACCGGCAGGCCCTCCAGCGCACGGATCGCGGCCAGCCGGAGCGCGGCGGTCATCCCCAGCTCGTCGATCTCGGTCGGCGAGGCGTCGCCCAGCGCGTACGCCGTGACCCATTGCTCGAGTTCGGCGGCGAGTGCGGTGCGGCGCTTGGGGGTCAGCAGCTTGGAGTCGGTGAGCCCGGCGGGCGGGCGGCGCAGGCCGGTGACGGCGGCGCACACGGTGACGGGACCGGCCCACGCCCCTCGTCCGACCTCGTCGATCCCCGCAACGATCTTGGCGCCGGTGACGGCTCGGATCGATCGCTCGACGCTGTGGGTGGGTGGTTCGTACGGCATGGCGTTGTCAGACTACGCCGGTGGCCGCGTCGCCCGGTACCCGGATACCCCTCTGCCGTCCGCAGCTGCCCCGAAGACGTCCGGAACACACCGGGAAGTCGTCCTGAAGTCGTCTGGAAACCGGCAGGGAACACAGGTGGGCGCGGGACTTCCCGCGCCCACCTGCGCGTGCGACCGGGCGTGCGCGCCCGGCGCACGCCCGGTCGCCGCTGAAGACGCCGACGGCGTGCGCCCTCCCGCCCGAGGGGGGCGCGCCGGTGCGCGGAGCACCGCGGCCCGTGGCGCCCGGCCGGGCCTCCTGGCCTACGGCGCGTACGGGTCGTAGGTGTCGTACGGGTCGTAGGTGTCGTACGGATCGGCGTCCGGGTCGTACTCCTCGTCCCGGGTGGGCCTGCCGCAGGAGCCCGCGCCGCTCGCGGGCCGCTTGGCGAGGATGTCGCGGGCCTCGGCCTCGGAGAGGCTGGTGGCGTACCAGCTCTCGTCGCCCTCCTCGTCCAGCCGCTCGGCGACGTCCCGCAGGGCACAGTCGCGCAGGGCGCCGGGGAGGCGGTCGAGGGCCGGTACGGCGTCGGCCGAGAGTCCGGAGAGATAGCGCACGTCGATCTTGCCGAGCCGCTCGTAACGGTCGACGTTCTGCTGGGCGATGACCGCGTCCGGCTGGATCAGCCCGAAGACGAGGACGAAGCCGGCAGCGCTCGCCGCGAGGGCACGGGGCAGCAGCCGGGCGCCCCAGATGCCGGAGGCCATGATCAGCAGGATCGCGACGCCGAGCCAGATCTCCATGGTGGCCACCGAGATGCGCAGCCGGGTGAGTCCGTACGCGTCCACGTAGAGGTCCATCCGGCGCAGGGCGGAGGCGACCACGACCAGGGTGAGGACGCACAGCGTGCCGAGGACGGTCCGGACGAGCCGGATGTCGCCCGCGGTGCCGCGAGGCGCCCAGCGCAGCGCCAGGCCGATCACCACGAGCGTGAGGAGGGTGGCCATGAGCAGCTGCCAGAAGCCCTGACGGGCGTATTCGGCGTACGTCAGCCCGGTCTCGCTGAGAACCTTGTCGTAGCCGCCGAAGAGCACGGTGAGCTGGATGGCGTTGAACGCCGCGAACAGCAGGTTCAGGACGACGAGCGGCAGCGCCCACTCGAACCGGCCGCGGGCCCGGCCCGGGCTGAAGCTCATCCGGTCCCAGCGCAGCGGCGCCGCGGCGGTGCGCGCGACGGCCATCGCACCGAACAGCCCGAGCACGAAGCACAGGAACCGCCAGGGCGCCTGGTCCAGCGAGATGTCGGGTATGAGGGCACCGAGCAGATCGGCGAAGGCCGCGTCGGCCCCGGCGAACAGTCCGCCGAAGACCACCAGCAGGGCGAGGGCGATGAGCACCGTGCGCACCACCGGTCCCCAGCGGCCCTGCGAGCCGTTTGCACGCCGGCGCATGCCTCGCCAGGTCCATGCCATGCCCGTACCCAGGGAGTCGAAGAGTCCCACCGGCCCGAACAGCATGCTGGGCCAGCCGCTGCCGCCGTGCAGCGCGTAACCGGTGAGGCCCAGCGCGGTGACGACCGCGAGGAACGTCGGCCAGCCCGCGTCGCTGAGTACGGGCACGACGAGCAGCGCGGCTCCCCCGATCGCCCACACCAGCGTCCAGGGACGCAGCCGGCGGCCCGCCGCGCGGGCGGCGAAGGCTCCGGCGAGGGTCGCGGGCACGGCCACGAGCAGCAGGTTCGCGCCCGCGCCGCCGCTGAGCAGCAGCGAGGCCACGAGCGCGGTGGCCACGACCGCCCACAGCGTGGGAGAGGTCGGCGCTTCCGGCACCGGCGGCCTGAGCTTGCTGGGCGCCGGCTTCCGCGGCGGCGCCCACGACTGGTACGGCGCGTACGGCCCCGGGTGGTACGGCCCGGGCGGCGGCGCGACCCCGGCCGGCTGACCGCCCGCGGGCCCCGCGGCGTAAGCACGCGCGGCCCCGGCACCGCCCGGCTGTGGCCCGGTCGGAGCGACGCCGTGACTCGGCGGGGTGGCGGGAGCGCCGTGCGGAGCGGGGCCGCTCCGCGCCGCGGGAGCGCCCTGGGGCACGGGGCTGCCGGTCGGCGCGGAGGTGCTCTGGGGCACGGGGCTGCCGGTCGGCGCGGGCGCGCCCTGTGGGGCGGGGCTGCCCTGTGACACGGGAGCGCCCTGCGGGACCGAAGGGGCCTCCTGTCCGGGACTGCCCGGAGCCGTGACCTCGCCCCCGGAAGCCGGGCTCGCGGCTTGCGGACTCGTGGGAGTCGGCTTCCCCGGTGCCGGGCTTCCCGCCGCCGGACCGCCCGGCGTCGGGCTTCCCTGCGTGGGGGTCCCCGGCGTCGGGCTTCCCTGCGTGGAGGTCCCCCGTGCGGGGGTTCCCTGTGTCGGGCTGCCCGGTGGTGGGCTGTCCTTGGGCGGCTCGGCGGACGGATTGTCGGTCACGGGACCCCCTCCCGGCCCGGTCCCGCCGGCCCTGCGGCTGATCGGCGGCTCCGGTGGCTCATCGGCGCGCTGTTTTTGTCATGATCAACGCTGCGAGTGGCCGACTCTAACCGCACGGCCCCCCGCCGAACCATCCGGGCCCCGGCTGTGGCAGGACCGTGACACTCGCACCCCGGGAACGCCCGGAACGCCCCGGTACCGCCCTCCCGCGCTCCGGCCGCCCCCGCCCCGTCCCCCACCTGGGCCTCCGGTCCGGGGGACGGGTCGCGGGCCCGCTAGGGGTGGGCCGTCGTGGGTACCCAGTCGGGGAGCTCCTCGGTCTGTTCCCGCCAGGCGGCGGGGGGTGCGCCGCCCGGTCCGGCCGCGACGACTCCGCAGGCGATGGCGCACGTGGTGTCGACGTCGCCGCCCACCCCCGCGGTCGTCCAGAAGACCCGCTCGAAGTCGCCGAGCGCCCGGGCCGCGGACCACAGCGCGAACGGCACGGTGTCGTGTGCGCTGGTGCGCCGGCCGCTGCCGAGGACCGCCGCGACGGTCGCGGCGTCGCCGTAGTCGAGCATGTCGCGGGCCCTGCGGAGACCGGCCCCGACCGCACTGCGCGGCACGAGTGCGATGACGCCGTCCAGCAGCGCCTCGGGCGTGGGCGGGCCGGCCGGGTCGGCGACGAGCGCGGCCGCGGCGGCGACGGCCATCGTCCCGACGACCGCCTCGCGGTGCTGATGGGTGGTGTACGCGGAGATCTCCGCCTGGTGGGTGGCCTGTTCCGGGTCGTCGGCGTACCAGGCGCCGAGCGGCGCGATCCGCATGGCGGCGCCGTTGCCCCATGAGCCCTGCCCGTTGAAGAGGCCTGCCGCGAGCTGCCGCCAGTCCCCTCCCTCGCGGATGAGCCGGAGCATCCGGTTGACGGCGGGACCGTAGCCGCGGTCGAAGTCGTGGTGCCGGGCGAAGGACTGCGCCAGCTCGTCCTGGTCGATCCGCGCGTGGCGGGCGAGCACGGCGAGGACCGAGCAGGCCATCTCCGTGTCGTCGGTCCACTGCCAGGGACCGGCAGGCGGCTCGTGCCGCTTGAGCAGGGGATAGTTGGCGGGAACGAAGTACTGGGAGCCCAGGGCGTCTCCCACGGACAGCCCGCGCAGGCTGGCCAGGGCGCGGGTGAAGCGCCGGTCGAGTGAGGAGTCAGCGGTCATCGGTCGGCCACTCTATCCGGTGGGGCCGTACGGTTCCGGGGTACGCCAGCGTTCGAAGGGCCGGTCGAGCCGGTACTTCCCGTCCGCCCCGAGCAGCAGCATCCGGGTCTCCGCGTTGCCCGGGTTGGACAGCGATTCGAATTCGGCGACCGTCCAGTGGAACCAGCGCATGCAGAACAGGCGCATGGTCAGACCGTGGGTGACCAGCAGTACGTTGGGCGGGTGGTCGGGCGCTTCGAAGCTCCGGTAGAGGCTCTCCAGGAAGGCCCCGACCCGGTCGTACACGTCGGCGCCCGACTCGCCCTGCGCGAAGCGGTAGAAGAAGTGCCCGTAGGCGTCGCGGTACGCCTTCTGGAGGCGTACGTCCTCCCGCTCCTGCCAGTTGCCCCAGTCCTGCTCGCGCAGGCGCGGCTCCTCCCGCACGCGGACCCGGCGCGGGTCGAGCCGGAAGGCGTGCAGCGTCTCGTGGGTGCGGCGGTACGGCGACACGTAGACGCTGACCCGCTCGTCCCCGAACAGCTCCCGCAGCCGCCCGCCCGTCTCCTCCGCCTGACGCCGCCCCGTCCGGGTGAGCCGGAGCGCGTGGTCCGGCTCCCGCTCGTACACCGTGTCGTCCACATTGCCCTCGGACTCTCCGTGCCGTACGAGGACGATGCGCCGCGGTCGTGCCATGGAACGACCCTAGACGGCGTCCCGCCGACCGGCTCAGTCGAGCAGGCGTCCGGAGTCCATCCGGCGTATGTGCCCGGTGAAGCGGCGGCGCAGCTCCCGGTCGTGGGAGACGACGACCACGGCGCCCGGCCACTGCTCCAGGGCCCGCTCCAGCTCCTCGACGAGGCCGAGGGCCAGGTGGTTGGCGGGCTCGTCGAGGAGGAGCAGGTCGGTCGGGCGGGCGAGGAGCCTGGCGAGCGCGAGCCGGCGGCGCTGTCCCGCGCTGAGGCTGCCGACCGGCACCGTGAGGTCGGCCGGGCGGAAGAGTCCGTACGAGAGGAGCAGTTCGGCCCCCTCGTCCTCGGCGAGGGCGAGTCCGCGTCCGAAGGCGGCGAGGACCCGCTCGGCCGGCCGGTGTGCCGGTATCTCCTGGGCCAGGAACCCGATCCGGCCGCGGCGGGTGACCCGTCCGGCGTCGGGCTCGACGAGGCCGGCCATGACCCGGAGCAGGGTGGACTTGCCGGCCCCGTTGCCGCCGTGGACGAGGAGCCGCTCGCCGGCCTCGACGGTCAGTCCGTCGACGGTGAGCCGGTCGCCGACCCGTACGCCGTCCAGCTCGACCAGCCGGCCCTCCGCGCGGCCGGCGAGGGGCCGGGCGGTGAAGGCGAGCGGGCGAGGCGGTTCGGCGACCGGCTCCTCGTGGAGCCTGCGCAGCCGTTCCTGGGCGTTGCGCACGCGTCCGGAGACCGAGGCCTGCACGCGGCCTCCCGCCCGGTCGTACGCCATCTTGTTGTTGTCCTTGATGGCCCGTCCGGCGGCGACGCCCTGCGCCGTGGTCCGGGTGTAGTCCTCCAGGCGGGCGATCTCCGCGCGCCATTCCGCGTGGGCCTGTTCCCAGCGGCGGCGGGCGGCCGCCCGCTCGGCGCGGAAGCCCGCGTACCCCTCGCCGTACCGCACGACCGTGCGGCGGTCGGCGTCGACCTCCAGGATCGCCGTGGCGACCCGTTCCAGGAAGACGCGGTCGTGGGAGACGGCCACGACCGTGCCGCGGTGGTGGAGCAGGGCGTCCTCCAGCCAGTCGAGGGCGGCGGCGTCGAGGTGGTTGGTCGGCTCGTCGAGGAACAGGACCTCGGGGGCGGCGGCGAGCGCGCAGGCGATGCCCAGCCGGGCCTGCTCGCCGCCCGACAGGCTGCCGAGCGACCGCTCCCGTCCTATGTGGCCCAGCCCGAGTCCGTGCAGAGCCTTGTCGACGCGCGCGTCGGCCTCGTAGCCCCCGCGCTGCTCGAAGGCGGTGAGCAGCTCCCCGTACTCCTCCAGGGCGCGCTGGTCTCCGCTGCCGAGCGCGGCCTCCAGCGTGCGCAGTCCGCGCTCCATGGTCCGTAAGGCGACGAGAGCGGCGTCGACGGCGTCCTCGACCGTGGCGTGCGGAGGGAGTTCGGGCGTCTGGGCGAGGAGCCGGGATCCGCCGTCCGCGACGGTGACGGCGTCACCGCTGTCGGGCGTGTCCAGTCCGGCGAGCACGCGCAGCAGGGTGGACTTGCCCGCGCCGTTCTCCCCCACGATCCCGATCCGCTCGCCGGGACGCACGGCGAGCGAGACCTGATCGAGCAGCAGTCGTTCGCCGCGGGTCACGGTCACGTCGTGAAGAGAGATCTGGGTGGGCAAGAGGCGCCTCCAAAGCAACAGGGAAACTGATTAACGCAACCGGTGTCGCGTTATGGAAAGTGTGGCACACTCGATCCACTAACGCAACGGGAGTAGCAATTGAACGTGTCGCGCAACGAGCCGCCGGCGGAGGAGAACGGCCCCGCCCCCGCCCCCACCTCCGGCGCCGCCCCCACCTCCGCCCCCGCCCCCGGACCCTCTTCCGGCTCTTCCGCCTCTTCCGGCTCTTCCGCCTCTTCCGGCGAGGCCCCGGCTCCCGCCCCCGGCAGTCGGCGCCCGGGCGGACGCACCGCGCGGACCCGGGCCGCGGTCCGCGACGCGGTCCTCACCGGACTGGCCGAGCGCGGCTATCCGGCGCTGACCGTGGAGTACGTGGCGGAGCACTCGGGTGTCCACAAGACGACGCTGTACCGGCGCTGGGGCGGGGTGGAGGGCATGGTCGCCGACGCGCTCGCCCTCGCGGGCGAGGACGAGTGGAGGGCCCCTGACACCGGAAGCCTCGGGGGTGACCTGCGCGCGCTCGCCGGCGAGGTCGCCGAGGCCTTCGCCGATCCGGCGCGGGCGGCGGCGCCGACGGCGTTCGTCGCCGCGGCGTTCCAGTCGCCACAGGCCGCCGACTCCCTGCGGGCGTTCTACGAGGAACGCTTCCGGCGCTGCGAGCCGGTGGTCGACCGGGCCGTCGCCCGCGGCGAGGCGCCGGCCGGCACGGACGCGGGCGCGGTCGTCCGCGCCGTCTCCGCGCCCCTCTTCCTCCGCCTCTTCGTGACGCGCGAGCCGGTGGACACCACCGTGGCGGAGCAGGCGGCCCGCGCGGCCCTGGCCGCCGTGGAGGCGGGCGCGTTCACCGGCGGGACCGAAGGCACCCACGACCCCCGCGCCGACACGCCCGGCGCACCCGGCGCACCCGGCGCACCCGGCGCACCCGGCAGCTCTACCCCTGCCTCGTCTGCGTCTGCGTCTGCGTCTGCGTCGACCTCACCCTCGGCCGGCCAGACGACCTAGCCTCCGGACCTCACACCGTCCAGGCGGATTCGAGCTGCACCACGTCGCCGGTCATCGCCGCGACGTCGGCCTCGGTCTGCGCCCGCAGACCGAGGCGTTCGATGCGCTCGACGCGGTACTTGCCGTGTTCCGCCGTCGAGTTCCACATCGACAGGACCAGGAACTCGTGCCCGGGCGCCTCGCCGAACAGGCCCCTGAGCATGCCGGGGGACCCGGCCATCGCCGGGTTCCACACCTTCTCCTGCATCAGGGCGAAGTGCTCGACGCGCTCCTCGTGCACCCGGCAGTGCGCGACCCGGGCGACGTCCGCGTCGGCGAACCGAGGCTCGAAGCCGGTCTTCACGTCGAAGCGGTGGTCGAACAGTTTGACCTGGGCGCCCCGGAACGTGCCCACCTGAGCGGCGGCGAGACGATCGTGCGAGCGGGCCATGAACGAGTCGTAGAAAGCCCGGCTCTCCCAGAACGAGAAGACATGGGCGACATCCGGCCGCCGCCGGCTCCACCCTCCGCCCTGTCCCCGGAATCCCGGCTCACCGAGCAGCCCCGCCCACTTCCGCTGCCCCCGTTCGAACCCACGACGGTCCACCACGGTGCAGCGAATCCACTTGACCAGCACCGCGCCATGGTACGGGGCGGAACGACCCGCCGTCAGACCTCGCCGGAGTGGACCCGCAGCAGACCCGCGGCCTCCTCCTCGTCCGGTTCGATCCCGAAGACCTCGGAGAGGGTGGCCACCAACTGCCCTGCATCCACGAGGCGTTCCTGACGCGAGCCGTCGACGTTCACCGAGGTCAGGCCGTCGCGCACCAGCGCCCGGCGCACGGTCGCGCCCGGCAGATGGGCCACCACCTGACCGAGGAAGCGGGACCGGGGATGTCCGGAGCTGTAGTGGTTCATCAGCTCGAAGTCCACGGGGAACAGGGTGTGCGGCGCGAAGGCGTAGAGGTCGGTCCACCCCTCCGGGCGAAGCGCGCGCAGCACGTGGACGCCCTCCGCCTCGACACCGACACCGAACACCCAGCCGTCCTGCTCGACCCGCACGCCGTCGGCCAGCGGCACCGGCTCCAGCGGCCCCTGCCAGCCGAATCCGGCGTCCGCGAGCCACGGCTCGCCGTCGACGGTGACGACGAGCACCGCGTGGGTGATCGGCGTCACGACGTCCGCGTGGCCCCGGCTGCGATTACGGGCGCCGCGTCCCGCGACCTCGAAGCCGATCCGTTCCAGGGCGGCCGCCAGCAGCGAGTTCTGCTCGTAGCAGTAGCCGCCGCGGCGCCGGCCGACCAGTTTGGCCTGCAGGCTCTTCACGTCGAGCGGGATCCGGCGCCCGAGCGCCACGTCCAGGTTCTCGAAGGGGATCGTCTCGACGTTCGCCCGGTGCACGGAGCGCAGGGTGGCGAGATCCGGGGCGAGCTCGCCCGAGTGTCCGATCCTCGCCAGATATGCGTCCAGATCCAGCTCTTCCCCGCCCCACATGCGGCACTCCCCCGTCGACCGATGACATGTTGATCACATGACACCATGAGCAGCTCTCAGGCGTCAGGAACCGTACAGAGAGAGGGGATTCACCGTGAGCGGGCTCAACAAGGGGGTCGGCAAGGTCGAGGTCTCGCTCAAGTGGGACCCCAGTCCGGCCGGTGCTCCCGCACACGACCTCGACCTCGTGGCGGCGGTCTACGCGGCGGACGCCCCGTACGGCCCCCCGGCCTATCTGGTGCACTTCGACAGCCGCTCCCCCGACGGCACGATCACCCTGCACCGCGACAGCCGCACGGGCCAGGGCCTCGGCTACGACGAGTCGATGACGCTGGAGCTCACCAGGCTCGCGCCGCGCTACGCGCGCGTGGTGGTGGGCGTCGCCATCCAGCAGGGGGGTGGGCGGCTCACGTTCGGGCAGGTGGCACGGACCGGCGTGCGGGTGCGCGAGGGCTACACCGACCTGCTCGAGGACGAGCTCGCGTCCGTCGCGGACGCGACGGCGGCGACGGTCGCCGAGTTCGTCCGCGACGGGTTCGGCGAGGGCGACCAATCCGACGGCTCCGAGGAGTGGCTGTTCCGGCCCCAGCTGCGAGGCTTCGACATCGACCCGAGCGCCTTCGGCACCGTCATGGGCGAGCAGCACCCCTGACCGCGCGGGGGACCCGATCGGTCACACGACGAAGGGGACCGGCCTCGATGGCCGGTCCCCTTCGCGCACCAGCGGTCACCCTTCAGCGCGTCGGCACGTCCGTGCGTCGGCGCCTGCGCGTCACCACGTCAGTGCCTCGGCGCGTCGGTGCGTCACCACGTCCGTGCGCCTGCGTGCCAGTGGGTCAGTGCGTCAGCTGCAGCCGCTCGTCGAGCCGCAGCCCTCGCAGATGTAGCAGGAGCCGGCGCGCTGCATCTTCGTGCCGCAGGAGAAGCAGAGCGGGGCGTCGGCGCTGATGCCGAGCTGCATCTCGACGAGCTCCGCGGAGGTGTGGGCCTGCTTCGGGGCCGGGATCTCGGCCTTCGCCGGGGCGGCGACGGCCTTCAGCTCCTGGGTGCGGGGCGCCGACTGGGCCAGGCCCTCGACGTCGACCTCGGCATCGTCGATGGACGCCTCGTACGAACCGGTCTCCAGGTGGCGCTGGCGCTCCTCGGCGGAGTGGATGCCGAGCGCGGAGCGGGTCTCGAAGGGCAGGAAGTCCAGCGCCAGGCGGCGGAAGATGTAGTCGACGATCGACTGCGCCATCCGCACGTCCGGGTCGTCCGTCATGCCGGCCGGCTCGAAGCGCATGTTGGTGAACTTCGAGACGTAGGTCTCCAGCGGCACGCCGTACTGCAGACCGACGGAGACGGCGATGGAGAAGGCGTCCATCATGCCCGCGAGGGTCGAGCCCTGCTTCGACATCTTCAGGAAGACCTCGCCGAGACCGTCGTCCGGGTAGGAGTTGGCGGTCATGTAGCCCTCGGCGCCGCCGACGGTGAAGGAGGTGGTGATCCCCGGGCGGCCCTTCGGGAGGCGCTTGCGGACCGGGCGGTACTCGACGACCTTCTCGACGGCCTCGCGGATCGTCGCCTCGGTCTTCGCGGTCACCTCGGCCTTCTCGTCCTCCTTCTTCTTCGCGGAGAGCGGCTGGCCGACCTTGCAGTTGTCGCGGTAGATCGCGAGCGCCTTGACGCCCAGCTTCCAGGCCTCGAAGTAGATCTCCTCGACCTCCTCGACGGTCGCCGTCTCCGGCATGTTGACCGTCTTGGACAGGGCGCCCGAGATCCAGGGCTGGATGGCGGCCATCATGCGGACGTGGCCCATCGCGGAGATGGAGCGCTCGCCCATGGCGCAGTCGAAGACCTCGTAGTGCTCGGTCTTCAGGCCGGGGGCGTCGATCACGTTGCCGTGCTCGGCGATGTGGGCGACGATCGCCTCGATCTGCTCCTCCTGGTAGCCCAGGCGGCGCAGGGCCTGCGGAACGGTGCCGTTGACGATCTGCATCGAGCCGCCGCCGACGAGCTTCTTGAACTTGACCAGGGCGAGGTCGGGCTCGAGGCCGGTGGTGTCGCAGGACATCGCGAGACCGATGGTGCCGGTCGGGGCGATGACCGAGGCCTGGGAGTTGCGGAAGCCGTTCTTGGCGCCGAGGCGGATCACGTCCTGCCAGGCCTCCGTGGCGGCGGCCCAGATCGGGGTGTCCAGGTCGTCCATGCGGACGGCCTTCTCGTTGGCGTCGGCGTGCTGCTGCATGACGCGCTGGTGCGGCTCGGCGTTGCGGGCGTAGCCGTCGTACGCGCCGACGACCGCGGCGAGCTCGGCGGAGCGCTTGTACGAGGTGCCGGTCATCAGGGAGGTGATGGCACCGGCGAGGGCGCGGCCGCCGTCGGAGTCGTACGCGTGGCCGGTCGCCATCAGCAGGGCGCCGAGGTTGGCGTAGCCGATGCCGAGCTGGCGGAAGGCGCGGGTGTTCTCACCGATCTTCTGGGTGGGGAAGTCGGCGAAGCAGATGGAGATGTCCATCGCGGTGATGACGAGCTCGACGACCTTGGCGAAGCGCTCGACGTCGAAGGACTGGTTGCCCTTGCCGTCGTCCTTGAGGAACTTCATGAGGTTGAGCGAGGCGAGGTTGCAGGACGTGTTGTCCAGGTGCATGTACTCGCTGCACGGGTTCGAGCCGTTGATGCGGCCGGACTCGGGGCAGGTGTGCCAGTGGTTGATCGTGTCGTCGTACTGGATGCCCGGGTCGGCGCAGGCCCACGCGGCCTCGGCCATCTTGCGGAAGAGCGCCTTGGCGTCGACCTCCTCGATGACCTCGCCGGTCATGCGGGCGCGCAGGCCGAACGTGCCGCCCTGCTCGACGGCCTTCATGAACTCGTCGTTCACGCGGACGGAGTTGTTGGCGTTCTGGTACTGGACGGACGTGATGTCGTCGCCGCCCAGGTCCATGTCGAAGCCCGCGTCGCGCAGGGCGCGGATCTTCTCCTCCTCCTTGACCTTGGTCTCGATGAAGTCCTCGATGTCGGGGTGGTCGACGTCGAGGATGACCATCTTGGCGGCGCGGCGGGTGGCGCCACCGGACTTGATCGTTCCGGCGGAGGCGTCGGCGCCGCGCATGAAGGAGACGGGGCCGGAGGCGTTGCCGCCGGAGGACAGCAGCTCCTTGGAGGAGCGGATGCGGGAGAGGTTCAGGCCGGCGCCGGAGCCGCCCTTGAAGATCATGCCCTCTTCCTTGTACCAGTCGAGGATCGACTCCATGGAGTCGTCGACGGACAGGATGAAGCAGGCGGAGACCTGCTGGGGCTGCGGCGTGCCGACGTTGAACCACACCGGGGAGTTGAAGCTGAAGATCTGGTGCAGGAGGGCGTAGGCCAGCTCGTGCTCGAAGATCTCGGCGTCGGCGGGCGAGGCGAAGTAGCCGTAGTCCTCGCCGGCCTTGGTGTAGGTCTTCACGATCCGGTCGATGAGCTGCTTGAGACCGGTCTCGCGCTGCGGGGTGCCGACGGCCCCGCGGAAGTACTTGCTGGTGACGATGTTGACCGCGTTCACCGACCAGAAGTCGGGGAACTCGACGCCGCGCTGCTCGAAGTTGATCGAGCCGTCGCGCCAGTTGGTCATGACGACGTCACGACGCTCCCAGGTCACCTCGTCGTACGGATGCACGCCGGGGGTGGTGTGGATGCGTTCGATTCGCAGGCCCTTGCTCGCCGCCTTGGCTCCCTTGGCGCGGGAACCACGTGCCGGACCGCTCGCCGTCTCTGTCATGCCGCCTCCCATATACGGGCAAAACACCCTGGAGCGCCCGGAAAATTCCAGGGCTCCGTTTTCTGTACCGCTGTCTGTAGTGCTCTTGCCGCGAACGCCTCACGGAACGCTCGGGGCAGGTCTTGTGGGCCGCGTGGCGGCCGGTCGCCGGACCTGCGCGGCCCGGCCCGCCGGCCTATTCGGCGGCGGTGGCGGGGACGGGGACCCCGGGGGTCACCCCGGCGCCACCGCCCTCGGCGGGAGGCCGCTCGCGGAGTTCCGCGATGGCGGCCTCGAAGTCTTCGAGGCTGTCGAAAGCCTTGTAAACGGACGCGAAGCGCAGGTAGGCGACGAGGTCGAGTTCCTGCAGGGGGCCGAGGATGGCCAGACCCACGTCGTGGGTGGTCAGCTCGGCGCTCCCGGTGGCGCGCACCGCCTCCTCGACCCGCTGGCCGAGCTTGGCGAGGGCGTCCTCGGTGACGGGCCGTCCCTGGCACGCCTTGCGCACGCCGGAGATGACCTTGGTACGGCTGAAGGGTTCGGTGACCCCGGACCGCTTGACCACCATGAGCGAACACGTCTCCACCGTCGTGAAACGACGGGAGCAGTCGGGGCACTGGCGGCGGCGGCGGATCGACGTCCCGTCGTCGGTCGTACGACTGTCGACGACGCGGCTGTCGGGGTGCCTGCAGAAGGGGCAGTGCATTGGTTCCGACCCTCCCTCATGGCACGACTGAATAGCCCCGCCCGGCCCTTCGAGGCCCTGCGAAGCGACCACCAGCATAGGCGATCCGAGCGGCTCCGGCCGACCGGGGATCCCTGCTCGACCACTACTTGTGGGTGGCTGATGCCATACAACCACTAGATCTTGGGTTGGCCCGCATTTCCGGCACCACGCGCGTGTCGCCCGTCCAGCGGGCTCGCGGGGCGCCCACGACCGGCCACGAGGGTACGGGAAGGGCGCGGCGCCACGGATCCCGGGGGGGGCCGGTGCGAAACTGGGAGGGCACCCTCGGCGAGCGCCCGGCCGGCCGCGGGGCCCGAGCGGAACCGTCGCTTCCACGCCGGTCGACCGGACGTCGAACGTTACCGTAATGACCGTTTTGAGAAGGGCCCCGGGGTCTGCATATACACCCACCCATGGGCACACGTAAGGCGAACTGCAAATTTTCACTCGAACGTGTGTTTGGCGCAACCTTTCGAAAGCCACTACCGTTGTGCCAGCCAGGGAGACCATTCGAGAGGGGCCGCCGACGTGACCACCACCGCAGACAGTGCCACCATCACTGCCCAGGGCCGCGCCCAGGGCCGACTCGAGCCGGTGCATGCCATGAATGACGCCGCCATGAACGGGGAGGAGCCCGGCCGGCCCGCGCGCTCGCTTCCCGGACGACCTCCGGGCATCCGCGCCGACAGCTCCGGCCTGACCGACCGGCAGCGCCGCGTCATCGAGGTCATCCGCGACTCCGTGCAGCGCCGCGGCTACCCGCCGTCGATGCGCGAGATCGGCCAGGCCGTCGGCCTCTCCAGCACCTCCTCCGTGGCACACCAGCTCATGGCCCTCGAGCGCAAGGGCTTCCTGCGCCGCGACCCGCACCGTCCCCGGGCGTACGAGGTCCGCGGCTCGGACCAGCCCAGCACCCAGCCGACCGACACCACCGGCAAGCCCGCCGCCTCCTACGTCCCCCTGGTCGGCCGGATCGCGGCAGGCGGCCCCATCCTGGCGGAGGAGTCCGTCGAGGACGTCTTCCCGCTGCCCCGGCAGCTCGTCGGTGACGGCGAGCTGTTCGTCCTCAAGGTGGTCGGCGACTCCATGATCGAGGCCGCGATCTGCGACGGCGACTGGGTCACGGTCCGCCGCCAGCCCGTCGCCGAGAACGGCGACATCGTCGCCGCCATGCTCGACGGCGAGGCCACGGTCAAGCGCTTCAAGCGCGAGGACGGTCACGTCTGGCTGCTGCCGCACAACGCGGCGTACCAGCCGATCCCCGGTGACGAGGCCACCATCCTCGGCAAGGTCGTCGCCGTGCTCCGGCGGGTGTGACCCCGCCTCGCCGGCCCTGAACCGGGCCCCGGGACCCACTGCGCCGGTCCCGGGGCCCTGCCGTGCGCCCGGCCCCCCGAACCCACGCCCCCCGCTACGCCTCCGCGGCCTTGGCCGCCGCGTCGATGGCCGCCAGGGACTTCCGCACCTGGTTGCGGTCCGTCGTGTACCAGAAGTCCGGCAGCGAGGCCTTCAGGTAGCTGCCGTACCGCGCCGTCGCCAGCCGCGGATCCAGCACCGCGACCACGCCACGGTCCCCCGTCGCCCGTACGAGACGGCCGGCGCCCTGCGCCATCAGCAGCGCCGCGTGGGTCGCCGCCACCGCCATGAAGCCGTTGCCCCCGGCGTCCTCGACGGCCTTCTGGCGCGCGCTCATCAGCGGGTCGTCCGGGCGCGGGAACGGGATCTTGTCCATGACGACCAGCTGACAACTCGGCCCGGGGACGTCCACGCCCTGCCACAGCGAGAGGGTGCCGAAGAGACAGGTCTTCGGGTCGGCGGCGAAGTTCTTGATCAGCTCGCCGAGGGTGTCCTCGCCCTGGAGGAGGATCGGCAGCTCGGGAATCCTCGTGCGCAGCTCCTCGGCCGCCTGCTGGGCCGCGCGCATCGACGAGAACAGCCCGAGCGTGCGGCCGCCGGCGGCCTGCATCAGCTCCGTCAGCTCGTCGAGCATGTCACCGCGCTCGCCGTCCCGCGCGGGCCGGTTCAGATGCTTGGCGACGTAGAGGATGCCCTGCTTCGGGTAATCGAAGGGCGAGCCGACGTCGATGCCCTTCCAGACCGGCATGTCCTCGCCGTGGCTGCCCTCGGGGGCCAGCCCCAGCGAGGCGCCCACCCCGTTGAAGTCGCCGCCCAGCTTCAGCGTGGCCGAGGTCAGCACCACCGAGCGGTCCGCGAACAGCTTCTCCCGCAGCAGGCCCGAGACGCTGAGCGGCGCGACCCGCAGCGAGGCGCCGAAGCGGTCGTGCCGCTCGTACCAGACGACGTCGTACTCCGAGCCCTGGGTGATCCGCTCCGCGACGCCGTGGACCGTCTCCACCGAGGCGAGGGCCTGCTTGCGGACGGCGTCCTCGTCCTGCACCGAACGGTCGCGCGTGTTGCCGAGGGCCGTGATCACCGCGCGCGAGGCGTCGCGCAGCGCCATCAGCGCGTACCCGAGGTCCTCCGGGATCTCCTCGAGGCGGCCCGGCAGCGCCAGCTCCATCAGCCGTTCGAAGCCCTCGGCCGCGGTCTGCAGCTGGTCGGCGGCCTTCTCGTCGGCCAGCTTCGCCGCGCGGCGCACCGCCCGGTTCACCTGGCCCGGCGTGAGCTCACCGGTGGCCACCCCGGTCACCCGGGAGACCAGCTCATGGGCCTCGTCGACGATCAGCACCTCGTGCTGCGGCAGCACCGGCGCGCCCTCGATCGCGTCGATGGCGAGCAGCGCGTGGTTGGTGACGACGACCTCGGCGAGCTTGGCCCGCTCACGGGCCGCCTCGGCGAAGCACTCCGCCCCGTACGCGCACTTGCTCGCACCCAGGCACTCCCGCGAGGAGACCGAGACCTGGCCCCAGGCCCGGTCGGACACACCCGGCGTGAGGTCGTCGCGGTCGCCCGTCTCCGTCTCGTCCGACCAGTCGCGCAGCCGCAGCAGGTCCTGGCCGAGCTTGCTGGTGGGGGCCGCCGCCTCGAAGGGGTCGAAGAGGCCCTCCTCCTCGTCCTGCGGCACGCCTTCGTGGAGGCGGTGCAGGCACAGGTAGTTCGACCGGCCCTTGAGCATGGCGAACTCGGGGCGGCGGCGCAGCTGCGGGTGCAGTGCGTCGACCGTCCGCGGCAGGTCGCGCTCGACGAGCTGGCGCTGGAGCGCCAGCGTCGCCGTCGCGACGACGACCCTCTCTCCCTGCGCGAGGGCGGGAACGAGATAGCCGAGGGACTTTCCGGTGCCGGTGCCGGCCTGGACGAGGAGGTGAGAACCGTCGTCGATGGCCTCGGTCACGGCCTCGGCCATGGCGACCTGGCCGGGGCGCTCCACACCGCCGACGGCGGTCACGGCGGCGTGGAGGAGATCGGGGAGGGATGGCTTCGTCATAGCCCTCCCACCCTACGGGGCACCACCGACAGCCGGGCCCGTCCCGGCGGTCACGCGAGCGGGTTCGGCACGGTGCCGTGGACGGCGGCGTGCGGCCGCTCGGGTCGGTCGCGGTAGCCGTCGAGATGGAGACGGTTCCGGTTGAGACAGAGCCGCTCGATCCGCGGGACCAGGAGATCGAACAGCTCGAACCGTTCCTTCAGCTCCGGGAAGCGGGCCTGGTGGCGCAGGATCTCGGCGCGCACCAGGGACCAGAACTCGTCCTCCGGGACGCCGAGTTGCTCCTCGCACAGCGGTGCCAGGAAGCGGAAGACTCCCACGAAAAGGCCCGAATGGATGAACTGGGTGAGGAAGTCGGGCTGCTCCGTGAGGAGCACGGCCCGGACGTCGTCCGGCATCGTGTCGTGCTCGGGAAGCGGCACGGCGCTGATGTTCACGTCGTCGACGAAGTCCTTGATCGCCAGCCGGACGGGCACGTCCTGCTCGTCGTAGACGACGATGGCGTTCTCTCCGTGCGGGGAGAAGACGGTGCCGTACCGGTAGAGGAAGTGCAGCAGCGGCGGCAGGAGGGCCGCGAAGAGCCGCTGGAGCCAGGCCCGCGGCGCCAGGCCCGAGCGCTCGACGAGCTCGGCGACGAAGGCCCGGCCCCCGGGGTCGGTGTGCAGCAGCGCGGCCAGGGTGCGGGCGCGCTCCCCCGGCGGCAGCCGCAGCGGCTCGCGCCAGATCGCGCCGAGGAGCTCCTTGTACTGGTACGGGACCTCCGGCAGCCGGTCGTAGAGCGGGTGCTCGACCGTGATGGAGGCGACCTCGCCGAGGAGGATCACTCCGCATTCCTCGCGCAGGAAGGGGTCGGCGTCCCGCAGGCCGTGGACCCAGGAGGTGACGGCGGGAGCGGCGAGCGTGCGCTCGGTGGGCAGTCCGCGCCAGACGAGGGTGTTGAGGACGGACAGCGGCAGCTTCACGGTGTGCCGGTCGGGCCGGGTGGTGTTGAGGAAGGTACGGACGGACTGCTGCGGCAGCCGGAGGTCGCCGTCGGCGGGCAGCGGGACCACGGCCCCGGAGGCGATGGCGGGGGCGAAGAGCGGCAGCAGGACCTCGTCCCACTGCCAGGGGTGGACGGGCAGCAGCAGGTAGCCCTCCGGGTCGAGGCCGCGGGCGCGCAGCACGGCGCGGAAGGCCTCGCGCACCTCGGGGTCGAGCTCCCGCTCGTAGAGCACGTCGGGGGTGTCCAGACCGGGGACGCCCCGGTAGGCGGCCATGCGGCTGCTGACGGCGATCCACGGCAGCCGGGCGGGACGGCGGGCCTCGGGCGACCAGCGGGCCGCGTCTCGGGCGGAGAACCCGATCCGGCCCTTGTTGACGACGAGCCACGGATGACCGGTCTGGTGGCCTTCGAGTTCCGCGTAGCCGAGCTCGGCGAGGCGGGCGGCGGGCAGGGCGGTGTGGTCGAGCCGGGTGTCGGCGGCGAGCGTGGTGCTGAGCTCGCGGATGAGGTGGCCGAGGGTGGCGCCGTCGAGGCCGAGGAGTCGGCGGGCGCGGACGAGGAAGGCGAGGGGGTCGGTCGCGGGCGCGCCGTCGAGGGTGAGCGAGCCCGGGTCGACGCGCCAGCCGCCGTAGGCGCCGCGCCGGGCGGTGAAGGCGAGGGTGCCGCCGTCGTCGAGGGCGAGGGTGTGACGGCCGGGGCCGTCGGCCGGCCGCGGTGTGACGATCTCCTCGTACGCGAACTCGCCGACGGCCTTGGCGAGCAGACGGGCGCCGGCCCTGGCCCAGGCCTCCGGGGTGAGTTCCGGCGGGCCGTACAGGTCCGGCGGGACGGGCGGCTCGGACGGTGTGGGTCGTGCGGAGTCGTGGGGTGCAGGGGACGTCGACACGAGGACTCCTCGGAGTGGGAACCGCTGTGGGTCGAGCGGTGTGCGTGAGGCAGAGGGGTGGTCAGAGGACGTGACGGAGGGCCCGGTCGCGGACCATGAGCGCGGCTCGTTTGTCGGGGAGGTCGACTTCCGCGGAGAGGCGGAAGCCGGCGCCGAGGAAGGCCGCCACGGACGGGGTGTTGCGCAGGTCGGGTTCGGCGAGGACGCGGGTGCAGCGGGGCCGGTGGTCGAGGACGAGGTCGGCGGCGGCCCGGATCAGGGTGGTGCCGACGCCGCGGCCCCGGTCGGCGACGCCGCCGATGAGGAGGTGGATGCCGGTGTCGTGCGGGCGCGCGGGGTAGTGACGGGCGAGCGGGTCGAGGTCGGCGCGGTAGACCTCGAAGTAGCTCATGGGCGTGGAGTCGAGCACGCCGAGGCAGGGCACGCTGCGCCCGTCGCCGTCGAGCTGGGCGCGGAGGTGCTGGGCGGTCACGTCCTCGGGGCCCTGAAGCTCCCAGAACGCCGCCACCGCCGGGTCGTTCATCCAGCGCGTGAGCAGCGGCAGGTCGCGGTCGAGACGGACCGGGACGAGCTGGAAGAGGCCGGCGGAAGTGACGGCCGGCTGCCACCTCGCGAGGTCGTCGAGGAGGTCGCCTTCGGCGCTCCGGCTCTGCTCGTCGGCGGCGAGCAGGGCGACGAGTTCCTCGGGCAGGTGCAGGTCCAGGGTGTCGTCGGGGCTCGGCTCGGCGCCGGGCGGGGTCGTGCTGCCGGGGCGCGCTTCGGTGGGAGGCACGGGGCGCCCTCCTCTCGGCGGTGGATGGTCGGTTGATCGGTGGCGGGTTACCCGGTGGCGGGTTACCCGGTGGTGGGCTTCTCGGTGGTGGGTTTCCCGGTCGTGGGCTTCGGCGGGCTTCCCGGTCGTGAGCTTCCCGGGGGTGGTTTCCGGTGGCGGGTTTCCGGTGGTTTCCGATGGTTTCCGGTGGTGGCTTTCCGATGGTGGCTCAGGGGCGGAGCGGGTTGGTGATGGTGACGTAGACCGACTGGGTGTCGACCGGGCCGACGAGCTCGTCGAGGCCGTGCAGCCGGGTGAGGAGGTTGGCCTTGCAGCGCAGGGTCGCGGCTTCCAGGAGCCGGTGCGGCAGCGGCGAGCCGAGGCCGGTCGCGCCGGTGAGGAAGCGGCGCAGGGCCGCGAGCAGGACGCGTTCGTCGGCCAGGTGCTGGGAGCCGAAGGCTCCGATGAGGCCGAGGACGTTGTTGATGCCGAGGTAGTAGGCGAAGCGCTCGTCGGTGACCTGGTCGGACACGAAGGTGTCGCTGGTGCGGCCGATGCCCGGAAGGCGGCTCTCCAGCTCGTCGCGACGGGACTCGCGGAAGTAGTAGCCCTGGTTGTCGCGGTAGCGGCCGCCGGCGGGCCAGCCTTCGGCGTCGAGGAGGACGAGGGTGTTCTGCTGGTGGGCCTCCAGGGCGACGCCGGCGTGGCCGTCGAGCCACAGCACCGGGCGGACCACGAGGTCGAGGTAGCGCAGGAACCACTCGGTGGCGACGGCCGTGGTGGGGCGGCCGGTGCGCGCGGCGAGGCGCAGGACGAGTTCGGCCAGGCGCGAGCGCATCCGTACGGAGCCGGGCCAGGGCCGCGGGGTGGTGAGCGCGGCCAGGCAGACGGCGTCGTCGCCGGCGGTGAAGGGGTTGTGCCGGATCATCACGTCGAGTCCGGGCACCGGCTCGCCGTCGGGGGTGTCGACGGCCAGCCAGGCCGGGTCGCGGACGATGTCGAAGCCCGGGTGGGCGGCCTGCCACTGGTCGACGAGGCCGGTGCGCAGCAGGCGGTGCACCTCGACGCCGCGGTGGAGTTCCTTGCGCAGGTTCTCCCGGCGGGAGTTGGTGATCCGGACGCCGAGGGAGAGCTTGAGCATGGCCCGGGCGCCGGGGCGGTGCACGGTGCGCACGGAGGAGGTGGGGTGCCAGGGGCCGCCGTGGGTGCCGAGGTCGTGGAGGAGGCCGGCGTCGAGGAGGGCGGCGACGGCGGGGCGGTGCCGGAGCTCCCGGGCCTGCCAGGGGTGGAGCGGCAGGGCGGCGGTGCCGGCGGGGAGTTCGAGGTCGTCGGCGAGGCCGGCGGTGAGCTGGGCCGCGGCGACCGGGCGGCCGTGTTCGGTCCAGGCGGAGTCGGTGGCGAGGACGGTGTGGTCGACGGCCATCCAGTGAAGCGGGAAGGAGCCGTGCAGTTCGGGCGAGTAGAGGCGGGCCTCGGCCTCGGAGAGCCCTTCGCGGCTCTTGGGCGTGGGGTGGAGCGGGTGGCCGAGGAGCAGGGACTGCTCAGCGCTGAGGAAGAGGTCGGCTTCGGGGGCGGGACGCGGGTCACGACGGCGCTCGGCGATGAACTCGGCGGTGCGGCGGGCCGAGTCGGCGACCCGGCCGACGAGTTCGGTGGCTTCGGAGCTGCCGGTCTCGCGGCTGAGCAGGGCGGCGAGGGTGACGGCGTCGACGGCGGGGGCCGTGGCGGCGAGGCCTTCGAGGACGGGGGTTCCGAATCGGTGCCAGCCGGTGGGCGACCAGTGGCGGACGGGGACGAGGAGGGCGGTGCCGCTGGCATCGAGCGGGATGCGCAGGGTGGGGGCGCCGTTCGCGGTGCCGCCCGGCGCGGCCGGCCGGGGTGCGGGGAGGTTCTTCTCCCGTACCCAGCAGCGCAGGAGGTTCTCGACGGCGGCGCTGTCGGCGGCGCGCGCGGGATCGGGGTGGTCGAGCGGGTCGGGGTGGTCGAGCGGTTCGGGGGTCCTCGCGGTGGCCGGGGCGGCCGGGGCGGAAGGGGCAGTCGGGACGGAAGGGGCGGCCGGGGCGGAAGGGGCGGCCGGGGCGGAAGGGGCGGTCGCGGCGGCGGGGCCTGAGGCCGGGGTGACCGGCGCGGCCGCGCCGGAGGGGCCGGCGTGGGGCAGGGTGTGGAGGCCGGTCCGGTGCCCGGCGTGGGAACCGGCGCGGTGTCCGGGGTACTGGCGGGGCACCGTCGGCTCCGCGACCGGCAGTTCGTCGGCGGCACCGCTCGCCGCGGCGGACGACTGGGCGTCGGCGATGGTGAGGGAGCCGGCCGTGGTGGGGGCGCTCGTAGCGGGGTCGGCGTCGGCCGGCGTCTCGGTGGCCGGCAGACCGTCGAGGGTGGCGGTCGCCGTGAGGGAGGCGGCGGTGGCCGAGGCCGCGACGGTCGCCATGGCGGCTCCCGCCGGCACGGCCGTGTCATGGGCCATGGCGGCTCCCGCCGGCTCGCCCATGACATGGGCCATGGCGGCTCCCGCCGGCTCGCCCGTGACGAGGGCCATGGCGGCTCCCGCCGGCTCGTCCAGAACATGGGCCGTGGCCGGTCCTGACGGCTCGGCCGTGACGGTCGCCGTGGCCGTGCCCGTCGTCCCGGCCGCGGCGGACGCCGGGGCGCGGGCGGGGTCTGGAGCGGAGCCGGGGCCCATGGCGGGAGCGGGGGTGGTGGGGGTGGGGTTCACGGAGGCTTCCTTGGGAGGGGGAAGGGGCCCGGGTGGGGCGGGCCGGTTCAGCGGGACGGCTCGGTCGGGCGGGGGCGGTGGACCCGTTCGGCCGCGGTCAGGGCGTCGGCGAAGCGGTCGAGGACGGCGGCCGCCTGCTCGTCGGTGAGGGTCAGCGGGGGAAGCAGCCGGACGACGGCGTTGTACCGGCCGCCCAGTTCGACGATGAGGCCGCGGTCGAGGCACTGGCGCTGGACCTCGCCCGCGAGCTCGGGGTCGGGCGGCGGGGCGAGGTCGTCCGGGCCGGTGCTCCCGGCGTCCGGGTCGACGAGTTCGACGCCGAGCATCAGCCCGCGCCCGCGGACGTCGCCGATGCGGGAGTGCGTGGCGGCGAGACCCTGGAGCTGTCCGAGCATGCGGGCGCCGAGGGTGCCGGCGCGCTCGGCCAGTCCGTTCTCCCTTACGTACGCCAGGGTGGCGGCGCCGGCGGCCATGGCGAGCTGGTTGCCGCGGAAGGTGCCGGCGTGGGCGCCGGGCTCCCAGGCGTCGAGCTCGGAGCGGTAGACGACGACGGCGAGCGGGAGGGAGCCGCCGATGGCCTTGGACAGCACCATCACGTCGGGGACGATCCCGCTGTGGTCGACCGCCCAGAAGGCGCCGGTGCGGCCGACGCCGGTCTGGATCTCGTCGGCGATCAGCGGGATGGAGCGGGCCGCGGTGAGTTCTCGCATGCGGCGCAGCCAGCTGTCCGGGGCGGGGATGACGCCGCCCTCGCCCTGGACGGGTTCGAGGATCATCCCGGCGGGGGCGGGGATGCCGCTCTTGGGGTCGTCGAGCACGGTCTCGGTCCAGCGGGCCGCCAGTTCGGCACCGCGCTCGCCGCCGACGCCGAAGGGGCAGCGGTAGCTCCGCGGGTAGGGCAGGCGGGCCACGCGGACGTCCTCGGCGCCGCCGGAGACGTCGAGGGCGCCGGCCGTCATGCCGTGGTAGGCGCCGCTGAAGGCGAGGACGCCCCGTCGGCCGGTGGCGGCGCGGACGAGTTTGAGCGCCGCTTCGACCGCGTCGGTGCCGGCGGGTCCGCAGAACTGGATGCGGGCGTTCGCGGCGAGTTCGGCGGGAAGCGTGGCGAACAGCTCGGTGACGAAGGCGTCCTTGACCGGGGTGGCGAGGTCGAGGACGTGCAGCGGGGCACCCGAGTCGAGGACCCTGCGGACGGCCTCCAGGACGACCGGGTGGTTGTGCCCGAGGGCGAGGGTGCCCGCGCCGGAGAGGCAGTCGAGGTAGCGGCGGCCGTCGGCGCCCTCGATCGTCAGGCCCCTGGCCCGTACGGGGACGATCGGCAGGGAACGCGCATAGGTACGCGCGGCCGATTCGCGCTGCGCCTGGCGGCGCAGGATGCCTTCGTGGGCGCCCCCCTCGCCGGTCGTGCGGGCGTCCTCACGGATCCGCGCGCCCGGTGGTACGGCCGGAGCTGGTTCGGTCACGGCCACGGCTCGTCGTCCTCCCGCTGTAACGGTTGCGTTGCACATCGGTACGTTGCAGGGCCGCACGCAACGGCGCCCGGGAAGCCGCCGACGTGTCCCCCGCACGTACCAACGACGGGGTCTGCCGGGGATCACGGGCGGGAGGCAAGTTCCTTGGCGTGTCCCGGATCACGGCATGGCAACGGCCGGTCGGGGTCCGGAACCGCGGACCTGCGTCGTACCGTCCCCTCCGGCACCGGCATAGTGGGGGCTTCATGTGACGTGGGTGTCCACGTCGCCGCTGTTCACTGATGCACAAGTTGACGTAGTCCCAGGGGGATCACGAGATGCGATCGATTCGTCCGCTGCTGGCCGCAGCGTCCGCCGTCGCGGCGCTGACGCTGACGGCGACTGCCTGCGGTCCGACCGAGGACAACGCGGGGGGTGACAAGCCCAGCGCCGCGACGCCTTCCGCCGACGGCAAGATCACGATTCCGGACGACCTGAAGGACCGTCTGAAGGAGCACGGGATCGACGTCGACAAGTGGCGTGGCGGGGAGTGGAAGAACTGGGACCGGGACAAGTGGCTGCGTGAGGCGAAGGACTTCGTCAACCCGATCATCGAGGACCTCTGGGACCCGGACCGGATGCGGGACGCCGAGCGCCCCGACAAGCCGGTCGAGGAGGAGGACATCTCGGGTGACGAGGGCGTGACCGACCCGACGCCGGCCAAGGTGCGGGCGAAGGCCGTGCAGCCGCCGTACCACTCCAGCTCACCCGCCTCCGGCAAGGTCTTCTTCGACGGTCCCGAGGGCTCGATGGTCTGCTCGGCGACGGTCGTGCAGGACCCGGCGCACCCGGGCAAGTCCAACATGGTCTGGACGGCCGGACACTGTGTGCACGCCGGCAAGAAGGGCGGCTGGTACCGCAACATCGCCTTCGTGCCGTCGTACAACGACAAGGGCCGGCCGACGTCCGCGCTGGAGAACGCGACCCGCGAGGAGATCGCTCCGTACGGCGTGTGGTGGAGCGACTGGGCGCAGACCTCGGACCAGTGGATCGACCAGGGCGGTCAGACGGGCGGCAAGGGCGCCCCGTACGACTTCGCGGTGCTGCACGTGACGCCGGAGAAGGGCTCCACGGGCAAGTCCCTGGAGGAGACGGTGGGTTCGGCGCTCCCGGTCGAGTTCAACGCCCCTGCGGTGCCGAAGATCGCGAGCATGACGGCGACCGGCTACCCGGCGGGCAAGCCGTTCGACGGCCAGAAGATGTACCAGTGCACGGACAAGCCGGGCCGGCTGTCGGTGAAGGCCGACCAGCCGACGATGTACCGGATCGGCTGCACGATGACCGGTGGTTCCTCGGGCGGCGGCTGGGTGGCCACCGGCCAGGACGGCAAGCCGGCGCTCGTGTCGAACACCTCGATCGGCCCGGTCACGGCGGGCTGGCTGGCCGGTCCCCGGCTCGGCCCCGAGGCGAAGTCCCTCTACGAGGGCGTGAGCAAGAAGTACGCGAACCAGTAGGACCCGACGTACCCGTTAGAGAACGCGAAACGGCGGTTCGCGAAGCAGAAGTACGCGAATCGCCGTTTCGGCGCGACGGTGGGGGCGGACCCAGGCTGTCCCGCCCCGACCGGCCGTGCATACTGCGCACTTGCAAGTGACGCGTCCATGGCAAGGCCATCGGTGGCGGCCACCGCAGGCCGCCCGTCCGCAGGACGTGCGAACACCCCAGGGGGACACCACTTCATGCGTTCCATACGACTCCTGCCCGCCGTGTCCGGCGTGGCGGCGGCGCTCGCGCTCGCGCTGACCGCCACCGCCTGCGGCCCCACGGAGGACCAGTCGGCGGACAAGCCCGCCGGCAGCACCGCCACCGCGAGCCCCGCCGAGGGCGGCTCCGGCACCGACGTCTCCGACCTGTCGAAGGGCTTCGCCGACAAGCTGAAGAAGCACGGCGTCGACGTCGACAAGTGGAAGAACGGCGAGTGGAAGAACTGGGACCAGTCCACCTGGCTGCGTGAGGCCGAGGACTTCGTCAACCCGGTGATCGACGACCTCTGGGACTCCGAGCGGATGCAGACCGCGAAGAGCCCCGACCAGACCATCGAGACGCAGGCGACCAGCGGGGGCAGCGACCCCACGCCGCGGCCGGTGACCGCGCAGCGCGAGAAGACCCCGTACCACCGCCACGCGGCTCCGGTCGGCAAGATCTTCTTCGACGCGCCCGAGGGCCACATGGCCTGCTCCGGCACGATCGTGAAGGACCCGCGCCACCCCGGGAAGTCCAACCTGGTGTGGACCGCCGGACACTGCGTGCACGCGGGCAAGCGCGGTGGCTGGTACCGCAACATCATGTTCGCGCCGGCCTTCAACGACAAGGGCAAGACGCCCGGCGCCCTGCGCAACTCCCAGGCGCACGAGGTCTACCCCTACGGCCAGTACTGGGCCGACTGGGCCGTGACCTCCGGCGAGTGGATCCGGTCCGGCGGCACCAACCAGGCCTGGCCGTACGACTACGCCGTGCTGCACGTGAAGCCGCAGAAGGGCCGCAAGTCCCTGGAGGAGACGGTGGGCGTGGCCCTGCCGATCGACTTCTCCGCCCCGCAGCCGGCCCAGGCCGGCACCATCGGCGCCTGGGGCTACCCCGGAGCCGCGCCGTACAACGGCGTGATCATGCACAAGTGCCTGGACCGCGCCACGCGCATGTCCACGGCCCCGGCGACCCCGGTCATGTACCGGATCGGCTGCACGATGACCGCCGGCTCGTCGGGCGGTGGCTGGTTCCGCGTACTGCCGAACGGCAAGACGGCGCTGGTCTCGAACACCTCGATCGGCCCGGCGGGCAGCAACGGCTGGCTGGCCGGACCGCAGCTGGGCAGGGGCGCGAAGGCGGCCCACGAGATGATCAGCAAGAAGTTCGGCTGATCCGGACGTAGGGACGGCCAGGCCGTTTCCTCCGGATCCGGTCGCGGACCGGCCGCGGTACGGAAACGGCCGGGGCACGGAACAAGCGGCCGAGGTACGGAGCAAGCCGCCGAGGTACGGAAACGGCCGGGGTCCGGGTCCAACGGCCGAGGCACGGAAACGGCCGAGGGCGCCGGCCGTCTCCCGAGAGGGAGGCGGCCGGCGCCCTCGTGCGTGTCGGAGCGTCGTCCGGAGCCGACGGTCTCAGTGCGCGTCGCCCGGAGCCGACGGTCTCAGTGCGCGGCCGGAACGAACGGCGCGAGCAGCGCCGCCAGTTCCTCGTGCACCCGCGCCTTGAGCAGCGTGCCCTCCGGGGTGTGCTCCTCGGAGATCACCTCGCCCTCGGCGTGCACCCGCGAGACGAGCCCGCCCTGCGTGTACGGCACGAGGACCTCGAGCTCGACCTTCGGCCGCGGCAGCGCGGCGTCGATCAGGCCCAGCAGCTCCTCGATGCCCGCGCCCGAGCGGGCGGAGACGGCGATGGAGCGCTGCTCGACCCGCAGCAGTCGCTGGAGCACCAGCGGGTCCGCCGCGTCCGCCTTGTTGATCACCACGATCTCCGGCACGTCGACCGCGCCGACCTCGCGGATCACCTCACGCACGGCGGCCAGCTGCTCCTCCGGGGCCGGGTGCGAGCCGTCGACCACGTGCAGGATGAGATCGGAATCGCCGACCTCCTCCATCGTGGAGCGGAACGCCTCGACCAGGTGGTGGGGCAGATGCCGGACGAAGCCGACCGTGTCGGCCAGGGTGTAGATCCGGCCGGTGGGCGTCTCGGCCCGCCGGACGGTCGGGTCGAGGGTGGCGAACAGCGCGTTCTCCACCAGCACGCCCGCGCCGGTGAGGCGGTTGAGCAGGGACGACTTGCCGGCGTTGGTGTATCCGGCGATGGCGACCGACGGCACCTTGTTGCGACGCCGCTCCTGCCGCTTGACGTCGCGGCCGGTCTTCATCTCCGCGATCTCCCGGCGCATCTTCGCCATCTTCTCGCGGATCCGTCGCCGGTCCGTCTCGATCTTGGTCTCACCGGGACCACGGGTGGCCATGCCGCCACCGCCGCCGCCACCCATCTGACGGGACAGGGACTGACCCCAGCCGCGCAGTCGCGGCAGCATGTACTGCATCTGCGCGAGCGCGACCTGCGCCTTGCCCTCTCGGGACTTGGCGTGCTGGGCGAAGATGTCGAGGATGAGGGCGGTCCGGTCGACCACCTTCACCTTGACGACGTCCTCGAGGGCGATCAGCTGGCCGGGGCTGAGCTCACCGTCGCAGACGACGGTGTCGGCACCGGTCTCGAGGACGATGTCCCGGAGCTCCTGCGCCTTGCCCGAACCGATGAAGGTCGCCGGGTCCGGCTTGTCGCGGCGCTGGATCACGCCGTCGAGCACGAGGGCACCCGCCGTCTCGGCGAGGGCCGCGAGCTCCGCGAGGGAGTTCTCCGCGTCCTGCACCGTCCCCGAGGTCCACACACCGACCAGCACGACGCGCTCGAGGCGCAGCTGGCGGTACTCGACCTCGGTGACGTCCTCGAGCTCGGTGGAGAGGCCCGCGACACGGCGCAGAGCCGCTCGCTCGGAGCGGTCGAACTGGTCGCCGTCCCGCTCTCCGTCGATCTCGTGGCTCCAGGCGACGTCCTCTTCCATCAGGGCATCGGCCCGAAGGCTCTCGGTGCGGCTGGTCTCCGCGAAACTCGACTTGTCCTGGGAAGGGGATGAAGAGGAGGTCATTGGATCCTTACGTCGAAGAGACATCCGTTACGGCAGTCACAACGCGTGACGCCCGGGAAGAATTCCCGCCGCCCGGCCGCGCCGCCGACCCGACGATGGTGTCACGGCCCCGGCGGGCCCGTCACCCCGGTTTTCCCGCCTTCGGCGCCCGGGAGCGCCAGTCGGGGTGCCCGGGCATGGGCGGTGTCTTCTCCGCGTACAGCCAGTCGGCGAAGAAGCGGGTGAGGTCCCGCCCGGAGACCTCGGCGGCCAGGGCCGTGAAGTCGGCGGTCGTGGCGGTGCCGTCGCGGTGGTCGGCCACCCAGCGGCGCTCCAGCCGGTCGAAGGCCTCGGTGCCGATCTCGTACCGCAGCGCGTAGAGCGCCAGGGCGCTGCCGTCGTAGACCACGGGCCGGAAGAGGCTGATCTTCTCGCCGGGCTCCGGGGGCTTCGGGGCGGCCGGCGGGCCGCCGTCCCTGCGCCACTGGTCGGAGGCGGTGTACGCGGCCTTCATGCGGCGCTCCAGGGTGGGCCCGCCGCGCTCCTCGGCGTACATCGCCTCGTACCACGTGGCGTGTCCCTCGTTGAGCCACAGGTCGGACCAGGTGCGCGGCGCGACGCTGTCGCCGAACCACTGGTGGGCGAGCTCGTGGACCATGATCGAGTCGACGTACCACTCCGGGTAGCCGGGCTCGGTGAACAGGCCGCGCTCGAAGAGCGAGAGGGTCTGGGTCTCCAGCTCGAAGCCGGTGTCGGCGTCGGCGACCAGGACACCGTAGTTCTCGAAGGGGTACGGGCCGACCCGGCTCTCCATCCACTCCAGGTGCCCGGGCGTGCGCCGCAGCCAGGGTTCGAGCAGTTCCCGGTCGGCGGCGGGCACCACGTCGCGTACGGGCAGGGCGTGCGGGCCCTCGCGGTGGACGACGGCCGACTCGCCGATGGACACCTGGGCGAGCTCGGTGGCCATGGGGTGGGCCGTGCGGTAGGTCCAGGTGGTGGTGCCGTCCGCTCGGCGCCGCCGGTCCTCGCGGAGGCCGTTGGCGACGGCGGTGAAGCGGTCGGGCGCCGTGATCCGGAAGGTGAAGAAGGCCTTGTCGGAGGGATGGTCGTTGGAGGGGAAGACCCGGTGGGCGGCGTCGGCCTGGTTGGCCATGGCGAGGCCGTCGCCGGTGCGGACCCAGCCGCCGGAGTCCGCGGGACCCGTCGGGTCGCTGGTGTGGGTGACGGCGATCTCGACCGCCTCGCCGCGCCCGACCGGGCGGTCGGGGGTGATCACGAGGTCCTCGCCGCTGCTCGCCCAGTCGGCCGGTGCGCCGTCGACGGTGACGGCGGAGACGGTGCCGTGCGTGAAGTCGAGGTTGATCCGCGGCAGGTCGTCGGTGGCGAGCGCCTGGATCCGGGTGACGCCGGCGAGCGGCTCGGTGTTGCGGCCCGTGTAGGTGAGGCCGATGTCGTACGTCAGGACGTCGTAGCCGGGATTGCCGAGATGCGGGAAGAGCCGGTCGCCGATGCCGAGCGGAGCGGGGGCGGGCAGGGCGGCGGCGACGAGCCCGGCGGAGAGGGCGACGAGGACGGCGGAACGCAGCGCACGCGCGCGTGGGGAGGGCCGGCGGGAGGCGCGTCCACGCGCGCGTGGAGAGGGGCCGGCGGAGAGGCGGGTGGGGAGCGGCATGGGCTACCGCTACCAGGGCCCGGGCCGCTCCCCCGGGCGGCGCGCGCGCCCGCCACCCGAAGGGGTCAGGCCGCGGGGTACGCGCGCGGGGCGCGGGATCGGCCGGGTGGCTCCGGACGGTGCCGGCCGCCGGTTCCCCCCGGTCCCGGCCCCCGGCCCTCCGCCCCGGCCTCCGGGTCAGAGCGCGGGGGACGCGGGGTGACGGGCGCGGCGCACGTCGTAGACGCCGGGCACGTCCCGCATGGCCCTCATCAGGGCGGGCAGCCCTGCGGCGTCCGGGAGTTGGAGGGTGTACGTGTGGCGGACCCGCTGCTCGCTCGGCGGCTCGACGGTGGCGGAGACGACGGCGGCGCCCTCGCCGGCGATGGCCTCGGTGAGGTCGGCGAGCAGCCGCGGACGGCCGAAGGACTCGGCGACGAGGGTGACCCGGCATTCGGCCGTGTCGCCCCAGTGGACGGTGACCGGGGTCCGGCCGAGCCGTGCCATGGCGTCGGCGGAGGCGCAACCGGTGCGGTGGACGGTGACGGAGCCGCCGCGGACGACGAAGCCGGTGATCTCGTCGGGCGGTACGGGCGTGCAGCAGCCCGCCGGGCGGACGGAGGGCGGTGCGGCGCCCGCCGCCGCCTCCGGGAGCTCGGCACGCAGCCGGGTGCCGGAGCGCCGGTCCACGGTGACGCTCGCGGGCGGGCGGGGGGTCGCGGCGGGGATCTTGGCGGCTTCGGGGTGGGTCTGGAGCCAGCCGGTGATGGCGATCCGCGCGGCGGGCGTACGGGCGTGGTCGAGCCACTGCGGCGAGGGACCCGAGGTGGCGTCCTGGGCGAGCAGCAGCTGCACGGTGTCGCCGTCGTGGAGCACGGTGCTCAGCGGGGCGAGCCGGCCGTTGACGCGGGCGCCGAGACAGCCGTGGGCGGCCTCGCCGTGTCCGGCGTAGGCGGCGTCGACGCAGGTGGCGCCGGCGGGGAGGCTGATCATTCCGGGCGTGCCGCCGTCCGCGCGGAAGACGGTGATCTCCCGGTCCTGGGCGAGGTCGTCGCGCAGGGAGGTCCAGAAGGTGTCGGGGTCGGGGGTGGACTCCTGCCAGTCGAGGAGCCGGGACAGCCAGCCGGGGCGGGTGGGGTCGACGCGCTCACCGTCCTCGGCGCCGTCGCCGGCGTCGGTGCCGGCCGCGTACGGGTTGCCGAGGGCGACGACGCCGGCCTCGGCGACCTTGTGCATCCGGTGGGTGCGGATGAGGACTTCGGCGACGGCGCCGTCGGGGGCGGCGACGGCGGTGTGCAGCGACTGGTAGAGGTTGAACTTGGGTGCGGCGATGAAGTCCTTGAACTCGGACATCACCGGGGTGAAGCAGGTGTGGAGCTCGCCGAGGACGGCGTAGCAGTCGGCGTCCTCGGCGACCAGGACGAGGAGCCGTCCGAAGTCGCTGCCGCGCAGGTCGCCGCGCTTGAGGCGGACGCGGTGGACGGAGACGAAGTGCCGGGGCCTGACGAGGACTTCGGCGCCGATGTCCGCTTCGCGCAGGACGGCGGAGACCTGTTCGGCGATCGTGCCGAGGGCGTCCGCGGCGCCGGCGTTGTCCGCGATGAGGGCGCGGGTGGCCTCGTACTCCTCGGGGTGGAGGATCGCGAAGACCAGGTCCTCCAGCTCGGTCTTGAGCGCCTGGACGCCGAGGCGTTCGGCGAGCGGGATGAGGACGTCGCGGGTGACCTTGGCGATGCGGGCCTGTTTCTCGGGGCGCATCACGCCGAGGGTGCGCATGTTGTGCAGCCGGTCGGCGAGTTTGATCGACATGACCCGGACGTCGTTGCCCGTGGCGACGAGCATCTTGCGGAAGGTCTCGGGCTCGGCGGCGGCGCCGTAGTCGACCTTCTCCAGCTTGGTGACGCCGTCGACCAGGTACGCGACCTCGTCGCCGAACTCGCGGCGCACCTGGTCGAGCGTCACCTCGGTGTCCTCGACGGTGTCGTGGAGCAGGGCGGCGGTCAACGTGGTGGTCTCGGCGCCGAGTTCGGCGAGGATCAGGGTGACGGCGAGCGGGTGGGTGATGTACGGCTCGCCGCTCTTGCGGAACTGGCCGCGGTGGGAGGACTCGGCGAGCACGTACGCGCGGCGCAGTACGGCCAGGTCGGCGTCGGGGTGGTGGGCGCGGTGGGCCTCGGCGACGTGTCCGATGGCGTCGGGCAGCCGGTGGCGGGCGGCGGGCCCGGCGGTCGCGCCGAGCAGGGCGGCCCGTCCGAGCCTGCGCAGATCGATCCTGGGGCGGCCTCGTCTGCGGCCGGGAGCGTCCGGGCCGGCGGCCTCGGCGTCGCTCACGGGGTTGGTGGCCTCTGCGCTCATGGGCAACCTCCGGCGGCGTCGACCGGCGGTGGGCCGGGCAGGCGTGCCCGGTGGGGCCGGTGCTTGATGCTACCGACCCCACCACGTGGCGCAGTCCCGCTCTCGCCGAGCGTGAACGGGATCACCCATTCGAGCGATGAATCCGTCGTTGACGGTTTCGATTCCCTCACGTCGGACGAGGGCGCCGGCCGGCCCGCGCGACGGCCCGGGACGGTCCGCGTGGGGCCGGTCGCGGGGGGCCCGGTGGCGTCAGACGGTCCGGGCAGGCGGTTCCGCGTCGGGCCGGTCGCGGAGGGGCCGGTGGCGCCAGACGGTCCGTGGCAGGCGGTTCCGCGTCGCGCCGGTCTCGTCGGCCCGGTCGCGTCAGGCGGTTCCTCGTCAGCAGTTCCGCGTCAGGCGTCGAGCCAGGTCGGTTCGACGGTGCCCTCGGCCACGATGACCGCGGGGCCGGTCATCTCGATCTCGCCGTCGGGGTGCTCGGTGATCACCAGAGTGCCGCCGAGGACGTCGACGGTGTACGTGGCGGGCATGCCGGTCACGGCCGGGTCGGCGCCGTCGCGGCGGGCGGTGGCGACGGCGACGGCGCAGGCGCCGGTGCCGCAGGAACGGGTCTCGGCGGCGCCGCGCTCGTGGACCCGCATGGCGACGTGACGCGGACCGCGGTCGGCGACGAACTCGATGTTGACGCCCTCGGGGTAGACGGCGGCCGGCTCGTACGGCGGCTCGGCGTCGAGGCTGCCGGCGTGGTCGAGCGACTCGACGAAGGCGACCGCGTGCGGGTTGCCCATGTTCACGTTGCGGGCGGGCCAGCTGCGGCCGTCGACGGTCACGGTGACGCCGGCCTCGGGCAGCACGGCCTTGCCCATGCGGACGGTGACGGAGCCGTTCTTGTCGAGGTGGACGTGCTTGATCCCGCCGCGGGTGGCGACGGGGACCTCGCCCGCGGTGACGTGACCGGCGTGCTGGAGGTAGCGCGCGAAGACGCGGACGCCGTTGCCGCACATCTCGGCGACGGAGCCGTCGGCGTTGCGGTAGTCCATGAACCACTCGGCCTCGTCGGCCAGGTGCTTGGCCTCGGGGTGGGCGGCGCTGCGCACGACGTGCAGCACGCCGTCGCCGCCGATGCCGGCCCGCCGGTCGCAGAGCCGGGCGACGACCGCCGGAGGCAGGTCGACGGCGTTCTCCGGGTCCGGAAGGATCACGAAGTCGTTCTCGGTGCCGTGTCCCTTGAGGAAGGCCAGGGGCGAGGTCATCTGCGCGTTGCTCACGCGACCAACTGTACGGGGCGGGCCCGGCAGGGGGCGCGGTCGTCCGGGTCGCGATACGGGGCGGGCCGCGGGCCGTACGGGGGGGCCGCGGGGCCGTACGGGAGGCCGGCGCGGGGCGGTCCGCCCGGCGGCGCGTTCAGCGCAGGCGGGCCACGCGCCAGACCGCCAGGGCCACCAGGACGGCGCTGAAGACCACGTACAGGGCGAGGGCGCGCCAGTTCGGGCGCTCACCGGAGCCGCGGGCCGGCAGGCCCGGCCAGGTGTAGCCGACCCGGCGGGCGGCCATCATGCCCCAGCCGGCCGCGCAGCAGCTGATCAGCAGCCCCAGCATGGCGACGACGGCGCCGCCGTCGCCCGAGCCGAAGGCGAGCGGGAAGGCGAACATGAGGGAGCCGACGGCGGCGAGCGCGACGATCGGGGCGAGCTGCCAGATCCGCAGCCGGCGCTGCGGGCGCAGTTCCACCTCGACTTCCGCCGCGTCCACCTCGACGGCGCTGCCCTCGGCCTCGTCCGGGCCGTCCGGCGTCAGACCGGGCGCCTCACCGGGGACGTTCCCCCGGACGGCGGCCTGCTGCTCGGTGTCGCGAGGGCCGGCCTCCATCGCCACGCGCCCTCCCAACTCGGACTCCACTTGGTCGATCGATGCTCGATGATGGCACGCCGCACACCCCCGGAATGACGGGCATGACGTCCCGATGCCATCACGTGATCAGGCTGTAACCGCTCGTTCGACCAACGTCAGCGCGCGCCCCGGGAGTTCCCCCCGGTCCTCGGCCGCGCCACTGAGCCAGTGGACCCGGGGATCGCGCCGGAACCAGGAGTCCTGACGGCGCGCGAAACGCTTGGTGGCGCGGATCGTCTCGGCGCGCGCCTCGTCCTCGGTGCACTCCCCCGCGAGCGCCGCGAGCACCTGCTGGTACCCGAGCGCGCGGGCGGCCGTGCGCCCCTCGCGCAGACCGCGCGCCTCCAGGGCGCGGACCTCGTCGACGAGACCGGCTTCCCACATGCGGTCCACCCGGGTGGCGATGCGCTCGTCGAGCTCGGGGCGGGCGACGTCGACGCCGATCTGCACGGTGTCGTAGACGGAGTCGTGCCCCGGGAGGTTCGCCGTGAACGGCTTGCCGGTGATCTCGATGACCTCCAGGGCGCGGACGATGCGCCGCCCGTTGCTCGGCAGGATCGCCCGGCCGGCCTCGGGGTCGGCGGCCGCGAGCCGGGCGTGCAGCACTCCGGGGCCGCGCTCCTCCAGCTCGGCCTCGAGCCGCGCCCGGAGCTCCGGGTCGGTGCCGGGGAAGTCCATCACGTCCAGGGCGCCCCGGACGTACAGCCCGGAACCACCGACCAGGATCGGTGTGCGGCCCGCGGCGAGGAGCCGGTCGATCTCGGCGCGGGCGAGGCGCTGGTACTCGGCGACGCTCGCGGCCTCGGTCACGTCCCAGATGTCGAGGAGGTGGTGCGGGACGCCGCCGCGCTCCTCCACCGTCAGTTTGGCGGTGCCGATGTCCATCCCCCGGTAGAGCTGCATGGAATCGGCGTTGACGACCTCGCCGCCGAGCTGCTGGGCGAGGAATACGCCCAGATCGGACTTTCCGGCCGCTGTGGGACCGACGACGGCGATGACCCGCGAGGCGGGAGCTGCACTTCTCACCGCCCCAGTCTCGCAAACCTCACGGCGCGTCCCCGAACGAGCTACGTGACGGCCCTCATCCGCCTTCGTTGCCTGTTGCGGAATGAGGACCCTGAGTACGCTAGGGAGCAGATATGGGCGTTTTCTCACTGTTTCGCCGTAAGAGTAAGGACAATGTCGCGGAGGTTTCCGAGGTTTCCGAGGCATCGGAGGCGACGGCCGCGGCGGACGACGTGACCGAGGCGGAGGACGGGACGGAGGAGTCGACCGGCTCAGGGACGCCGGAGGCGTCCTCCGAGACGGTGGACTCGTCCGAGACCGTGGTGACCGTGGACACCGCCGACGCCGTGGAAGCCGCGGAGGCCGCGGAGGCCGTGGCCGTCGCAAGCCGGGAGACCGCGGACGCGGCGACCGACGCGGAATCCGCCGGGTCCCTCGACTCCGCCGGATCCACCGGGTCCGCCGGATCCACCGGGTCCGTCGAGTCCGTCGAGATCCCGAAGCAGCAGTCGGCGGAGGAGGCCGCGGACAACGAGGCAGGCGAGGGCGCCCGGAAGTAGGCCCCGGAAGGGGCACGACGAACGCGGAGGGACGGTGACCCCATGGGTCTCCTGGATTCACTGAAGGCCAAGCTCGCCCCGGCCCGGGACAAGGTCTCCCACCAGGTCTCCCACCTTGCCCAGGAGCACGGGGGCAAGGTCGGGCACGGCCTGGAGAAGGCCGCCAGGAAGGTCGACGAGAAGACCAAGGGCAAGTACAGCGACAAGATCGAGTCCGGCACCGGGAAGGCGAAGCACGCCATCGACCGCCTCGCCCACAAGGACGAGGGCCCGGCGGGCCCCTCCGATCCGCCCCCGCCGCCGGCCTCCTGACTCCGGTCGCCCTCCCCGCGGAACACGCAGCTCACGCAGGACCCGCACAACCCGCAGGACCGTAAGACACGCAGGACACGCAGAACGGCGGACGGCCGCGGAGCGCGAAGCTCCGCGGCCGTCCGCCGTCACGTCGTCCGGGGTCAGCTCCAGGCAGCGACGAAGTAGCCGACTCCGTAGGGCGCGTCCTCGTAGAGCAGCCGCCCCGCGAGGTCCGCGCCCTCGGCGGCGCCCGCGAGCACCTGCCAGGGCGCCCGTCCGGCGGCCTTCAACTCGTGCGCCAGGTCCGCGTCCAGGGCGAGCAGTGCGGCCGGATCCGCCGCGCCCAGGGCGCGGGCGACGGCCGCGTCGAAGTCCTCGGCGCGCTCGTCCAGGTAGCCGGGTGCCTTGACCGTGCGGCAGGCGCTGCCGTCGCCCATCACGAGCAGGGCGACCCGGTCCGCCGACGCGGCGAGGTCCCGGCCGGTCGCGGCACAGCGCGCGGTCTCCAGTGGCTCGCCGACGCCCAGGCCCTCGATCGGCGCGTCCGCCCAGTCGGTGTGCTCCAGGAGCCAGGCCGCGACGGCCAGCGAGGCGGGCAGCGGCCGGTCGCCGCCGGGCCCGTCGCCGAGCCGTACGGCCAGGTCGACGCCGAACGCCGCGAAGGAACCGCCCGCACCCGCCGGGTGGACGCCCCAGCCTTCCTCGGCGGCGGGCCCGACGACCACGAGCCGGTCGGGCCGGGAGGCGGCGAGCACGCCGAGCGCGTCGGAACACGCCGTACGCGCCTCGGCGAGCTCGGACGCCGCCCCGGCCGCGACGGCGGGGACGAGGAGCGGGGGGCAGGGACACACGGCGGCGGCGACAAGCATGATCCGCAGCCTAACGCGACCGCACGCCGCAGGCGCCCGAACGGGCCGCCGTCACGGGTTCCGTCAGTGGCTGCCGCAGGCCGGTGCGTCCATCGCCGGGAGGGGCTCCGGGACGCCGATGCGGGGCAGGCCGAGCAGGACGCCCGCCGGCTTCGCGGCCGCCGCGGCCTGGCGCTTCTCCCAGGCGTCGCCCGCGCGGGTGCGGCGGACGGCGGTGGTCGGGCCCTCGGCGAGGAGGTGGTGCGGGGCGGCGTAGGTGATCTCGACGGTCACGACGTCACCCGGGCGCACGTCGTCGTCCGGCTTGGTGAAGTGGACGAGACGGTTGTCGGGGGCGCGGCCGGACAGGCGGTGGGTCTCGCCGTCCTTGCGGCCCTCGCCCTCGGCGACCATGACCTCGAGCGTGCGGCCGACCTGCTTCTTGTTCTCCTCCCAGGAGATCTCCTCCTGGAGGGCGACCAGACGCTCGTAGCGCGCCTGCACGACCTCCTTCGGGACCTGGCCCTCCATGGTGGCCGCGGGGGTGCCGGGGCGCTTGGAGTACTGGAAGGTGAAGGCGTTCGCGAAGCGGGCCTCGCGCACCACGTGCATGGTCTGCTCGAAGTCCTCCTCGGTCTCGCCGGGGAAGCCCACGATGATGTCGGTGGAGATGGCGGCGTGCGGGATCGCGGCGCGCACCTTCTCGATGATGCCGAGGAAGCGCTCCTGCCGGTACGAGCGGCGCATCGCCTTCAGGACCGTGTCCGAGCCGGACTGCAGGGGCATGTGCAGCTGCGGCATCACGTTCGGCGTCTCGGCCATGGCGGCGATCACGTCGTCCGTGAAGTCGCGCGGGTGCGGCGAGGTGAAGCGGACCCGCTCCAGGCCCTCGATCTCGCCGCAGGCGCGCAGCAGTTTGCTGAAGGCCTCGCGGTCGCCGAGGTCGGAGCCGTACGCGTTGACGTTCTGGCCGAGCAGCGTGATCTCGGAGACGCCCTCGGCGACCAGCGCCTCGATCTCGGCGAGGATGTCGCCGGGACGGCGGTCCTCCTCCTTGCCGCGGAGCGCCGGGACGATGCAGAAGGTGCAGGTGTTGTTGCAGCCGACAGAGATCGAGACCCAGGCGGCGTACGCGGACTCGCGGCGGGTCGGCAGGGTCGACGGGAAGGCCTCCAGGGACTCCGCGATCTCGACCTGCGCCTCCTCCTGGACGCGGGCGCGCTCCAGCAGGACCGGCAGCTTGCCGATGTTGTGGGTGCCGAAGACCACGTCGACCCAGGGGGCCTTCTTGACGATGGTGTCGCGGTCCTTCTGGGCCAGACAGCCGCCGACGGCGATCTGCATGCCGGGCCGGGCGGCCTTCTTCGGCGCGAGGTGGCCGAGGTTGCCGTACAGCTTGTTGTCGGCGTTCTCGCGGACCGCGCAGGTGTTGAAGACCACGACGTCGGCCTCGCCGTCCGAGCCCTCGGGGGCGCGGACGTAGCCGGCGTCCTCCAGGAGGCCGGACAGCCGCTCGGAGTCGTGGACGTTCATCTGACAGCCGTACGTCCGGACCTCGTAGGTACGGGGGAGTTCGGTCATGATCAACAACAATCCAGACGAGACGGTGGACGGGTACGCACGGCGGGTTCCGGCAGAAGCGCGGCGGGTTCCGACAGAAGCCCAGTGAGACAGTCTACGGGTACGGCTCCCCCCTCCAGCGCGCGAAGGCGCCGCATCCGGGCGGGCCGATCGCCGTCGCCGTGACGGCCCTCCTCGTGGGCCGGAGGCGGACGGGCGCCGCCGGCCGCCCGCCCCCGGCTCGTCGATCCGGTCACCGGCCGGGCGCTGCGGCCGCCTCCGTGAGCAGGGCGTGGAGGCGGAGCAGGGCCTCGTCGTCCCCGAAGCCGCCCGCCTTGACGAGAACGGGCAGCCGGGGCAGGCGGCCCGGCGCGTGAAGGGTGCCACGGGCGATACCGGGTTCGGGTTCGTCGTGGAGCTCGACGCCGTCGGCTCCGAGGGCGTCGAGGACGGCCGCGGCGGTCTCGCCTCCGGTGAGGACGAGGCCGTCGGCGCCGCCGTCGGTCACCGCGCGCCAGACCTTCTCGACGAGCAGGGCCAGCAGGACGGCCGGATCGGTTCCCCGTTCCTCGGGCGTGTGGAGGACGGCGACGGGACCGGTCGCCCGCTCGCGCAGGACGGCGAGCTGGCGGCGGCTCGCGGGATGGGCGCTGCCGACGACGACCAGCGGGCTCTTCACCGGCGGGAGCGCGGACAGTGCGGCGGCCGGGTGTCGGGAGTGGCGGCGGGCCAGGGCGTCGGCGAGGCCCGGCGAACCGACCCAGAGGACCTCATCGGGGCGGGGCACGGCGGCCACGATCGCGTCCAGGTCGGCGTCGGTGGCCGCCGAGCAGACCAGTACCCCGCCCTTCCCGGCCGCGTCCGGCAGCCCGTCGGGGCCGACGAGCACCGCCTCCGGGAACACGCGCGCGAGGTCGGCCGTGCGGACGGGGTGCGCCGGGTCACGGTCGAACTCGCTCTCGTCGACGCGTACGCCCCGCACGTACTGGACGCCTTCGACCGTCGTACGGCCCTCGCCGGGGAACGCGGGCGCGACGATCGCGGCGCGGCGCCCGGACCCGGCGAGCGCGGCGCGCAGCTCGGCGGCCACGTGACCGCGCAGCGTGGAGTCGACGGTCTTGATCAGCAGCTCGGCGCCGGCGAAGACCCCGGCCGCCCGGCGGGTACGGGCGGCCGCCTCGGCCGCGTCCACGATCCGGGTCCCGAGGTCGACGGCCGTGACGCCCTCCCCCGGCGACGCGGCCGACGGCCCGGCCGGCGGACCGGAGGGCGTGCGGGAGGACGGGGCGGCGGCGGGACCGGCGGGCACGTCGCACAGGACGACGGCGCTGTGGCCGTTCCTGCGGAACGGCGCGGCGCCGTCGGCGGCACTGGTGAGATCGTCGGCGAGGATGGCAACGGTGGCGGGCGACATGGGGAGATGATCGCTCAGGCCGCCGACCCACCGGGGCGGGTCGGCGGGAGCGACCGCGGCGATGCCGACCGCGGCGGGACCGGTACGGCGGCCTGCCCGCCGCGGGCAGGAGGAGCAGGCGGAAGCGGCAGGGCGAGCCCGCCTGCCCTCCCGCCCTCGCCCCGCCCTCGCTCCGTGGCGCCACCCGCCTATCCCCCGTAGTCGCCTACCCCCCGTAGTCGCCCCACCCCCGTCCCGTGGCGCCACCCGCCCGCGCCACGGCCGGCCTGGCCAGGAGGCTTCGGCAGCTGGCAGGATCGCCGCATGTTCCCCGCGCTGTCCCGTTCCGCCCGTCGTCGCCTGCTCCAGGTCTCGGCGGCGTTGCTGGTGCTGGCCGGGGTGCTGGTCTGGTGGCTGGTTCCGTTCGGCGCGAAGACGCCGAGCGGGCAGGTCACCTTCAGCACCGGCGTGCCCACGGGTGTCTACCAGCGGTACGGCAAGCTGCTCCAGCAGGCCCTCGCGCGCGACCTCCCCGAGGTCCGCATAACGCTGACGGACAGCGAGGGATCCCAGCAGAACCTCGCCAGGCTCGCCTCGGGCGAGGCCGATTTCACGCTGGCGACGGCGGACGCCGTGGCCCAGTACCTGCGGGACCGCAGGCCGGGCTTCGAGAAGCTGCGCGGTTGCGCCCGGCTCTACGACGACTACGTGCAGCTGATCGTCCCCAAGGGCTCGCCCGTCGAGACGGTGGCCGATCTGCGCGGGCGCCGCGTCGGCGTCGGCCAGCCCGGCTCGGGCGTGCGGCTGATCGCCGACCGGGTGCTCGCGGCGGCCGGGGTCACGCCCGACGTGGACATCGTCCCGGTCTCGGCCGGCATCGACACGATGCCGGACCTCATGGAACGGCGGCAGCTCGACGCCTTCTTCTGGTCGGGCGGTCTGCCCACCCAGGCCGTGCAGGAGCTGTCCGAGCGGCTGCCGATCCGGCTGGTGCCGCTGGACTCCGCCCTGGTGGACAGCCTGCACGACGTGGGCGAGTCGACCCGCCACTACCGCTCGGCGACCATCCCGGGCGACGCGTACGGTCTCGCCCAGAGCGGCAACCCGGTGGACACCCTCGCCGTGGCCAACATCCTCGTCACCACGGACGACGCCGATCCGGACCTGGTGGAGGGCTTCACCCGTACGGTGATCGCCAGCCGGGACGGGATCGGCAAGCAGGTGCACCCGGCCCAGCTGGTGGACCTGCGGACGGCGATCTACACGGAACCGCTGCCCCTGCACGAGGGCGCCCGGCGCTACTACCGCTCCGTGAAGCCCTGATTCCGGCTCTGAGCCGGGGCCCTGTTCCTGCCCCTCGCGGCCCCAGCCGCGGTCCAGCTCCTGACCCTCGCGACCTCAGGCACCGCCCTGCTCCTGGCCCTCGCGACCTCAGGCGCCGCCCTGCTCCTGACCCTCGCGGCCCCAGTCCCGTTCCTGCTCCCGGCCTCCCCGGCCCTGCGAGGCACCCCGCGGCCTCGGGTCCTCGCGCGGCACCGCGACCGTCACCCGCAGGCCGTGGGGTGTGTTGCGGGCGAACGTGATGGTGCTGCCGCCCGCGGCCAGCAGGACCCGGGAGATGGACAGGCCCAGGCCTGAACCCTTGACGTTCTGGTGCCGGTTGGAGCGCCAGAAGCGGTCGCCGACCCGCTCCAGTTCCTCGTCGGTGAGTCCGGGTCCGCGGTCGGCGACCGCGATCTCGACCGTGCGGCCGTCGGCGGCCAGCCGTACCGTCACTCCGACGTCCTCGCCGGCCGGGGTGAACTTCAGGGCGTTGTCGATCACCGCGTCGAGGGCGCTGGACAGGGCCACCGGGTCCGCCCAGGCCGTGACGGCCACGGTGGCGGCGTCCAGCGTCACGCCCTTGTCCTCGGCGACCGCCCGCCAGGACGCGACCCGCTCGTCGGTGAGCGCGCCGATGTCGGTGAGCCGCAGGTCCGCTGCCGTGTGCTCGGCGAGCGCGAGGTCGAGGAGGTCGTCGAGGACCTGGGCGAGCCGCTTGCCCTCGGTGCGTACGGACGCGATCTCCTCGTTGCCCTCGGGCAGTTCGAGGGCGAGCAGCTCGATCCGCAGGAGCAGCGCGGCGAGCGGGTTGCGCAGCTGGTGGGAGGCATCGGCGACGAAGGCCCGCTGCTGGTCGAGGACGTCCTCGACGTGGTCGGCCATCTCGTTGAACGAGCGGGCCAGGCGGCGCAGTTCGGGCGGGCCGCCGGTCTCGGCGACCCGGGAGTTCATCCGGCCGGTGGCGATGTCGTGGGTGACGGCGTCGAGCACGCGGACGGGCCGCAGCACCCAGCCGGTGAGCCGGAAGGCGGCGCCGACGGCGAGGAGCATGGCGGCGGTCTCGCCGGCGAAGAGCAGCAGCCAGTCGTGCAGGATGCGGGAGCGGAGCCGGCCGGTGGGCGAGTCGGTGACGACGACGGCGAAGACGTCCCCGTCCCGGACGACCGGGGAGGCGATGGTGAGCCGGGCGTCGCCCTGCCAGGGCCACACCTGCGGCGGGTCGTGGCTGCGGCGGCCGAGCAGGGCCTCGTTGAACGCGCGCCTGCCCTCGCCGTCGTACGGGACGACCCAGTCCTCGGGCGCGCTCGTCATGGTCCGGTTGTCGCGGTAGAAGATGCCGGTCCTGATCCCGTAGACCTCGTGGTAGCTGGCGAGTTCGCCGCCGAGGGTGGCACGCCGCTCGTCGGGGCCGAAGCGGCTCTCGTTGACGAACTGGGCGAGCGCCGCGAACCGTGCGGCGTCCTCGAGCCGGTCGACGACCACCCGCTGCTGCTCCGACGCGGCGGTGCTCGCCGCGAGCGGAAAGCCCAGGGCGAGCAGGACACCGGCCATCAGGACGATGAGGAGCGGGAGGAGTCGGGTGCGCACGGGCGGACGGTCGGGGGGTTACGCGGTGGGCGGGACCAGGCGGTAACCGACGCCCCGCACGGTCTCGATCAGGGCGGGCATGCGCAACTTCGAGCGCAGGGAGGCGACATGGACCTCCAGGGTGCGGCCGGTGCCTTCCCAGTTGGTCTGCCAGACCTCGCTGATGATCTGCTCGCGGCGGAAGACCACGCCGGGGCGCTGGGCGAGCAGGGCGAGCAGGTCGAACTCCTTGCGGGTGAGCGGCACGGCGTCGCCGTCGACGCTGACCCGGCGGGTGGGCAGCTCGACGGTGACGGAGCCCAGCCGCAGGGTGCTGTCCTCCGCCGTGGTGCCCTGGTCCTCGCCGCCGGCGCTGCGCCGGCTGACCGCGTGGATCCGGGCGAGCAGTTCGCCGGTGTCGTAGGGCTTGACCACGTAGTCGTCGGCGCCGAGATTGAGACCGTGGATCCGGGAGCGGACGTCGGCGCGTGCGGTCACCATGATCACGGGCGTGCTGGTGAGCTTCCGGATGCGGCCGCAGACCTGGTAGCCGTCCTGGTCGGGCAGGCCCAGGTCGAGCAGGATCACCCCGTACGAGGGCCGTTCGCCGTGCGCGGCGGGCAGCACGGCCTGCAGCGCCTCCTCACCGTTGCGGGCGTGGGTGACGGTGAAGCCGTGCCGGGCGAGGATCGCGGAGAGCGCGGCGGCGACGTGGTCGTCGTCCTCGACGAGCAGCAGTCTCATGCGCCCTCCTTCGTTTTCTCGTACGGACTCGTGGGCGGTGACGGCGGGTGATGACTATCTGTGTACCAGGGCGGGAACTACGGGGCCATCCCGTTCACGCAGAGTGTCCGGTTGCGACCGTATCGTTATGCTCAAACTTCGCTCAGATGTGGTGACGCCCCTCCGCCCCGATCTCTAGTGTCCTCCCCAACCGAGCAGGACGGAGCAAGAAGCCGATGAGCGGAGTGTCAGTGACCAAGGTTTCGAAAGGCCCCGTGCCGGCCACGGACGACCTGGTCGTGCTGTCCGACGTCAACAAGCACTTCGGCGCGCTGCACGTGCTGCAGGACATCGACCTGACGATCCGCCGCGGCGAGGTCGTGGTGGTCATCGGGCCTTCCGGGTCCGGCAAGTCCACGCTGTGCCGCACGATCAACCGGCTGGAGACCATCGACTCCGGCAGCATCACGATCGACGGGAAGCCGCTGCCCCAGGAGGGCAAGGAGCTGGCGCGGCTGCGGTCCGACGTCGGCATGGTCTTCCAGTCCTTCAACCTCTTCGCGCACAAGACGGTGCTCGAGAACGTGATGCTGGGGCAGATCAAGGTCCGCAGGACGGACAAGAAGGCGGCGGAGGCCAAGGCCCGCGCCCTGCTCGACCGGGTCGGCGTCGGCACCCAGGCCGACAAGTACCCGGCGCAGCTCTCCGGCGGTCAGCAGCAGCGCGTCGCCATCGCCCGCGCCCTCGCGATGGACCCGAAGGTCATCCTGTTCGACGAGCCGACCTCGGCCCTCGACCCGGAGATGATCAACGAGGTCCTGGAGGTCATGCAGCAGCTGGCGAGCGAGGGCATGACGATGGTGGTCGTCACGCACGAGATGGGCTTCGCCCGCTCGGCCGCCAACCGCGTGGTCTTCATGGCCGACGGGAAGATCGTCGAACAGGCCACCCCCGACGAGTTCTTCAGCAACCCGCGCAGCGACCGCGCCAAGGACTTCCTTTCCAAGATCCTCCACCACTGAGACGGCGCGCCCGGAACTCCGTAGTGACAGCGTGCGACGTACTGCACACTGACGATCAACCAACCACGACCTGAGGGATGTTCACGATGAAGCTCCGCAAGACCGCGGCCGTGGCCGTCGCCGTGCTCGCGCTGACCGCGACCGCCTGTGGCGGCAAGGAGGGCTCGGCCGGCGACAAGCCCGCCACGAAGCCCGGAGACGCCTCCGCGCCCAAGCTGCCCACGTACACCGTCGCGAGCGGCGTCTCCCTCGACTCGCCGACCTTCAAGAAGGCCAAGGAGCGCGGCAAGCTGGTCATCGGCTCGAAGGCCGACCAGCCGTACCTCGGCTTCGAGGACCAGGCGACCAAGAAGCGCTCCGGCTTCGACATCGAGATCGCCAAGATGATCGCCGCCGACCTGGGCTTCTCCGAGGAGCAGATCGAGTGGAAGACGGTCGACTCCAAGCTCCGTGAGACCGCCATCTCCACCGGCCAGGTCGACTACTACGTGGGCACCTACACGATCAACGACAAGCGCAAGGCGCAGGTCGGCTTCGCGGGCCCGTACTACAAGGCCGGCGCCGACCTCCTGGTCCGCAAGGACGAGACCGCCATCACCGGCCCGCAGTCGGTGAAGGGCAAGAAGGTCTGCTCCATCTCGGGCTCGACCCCGCTGCAGGAGATCAAGAAGCCGGAGTACGGCGCGGAGACGGTCGAGCTCGGCAAGTACTCCGACTGCGTCCAGCAGCTGCTCACCAAGCAGGTCGACGCCGTCACCACCGACGACTCGATCCTCAAGGGCTACGCCGCCGCCAACGCCGGCAAGCTGAAGGTCGTCGGCAAGCCGTTCACCGAGGAGCCGTACGGCATCGGCATGAACAAGGACGACAAGGTCCTCCGCGACAAGGTGAACGACATCCTCGCCAAGTACCAGGGTGACGGCACCTACAAGAAGATCTACGAGGCCACCCTCGGTCTCTCGGGCTCCGGCTACGTCGCGCCGCCGGCGATCGTCCGCTACTGACGCCGCCCGAACCCCCGTACGCGAGCGCCCCGCACGCCCTGTGCGCCGCGGGGCGCCGCGCCCCCTGCCCGTACGCCTGCCGCACGTAGCCCCGCCGCACGCACCAGCCTGCCGCGGGTCCGTCCGCCGCACGCCCGCCCGCCGCCGACTGCCGACGCGGAGTCCTCATGAACGTACTGCTCGACCATTTCGCGGAGTTCCGCAACGGCTTCATAGGAACCGTGGAGATCACCGCCGTCAGCTCGGTCATCGCGCTGCTCCTCGGCATCGTCGTCGCCGGCTTCCGGGTCTCCCCCGTCCCTCCGCTGCGTGCCTTCGGCACCGCGTGGGTGACGCTGCTGCGCAACACCCCGCTGACGCTGCTCTTCCTGGTCTTCGTCTTCGTCGTGCCGGAGATCCTCTTCCCGGGCATGAGCCCGTTCGTGCTCGCGTCGCTCGCGCTCGGCTTCTACACGTCCTCGTTCGTGTGCGAGGCCGTCCGCTCCGGCATCGGCACCGTGCCGCTGGGCCAGGCCGAGGCGGCCCGCTCGCTCGGTCTGACGTTCTCCCAGACGCTGCGCCTGATCGTGCTGCCGCAGGCCACCCGGACCGTGCTGCCGCCGCTGAGCTCGATCTTCATCGCCCTGACGAAGAACTCGGCCATCGCCGGCGCCTTCAGCGTGACCGAACTCTTCGGCTGGCAGACGCTGATGAGCGAGCAGGGCTACGCGATCATCCCGATCTTCCTCTGGGTCGCCGCCGCCTACCTGGTCATCACCTTCGCCATCAGCGGACTCTTCCGACTCCTCGAGCGCAACCTGGAGGTCGCCCGATGAGCGCCAGCGTTCTCTTCGACGCCCCCGGCCCCAAGGCCCGGATCCGCAACCGGATCTACGCCGTCGTCGGCAGCCTCGCCATCCTCGCGCTGCTCGCGGTCAGTCTGATGCGGCTGGCCGACAAGGGCCACCTCGCCCCCGAGATGTGGGACATCTTCAACTACGCGGGCATCCGGCAGAACATCGCCGACGCGCTGCTCGCCACCCTCAAGGCGTTCGCCCTCGCGGCCGTCGGCTCGCTCGTGCTCGGCGTGCTGCTCGCCGTGGCCCGGCTCTCCGACCACAAGCCGGTCCGCTGGTTCGCCACCGCCTTCATCGAGGTCTTCCGCTCGATCCCGCTGCTCATCACGATCTTCGCGGTGTGGGTCGCCTTCCTGACGGACTACTCGATGTGGGCGCTCGCGCTCGGTCTGTCCGTCTACAACGGCTGCGTCCAGGCCGAGGTGCTGCGCGCCGGCGTCAACGCGGTGCCGCGCGGCCAGCGCGAGGCCGCCTACGCACTGGGCATGACCAAGACGCAGGTGATGACCTCCGTCCTGCTGCCGCAGGCGGTCCGGTCCATGCTGCCGACGATCATCAGCCAGCTGGTGGTCACCCTCAAGGACACCTCGCTCGGCTTCGTGATCCTCTATCCCGAGCTGCTCTACTCGGCCCGGCTGATCGCGTCCAACACCCTGGTCAACGGCCAGTACCCGTACGTCTCCGTGATCGTGGTCTTCGGCGCCATCTACATCGCGCTGTGCCTCGCCCTCTCCGCCCTCGCCACCTGGATCGAGAAGCGGGGACGCCGCTCGAAGACCGGCACGCCGGTCTCCGACTCCGAGGCCCGGGCCGTCGTGCTCGCCGCCGACGCCGGTGGCGCGGGTGGCATCGCAGGGGCGCTCGGCGCGCCCGCCGACGGCCCTGACATCACGAAGAACTGACGGCATGTGACATCATCCGGGGGCAGTGGCGACGCCGCTGCCCCCGTCACTTGACGCACGCACCCCCAGTGGGTTGCATACGTTCTGTGATCAAGCTCCGGGACCGCGCCACACCCTGCTGTGCTTCCCGTACGACCGTACGGATCTGCCCGCCTCCAGGAGTCGCGCCGTGGACCCGGTGATCATCGTGGGCGCGGGGCCCGTCGGCCTCGTGCTCTCCCTCGCCCTGGCCGCCCAGGACGTGCCCAGCGTCGTCCTCGACGAGGGCCCCGGCAAGGAGGAACCGCGGCCGGCCCGCACCGCGGTGCTCCGCGCCGACATGGCCGCCCTGGTCGAACGGCTCGGCTGCGCCACGCTCCGTGACGAGGGGGTCCGCTGGGTCGGCTGGCGCACGCTGCGCCGACGGCAGCAGACCCGGCACGTGCGGCTCGACCTCGGCCTCGGGATCGCCGGCGACGGCTCGGACGGTGAGCCCGCGGGGCCGCCCGCACCGCTGCACATCCCCCAGCACGCCCTGGCCCGCGGGCTGCGCGACGCCATCGCCCGGCAGGACCTCGTCACCCTGGTCACCGAGGCCCGGGTCGACACCATCGAGCAGGACGAGCACGGCGTCAGCGCCCACACCCGGGGGGTCGACGGCACCTGGTGGCGCGGCAGCCATCTGGTCGGCTGCGACGGCGCGCGCTCCACCGTCCGCAAGCTGCTCGGCGTCCGTTTCCCCGGCCGTACGGCGGTGGAACGGCACGCGGTCGCCGCGCTGCGCACCGAACTCCCCTGGGCCGGCGAGGCCCTGCTGCACCGTCAGCCGGTCTGGCGCGGCGTCGGCGACGAGATCACGGCCAGGCCGCTGCCCGACGGGGTGTGGCGGATCGACTGGCTGCTGCCGCCGCGCGGCGAGCTGGTCACGCCCGACGCCCTGGTCGCCCGCATCCGCGACACCCTGGCCGGCTGGTGCGAGGGCGCCACCCCGCCGTACGAGCTGATCGACACCGGCGTCCACACCGTCCATCACCGGCTGGCCCGGCGCTGGCGGGTGGACCGGGTCTTCCTCGCGGGCGACGCGGCGCACCTGCTGGGCGCGGTCGGCACCCAGGGGCTCGACGAGGGCCTGCGGGACGTCGACAACCTGTCCTGGAAGCTGGCCCACGCCTGGCACCACCGCGACGCCTCGCCGGCCCTGCTCGACAGCTACCAGAGCGAGCGGCGCTCGGCCGTCGCCTCCCGGCTGCGCGCCGCCGACCAGTCGCTGCCCGTGCTGCGCGGCGGCGGAGGGCTGCGGACCTATCTGCGGGGCGGGTCGCGCGGCCATGACGCCCTGCTCACCGACGGGCACCTCGGGCGCGGGCCGCTGGGCGCGCCGCCCGCGTATCCGCACTCGCCGCTGGCGCCCGAACCCGCCGAGGGCCGGATCCCGGTGGGCACGCCGGACGGCGCGCCGGTCGAGGACGTCCGGGTGACCGCGCCCGACGGCACGACCGTACGGCTGCGGGACCGGCTCGGTCAGGGCCGGCTGCTGGTACTGCTCGTCGCCCCCGGGACCGGTGTGTGGGACCGGCGGCACTGGGTGAGTGCGGGGGTGATGCCCCGGCTCGCCGAGGCCGTGGACGCCCTGCCCGCCCCGGCCGAACTCCTCGTGACGGAGGCCTATCCCGGCGCCCCCGCCCACGCCGTCCTCCTGGTCCGCCCGGACGGCCACCTGGCGGCGGCGTTCGCCGGGGTGCGGCCGGAGGAACTGCACGCGGCGGCCGACTCGGTCCGGGGCGGAGCCGCGGCCGAGGAGGAGCCGGCGGGAGCGGAGACGCCGGGCGCGAGCGGGGCGAGGAGCGGAGGCGGTGGCCGTGGCGGTGGCGGTGGCCGTGGTGGTGGCGGGGATCGTACGGCGGACGTGAACTGAGGCTCGGAGACCGGTCCTCAGGGGGTGTGACGGTCGTGTTGACACCTGATGAACGTCGATTGACCGCCGCGGAGGCACGTGGTGTACTCCGGAGCGTGACCGACACCGATGTGCGCCTGTGGCGGAGGGTCCACATGGACCTGCTCCGCTACGCGGGCTGCACGTGTCGCCCGTCCTGCTGAATTCGCCTCCCCTTCCCCTTGCTGCGCGGGCCCACCGGGTTTTCGCGCGCGCTCGCGAACCTCAGGACGGTCCTCCGTGTCCCGGACACAGCACGCCCCCGCGCCCGTTTCGGGCTCTTCCGCTCCCACCGAGGCCGAGTTGCTGGACTTCGTCCGGCGCACGGCCGCCGACGCCGCCCTCGTCCTCTCGCTCCCGCTCGATCCGGAGGGCCGCACCTGGGTGCGGCTCGACGGTCCGGGCGGCTGCGAGGCCTGGCTCATCGGCTGGCCGCCGGGCACCGGCACCGGCTGGCACGACCACGCCGAGTCGCTGGGTGCCTTCGCCACCGCTCGCGGCCGCCTGCGGGAGAACTCCCTCGCCGTACGGCTTCCGGCGGGCGGCTGGAAGAACCTGGAGCTGGCCGAAGGCGTCGACCGCAGCCGTGAGCTTCCGGCCGGCCGGGGCCGCGCCTTCGGGCGCCACCATGTGCACGAGGTGTTCAACGAGTCCGCGTCCGAGCACGCGGTCTCGGTGCACGCCTACTATCCGCCGCTGCCGCTGATCCGGCGCTTCAGCCGGACGGGCGCGGTGCTCCGTCTCGAGCAGGTCGAACGCCCGGAGGACTGGCAGTGAGCGGCAAGGCACCCACCGACGCGCCCCACGAGGTTTCGAGCGGGTCTCCCGTCGGCTCCCCCACCGACTCCCTCGCCGGGACTCCCACCGGCTCGCCCGTCGGCTCTCCCACCGGGTCTCCCATCGGCTCTCCCACCGGTATCGACGAGCTGCTCGAACGGGTACGGGCCCGTCTCGACCGTGTCGAGGCCCGCACGGCGTACGAGGCGCACCAGGCGGGCGACGTCCTTCTGGTCGACACGCGCTACGCGGCCCTGCGTGAACGGGACGGGCTGGTCCCGGGTGCGCTGGTCGTCGAGCGCAACGAACTGGAGTGGCGGCTCGACCCGCTGGGCAGCCACCGCCTGCCCGAGGCCGACCGTCACGACCTGCGGATCGTCGTCTTCTGCAACGAGGGCTACGCCTCCTCCCTCGCGGCCGAGTCCTTGCGCCGGCTGGGCCTGTACCGCGCGACGGACCTGATCGGCGGCTTCCAGGCCTGGAAGGCGGCCGGCCTCCCGGTCCTCCCGCCGACGGCGGCCGAGGCGGGCGCGACGAACCGGGCCCCGTCCGGTGGATCAGGGCTGCGTGAGGCCGAGCAGCAGGGAGCCGGCCCGCACGGCGCTGAGCCGCATGGGGCCGGACCGCACGATGCTGAGCCGGACGGTGCTGAGCCGCACAGTGCTGAGCCGGACGGTGCTGAGCCGCATGGGGCGGGGCCCGCACGATGCTGAGCCGGACGGTGCTGAGCCGGACAGGCCCTAACAGGTAACAGGGCCCTAGAAGGGCTCTTCCAGGCCCTCGGTGTCCTCGCCCTCCTCCTCCTCCAGGGCCTGGCGGACCACCCTCAGGGCCATGCCCTCCGGGTATCCCTTGCGGGCGAGCATGCCGGCGAGCCGGCGCAGCCGGCGGTCCCGCTCCAGGCCGCGGGTCGCGCGCAGCTTGCGGTCGACCAGCTCGCGGGCCCTGGCCTCCTCCTGGTCGGAGTCGAGCCGGTCGACCGCATCCTGGATGAGGCCGGGGTCGACGCCCTTGGTCCGCAGCTCGCGGGCGAGGGCGCGGCGGGCGAGGCCACGCCCGTGGTGACGGGACTCGACCCAGGCCCCGGCGAAGGCGGCGTCGTCGATGAGCCCGACGTCCTCGAACCTCGACAGCACCTCGTCGGCGATCTCGTCGGGGATCTCCCGCTTGCGCAGGGCGTCGGCAAGCTGCTTGCGGGTGCGGGGGGTTCCGGTGAGCAGGCGCAGGCAGATCGCCCGCGCCCGCTCAGCCGGATCCTGGGACGACAGCTCCTTCTCGGCCCTCGACGAGTCGGGGCTGCCGTCCGGCCATTCGGTGCGACCGGTCACCGGGTCAGCTCTTGGCCGCGGTGGCCTTGGTCGCCTTGGCGGCCTTGGCCGGGGCCGGGACGGACTTGCCCGCCTCGTCCGCGCCCGCCGCGTCCGTGCCGCTCGCCGCGTCCGCACCCGGCTCGGCCGAGGGCTCCTCGGGCCGGACACCGACGCCCAGCTTCTCCTTGATCTTCTTCTCGATCTCGTTGGCGAGGTCGGGGTTGTCCTTCAGGAAGTTGCGGGCGTTCTCCTTGCCCTGGCCGAGCTGGTCGCCCTCGTAGGTGTACCAGGCGCCGGCCTTCCGCACGAAGCCGTGCTCCACGCCCATGTCGATCAGGCCGCCCTCGCGGCTGATGCCCTGGCCGTAGAGGATGTCGAACTCGGCCTGCTTGAACGGGGGCGCGACCTTGTTCTTGACGACCTTGCAGCGGGTGCGGTTGCCGACCGCCTCGGTGCCGTCCTTCAGGGTCTCGATGCGGCGGATGTCGATGCGCACCGAGGCGTAGAACTTCAGGGCGCGGCCACCGGTCGTGGTCTCCGGCGAGCCGAACATGACGCCGATCTTCTCGCGGAGCTGGTTGATGAAGATCGCGGTGGTCTTGGACTGGTTGAGCGCGCTGGTGATCTTCCGCAGGGCCTGGCTCATCAGACGGGCCTGGAGACCGACGTGCGAGTCGCCCATCTCGCCCTCGATCTCCGCGCGCGGGACGAGCGCGGCGACGGAGTCGATGACGATGAGGTCGAGGGCGCCGGAGCGGACCAGCATGTCGACGATCTCGAGGGCCTGCTCGCCGTTGTCAGGCTGGGACAGGATGAGGTTGTCGACGTCGACGCCCAGCTTGCGGGCGTACTCGGGGTCGAGGGCGTGCTCGGCGTCCACGAAGGCGACCTGACCGCCGGCCTTCTGCGCGTTGGCCACGGCGTGCAGGGTCAGGGTCGTCTTGCCGGAGGACTCCGGTCCGTAGATCTCGACGACGCGGCCGCGCGGCAGGCCGCCGACGCCGAGAGCGACGTCGAGGGCGGTCGACCCGGTCGGGATGACCTCGATCGGCTCCTTCGAGCGCTCTCCCATGCGCATGACGGCACCCTTGCCGAATTGCCGTTCAATCTGTGCGAGCGCGGCGTCGAGCGCCTTCTCGCGGTCGGTTCCTGCCATGGGTTCCACCCGGTTTGCTTGAGTCGATCGCTTCATGGGAAAGACGCTAACCCCTGCCACTGACAACGGGCCCCGACGTCCTCTCCGGCCTGTGGACAACCCGGCGACAAGCCCGGGTTCCCAAGGCCCCGAACCTCCATGAGAATGGATGTTCGATTTTTGTGTCAAGCGCACCACGCCGGGGAGGACGGGACGTCGACGACCCGCGCGGCGGGCCCGCGCCTATCCTTCCGGCATGGCCCTCTCCCTCCGCCCGCGGGACGTGCGCGACGGCGTCGTGGCCCTGGTCGTGCTGCTCGTCGTGGCGGTCTGGACGCTGATCGTGGCGCACTACGAGCCGGAGCCGGCCGGGCGCACGGCGATCGGCTGGGCGCTCATCCTGGTCGGGTGCGGAGCGCTGTGGTTCCGTCGCAGGCAGCCCGTGGCGGTGGCCGTCGTGACCCTCCTCGCCTGCGCCGTCTACTACCCGCTGTCCTCCCAGGACGGCCCGCTCCTGATCGCCTTCGCGCTCGCGCTGTACACCACCGCCGCCGAAGGGCGGTTCGCCGCCGCCGTCGCGCTGGCGGCCGTGACGCTGCTCGCGGTCGCCCTCGGCGAGATCCGTCAGGAGCCCGGGCAGCGGCAGATCGACGACACCTCGCTCGCGATGATGGCCGGCTGGCTGATCAGCCTGGTCGCGGTCGGCCGTGCCCAGCGCAACCGGGTCGCCTATCTCCACGAGGTGGAGCAGCGCGCGCTCGCCGCAGAGCGGGAGCAGGAGGCCAGGGCCCGGCAGAGCGCCACCGAGGAGCGGCTGCGGATCGCCCGCGAGCTGCACGACATCCTCGGCCACAGCATCTCGCTGATCAACGTCCAGTCGGGCGCCGCGCTGCACCGCCTCGGCAAGAAGCCCGCGCCCGACCTGGCCCTCGCCACCGCGCAGGACGCGCTGCGGGCCGTACGCGACACCAGCAAGGAGGCGCTGCGCGAGCTGCGCGCCACGCTCGGGGTGCTGCGCCGGGCCGACGAGGCCGCACCGACCGCTCCGGCGTCCGGACTGGCACTGCTCCCGGAGCTCGTGGAGCGGGCCGGGAGCACGGGCCTCGACGTCCGTACCCGGGTCGACGGCAGTCCCGTACCGCTGGCGCCGCCGGTCGACCTCGCCGCGTACCGGATCGTGCAGGAGTCGCTCACCAACGTGACCCGGCACTCCGGCGCGCGCTCGGTGCTCGTGACGCTCGGCTGGGGCGCGGAGGAGCTGCGGCTGCGGATCGAGGACGACGGCCACGGCACGCCCGACGACCGGCCGTCGGGCAGCGGCATCCGGGGCATGGCCGAACGGGCCCGGGCCTTCGGCGGCGAGCTGACCGCCCGTAACATCCCCGGTGGTTTCCGGGTCGACGCCCGGCTCCCGTACACGCCCCTCGCCGACAAGGGAGATCCCGCATGATCCGCGTCGTGCTCGCCGACGACCAGACCCTGGTCCGGGCCGGCTTCCGGTCGATCCTGGCCGACGAGGACGACATCGAGGTGGTCGGCGAGGCGGCGGACGGCGAGCAGGCCGTGGCACTGGCCCGCGAGCTGCGCCCGGACGTCGTCCTGATGGACGTCCGGATGCCGGTCGTCGACGGCCTGGAGGCCACCCGCCGCATCACGGAGGACGACCGTCTCACAGGGGTGCGGGTGGTCATGCTCACCACCTTCGACGTCGACGACTACGTGTACGGGGCGCTGCGCGCCGGCGCCAGCGGCTTCCTGGTGAAGGACACCGAGCCGACGGAACTGCTGCATGGGGTGCGGGTGGTGGCCCGCGGCGACGCCCTGATCGCCCCGGCGGTCACCCGCCGGCTGATCGCCGAGTTCGCGGGCCGGGTGCGCCGCCCCGACCCGAGCCCCCGGCTCAACGCCCTGACCGAGCGGGAGCGCGAGGTCATGGGCCTGGTGGGCGCGGGCCTCTCCAACGACGAGATCGCCACCCGCCTGGTGCTCTCGCCGGCGACGGCGAAGACCCACGTGAGCCGGATCATGACCAAGCTGGACGTGCGGGACCGGGCGCAGCTGGTGATCCTCGCGTACGAGTCGGGGATGATCACACCGGGCTGGATGGCCTGACCGCGGGGCGTCACCTCCGCACCCTCCGCGGGTCCCGCCGTCCCCTAGGGGACGGGGCCGGCCGGACGCAACCGTGGTGGTACGCGCGCGTGGACGCGCGCAACCGGGGCGGTAGGCGGACTGTCCACCACGGGCGGACGCCGCGGCCCTGACCGTACGCCGACGCTGAGGGGGTGAATCCCGACGTACTCGATCTCGCGCGGCTGCAGTTCGCCCTCACCGCCGGCGGACACTTCCTCTTCGTCGCCCTCACCCTCGGTCTGGCGACGGTCGTCGCCGCGCTCCAGACGAAGGCCACCGTCTCCGGCAAGCCGCTGGACGCGCGCCTGGTCCGCTTCTGGGGCCAGCTGTACGTGATCAACTACGCGGTGGGGATCGTCACCGGCCTCGTGATGGAGTTCCAGTTCGGCATGAGCTGGAACGGCCTCACCCACTACGCGGGAAACGTCTTCGGCGCCTCGCTCGCCGTCGAGACGATCGTCGCCTTCTTCGTCGAGTCGACCTTCCTGGGCCTGTGGATCTTCGGCTGGCACCGGCTGAACCGCTGGGCGCACCTCGCCGCGATCTGGGTCGTCACCCTCACCGCGTACCTGTCGGCCTACTGGATCCTGGTCTCCAACGGCTTCCTCAACCATCCCGTGGGCCACCGCACCGAGAACGGGATGCTGGTCCTGGACGATCCGGTCGCCGTGCTGACCAATCCCTCCGCGCTGCTCGCGTTCGGGCACATCGTGGCCGGGGCGCTGCTGACGGCCGGGTTCTTCATGGCGGGAGTGAGCGCCTACCACCTGTTCCGGCGCAGCCCGGAGTGGCGGTTCTTCGGGCGGAGCCTGCGGATCGGGGTGTTCCTGTCGTTTCCCGCGCTGATGGTGACGGCGGTCTTCGGCGGGCTCCAGTTCTCCACACTGAGCACCTTCCAGCCCATGAAATCGGCTGTGTTCGGTCAGAAGACCGCCGAGATCGCGCAGATCCAGGCGGACATGGTCGCCCGGTTCGGACCCGGCGACTACGTGCCCTCGATCGGCTGGACGCGCGGCGCGGGGCTGGTCATGCTCATCTGCTTCGCCCTGATGATGTACTTCACCTTCGCCGGCGTCATCCTGGCCTTCTTCAGGACCGTCGTCTTCCGCTTCCGGCCCTGGCACGTGGCCCTGATGGCCGCCGTCCCGCTGCCGTACCTCGCGATGATCAGCGGCTGGGTCTTCCGGGAGGCGGGCCGCCAGCCCTGGGTCGTGTACGGCCTCCTGAAGACCGAGGACGCGGTCTCCGGCCTCTCCGCCGGGCAGATGCGACTCTCGCTGACCGTGTTCACCACGCTCTTCGTGCTGCTCGTCGTCCTCAACGCCTGGCTGCTCGTCCGGCACGCCCGGCGCGGTCCCGTCGAGGCCGGCGGCCTCGGCCACGACGACCGCGGGGAGGGACCCGACGCACCGGACCCGGCCGACGCCCTGCCCGCGGCCCGCTACTGACCCGCCTCACCTCCCACTGAGCCGCCCTGCCGACCCGCCCCGCCCACCCGAGGAGCCGATTCGACCGTGGACACTCTCGCCCTCGCCCTGCTCGCCTTCTTCGTCTCCGGCTGGTTCGTGCTCGCCGGCGCGGACATCGGCACCGGCATGCTCCTCCCGTACCTGGGCCGGGATTCCGGCGAACGGCGGCTGGTGATCGCCTCCTTCGCGCCGTTCTTCCTGGGCAACGAGGTCTGGCTCGTCGCCACCGCCGGCCTGCTCGCAGGCTGCTTCCCCGAGCTCGAAGGCGCGCTGCTCACCGGTCAGTTCCCGGTGCTCCTGCCGCTCCTGGCCGGCTGGATCGTGCGGGACCTCGGGCTGTGGACGCGCGGCCGAGGGCCGGGGCGGCGCTGGCGGGCGCTGTGCGACGGGGCCGTGACGGCGGGCAGCTGGAGCCTCGCGCTCTCCGCCGGCTGGCTGCTCGCGGCCCTGCTGACCGGCCGCCCGTACGAACCTGCCGGCGGGCCCGTCGCCGTCCTCACCGCCCTCGCGGTGGCCGCCCTGTTCGCCGCCCACGGGCTCGGCTTCGCCTCGCTGCGCCTGACGGGCGTGCCGTACGAGCGCACCCGGCGGCTCGTCGGGCGGGCCGGCCGCCCCTGGCACCCGTTCGCGCTCACCGCCGTGCTGCTCGGCGGGCTCCCGCTCGCCGCCGGCGGCACCCTGGCCCCCGGCTCGTACACCGCCGACCCGGCGACGCTGCGGCTGCTCGTCCCGGCGGTCCTCGCCGTGACGGCCGGGACGGTCGCCGTACAGGCGTGGATCTGGCGGCTCTTCCGCCACCGGGTGACGGGCCCGTCCTACCTCTGACCGCCGCTCGTGGGCCCGTCCGGCTCCGCCGGTTCCTTCTTGCCGTGGTGCAGCGCCTTCTGGAGGCGGGCGACGACGGCCTCCCCGTACCGCCGGTGGCCGTGCACGCGCGGGTCGTCGGTCACGTCGTACCGCTTCACGTAGGCGCCCAGGAAGGCCTGGAGCGTGGCGACGGCGGGGATCGCGATCAGCGCGCCGACCGCGCCGAGCAGCGCCGTGCCCGCGATGACCGAGCCGAAGGCCACGGCAGGGTGGATGTCGACGGTCTTCGACGTCAGCTTGGGCTGCAGCATGTAGTTCTCGAACTGCTGGTAGACCACGACGAAGATCAGCACCCACAGCGCGTACCAGGGGTCCACGGTGAAGGCGATGAGCATCGGCAGGGCGCCCGCCAGATAGGTGCCGATGGTCGGGATGAACTGGGAGACCAGTCCGACCCAGACCGCCAGCGCGGGCGCGTACGGCACGTCCAGGATCTCGAAGAGCACGAAGTGCGCGACTCCCGAGATCAGGGCCATCAGACCGCGCGAGTAGAGGTAGCCGCCGGTCTTGTCGACGGCGATCTCCCAGGCCCGCAGCACCTCGGTCTGCTTGGCCGGAGGCAGGACCGAACACAGTGCGCGGCGCAGGCGCGGGCCGTCGGCCGCGAAGTAGAACGAGAACAGGAAGATCGTCAGGAGCTTGAAGAGCCCGCCGAGGAGGGTGGCGGACACGTCCAGGACGCCGGCGGCGCTGTTCTGCACGTACTTCTGCAACCAGCCCGAGCGCAGCACGCTGTCCTGCACCTCGACCCGGGACAGCTCGGTGTGGAAGTGCTGGTTGATCCAGTTGATCAGCGAGTCGAGGTACTTGGGGAAGTTCTCGACCATGTCGACGATCTGGCCCGCGAGCATCGAGCCGAGGAGGACGACGAAGCCGACGCTGACGACCAGGACGCCGAAGAAGACGATGAAGGTGGCCAGGCCCCGGCGCATCCCGCGCGCCGCCATCCGCCCGACCGCCGGCTCGATGGCGAGGGCCAGGAAGAAGGCGAGCAGGATGTTGACGAGCAGCCCGATGAGCTGGTGGAACGCCCAGCTGCCGAGCTGGAAACAGGCGTAGAGCGCGAGCGCGAGCACCAGGGCGCGGGGCAGCCATCGCGGCATGTGTGCCGCCGTGGCGGGGCCGGCCGTGGCGGGGCCGGCCGTGGCGGGGCCGGCCGTGGCGGGGCCGGCCGGAGCGGCGCCCGTCGGGGCGGATTCCGTCGGAGCGGCGCCGGTCAGGGCGGAGCCGACCGGTGGCGCGCCGGTCGCGGTCACGTCGGCCGGCGCGGGAGCGGGCGCGGGCGCGGGGCCGGACGGCGCGTCCGCGATGCGGCCGGTCGCTGCCGTTGCCGCCGGCTCGACGTACTCGACGCCCTCGCGGGCCTTGCCGGTGCTGTCCGTCCTGCCGGTGTTGCTCGTCTCGCCGGTCTCGCCGGTCTCGTCGGTCTTGCCGGCGTCGCCGTTCCTGTCCGTCCTGCCGGTGTTGTTCGTCTCGTCGGTCTCGTCGTCGTGCTCGTCAGTCGGGGCCACCCCGCCAGTCTCGCGCACCGCTCGGACATTCCGGCCAGGGGCCGTCACATCACCGCTTCTCGTCCGGCACGCCGACCGCCGCGCAGACCGCACGCCACACGTCCTTGGCCTCCCAGCCCGCGTCGAGGGCCTGGTGCACCGTCCGCCCGCCGAGTTCCGTCATGACGTGGTCCCGGGCGAAGGACTCGACGTAGGACGTGCCGAAGTGCTCGGTCATCCGTTCCCAGAAAGTCGTCAACCGCATGACCCCAGTATCCCGCCCTCAAGGGTGCAGCCCGGTCCGTAGCCCTTGTCAGACGGGCGTTCCGGCCTACGGTCGGACCATGGCCGGAAAACCTCCAGAAACCCCCGCTCCGCCCGACTCGCCCCTCGCACGGGCCGAGCAGTTCGTCTGGCTGACCGCCCGTGTGCTCGAACAGCGCCGGTTCGCCTACCACTTCCTGCGCGGCGGGGCGGATCCCGTCGAGGCCGCCCTCACCGCGTACCTCAACGAGGACGGCGGCTACGGGCACGCCCTCGAACCCGATCTGCGCGGACCGGTCAGCCAGCCGCTGCACACCGCGCACGCGCTGCGCGTGCTCGACTCCATCGGCCGGTGCGGCGGCCTGCGGGTCGAGCGGATCTGCCGCTATCTGACCGAGGTCTCGACCCACGACGGCGCGCTGCCCGCCGTCCACCCCTCACAACGCGGCTACCCGGCGGCGCCGTTCGTCCCGGTCGTCGACGAGCCGCCGAGCGAGCTGCTCACCACCGGCCCGGTGGTCGGGCTGCTGCACCGCAACCAGGTGTGGCACGCCTGGCTGTTCCGGGCCACCGAGTTCTGCTGGGCGGCCGTGGACGCCCTGGACAAGACCCATCCGTACGAGGTGCAGGCCGCCGTCGCCTTCCTCGACGGGGTCCCGGACCGCGCCCGCGCGCAGGCGGCGAGCGACCGGCTCGGGCGGCTGGTGCGCGAGCGGCGGCTCGTCGTGCTGGACCCGGACCGGGCGGAGGACCACCCGGTGCCCGACGGATACGCGCCGGGCGAGTACCACCACCCGTACGACTACGCGCGCGTGCCGGACTCGCTGGCCCGCCGCTGGTTCACGGACGAGGAGATGAGCCGCTCCCTGGACCACCTCGCGGCGGCGCAGGAGGAGGACGGCGGCTGGCCCGTCACCTGGCGCCTGTGGGCGCCGGGCAGCGCGCTGGAGGCCCGGCCGATCGTCACCGTGGAGGCGCTGCGGACGCTGCGCGCGCACGGCCGCCGGATCGGCTGACCCTCCCGGCCGGCACGGACGGCCGGGCCGGGCCGGTCAGCCGCCGAGGGCGCGGACGCCGGCCGTGACGAGCACCGCCGCGCCCACGACCACGAGGAAGGGGGCGCGCAGCAGCAGCGCGAGGGCCGCGGCGGCGAGACCGGCGGCACGGGCGTCGGCGGTGAGGGCGCCCTGGCTGCTGAAGGTCTGCTGGGCGGTGAGGGCGGCGAGCAGGGCGACCGGGACGAGCGCGGCGAGCCGGCGGACGAGGGGCCGCTCGAGGGTGCCGGCGGGGACGAGGAGGCCGAGCAGCTTGACCAGGTAGCACCCGGCGGCGGTCAGCGCGATGGCGATCCAGACGTTCATCGGCTCTCGTCCTCCGGTCGGCCTTCCGTCGTCCGTCGGCCGCCGGTCGGACGGCCGTCCTCCTGGTGACCGTCCGACTCGGGGCCGTCCTCCTGGCGACCGTCCGACTGGCGACCGTCCGACCTGCGACCGGCCGGCTGACGGCCGTGCGCTTCGCGGCCGCGGAACCAGAGCACGGCGGGAGCGGCGAGCGCCGCGGCGAGGACCGGGACGCCGGCCGGCAGCACGGGCAGGAGGCCGAGGCCGAGCAGCACGGCGAGCGCGGCGGTGGCGCGCTCGGTGGCGCTGCGGAGCATGGGGGCGAGGAGGGCGAGGAAGACCGCAGGCCCGGCGGCGTCCAGGCCCCAGGCGGCGGTGTCGCCGATGGCCTCCGCACCGAGGGCGCCCAGCAGGGTGGTGACGTTCCACAGCACGTACAGGGTCAGTCCGGTGACCGTGAAGCCGAGGCGCGCGGACCTGCGGTCCGGCTGCGCGAGGGCGACGGCCGTGGTCTCGTCGATCACCCACTGCGCGGCGAACGGCCGGGCGAGCGGGCGCAGGGCGAGCAGCTGGCTGAGGCGCAGCCCGTAGAAGGCGTTGCGGGTGCCGACGAAGAACGCCCCGGCGGCGGCCGTGAACGGGTTCCCGCCCGCGGCGAGGGCGCCCACCAGCGCGAACTGCGAGGCACCGGTGAAGACGAGCAGGCTCAGCGCACAGGTCTGGAGGAGGCTGAGCCCGGCGCCGGCCGAGGTCACGCCGAAGGCGAAGCCGGAGAGGCCGACGGCGATGCCGACGCCGAGGGCGTCGCGCACGACGGCGGAGTCGCTCTTGGCGGGCCCGGCGGCGGTCGCGTCCCGGCGTGCGTCCGGAGGTGCTGTCTGTTCTGCCACGTCAGCGACGGTACGGAGGGAGGGCGGGCCGGGTCTTGTACGTTCTTGCGGCGGTACGCGCGCGTGGCGCCGCCCAGCCCCCTCGGGGCGGGGCACGTGGCGCCGCCCAGCCCCCTCGGGGCGGCCGCGGCCCTCGCGGCGGCCCCGCTCCTATCCGCGCGGGTTGCGCCAGTCGCCCAGGTCGCGCAGTCCGTGGGGATCGCGCAGGCCGCGTGCCCGCTGGTAGGCACCCGGAGGCACGCCCACGCTGCGGGTGAAGTGCCGGTTGAGGTGCGGCTGGTCCGTGAAGCCCACGGCGACCGCGGCCTCCGCCGGTGGCGTCCCGGCGTCCAGGAGACGCCGTGCCCGCCGTACCCGGGCGTCGGTCAGCCAGGTGTGCGGCGGCATGCCGTACGCGGCGCGGAAGGCCCGCAGGAGGGCGAAGGGACTGGTGCCGAGCTCGGCGGCGAGCCGTTCCAGAGTCGGCGGGTCCGCCATCCTCTCCTCGAGGACGGCACGCGCGCGTGCGGCGTCCCGTGCGCCGGCCGACAACGGTGCCGGCGGCCTGACGCGGCCGCCGTGGCTGCGCAGCATCCGCGCGATGACCAGCCGCAGCAGGCTGTCGGCGGCGAGCGCGTTGCCTTCCTCGGCGGCCCGGTGCACCTCGACGACGAGCCGGGCCGCGTACGGGTCGTCGACGACGGGCTGGGCGAAGCCGATGTCGCCGCGCAGCGCGACGGTGTCGTCGGCGATCTCCCGGATCAGCCCGGCGTCGGGATAGATCGTGCGGTACGTCCAGCCCTCGGGCACCCCGGCGTGCCCGGTGTGCGGGGTGTCGGGGTTGACCAGCGCGATCTGGCCGGGCCCGGCCCGGACGAGGTCGCTGCCGTAGTGGAAGGCCTCGACGCCCTCGGTGATGGCGGCGAGGACGAAGCTCTCGTGGGTGTGCCGGGAGAAGGACTTCCGGACGTAGTGGGCGTGCAGCAGATCGACGCCCGGCAGCTCCACCGGCCGCCAGTACCGCGCCCGCTCTCCGCGCGTGGTGTTCCGCCCCTGGCTCTCGGCGGGCGCGCCGCTGTGGTCGCCCTCGGCCACGGCATGCCCGCGCGGCGCGCCGACGGCGCGGGCCGGCCCTCCGGCGGCGCGGGACGG
>NZ_SDOY01000061.1 GCF_004117935.1 Streptomyces roseicoloratus | reverse complement strand
GGTGCCGGGCGCCTCGGACGGGTCGGAGGCTCCGGCGGCCGGGGGCGGCGCGGCAGCGGACTGCGGGGCCGCGGACGGCGTGGCGGTCCCGGCCGGGGCCCCAGCCGGCGGGGCCGTACCGCCGGCCGACGGGGTCGGCTTCGGCGAGGGCTTCGGGGCGACCGCGACGGAGGGCTCGCCGCGGACCTTGCCGTCGGGGTCCAGGAAGGCGGGCGTGCCGCCGGGCACCATGCCGAGCTCGCGGGCGCGCCGCTCCAGAGCGTCGGGTGCGGCGCTGTCGTCCACGTCGCGCTGGAGGGCCTGTTCCTCGTCGGTGAGCTCGGTGGTCTTCTTCTTCAGCTCGCTGAGCTCGAAGGAGCCCTGGTTGAGGGCGGAGTTGAGCAGCAGCAGGGTGATGAGCCCGCCGCCGAGGAGCAGCACGACGAGCAGGACGAACGGAGTGCGGGCCGCGGTGCTCGGCCCGGACGGCATGAGCCGGCCGAGTCGTGCGGCCCGCCCTTTGAGTGCCCCCTGCTTCGTCATCGCCCGTCCTCGCGCTCGTCGGTCACGCGGTCTCGTCCTCCCTGATCCGCTCCGCACCCCGCAGACGCGCGGGCGCGGCGCGGCGGTTCTCGGCGATCTCTTCCTCGGTGGGAAGCTCGGCGCCGCGGGTGAGGAGCTTCAGGCGCGGCTGGTAGCGCTCGGGGACGACGGGCAGGCCGGGCGGGGCGGTGGTGGCGGCGCCGGCCGCGAACACCTGCTTGACCAGCCGGTCCTCCAGCGAGTGGTACGAGAGGACGGCGATCCGGCCGCCGACGGCGAGGGCCTTCACGGCCGCCGGGATCGCCCGCTCCAGGACCGAGAGCTCCCCGTTGACCTCGATGCGCAGGGCCTGGAAGGTGCGCTTGGCCGGGTTGCCGCCGGTCCGCTTGGCGGCCTGCGGCAGGGCGTCGCGGATCAGCTCGACCAGCCGGGCGCTGTTGGTGAAGGGCTCCTTCTCGCGCTCGCGCACGATGGCCGAGACGATCCGCTTGGCCTGCTTCTCCTCGCCGTAGGCGCGCAGGATGCGGACCAGCTCGCCGGCCGGGTAGGTGTTGAGGACCTCGGCGGCGCTCATGCCGGTCGTCTGGTCCATGCGCATGTCGAGCGGGGCGTCCTGGGCGTAGGCGAAGCCGCGGTCGGCCTCGTCGAGCTGCATCGAGGAGACGCCCAGGTCGAAGAGGACGCCGTCGACGCGCGCGATGCCCAGCCGGTCCAGGACCTCGGGCAGCTCGTCGTAGACCGCGTGCACGAGGGTGGCGCGCTCGCCGTAGGGCGCGAGGCGTTCGCCGGAGAGGCGCAGGGCCTCCTTGTCGCGGTCGAGGGCGACCAGCCGTGCCTCGGGGAAGCTCCGCAGCAGCGCCTCGCTGTGCCCGCCGAGGCCCAGGGTGCAGTCGACGACGACGGCGCCGGGGCGTTCCAGGGCGGGTGCCAGCATGTCCAGGCACCGCTGGAGCATCACCGGGACGTGTCGGTCGTTGCTCAATGCGCCCTCTCAGATCCGGCGGAGACAGGTACCGCCGGCGAGCGGGAGGGCCGAGCCGTGGGTACCGCCGCATGAAGGGGGACAATCGGCGGAAATCGCTCGATGTCTCCGTGAACTTCGCGTCACTCTAGTCCACGGGACCCGCCGGTCAACCAACCGGCTGGCGCGTCGCGCGCCCCGGGCACTCACCCGAATGGCCCCGCCTCCGGAAGCTGTGGGTTAGCTCACAACAAGGTTCATTGAGACTCTTTGTCCGTTCTCACACCAGGCTTCGGCGAGCGGTCACCATTACCGTCGGAGACATGTCGACACCGCCGCACACCTCCGCCGCCCCGATAAGCACCGAGAGCAGCACGGTCACCGACCGCCTGGTCAAGGCGAACACGCAGTACGCCGCCGGCTTCACCGACCCCGGAATGGACGCGCGGCCCGTGCTGCACGTCGCCGTGGTCGCCTGCATGGACGCCCGCCTCGACCTGCACGCCGCCCTCGGCCTCGAGCTGGGCGACTGCCACACCATCCGCAACGCCGGCGGAGTCGTCACCGACGACGTGATCCGCTCGCTCACGATCAGCCAGCGTGCCCTCGGCACCCGCAGCGTGATGCTGGTGCATCACACCAACTGCGGCCTGGAGTCGCTCACCGAGGACTTCCGGCACGAGCTGGAGGACGAGGTCGGGCAGCGACCGGCCTGGGCCGTCGAGGCCTTCCGCGACGTCGACCAGGACGTCCGCCAGTCGATGCAGCGGGTACGCACCTCCCCGTTCCTGCTGCACACCGAGGACGTGCGGGGCTTCGTCTTCGACGTGACGACGGGTCTGCTGCGCGAGATCGACCCGGCCACGGCGGCCGAGTAGCCGCCTCGTCCGGCCGGACGGCGGCCCGTCCGGCCGGACAGCCGATCCGTCGTGACGGACAGCCGCTCGGACAGGCCGGACAGCCGCTCCTCCGTCGGGACGGACAGCCGCTCCTCGGGACGCCGCGACGAAGCGGAACGCCCGGCGCAAGCCCGCAAACCCCGGCAATTCGCCCCGAGTTATCCACAGGCGAGCCCTCGGCAAGTGACACGAGCCCGTCACGGCCACAAGAATGCACGGGTGACACCCCCCGGCCACCGTGCCGGGGGCAGGTGTCGGTGCTGAGGAAAGGGCCGAGGAGGGCCGGGTGACGACCTATGACGACCGGGCGAGCCATGGGGGTACCCCCGACCGGGCGTACGCACGGGCGGGGGACGATCTGACCGCGACCGCGGAGCGGGTACGCAGGTCGGTGGAGAGTGTGATCGAGGGCAAGCCCGAGGTCGTACGGATGGCGCTGACCGTGCTGCTCGCCGAGGGACATCTGCTGATCGAGGACGTCCCCGGCGTCGGCAAGACCATGCTGGCCAAGACGCTGGCGCGGTCGATCGACTGCTCGGTCCGCCGCATCCAGTTCACGCCCGACCTGCTGCCCTCGGACGTCACCGGCGTGTCGATCTTCGACCAGCAGCGGCGCGAGTTCGAGTTCAAGCCGGGCGCGATCTTCGCGCAGATCGTCATCGGCGACGAGATCAACCGGGCCTCGCCGAAGACCCAGTCGGCGCTCCTGGAGTCCATGGAGGAGCGCCAGGTCACGGTCGACGGCCAGACGTACGAGCTGCCCAGCCCGTTCATGGTGGTCGCCACCCAGAACCCGGTCGAGATGGAGGGCACCTACCCGCTGCCCGAGGCCCAGCGCGACCGCTTCATGGCCCGGGTCTCCATCGGCTACCCGAACGCCGAGGCCGAGCTGAAGATGCTCGGCGTGCACGGCTCGGTCTCGCCGCTGGACGACCTCCAGCCGGTGGCCCACGCCCACGACGTCCTCCAGCTGATCGAGGCCGTGCGCAAGGTGCACGTCGCCGACGCGGTCCAGCGGTACGCGGTGGAGCTGGTCGCCGCCACCCGCACCCACCCCGACCTGCGGCTCGGCGCCTCGCCGCGGGCCACACTGCACCTGCTGCGGGCCGCGAAGGCCTCCGCCGCGCTCAGCGGCCGGGAGTACGTGCTGCCCGACGACCTCCAGGCGCTCGCCGGCCCGGTGCTCGCCCACCGTCTGCTGCCCACCGCGCAGGCCCAGCTCAACCGCCGCACGGCCGAGCAGGTCGTGCACGACATCCTGCAGCGCACGCCCGTGCCGGCCGCGGCGCCGCCCGCGCAGCAGACCGCTCCGTACTACGGCCAGCAGCAGCCCGGCGCCCGGCGGCTGTGATGAGCACCGCCGCTCCGCAGGGGCCCGCGCCGGCGCGGTGGGAGGACGACGACCGGGGCAGCCTGCGGGCCGCCCTGGCCGGGCTCACCACCCGCGGCCGCTCCTTCCTCGCCGCCGGCATCGCGGCCGCCGTCTGCGCCTACGTGCTCGGCCAGGTCGACCTGCTGCGCGTCGGCCTGGTGCTGGCCGTGCTGCCGCTGGCCTGCGTGGTCGTGCTGCACCGCACCCGCCACCGGGTCGCGGCCGGCCGCCGGCTCTCCCCGCAGCGGGTCGAGACCGGCACCGAGGCCCGGGTCCACCTCCGCATGGACAACGTGTCCCGGATGCCCACCGGCCTGCTGATGCTCCAGGACCACGTGCCGTACATGCTGGGGCCGCGGCCCCGCTTCGTCCTCGACCGCGTCGAGGCCGGCGGTCGCCGCGAGGTGTCCTACCGGGTCCGCTCCGACCTGCGCGGACGTTTCCCGCTGGGTCCGCTCCAGCTGCGGCTCACCGACCCGTTCGGGATGTGCGAGCTGACCCGCTCCTTCCGCGCGTACGACACGCTGACGGTCATCCCGCGCACCGAACCGCTCCCGCCGGCCCGGCCCGGCGGCGAGTCCACCGGCCACGGGGAGGGCCTCCAGCGGTCGCTCGCGCTCGCCGGGGACGACGACATCATCCCCCGCGCCTACCGGCACGGCGACGACCTGCGCCGGGTGCACTGGCGCTCCACCGCCCGCTACGGCGAGCTGATGGTGCGCCGCGAGGAGCAGCCGCAGCGCGCCCGTTGCACGGTGCTGCTCGACACCCGGGCCGTCGCCTACGAGGGCGGCGGCCCCGACTCGGCCTTCGAGTGGGCCGTCTCCGGCGCCGCCTCCGTCCTCACGCACATGCTGGAGCGCGGCTACTCGGTGCGGCTCCTCACCGACACCGGCAGCTCGGTGCCCGGCGAGGGCGCCGAGGGCTTCGCCGGTGCCGGCCGGTCCGGCCAGGAATCGGTCGACACCGTCGGCCTGATGATGGACACCCTCGCGGTCGTCGACCACTCCGAGGGGGCCGGTCTGTCCCGCGCGTTCGACGTGCTGCGCGGCGGACACGAAGGTCTGCTCGTCGCCTTCCTGGGCGACCTCGACGAGGACCAGGCGGCGCTCGTGGCCCGGATGCGGCAGCGCGGCGGCGCGGCCGTCGCCTTCGTGCTCGACTCCGGGACCTGGCTGACCGGCGGCGCCGTCGCCGGTGCGGTGGAGGACCGGCTGCGGCGGCTGCGGGACGCCGGCTGGCAGGCCTTCCCCGTCGCTCCCGGCGCCCGGCTCGCCGATCTGTGGCAGCAGGCCGGCGGGACGGCCGCGCAGGCCGCCGCCGGCGACACCTACGGAGGTTGGTCATGAGCGGGCGCGCGCGGCTGACGCTCGCGGCCTACGGCGCGACGCTCGCGGCGTCGCTGGCCCTTCTGCCGCTGGTCAAGCCGGCCACGTGGATCTTCACGGCGGCGCTCGTGCTGGGCCTGCAGAGCGCCGTCGGCACGGCGACCCGGCGGGTGCCGCTCGCCCGGCCGCTGACGATCGCGGCCCAGGCCGTCCTCACGCTGCTCGTGCTCACCGTGGTCTTCGTGCGCGAGCACGCGATCATCGGCGTGCTGCCGGGGCCCGAGGCCTTCGCCGCCTTCGGGACGCTCTTCGAGGCGGGCGTCGCGGACGTCGGCACGTACGCGATACCGGCGCCGAACACCCCCGGCATCCGGCTGCTGCTCGTCACCGGCGTCGCGTCGGTCGGCCTGCTGGTGGACACCCTCGCGGTGACCTTCCGCAACGCGGCCCCGGCGGGTCTGCCGCTGCTCGCGCTGTACTCGGTGGCCGCCGGTCTGGCCGGCGGCGGTGCGGGCGCGCCGGCGTTCCTGACCGCCGCGGCGGGCTACATGGTGCTGCTCCTGGCCGAGGGCCGGGACCGGCTGTCGGCCTGGGGCCGGGTCTTCGGTGCCGCCCAGCGTTCCGCCCGGCCCGGGTCCGCGATCGGGGAGGGCGGTCAGGCGTTCGCGCCCACCCGCACCGGCTGGCGGATCGGCGCGGTCGTCCTGGTCGTCGCGCTGCTGCTGCCGGGAGTGCTCCCGGGGCTCGGCGGCGGCATCTTCGGCGGTGACGGCGGCGGCGCGGGCTCCGGCGGGAAGGGCGGCACGATCTCCGCCGTGAACCCGCTGGTGTCGCTGCAGAACGACCTGCGCCAGCCGGAGGACCGCGAGGTCCTGCGCTACCGCACCAACATCACCGACACCAGTGGGCTCTATCTGCGGCTGGTCGCGCTCGACCAGTTCGACGGCACCGCCTGGAAGTCCTCGGTCCGGCCCATCGAGGACGTGCCCGAGGAGCTGCCCTGGCCGGACGGTCTGGCCCAGGACGTCCGGGTCACGGAGGTCACCACCAACTTCGTCGCCTCGCCGCAGTACGAGCAAAAGTGGCTGCCGATGCCCTATCCGGCGTCCCGGGTGTCCGTGCCGGGCGGCTGGCGCTACGAGCCGGCCGGCCGGATGCTCGTCGGCGACAACGGGCAGACCACGCGCGGCGCCCGGTACACGGTGACCAGCCTGGCCGTGCGGCCCACCGCCGAGCAGCTGGCGGCGGCCCCGGCCGCCCCGGACAAGCTGCGCCGCGAGTACACCCGGGTGCCGGCCACGCTGCCGCCCGAGGTGCGGTCGACGGCCCTGGAGGTCACCCGCGGGGCCCGCAACGACTACGAGCGGGCGGTGAAGCTCCAGGACTGGTTCACCCGGGACGGCGGCTTCACCTACAGCGTGAAGGCGGACTCCGGCACCGGCGTCAACGCGATCACCCGCTTCCTGAAGGACAAGGAGGGCTTCTGCGTCCACTTCTCCTTCTCGATGGCGGCGATGGCCCGCTCCCTGGGCATCCCGGCCCGGGTCGCGGTCGGCTTCATGCCGGGCACCCCGCAGGCCGACGGTTCGGTGTCGGTCGGCATACGGGACGCCCACGCGTGGCCCGAGCTGTACTTCGAGGGCGCCGGCTGGACCCGTTTCGAGCCCACGCCCTCGCGCGGCTCGGCGCCGGACTGGACCCGTGAGCAGTCCTCGGGCGGGGCGGCGACGCCTTCCGCACAGCCCTCGGCGGGCATGACGGCGCAGCCCTCGGCGGTGCCCAGCGCCTCGGTGAGCTGCACGCCGCAGGAGAAGAAGCTCGGCGAGTGCGCACAGGACGAGGCGGCGGGCGCCGGCCTGTCGGACGGCGACGGCGGCTTCCCGTGGCAGCCGGTCCTGGTGGGTCTCGGCGTGCTGCTGGTGCTCGCACTGCTGCTGTCACCGCTGCTGTGGCGCAGCCGGGTGCGGGCCGGGCGCCTCGGTCCGGCGGGTGACCCGGTCGGCCGGGTCCTCGCGGTCTGGCAGGAGGTCAACGACACGGCCTGGGACCACGGGGTGTTCCCGGACGAGTCGCGGACGCCCCGCGGGACGGCCGCGCGCCTGGCCCGCGAGGGCGAGCTGCCGCCGGACGCGGCGGACGCGGTGCACCGGCTGGCGCGCGCGGTGGAGGAGGCCCTGTACGCGCCCGCTCCGCGCCCTGCCACGGGTCTCACCGAGCTGGCCGTCGCGGTCCGCCGCGGCTTCGACGCCTCCGCCCCGCGGGGCGTCCGGCTGCGGGCCCTGCTGGCGCCTCGCTCGTTCGCCCGGGTCGGCTGGGCGGCGCGGGACCGCTGGACGGCGGTGCGGGAGGCGTGGCGGGCGAGGACCCGTGCCACGCTCCGGACCCTGTCCAGGAAGCCGTCCTGACCCGCTCGTGCGTCCGGGCCCGCCCGGAGCGGCGCCCGGACGCACGAGCGGCACGGGTCCGAGCCGGCCCGGACGCACGGCTCCCGGGTCCCCCGCGGCCCGGCCGGCACGGCCGGGCGAACGGAACCGGACAGACGGAGGCCGGGCGGTCGTCTCGGGCCCCCGGGCCCCGAGCCGTGCGTCGGCCCCCCGTCGGAGTACCGACGCACGATCCCCGGCCGCGTACGCGAAGGCCTGGGGGCCCGCACCGATCGGTGCGGGCCCCCAGGCCTTCGCGTGTGCGGCCGGCGGTTCCGGGACCGCCGGGTCGGACGGGGCGCCTCAGTGGTGGCCGCCGCCCTGCTGTTCGTCGCGGCGGCGCTGCCACCGCTCTTCGATGCGGGTCATCATCGAGCGTCGCTGTCGGGACTGACGGCCGCCTCCGGCGGCACCCCGCACATGCTCACCCGGCTTGGGCGCCTTGCGCCATCCGGTGACCGCCAGGACCGCGCAGCCCAGCATGACGAGGAACCCCACCACGCTGATCCAGATCTGCTGAGCGACCATTCCGGCCATGAGGAGCGCGATACCCACCAGGAAGCCGGCGACTGCCTGGTAGACCCGTCGCCGGGTGTACGTACGCAGTCCGCTTCCCTCGAGCGCTGTCGCGAACTTGGGGTCTTCGGCGTACAGCGCTCGCTCCATCTGCTCGAGCATTCGCTGCTCGTGCTCCGAGAGCGGCACGGAGTCCTCCTCGTCGTCGGTCGCGGGGGCGACCGGTTTGCGGCCCTTTCAGGATAGGCAGGGAATCGCCCCCGTGAAACCCGCCCTCAATGCCAAATCGCCAATCCGGGCCGCCATGCGGATCGGATGCTGAGGCGTTGATTCCCCAGCCCCCTGCCCGTCATGCCGGATGGTGTCCCTCGATCATACGGGGACCGGTCCCCGTTCGGGCCGGCTGTGGCGTACTCCATCTGCGGCTGCGCCGCTGCTCAGCGCATACGGCGGTGCCCCGGGGCGCGGGCTCGGGGGCACCGCCGTGCGGGTGGCCGCGCCGCGACCGGCGCGGCACGCTCAGGCGCGCTTCTCGCCGAGGAGGTGCAGCTGGGTCGCGATGGCGTGGAAGGACGGCAGCTCGGCGGCCGCGGCCTCCAGCCTGAGCAGGGCCTCGGCGGCACCCGGCTCGGTGTCGACGAGGACGCCGGGGACCAGGTCGGCGAAGACCCGCACCCCGTGCACGGCGCCGACGTCCAGGCCCGCCCCGGTGGCAAGCTCGGTGAGCTGCTCGGCGGTGAACCGACGGGGCACCGGGTCGCCCTCGCCCCAGCGTCCCGCCGGGTCGCCCAGCGCGTGCCGGGCCTCGGTGAAGTGGCCGGCGAGCGCGCGGGCCAGGACGGCGCCGCCGAGCCCGGCGGCGAGCAGGCTGAGGCTGCCGCCGGAGCGCAGGGCGGCCGTGGCGTTGCGGACGCCCTCGGCGGGGTCGTCCACGTACTCCAGGACGCCGTGGCACAGCACGGAGTCGTAGCCCTCGGGCGCGACCACGTCGAACAGGCCGCGGATGTCGCCCTGGACGCCCTGGACGCGGTCGGCGACGCCCGCCTCCGCCGCGCGCCGCTCGAGCGCGAAGAGCGCGTTGGGGCTGGGGTCGACGACGGTCACGCGGTGGCCGAGCCGGGCCACGGGCACCGCGAAGTTCCCGGAGCCGCCGCCCGTGTCGAGGACATCGAGGCTGTCCTTCCCGGTGGCCTTGACCCGGCGGTCCAGGGCGTCTTTGAGGACGTCCCAGACGACGGCGGTGCGCAGGGAGGCGCGCGACGGGCGCGAGGTCGCCTCTCGACCGGAGACAGCGGAAGGGTCCGACACGGCTGTTGACTCCTCGGTGACGGGTACGAACGTCTCCACCCTATGGCCTCGGTCCCGCTGTCCCGATCATCCGGCCGGCTGCGCTCATCCGGCGGCCTCCCCGGCTCCCGGCTGGCGCGGCAGCACCGGCCGCAGGACGAGCAGCCGCTCGACGATGCGCAGGAACACGGCGGCGGCCCGGACGAGGTCGTCGGCGTCGCGGCCGGTGGCGGCGCCGGCGATGCCGGCCTCGGCCCGGGCCCGGCGCTCGGCGCCGGAGGCGAACAGGGCGCTCCACTCGGTGAGCTCCGGCGCTATCTCGGGCAGCACCTCCCAGGCGCTGCGGATGCGGGCGCGCTTGCGGGGGTCGCTCTCGGGGCGGCCGCGGGCGGCGAGCACGGCCGCGGCGGTGCGCAGCGCGGCGAGGTGGGCGGTGGCGTAACGCTCGTTGGGCACGTCGAGCGCGGCGGCCTCGTCGAGTCCGGCCCTGGCCTTGGCGAGCAGGTCGAGGGCGGCGGGCGGGGCCGAGGAGCGGCGCAGGACCGGGTGGATGTCGGACGGGGGTCCGAGCAGGGCGGGGGCGGGGCGCGCGGTGCGGCGCCGGGGTGCGGCTGCGGCGTCGTGGCCGGCCATGACGAGCCTCCTGTCGTCGGGTGACGGCGCTGTGGCCGTATGTGTTCATCGTGCCCGGCACCACTGACAATCCCGTTGACCTGGCTGTTCTTTCCTCGCATACATGGCGAAGGAGCCCTCGTCTGAGCTGGGGTTCGCCACCTTCACTGGGTGTATCTGGGTGTCGCCGTCTCCGTGATCATGACGCTTTTGGGGTCGCGCCAGCGGGCCCGGTTGCTTTGGACGATGCGGACGAACGCCCTGATGGGATCGTTCATCGAGTGCGGGATGGGGTTCAGCTCCAGACTGGCGCGGAGGTAGGCACTGAATCTCCGGAGCTGAAACCCGGTGCGTGTGAAGTAGGTCTGGTCCGTGTAGTTGGGTGCCAGGGCGGCTGCCAGGATCGCAACCTCTGGGTGGGTAACGATCCGAGCCGATAGGTCGTCGCTCCGGTGCCACGGCACCAAGCCGAGGACTGCTCTCCGTGAATGCCAGCGATCGGTGAGTTCCGGCTCCCGGCACACATTGCTGGTCCAAGCCGCGATGATCCAGCGAGCGTCACGAACACCGAGGGACATCCCGCGATTGCCATGGAGCCTCCGGATGCGACGGAGGGTGTGCTGTGCTCGATCGATTTCAGGCGCCGCCGAGACATCGCAAGGAGCGGGCGACTGCCAGACGCGATGCTGGAGACACACAATGTCAGGAAGCGCCAGGTGGGCACGGACATCGGCGGTGATCCCGCGCCTGGTGGTACAACCACGACAGATCACGCCGGATGGGGCCTTCGCGGCACTCATGTAGACCGAGGGAATGTTCGCGGGAAGATATGGCGGATAGGGATGGGACCAGGACAGCGCGGGAAGGGACCTCCGCAGTCGTTCCTCTGACAGGCTGGACATGATCGCCAGTCGTTCGACAGCCAGCCCGTTCAGCACGGCCTCCTTGGTCAACAGCGTGGCGCCCATCGTCCTGACACAGGGCAGACCGATATGGCGCCAGAGCGCGGTGTGACGCGTTCGGTTCACCTCGGCAAGCCGGGCAACAAAGGAAGGCAAGGACTCGCGTCCCCAGGGTCGGACTGAGATCGGAAGGCTCCGGGCTGGCGCCAAGGCCTCGGAGCCGAGTGGGGTGTGGTTCATCCAGCGGCTCGACGCTGTGCGGTGCGGGCTCGGCGCGAACGCGCGCTGAGCGGGGCGCTCGTCTCGGCTGCGGTGTCGAGGGGGATCTCCGCCAGGAGCTGCTTGGTGATCTTCTCGGTGCCGGAGGTCATGGCCCGTAGGGCCGCGGCCCTGATCAGGTGCGCGAGGCTGCCGATCATGCCTGAGGTCCGCTGATAGAGGAAGTCCGCGTGGGCTGCCAGCAGGCCGGGGGTGTGCCGGTGGAGCCGTAGGGACTGTTCCATTGTGGCCAGCAGGGCGAGCCATTCCTGACGCTGGGCGGCGGTGGCGATGGTGAAGGCTTCGGCGTGGATGCTGACGAAACGTCCGGCGATCTGCTTGCCGCGGGTGCCGGCGAACAGTCCGGCGGACTCCACGTCGACGCCTGTGTAGACGAACGTGGCCGCGATCCGCTCGGAGAGGTATTTGAGCTGGTCGGATACCTCGGCGCCGGATCTGGTGGTGAGCGAGATGTTGTGGATCTCGTCGACCAGGACCAGTTCGCAGCGCAGTTCGGCCAGGACCTCGCAGACCGCATTGGTGATCTCGGTCTGGTTCATGCGCTGCAAGAGGGGGATGCCGAGGAACCGAGCGAACTCGACCGCGAGCATCTTCGGGGTGGCGGCCGGGGGAACGGTCACGTAGGCGACGGGCAGCCGGGGCCCGCTGTCGGCGGGAAGTCGGCGGCGGACATGCTGTTCGTGGGCCTTGCCGAGCTGGGTGATCGCGGTCGTCTTGCCTGTGCCGGGCTCGCCGGAGACGATCAGGCCGCGGCGGGCGGAGACCTGGCGGCGGTTGAGGAGGGTCAGCTCCCGACCGGTGCGGATCACTTCCATCATGGTCGGGGTCTTCGCGACGAACAGCTGGGTGTGGTGCTCAGCCCGGGCCTCGTCGTAGAGCTCGCGCTCGATGTCGCTGAGGGCCAGCAGTGCAGAGCGGTCCAGCGGGGGCGTGCTGACCGGAGCGTATTGGACGAAGCGACTCCACCCCTCCTTCGTGGTCAGGGGGAACTCGCGGTCGGCCGTCTCGGTGGCGGTCACCGGTAGTCCTCCTCACTGAAGGGGTCGAAGACACCGAACGGGATGACCTTGGCCAGCTCCGTCGGAGCGGTCTCGTCCTGGTCGTCGCCGCTGTCGTCCATGTCGAGTTCCGAGGCCGTCCGCAGCGGAATCGCCTCAGGCGCGTTCTTCGTCCCCGCCCTGGGCGGCGGAATCTTGCGGGACTCCGCCTGTCGTTCTGCCCGTCGCAGCAGCTCGTCCAGGGCCCTGGCGATGGCAGTCTGGTCGTCGCCGTCCTGGCCGCGTTCGACGACCTGGCGCCGGGCCTGACGCCAAAGTGCGTCGGAGAACGGGCGGGCGACGAGAGGTAGCACGGTCCACTCAGCGGTGATCCAGCCGCCTTGCCGGTGGTTGCGTACGAAGATGTGGCTGAGGTCGTGGGGGTCGTAGTGGACCTCCCACTTGCCGCGCTGGACCGCGACACCGGAGGGCTGCCTTCGGTAGGCAGCCAACTCAGGCGCGTCGTACGTGCGGTTGGCGATACGGATGCCGTACTCGTTGATCACTCGCCAGGTCACCGGCAGCAACTCGACGTAGTCGGACGGACCGAGCGGTATCGGCAGGTAGCCGCTGGTGGCGACCTGGAGCGCGTAAGCGTCGTTGGGTGACAGGGACCGGCCGGGCATGAAGGGGTGCACCAGCCCGTCGTGCGGGCGCATCTGCCACCCGGCGATGACCCATTCCTGGAGCAGGTCGTCGAGTTCGGCAAGACTGAAAGCCGCTTTGCGGGCCGGATCGACGCCGCGCCGGCTGACGTCCCGTCCGGTGTAGCTGGCGACGTACTGGCAGAACAGGGTGTTGATCGAGGAGAACGTCCGCTCGACGACGGCCTTGTCGGTCGGGGTTCCAGGGTGGGCGAGCTGGACGGAGATGCCCAGTCGCTGGCAGGCGGCGGTGAACGTCTGGGACAAGTAGACAGTGCCGTGATCGGTGACGATGGTCTCCGGGACAACCACCGGTTTCGCGGCAGCGTGCTCGAACCGAGCGTCGATCTCCATCAGCCGGGCATGTGGAAGCCGGGACGCCGACGCCGCAAGGGCCTTGGGCCAGGTCGGCCGCATGGCCTCGGGCACCAGCATCTTCGCCAGTAGCAGGGCGGCGTCCACCGCCTTCGTGCTCTCCGGCCGCAGGACGGCCGCGCAGATCGTCCGCGTGGCGATGTCGACCGCGATGGTCAGTTCCGGCCGGCGAACTGTTCCGTCGTCGAGGACGGCCAGCAGATCAAGCTTGGTGGTGTCGATCTGTACCTGTTCTCCGGGACGACTCGCCAGGGTCAGGGTGAACGGACCAGTCGGCCGGTTGGCGTTCTGCCGCCGGGTGGTGGCCGCGGCGAAGGTGTGTCGCCCTACGGACAGCTGGTCGACCAGGCGATAGAGGGACGTCCGGGATGGCATCGGGACCGCTCCGGGCCCATGCTCGTCGTCCAGGATCTGCCCGACTCGCCGCATCAGGCGCGAGCGGGTGCCCGTGGACACGTCGGTCTCCTCTCCGATCGCACGGACGATCGCATCGATCACCCGCTGGTCGGCTCGTCCAGTCGGAGACGACGGGCGCATCGCCCGACGGTCCACCAGGCCGAGCAGGCCTTGTGCCCGGTAGCGGGCCCGCATCCGTTGCAGCGTCCGTCTCCCCACCGGCTGCCCAAGCACCGCCAGTTCATCGGCCTTGGTCCGCTCCCGTTCCGCCAGCGAGGTGCGGGCTGGATCGTAATCCGGGCGGGGACGGCTACCTGGGGCGGCATCGCAAGGCAATCCGTGCTCGACTTCCGTCACATGTCGTTCCCAGAACCGGGCCTCGGCCACTGCCGCAGGCGGCAACGCCTCCAGGACCCCGACCGCGGCGAACTCCTCTGGGTCCGAGGCAGAGCCGATCAGCGCGAAGCCGTCCGAGGCCAGCATGTAGGGCAGCAGGACGACCTGGTCCCGCCCGTCGTCGCCGTGCAAGCGCACGGCGGTGCCCTCAATGCCGACCACCGTGTGCTCGGTCTCCTCGAACAACACCCGGTCACCGACGCGCAGCACCCCCGGCCGGGACGACAGCCCAGCCATCACGCCGTCTCCACCCTGCGGACCATGGTGTACTCGCCCAGCAGTACGGATAGATCCGCCGCCAAGCGTCCTGACCACAGCAGATGGAACAGCACTGGCAGTATCGCGATCGGATCGCCCACCCGCTCCACCCCGTCGCGCAAGGCCCTCTCTCGACCGAAGACACCCAGCAGCCGGTCCGCAACGGCGCCCACCAGATGGCGGGGATGCCTGTATCCCGCCAGCCAGCGGACGTTTGCCAGCAAGACGCCATCGGGCGCCCCGGCCAGACGAAACTCCCAACCGATCGCCCGGCAGGCCCGCTCAGTCGCGGCGAACGCCTCCGCGTCCCGCGGCCTGATCCGGTTCAGAGGCCGACAGTCCACCACCAGCCCGGTGCCGTCCGCCTTTCGCGCGAACCAGTCCGGAGCGTGAGAGCGGCGGCGCCCGCCGGATGTCCAGAACAGCCACATCGGCTGCGACGCGAACGCCGTGACCTGCTGGTCGAAGTCCAACAGCATCGCGTGATCCCGTTCCAGCCAGGACTCGTACCCGACGTGCCGGCCGAGCGTGGCCGCCCACCACAACCCCGGGTAGTTGCGCTGGCCCTTCCACGACGGGAACGACCTCACCGGGCGACAGCCCTCGAACGGAACCGCCGCCGCGTCGCACAGGTCTACGCGGTGTTCACCACCGTCCCGGTCGGTGTATGCCACCTCGAACCCAGCGCCCGGAGAAGGGACGCCCCCGGTCACCGATCTCAGAACCGCACCCATGCCTCCACGGTGGCGAGCTACGAACCACCTTGCTCGCCACCTTCGCCAGATTCACCGGGACGAGCGGTTCATGGTTCGCCAGTTCTCACAGGAGGACCTGGCCGCCTCGGTTCAGGTCGCCGTCCGGGGAGCCTGCTCGTTCACGCGTCCCTCCCACGCCCCGACACAGTGGGCGAGGTCCTCTGAGAGGTAGACGTGAAACCGGCGTGGCGGGTCGATCACCGTGGCCATGTACACCCGTGCGTCTCCTGCATCGTGGAGCCCGTCCACGGCCTGAGCCAGGCTCTCCAGCAGACCCGGATCAGATTCTTCCGTCTCCACCAACATGTCTAGCCGGTCGCACCAGATCGCCCACAACGAGCGGGCCGAGGCCGTATTCGAAGGGACCTCCCACCGCGCGCCCGACAGCAGAGCAGCCAAGGCCGCGGGCCCGCTGATGGAGCCGTTCCGGGCCAGAGCGGACCTCAACACCTCGAACGTCAAATCGCCCCCTCTGCTTTGGCCTTGGTGCTCAGAACCCGTCGCCCCATCCGAAAGTGACGCTGTACGCGCGCTGGAGTGCGTGTCGGCCGTGGTCTCCGTCGGCGTAGGCCCATGCGAGGGCTGCGGAGAACCAGAGCAGAAAGACTCCGCCGACGATGCCCAGGGCGACCAGCTTCCCGTTCCAGCTGAGGAGGGCCAGGGCGATGGTCACGATGGCCACGCCGAGGTGGGCTCCCCGCAAGTCGAGCGACGCAGCCTTGCGTGCCTCTCTGCGGTCGGCCCGTTCTGCGGCAAAGCGCTCCTCTCGAACAGACTGCGGTTCGTTCTCGTCGAAGTTCATCTCATCCCCCTGGCACTGACGCTACATGGACCCGGCCCACGTCGGCAGAGGAGCATCGCGGGGATATGGATCAGGTACTCAGGGTCTGAGGAACATCTGGTCTCGCTCCTCTGAGGCCGCACCCTTCGCCACTTTCGCCAACTCCAGCGGGACGCGAAGCGGACACTTCGCCAGGTTCAGCACACATCCGCCAGGTTCGCGAGGACCGGACACCTGGCGTTTTGCCTGATCGCCAACTCGGCGGTAACTTTTTGCACTGACTGGTCAGTTCAAAAGAGATTCCATACCGAGGGGGGATCGTGGACGCGAACCCGGACGAGCCGTACGGCGCCGCCGTCGTCGCGGACGGATTCGGCCTGAAGGGCCCGCGCGGCTGGGCGTTCCGCGGGATCGGCTTCGAGGCCGCTCCCGGAACCCTCGTCGCGATCGAGGGCCCGTCCGGATCCGGCCGTACCTGCCTGCTGCTCGCGCTCACCGGCCGGATGAAGACCCACGAGGGCCACGCCGACGTGGCCGGCCTCCGGCTGCCGCGCAGGATGGCCGCCGTGCGGCGGATCGCCGCGCTCGGTCCGGTGCCGGGCGTGAGCGACCTCGACCCGGCCCTCACCGTCGCCGAGCACCTGCGCGAGCGTGCCCTGCTCCAGCGCCGCTTCGACGGCTCGCTGAAGGCCCTGCTCCGCCCCGCCGGCGAGCGCACCGCCTCCGCCCGGGCCCGGATCGACGAGGCCCTGGCCGCCGCGGGCCTGGACGTCGACGCCCTGCCCAAGGGCGAGCGGACCTCCGTGCGCGACCTGGAGCGCCTGGAGGCGCTGCGGCTCTCCGTCGCCCTCGCGCTCATCGGCCGGCCCCGGCTGCTCGCCCTGGACGACGCCGACCTCAAGCTCTCCGACGCCGACCGCGCCGAGGCCTGGGACCTGCTGCGCTCCGTCGCCGCCTCGGGCACCACCGTCCTCGCCGTCTGCAGCGAGGCCCCGGAAGACGCCCTCCGCGTCTCCACGGCCCCGGCCACGAGCACGGCCGGCAAGCCCGCGGAGCCGGCCGGGGCCACCGAAGCCGACGCGACGACCGAGGCCACCGAGGCCACCGCCAAGACCGACAAGACCGGCAAGACCGCCAAGACCGCCAAGACCGCCAAGACCGTAGACACCGAGAAGACCGTAGAGACCGAGAAGGGGGACGCCGGTGCGCTCGCATAAGCTCGCCGCGCTCGAGCTGAAGCGGTTCGGCAGGGGGAAGCTCCCGCGGGCCGCGATGGTCGCGATCCTGCTGCTGCCACTGCTGTACGGCGCGCTGTACCTGTGGTCGTTCTGGGACCCGTACAGCAGGCTCGACAAGATCCCCGTCGCCCTGGTCAACGAGGACGAGGGCGCCACCACCGGCGGCCAGAAGGTCACCGCCGGCGCCGACATCACCGAGAACCTGCGCGAGAGCGCCGTCTTCGAGTGGCACGAGGTCAGCGACGAGGAGGCCCGCAAGGGCGTCGAGGACGGGACGTACTACCTGTCCCTGACCATGCCGGCCGACTTCAGCGCGCGCATCGCCTCCAGCTCCGGCGACTCCCCCGAGGCCGGCGCGCTCAAGGTCCGTACGAACGACGCCAACAACTACATCGTCGGCCAGATCTCCCGCACGGTCTTCTCCGAGGTGCGCACCGCCGCCTCCACCAAGTCCTCGCGCACCTTCCTGGACAAGATCTTCATCTCGTTCTCCGACCTGCACGACGCCACCGCCGAGGCGGCCAAGGGCGCCGGCGACCTGAAGACCGGCGCCGACAAGGCGAAGGCCGGCTCCAAGAAGCTGGCCGACGGGCTGAAGGACGCCAAGAAGGGCAGCGGCGACCTCGCCTCGGGCATCAAGAAGCTCGACAAGGGCGCCAAGGACCTGGAGACCGGCTCCCGCAAGGTCGCCGCCGGCACGCAGCAGCTCGCCGACAAGGTGAACGCCAGGGCCGACCAGGTCCGCCCCTACCTGGCGAACAACGGCAAGTCGATCCGCGACTCCGCCCGGCTGGTCTCCGACTCGACGACCGCCGTCCAGCACAACCTGAAGGCCCTGGTGCGGACCGCCCCGGCCGTCCGCACGGCCGCCCACGCCGCCGACGACGAGCTGTCGGCGTACTACCGCAAGCAGTGCGTGACCAACCTGGACCCGCTGAAGGACGCCAAGGGCTGCGAGATCCTCAAGAAGGCCTCGGTCACCGCCGACGACGTCGCGAAGATCTCCGACGACCTGCACGAGCTGACCAAGGACAGCGACGGCGACCTGAAGACCCTGGACGCCCGGCTCACCAAGCTGAAGAAGGACGCCGACGAACTGGCCCGGCGCGCCCCGCACCTCGACCAGGACGTCGACGACGCCATCAGGAAGATCAACGAGCTCAACAAGGGCGCCCACCAGGTCGCCGCCGGCGCCGACCGGCTGCACACCGGCCTCACCAGCGCCCGCACCGGCTCCTCGAACCTCGACAGCGGCGTCGGCCGGCTGAAGAAGGGCGCGGGCGATCTCGACGGCGGCCTGTACAAGCTGGCGGACGGCTCGCGCGAGCTCGCCTCCGGCCTCAGCGACGGCGTGAAGAAGATCCCCGACTACGACAAGCAGGACCGCGACCGCCGCACCGACGTCATGTCCGACCCGGTCAAGCTCGCCGCCCAGTCGATGCACAAGGCGCCCAACTACGGCACCGGCTTCGCCCCGTACTTCATCCCGCTGTCCCTCTGGGTCGGCGCGATGGTGGCCTACATGATCATCCAGCCGCTGAACCGGCGCGCCCTCGCCGCCGGCGCCTCCGCCTGGCGGATCGCGCTCGCGGGCTGGCTGCCGGTGGCCGCGATCGGCGTCCTCCAGGTGGGCGCGCTGATGTCCGTGCTCCACTGGGGCCTCGGTCTGCAGATGGCGAGGGCGGCCGGGACCGTCGGCTTCCTCGTCCTGGTGACCTGCTGCTTCGCCGCCATCATCCAGTGGCTCAACGCCCGCTTCGGCGCGGCGGGACGGATCCTGGTGCTCGCGGTCCTGATGCTCCAGCTGACCTCGGCGGGCGGCACGTACCCCGTCCAGACCAGCCCGGGCTTCTTCAACGCGATCCACCCGTACCTGCCGATGACGTACGTCGTCGAGGCGCTGCGCCGGCTCATCACGGGCGGCGGCATCGGGCCGGTCTGGCAGGCGGTCGCGGTCCTGGCCGCGTTCACGGCGGGCGCGCTCGCGCTGACCGCGCTCTCCGCCCGTCAGAAGCAGGTGTGGAGCCTGGACCGGCTCCACCCCGAACTCTCGCTCTAGGACACACCCGACAGGCCGGAACGCTCCGGCGGACCTGTGAGAATCGAGCCATGGACAGCAGCAGCACCAGACGGCAGGCCACCCGCGCCAAGCTCTACGAGGCGGCCGTCACCCTCATCGCCGAGCAGGGGTTCTCGGCGACCACGGTCGACGAGATCGCCGAGCGCGCGGGGGTGGCCAAGGGCACGGTCTACTACAACTTCAAGAGCAAGACCGAGCTCTTCGAGGAGCTGCTGCGGCACGGCGTCTCGCTCCTCGCCGCGTCCCTGAGGAACGCGGCCGAGGAGACCACCGGGCGGGGCGGCAGCCGGGTCGAGGCGCTGGACGCGATGATCCGGGCGGGCCTCGTCTTCATCCAGCGCTACCCGGCCTTCACCCAGCTGTACGTGGCCGAACTGTGGCGCACCGGACGGGCCTGGAACTCGACGCTCCTGGTGGTCCGTCAGGAAGCCGTCGCGGTCGTCGAGAACGTGCTGCGGGACGGTGTGGAGGCGGGCGAGCTGAGCGAGGAGATCGACGTCCAGCTGACGGCGGCCGCGCTGGTCGGGATGGTCCTGGTGGCCGCGCTGGACTGGCAGGCCTTCCAGAGCGAGCGCTCCCTGGACGACGTGCACGCGGCGCTCTCGCGCCTGCTGCACGGGCGCGTGAGCGGCGGCTGAGCGGCGTCCGGCTCCCGCCGGGGCGCCGCCGCCCCGTACGGCCGGAACCGTACCGCCGGACCCGTACGGCCGGACCGTTAGGGCACCCCGCGCACGGACGACGCGGACGCGGACCACACGCGCAGACCGGAAGAAGCGCCGGTCCGGCGAGGCTCGATCCCCCCGAGCCTCGCCGGACCGGCGCCGTGTCGCTCCCACGCACTGGCGTGCGCCCCCGGAGAGCGACCCCCCGTGATACCCCCGTACCGGCAGGCGCGCGGCCCCGTTCCGCCGCCCCGTGCCGGCGGTCCCGGAGCCGCGCCCCTTCCGTGCGGTCCACTCTTCCTTCCGCGCAGGTCACGGCCCATCCGCATCCCTACTCATCTCGCCCCCTAGGTACGGGTACTCAGGGCTGGTTACGATCACGCACGTGTCCGTACTCCCCCTGGTCTTCACGAGCGGCTGGGCGAGCGGGATCAACGCGTACGCGGTGGTCCTGCTGCTCGGCCTGTTCGGCGCCACCGGCCTCAGCGACGAGGTTCCCGAGGCTCTGCAGCGTCCCGACGTCCTGATCGCCGCCGGTGTGCTGTTCCTGTGCGAGGCGGTGGCGGACAAGATCCCGTACGTCGACTCGGTGTGGGACTCGGTCCACACGGTGATCCGGCCGATCGCCGGCGCGGTGGTGGCGGCGCTGCTCGCCGGGCAGTCGGGTTCGCTGCCCGAGCTGGCGGCGGGCGCCGTCGGCGGTACGACGGCCCTGCTGAGCCACTTCGTCAAGGCCGGCACCCGGATGGCGATCAACACCTCGCCGGAGCCCTTCTCCAACATCGCGGTGTCCCTGGCGGAGGACCTCGGCGTCGCCGGTCTGATCACCTTCGCGATATTCCATCCGGTCGCGGCGGCGGTCATCGCGGGCGTCCTGCTCGTCCTCGGCCTGGTGATACTGGGCTTCCTCGCCCACAGCATCCGCCGCTTCCTGCGGCGCCGGGCACAGCGCCGGGAGGAGAAGCGCCTGGCCCGCCAGGCCGTCGGCGGGGGCGGCTAGAGTCGCGGACATGGCACGGATTGTGGTGATCGGCGCGGGGCTCGGCGCCATGGCGGCAGCCGCACGGCTGGCCGTGGCGGGCCACCGCGTGACGGTGTACGAGAGCGACGGGACCTACGGGGGCGGCGTCCGCCGCCTCACGCGCGACGGCTTCGGCTTCGACACCGGCCCCGGCCTGCTGCATCTGCCCGCGGTCTACCGCGACCTGTTCGTCAAGACCGGGAAGCAGCCGCTCGAGGAGTGCGTGACGCTCGGCCAGGTCGACCCGGCGAGCCGTCATGTCTTCGCCGACGGCACCCGCGTCGACCTGCCCAACGCCTCGCGCGCCGGGACGGCCTCGGCCCTGGACGCGGCGCTCGGCGCCGGCGCGGGCGAGCGCTGGGGCGACTTCCTGGTGCGGGCCCGCGAGGCCTGGGACCGCACGCGCCGGCCGCTCCTGGAGGAGCCGCAGCCGGCCGACCGCACGCCGCTCGGCCGCGAGCCCTACCCGGCCCTGAAGGGCGGCCTGCTGCGCCGCCCGGCGACCACGCTCGCCCGGGTCGGCGCCCGCGAGCTGCGCGACCCGCGGCTCGCCGCGCTCCTCGACGCCCACGCGTGGAGCTACGGCTTCGACCCGGCGACCGCGCCGGCCGCGGCGGCCGTGCTGCCGTACATGGAGCAGACCTTCGGCAGCTGGTACGTGGCCGGGGGCATGCGGGCGCTGGCGGACGCCGTGTACGAGCGGTGCGTGCGGCGGCGGGTGGAGTTCGTGTTCGACGCGCACGTCGTGCGGGTCCTGGAGAAGGACGGCCGGGCCTGCGGGATCGAGCTGGCCGGCGGGGAGACCGTCGAGGCGGACCACGTGGTCTCGGGCGCGCCGGTGCCGCTGCACCACGACGGGGACCGGAGGCTCCCGCCGGAGGGCACGGGGACCCGGCCGTCCCACGGGGACGGGACCGGCCGGGTGACGGTCTGTCTGGCCCTGCGCGGGGCGCGGGAGTCGGATGCGGTGCACCGCACGGTGGTGCACGCCTCGGGTGGCCTGCCGACGGTGACCGTCCTGCGGCCGGACGATCCGGAGCTGCGGCCGGACGGCGCCCACGAGTCGGCGACGGTCACGGCGACCGTCCGCACCGGGGACGGTCGGGGCTGGGACTCGGTGGCCGAGGGGATGCTGCGGCAGGCCGAGGCGGCCGTGCCGGGGCTGCGGGAGCGGTTGCTGTGGCAGGAGGTCCGTACGCCGGAGCACACGCTCCGGGAGACCGGTGTCGCCGAGGTGCCCGGACCGGCCCTGGCGGGAGCGGGCGGGCGGCTGCTCCCGGCGGGCAACGTCTCGGCGCTGCCCGGTCTGTACTTCGCGGGCGGCTGGTCGCATCCGGGGGGCGGGCTCGCGCACGCCGGGATGTCGGGTGCGCTGGTCGCCGGGCTGATCGTGGAGGGCGCGGACTTCCGCGGCTCGCAGTGAGCCCCCGCCGGCGGACTCCGACAGGGGCGGGAAGCGGTCAGTAGCGGTACTGCTGGTCCTCGCCGTAGCCGTACTGCTGCTGCTGTTCCTGCTGCTCGGTGTCGCGCTGCTGCGGCACCCACACGCCGCCGGGCGGCGTGTCGTAGACGTACGAGGGCGCGTACGGGTCGTCGTACGGCTGCTGGTAGGTGCCGTACTGCTGGCCCGCGTCGGTGTAGGTCTGCTGGCCGATGTACGGGTCGGAGTAGGCCGCGTACTGCCGGCCGGCGTCGGTGCCGTAGTCGTAACCGGGCTGCTGCTCGTAGCCGGCGTAGGGGTCGGCGTACTGCGGCTGCTGCTGGTCGTAGGAGGTGCCGTAGACCGCGTACTGGCCGGTGTCCTCGGGCATCGGCTCGGGCTCGTAGACGGCGCCGGACTCGGCGTCCCGGCCGGCGGCCGGGTAGCCGTCGGGGCCGTCCGCGGCCTCGTGGGCCGGCTCGTACGCGAGGTCGCTGACCTCCAGGGTCGGCCCCTCCTTGGCCGGCGGCCCGGACCGGCGGCGGCGGCTCGCGCCCGGGTTGCCGCCCAGGGCCCAGCCGGTGGAGAAGCCGCGCCGGAAGGAGAGGGTGACGTAGGTCTGGCCGAGGGCGAAGGCGAGCGCGCCGACGACGATCACCAGGACCGAGGGCAGCAGCACGCCGATGACGACGCCGAGGAAGCCGCCGAAGGCGAGCAGGCGCCAGCGCAGCCGCGCCTTGTACTGCAGCAGCACCTCACCCAGCAGCCACAGCGCCACGACACCGAATGCGATGTAGAGGACCGTCCACCACATGCCCGCCCCTCTCCTACGGCCTCCGCCGCGGGTAGGGGCGGGTACGACCGGTCACGACTGCTGGTGCAGTCCGAGATTCTCGTAGATCTCGAGCGTAGCCCTGGAGTTGTTCAGCGTGATGAAGTGCAGCCCTGGGACACCCTCGGACAGCAGCCGCGCGCAGAACTCCGTCGCGAACTCGATGCCCATGGAGCGTACAGCGGCCGGATCGTCCTTGACCGCGAGGATGCGTTCTTTCACGTTCTCGGGGAAGTGCGCGTTGCTCAGGACGGGCAGCCGTTCCAGCGTCCGGACGCTCACCACCGGCATCACCTCGGGGATGATCGGCGTCTCGCAGCCCGCCTTCTGCACGCTGTCGCGCAGCCGCAGATAGGCCTCCGGGTCGAAGAACATCTGGGTGATCGCGTAGTCGGCGCCGGCCCGGCACTTGTCGACGAAGTGCCGGACGTCGGTGTCCCAGTCCGTGGACCGGGGGTGCATCTCCGGGAAGGCGGCGACTCCGACGCAGAAGTCGCCCGACTCCTTGATCAGCCGGACGAGGTCGGCGGCGTAGTGGACGCCCTCCGGATGGGCGACCCACTCGCCGAGCGGGTCGCCCGGCGGATCGCCGCGCACGGCGAGCATGTTCCGGATGCCGGCGTCGGCGTACTGGCCGAGGACGTTGCGGAGCTCGGCGATGGAGTGGTCGACGGCGGTGATGTGGGCGACCGGGGTGAGCGTGGTGTCCGAGGCGATCTTCTGGGTGGCCTTGACCGTGCCGCCGCGGGTGGAGCCTCCGGCGCCGTAGGTCACGGAGACGAAGCTGGGGCCGACCGCCTCGATCCGGCGCATGGCGTCCCAGAGGCTCTGCTCGCTCTTCTCGGTCCGGGGGGCGAAGAACTCGAAGGAGTACGAGGTGCCACCGGCGGCGAGGATGTCGCGGACCGTGCGAGCGCGGTCCGAGCGGACGGAAGCGGTACCAAGGGCCATACGGGCAGGTTAGACGGGGTCCAGGAGTCGAGTGAAGTCGAGTCCGCTCCGTGGACACCTTTCCGGACACCCGGCACAGGTCACCGTGTGCGGGAGACCACGATGCGGACGGCGCCCCGGGCGCCGCACGGGATGACGGCGAGCCATGCGCCGCACGGGATGACGGCGGCCCGGGCCCCGCGCCGGGTTCCGGTCCGGCTCAGCCCAGGCGCTCGCGGACCCGCTTGGCGAGGGAGGCCGCGGCGGCCGCGGGGTCGTCGGCCTCGGTGACGGCGCGGACCACGACGATGCGCCGGGCGCCCGCGTCGAGGACCTCGTCCAGATTGGTCTCGTCGATGCCGCCGATGGCGAACCAGGGCCGGTCCTGGGCCAGGCCCGCCGCGTACCGCACGAGGCCGAGGCCCGGCGCGTACCGCCCGGGCTTGGTGGGGGTGGGCCAGCAGGGACCGGTGCAGAAGTAGTCCACGCCGGGCTCGGCGGCGGCCGCGGCGGCCTCCTCCTCCGCGTGGCAGGACCGGCCGATCAGCACCTCGTCGCCGAGGATCGCCCGGGCGGCGGGCACGGGCAGGTCGCCCTGGCCGAGGTGGAGCACGTCGGAGCCGATGGCGTGGGCGACGTCGGCCCGGTCGTTGACGGCGAGGAGCTTGCCGTGGCGGCGGCAGGCCTCGGCGAACACGGCGAGGTGCTCCAGCTCCTCGCCGGCCTCCATGCCCTTGTCGCGGAGCTGCACGATGTCGACGCCGGAGGAGAGCACGGCGTCGAGGAAGGCGGGCAGGTCGCCCTGGCGCTTCCGGGCGTCGGTGCACAGGTAGAGGCGGGCGTCGGCGAGCTGCGCGCGAGGCGTGGGCATGTGGGTGTCCCCCCGTCGGGTGGTGCGGGCGCCGGGCCGCCGACCGGGGGTCGGCCGGTGGCCCGGCACCGCTGTGGTGTCTTCGGTGCGGCTCGGCGAGCGTGCGTCGGACGGCGCCGGCCGTCAGACGGCGAGCGCCTGGGCGCGGCGCTTCACCTCCGTGCCGCGATTCTCGCCGAGGGCCTGCGCGGGCGTGCCCGGCAGGGTCGGGTCCGGAGTGAAGAGCCACTCCAGCATCTCTTCGTCGCTGAAGCCGTCGTCCCTCAGGAGCGTCAGGGTCCCGGAGAGGCCCTTGACCACCTTGTCGCCCTGAATGAAGGCGGCAGGCACCTGCAGCGCCTTGTTCTCACCGCGGCGGACGGCGATGAGCTGGCCTTCCTTGACCAGCTGCCGCACCCGCGTCACCTCCACGTCGAGCATCTCGGCGATGTCCGGGAGGTAGAGCCAGTCGGGGACGAGAGCATCGATCTTTGCGTCAATCTCGGTCACGGAACAAGCCTGCCATCCCGGACTGACAGTGGGTAGCCGGGCCCTACCGGACTGCCGCCTTCAGAGGTACGGAGGGGTCGGCGGCCCGTGCCGGGTCGACGGCGGTGCCGTGCTCGATCAGCCTGCGGCCCTGGGCCAGGTCGCGCGGCCGGCCGACGGCGAGCAGCGCGACCGGGGTCTCGCCGCGCAGCCACAGCACCGTCCAGGACTCGTCGGCCGGGTCGCCGCGCCACAGCAGGGTGTCGGCGGCGCCGTGGTGCCCGGCGTACTGGACGAAGCGGCCGAACTGCTCGGACCAGAAGTAGGGCACCGGGTCGTACGGCCCGGGAGCCTCGCCCGCGATGCCGGCGGCGACGGTGCGGGGGCCCTGGAGGGCGTTGTCCCAGTGGTGGACGAGGAGCCGTTCGCCGTAGCGGGCGGACGGGAAGGAGGCGCAGTCGCCGACGGCGTACACGTCGGGCAGCGAGGTGCGCAGCCGGTCGTCGGCGGTGAGCGCGCCGCTGGGGTCGAGGGCGGCGCCGGAGCCTTCGAGCCAGCCGGTGGCGGGGCGGGCGCCGATGCCGACGACGACGGCGTCGGCGGGCAGTTCGCGGGTCTCGCCGGTGGCGCCGAAGTCGTCGGAGTCGGCGGTGAGGACGACGCGGCCGTCCTCGACGCGCTCCACGCGCGCGTGGAGCCGGAGTTCGGCGCCGGCCTCGGCGTACCAGGCGGCCATGGGGGCGGTGACCTCGGCGGGGAGCGCTCCGGCGAGGGGGCGGCCGGCGGCCTCGACGACGGTGACGGCGCAGCCGGCCTGGCGGGCGGCGGTGGTGAACTCGGCGCCGATCCAGCCGGCGCCGACGACGACGATGTCGTGGCGGCGTTCGAGGACGGGCCTGAGCCGGGCGGCGTCGTCGAGGGTGCGCAGCAGATGGACGCCGGGGACGCCTTCGGAGCCGGGCAGGGTGAGCGGGTGGGCGCCGGTGGCGATGACGAGGACGTCGTACGGGACGGGTCCGGACCCGGTGTCGAGTTCGTGGTCGGCGGCGCGGAGTCCGGTGACCTCGACGCCGAGGCGGAGGTCGACGTCGAGGGCGGCGAAGTCGATGTCGAAGGCGGAGTCCTCGGCCTTGCCGAGCAGCACCGCCTTGGACAGCGGCGGCCGGTCGTAGGGCTGGTGGGGTTCGGCGCCGATGAGGGTGACGGGGCCGGTGAAGCCCCGCTCGCGGAGGGCCACGGCGGTCTGGACGCCGGCCATCCCGGCACCGGCGATCACGACGTGCCGTCGGGTCCCGTCGGGCGACCGGTGCTGCGGCTCGACCCCGGACTGCTGCTGCTCGCTCTGCTCGCTCACCCGACCACTGTATTCACCTGACGATGCGTCAGGAAGGGAGGGGGTCCTGTGGCGGTGCGGCCCGGGCGGTTAGTCTGGCCGCCGTAGAGCACTCGCGGGAGCCCGGACGCACCGGGCTGAGAGGGAGGCTGGCCGGCCTCCGACCGTACGAACCTGATCCGGGTCATGCCGGCGAAGGGAGGGGCTGGACGCCCATGTCGCGTACACGCACCACCTCGGACGTTCTCGTCGTCGGAGGTGGCATCATCGGCCTGGTCACGGCCTGGCGCGCCGCGCAGCGCGGACTACGCACCGCCGTGGCCGACCCCGAGCCGGGCGGCGGCGCCGCCCGGGTGGCGGCGGGCATGCTCGCCGCCGTCACCGAACTCCACTACGGCGAGGAGACCCTGCTCGGCCTCAACCTGGCCTCCGCGCGCCGCTATCCCGGCTTCGTCGCCGAACTCGCCGAGGCGACCGGCGGCATGGACGTCGGCTACCGGGCCTGCGGCACCCTGGCCGTCGCGCTCGACGCGGACGACCGGGCCCATCTGCGCGAGCTCCACGCGCTGCAGACCCGCTGCGGGCTCGCCTCCGAGTGGCTCAGCGGCCGCGAGTGCCGCCGCCTCGAACCGATGCTGGCGCCGGGCGTGCGCGGCGGGCTCCGGGTCGACGGCGACCACCAGGTGGACCCGCGGCGGCTCGCCGACGCGCTGGTGGTGGCGTGCGAGCGGGCCGGGGTGGTCTTCCACCGCTCGCTCGCCGAGCGGCTCACGGTGGTGCGGGACCGGGCCGCGGGCGCGGTGCTCGCGGACGGCACCGAGCCGGCCGCGGAGCAGGTGGTACTCGCCGCCGGCAGCATGAGCGGCCGGCTCGCCGGGGTGCCGGAGAAGGTCCTGCCGCCCGTGCGACCCGTGAAGGGGCAGGTGCTGCGGCTGCGGGTGCCGCCCGCGTACGCGCCGTTCCTGTCCCGGACGGTCCGGGCGGTCGTCCGCGGCAGCCACGTCTACCTGGTGCCGCGGGAGAACGGCGAGCTGGTCGTCGGCGCCACCAGCGAGGAGCTCGGCTGGGACACCACGGTCACCGCCGGAGGCGTGTACGAGCTGCTGCGCGACGCGCACGAGCTGGTCCCCGGCATCACCGAGCTGCCGCTCACCGAGACCCGCGCCGGGCTGCGGCCCGGCTCCCCCGACAACGCGCCGCTGCTCGGCCCCAGCGCCCTGCCCGGGCTGCACCTGGCCACCGGCCACTACCGCAACGGGGTGCTGCTCACCCCGGTCACCGGTGACGTCATGGCGGAGGCGCTGACCACCGGCACGCTGCCGGACGAGGCACGCCCCTTCACCGCCCGCCGCTTCTCCCCCGCCCACCTGGAGCACGCATGAACGCGCCCCTGTCCGCATCCCCGTCCGCATCCCCGTCCGGGCCCTTGTCCGCATCCCCGTCCGCATCCCCGTCCGGGCCCCTGTCCGCATCCCCTTCCGGGCCCCTGTCCGTCTCCGTGAACGGCGAGCCCCGCACCGTCGAGGGCCCGCTCGCCCTCGACGCCCTCGTCGCCGCCCTGACCACGGCGCCGTCGGGCGTGGCCGCCGCCGTCAACGAGACCGTGGTCCCGCGCGGCCAGTGGGCCGCGACCCTGCTCGCCGACGGCGACCGGGTCGAGGTCCTGACCGCGGTGCAGGGAGGGTGAGCGCGATGTCCGACGACGTGTTCCTGATGGGCGGTACCGAGTTCTCGTCCCGGCTGATCATGGGAACGGGCGGGGCGCCCAGCCTCGACGTTCTGGAGCGCTCGCTCGTGGCGAGCGGCACCGAGCTGACGACGGTCGCGATGCGCCGGCTCGACCCGACGGTCCGCGGCTCGGTCCTGTCGGTCCTGGAGCGGCTCGGCATCCGGGTGCTGCCCAACACGGCGGGCTGCTTCACCGCCGGCGAGGCGGTGCTCACCGCCCGGCTGGCGCGGGAGGCCCTGGGCACCGAGTGGATCAAGCTGGAGGTCATCGCCGACGAGCGGACCCTGCTGCCGGACGGCGAGGAGCTCCTCGCGGCCGCCGAGACGCTGGTGGACGAGGGCTTCGTCGTGCTGCCGTACACCAACGACGACCCGGTCCTCGCCCGGAAGCTGGAGGACGTCGGCTGTGCGGCGATCATGCCGCTGGGCTCGCCGATCGGCTCCGGCCTGGGCATCCGCAACCCGCACAACTTCGAGCTGATCGTGGACCGGGCCACCGTGCCGGTGATCCTGGACGCGGGGGCGGGCACGGCGTCGGACGCGGCGCAGGCGATGGAGCTGGGCTGCGCGGCGGTGATGCTGGCGTCGGCGGTCACGCGCGCCCAGGAGCCCGTCCTGATGGCCGAGGCGATGCGGCACGCGGTCGAGGCGGGCCGGCTGGCCCACCGCGCGGGCCGCATCCCGCGCCGCCACTTCGCCGAGGCGTCCTCCCCGCACGCCGGACGCGCCCGCCTGGACCCGGAGCGCCCGGCGTTCTGAGGCACCGGAGGCGGTCCCGCGGCGACGCACCGGGACCGCCCCGCCCCGTCACGCTCGTCACAGCTGCGCTGCAGTACGGGCCGCGGGGGTCGGGGCGGGTCCGGGGCCCTCGTAGACTCGACGCCGTGGACACGACCCTTCAGGACCCCCTCGTCGGGCGGCTGCTCGACGGCCGCTACCGCGTCGACGCGCGCATCGCCGTCGGCGGGATGGCCACGGTCTACCGGGCCCTGGACACCCGGCTGGACCGGGAGCTCGCGCTCAAGGTGATGCACCCGGACCTCGCCACGGACGCCGCGTTCGTGGAGCGGTTCATGCGGGAGGCCAAGTCCGTCGCCCGGCTCGCCCACCCCAACGTGGTCGGCGTCTTCGACCAGGGCGCGGACGGCGCGTACGTCTACCTCGCGATGGAGTACGTGCCCGGCTGCACCCTCCGCGACGTGCTGCGCGAGCGCGGCGCCCTGCGGCCGCGGGCCGCGCTCGACGTCCTGGAGCCGGTGCTGGCCGCGCTCGGCGCCGCGCACCGGGCCGGGTTCGTGCACCGGGACATGAAGCCGGAGAACGTCCTGATAGGGGACGACGGCCGGGTGAAGGTGGCCGATTTCGGTCTGGTGCGGGCCGTGGGTTCGGTCACCGACACCAGCGGCGCGGTCCTCGGCACCGTCTCCTACCTGGCGCCGGAGCAGATCGAGCACGGCACCGCCGACACCCGCGCCGACGTGTACGCGTGCGGCGTGGTGCTCTACGAGATGCTGACCGGCGGCAAGCCGCACTCCGGCGACACCCCGGCCCAGGTGCTCTACCAGCACCTCAACACCGACGTGCCCGCGCCCTCCGCCGCCGTCCCCGGCCTCGCCGTGGAACTGGACGAGCTGGTGGCCGCCGCGACCGCGCGGAACCCCGACCTCCGGCCGTACGAAGCGGTGGAGCTGCTGGCCCGGACCCGGGAGGCCCGCGCCGCACTCGGCGACGAGCAGCTCGACGCCGAGCCCCCGCAGGCCCGCGCCCAGGCCGTGCCGGACGGTGCCGGCGACGAGGACCCGACCTCCGTCATCCCGCGCGTGCGGCCGCTCCCGGTGGAGCACACGAGCCTGCTGCCGGCGCCCGCCGCCACCGCCGCCGAGTCGGCGCCCGCCCCGCGGCGCGGCCCCCGCCGCCCGCGCGGGCCGCTGCTCGTGGTCGCCGCCGTGCTGCTCGCCCTGGGCATCGGGAGCGGCGTCTGGTACATCAACTCCGGCCAGTTCACCCGCGTCCCCGCCGTCCTCGGCCAGACCGAGGCGCAGGCCACCCAGCGGCTGGCCGACGCCGGGCTCGAGGTGGGCGCGACCGAGCGGGCGTTCAGCGACGTGTACGAGCGCGGCACCGTCATGGCCGTCGACCCGGCGCCCGGCGAGCGCATCCGCGGCAACGGCACGGTGACGCTCACCCTGTCCCGCGGGCCGAGGATCGTGAAGGTCCCGAACCTGAAGGGCACCCCGCTCGCCGAGGCCAGGAAGGCCCTGGCCGAGGAGGGCCTGGCGACCGGTGTGATCACGTACGAGTTCAGCCGCTCGGTCGCGCAGGGTGCCGTGATCGGCTCCGACCCGGAGCCGGGCACCGAGCGCAACCCCGACTCGGCCGTGGCGCTCGTGGTCAGCAAGGGCGCGCCGGTCGAGGTGCCCTCCGTCACCGGCGAGTCGGTCGAGGACGCCACGGCCACGCTCCAGGAGGCCGGTCTGAAGGTCGTCGTCGCGCCGGAGCGGATCCACTCGCCCGAGGAGACCGGCTCCGTCGCCGCGCAGTCCCTGGCCGAGGGCAGCCGGGCGGCGAAGGGCGACACGATCACGCTGACCGTCTCCAAGGGACCGAAGATGGTCGAGGTCCCGGACGTCGTGGGCATGAAGACGGACGAGGCCCGCGCCGAGCTGGAGGACGCCGGCTTCGAGGTGAAGGTCGAGAAGACCTTCCCGTACCTCGGCGACACGGTCGCCGGCCAGTCCGTCGAGGGCGGCTCCACCGCCGCCGAGGGCTCCACCGTCAGCATCACGATCAAGGGACTGTAGGCACTCATGCGCAACCCCGTCGGCGGCCACGTCCCCGTGGCCGGCGGTCTCGCCACCGTCGGGCTCGGCTACGCCCGGGAGCTCGGCGCGGAGACGGTGCAGGTCTTCGTCGCCAACCCGCGCGGCTGGGCCACCCCGGCCGGAAACCCGGCCCAGGACGAACTGTTCCGGGCCGGCTGCGAGGCCGGGGGCCTGTCGGCCTGGGTCCACGCCCCGTATCTGATCAACTTCGGCTCGCACACCGAGGCCACCGTGGAGAAGTCGGTGGACTCGCTGCGGCACTCGCTGCGCCGCGCGCGGCGGATCGGCGCCAGGGGCGTGGTCGTGCACACCGGCTCGGCGACCGGGGGCCGGCCGCGCGCCGAGGCCCTGGCGCAGGTGCGCGAGCGTATGCTGCCGCTGCTCGACGAGCTGACGCACGAGGACGACCCGGACCTGCTCATCGAGTCGACGGCCGGTCAGGGCTTCTCGCTCTGCTCGACGGCGGAGGACTTCGGTCCGTACTTCGAGGCGCTCGACCGCCATCCCAGGCTGGGCATCTGCCTCGACACCTGCCACATCTTCGCCGCGGGCCACGACCTGACCGGCCCCGACGGCGCGGTCCGCACCCTCGACGAGCTGGTGGCGGTGGTCGGCGAGGGCCGGCTGAAGCTGATCCACGCCAACGACTCGAAGGACGTCGTGGGTGCGCACAAGGACCGGCACGCCAACATCGGCGCAGGTCACATCGGCCAGGAGGCCTTCCGGAATCTGCTGGGCCACCCCGCCACGGACGGCGTACCGTTGATCATCGAGACGCCCGGCGGACCGCAGGGGCACAAGGCGGACGTGGAGCTGCTGAAGAAGCTGCGGCCCTGAGCCGGGGTCCTCGAATTCCCGTTGAGGAATACCCTAGGGGGGTATACGGTTCCGAGTACGGAGGAACCGTCACCCGGACTTGGGGGCACCATGCAGCACGAAGCGCACGCCCACCACGAACACCACGAGCAGCACGAGCAGCACCAGACCCCCGGACACCACGAGACCCATGAGGGTCACCAGCACCACCAGCACCAGCACGGCCACGGCCACGGCAAGGTGTCCTGGTCGACGGCCGCGCAGGCGACGCTCCACTGCCTCACCGGCTGCGCCATCGGCGAGGTGCTCGGCATGATCATCGGCACCGCGCTCGGCTGGGGCAACGTCCCGACGATGGCGCTCGCGATCGTCCTGGCGTTCTTCTTCGGTTACGCCCTCACCCTGCGCGGCATCCTGAAGGCCGGCGTCGACTTCGGGACCGCGTTCAAGGTGGCGCTCGCCGCCGACACGTTGTCCATCACCGTCATGGAGATCATCGACAACGGCGTGATCGCCCTGTGGCCGGGCGCCATGGACGCCCATCTGACCGAGCCGCTGTTCTGGATCGTGCTCGCCATCGCACTGGCCGCCGCCTTCGTGATCACCACGCCGGTCAACAAGTGGATGATCGGCCGCGGCAAGGGCCACGCCGTCGTCCACCAGTACCACCACTGACGGCGCCCGAGGGCGGGACGGCCGCGAGGACGCCGGAATTCTAGAGCTCGGGGCCGTCGCCCGGCTCCTCCTGGTACGAGTAGCGCTGCTCCCGCCACGGGTCACCGACGTTGTGGTAGCCGCGCTCCTCCCAGAAGCCGCGCCGGTCGGCGGCCATGTACTCCACGCCCCGGACCCATTTGGGACCCTTCCAGGCGTACAGGTGCGGCACGACGAGCCGCAGGGGGAAGCCGTGCTCGGCGGTGAGCAGTTCGCCGTCCTTGTGGGTGGCGAAGATCGTGTGCTCCGCGGCGAAGTCGGCGAGCCGCATGTTGGCGCTGTAGCCGTACTCGGCCCAGACCATGACGTGGGTGACGTTCGGCGCCGGCGGGGCGAGCTCCAGGAGCGTTCGGGCGGGCACACCGCCCCATTCGGCCCCGAGCATGCTGAATTTCGTCACGCAGTGCAGATCGGCCACGACGGTGGCGAAGGGCAGCGCCGAGAACTCCTCGTGGTTCCAGCAGCGCTTGTCGCCGTCGGCGGTCGCACCGAAGACCCGGAACTCCCAGCGCTCCGGCTTGAACCGGGGAACGGGGCCGTAGTGGGTCACCGGCCATCCGCGCTGCAGCCGCTGCCCCGGCGGAAGATCCGGCGGAAGATCCGGCGAAACCGCCATTCCTGATTCCCGGCGTGCTCCGCCCTCCGGCTGACCCATGTCATCCATGGTGACAGACCGCGAGGGGTGGTCATGACCAGCCATGCCTCGCCATCCCCGTGGATATTCTGACAATTTAGGCAACCCACAGTAAGCCTGCACTTACTGGACGTCACCCGTGCGTGCTGCGAGGATGCGGCCATCCTGCCCAGTGGCGGCACCGACATGCGTGGAAGGATCCTGAAGCGATGCAGGGCGACCCCGAGGTCCTCGAGTTCCTCAACGAGCAGCTGACCGGCGAGCTGACGGCCATCAACCAGTACTGGCTGCACTACCGCATCCAGGACAACAAGGGCTGGACCAAGCTCGCCAAGTACACCCGCGAAGAGTCCATCGACGAGATGAAGCACGCGGACAAGCTGACCGAGCGGATCCTCATGCTCGACGGCCTGCCCAACTACCAGCGGCTCTTCCACGTCCGCGTCGGCCAGACGGTCAAGGAGATGTTCGAGGCCGACCGCCAGGTCGAGGTGGAGGCGATCGACCGGCTCAAGCGCGGGATCGAGGTCATGCGCGCCAAGGGCGACATCACCTCGGCGAACCTCTTCGAGGAGATCCTGGCGGACGAGGAGCACCACATCGACTACCTCGACACGCAGCTGGAGCTGATCGTGCAGCTGGGCGAGGCGCTGTACTGCTCCACCCTGATCGAGCAGCCGAGCTAGGGCCGGCCCGGCACCGATCCGGAAGGAAGCCTCAGGCGGCTCCGGGGAGCCTAGGCGGCTTCGCGGAGCTCCGTGACCTCGGCGGTCTCGGTCATCGCGGTGACCTCGGACGCCAGGGCCGGCATGCCCTGGTCCACGAGCTCACGGCGGGGGCAGGTGCCGCGACCGAGAATGGCCTGAATGCGTCGTACACACGAGCCGCAGTCGGTACCCGCCTTGCAGGCGGACGCTATCTGGCGGGGGGTGCAGGCGCCGGCTTCCGCGTGCGCCTTGACCTGCTTCTCCGTCACTGCGAAACACGAGCAGACGTACACGCGGTTCACCTCCCGCCGAGATCGATAAGGCTAACCTAACCTTACCCGGCGGCTTGGGGGCGCAAAAGTCCCCGATACGACAGTGGGGCGCGGATCACAAGGATCCGCGCCCCACTGTCGTAGGAACCTACTTACTGATCGCGGTACATCTCGGCCACGAGGAACGCCAGGTCCAGCGACTGGCTGCGGTTGAGACGCGGGTCGCAGGCCGTCTCGTAGCGCTGGTGCAGGTCGTCGACGAAGATCTCGTCGCCGCCGCCCACGCACTCGGTGACGTCGTCACCGGTGAGCTCGACGTGGATGCCGCCCGGGTGGGTGCCCAGCTCCTTGTGGACCTCGAAGAAGCCCTTGACCTCGTCCAGGACGTCGTCGAAGCGACGGGTCTTGTGGCCGGAAGCCGCCTCGAAGGTGTTGCCGTGCATCGGGTCGGTCACCCAGGCGACCGTCGCACCCGAGGCGGTGACCTTCTCGACCAGCTCGGGAAGCCGGTCGCGGACCTTGTCGGCGCCCATGCGGACGATGAAGGTCAGCCGGCCCGGCTCGCGGTCCGGGTCCAGGCGCTCGATGTAGGTGAGCGCCTCTTCCGGCGTGGTCGTCGGGCCCAGCTTGATGCCGATCGGGTTCGCGATCTGCGAGGCGAACTCGATGTGGGCGTGGTCGAGCTGGCGGGTGCGCTCACCGATCCAGACCATGTGGCCGGAGGTGTCGTACAGCTTGCCGGTGCGCGAGTCGGTACGCGTCAGCGCGCCCTCGTAGTCGAGGAGCAGCGCCTCGTGCGAGGCGTAGAACTCCACCGCGCGGAACTCGGCCGGGTCGGTGCCGCAGGCCTTCATGAAGTTCAGCGCGTTGTCGATCTCGCGCGCCAGCTGCTCGTAGCGCTGGCCCGACGGGGAGGACTTCACGAAGTCCTGGTTCCAGGCGTGCACCTGGCGCAGGTCGGCGTAGCCACCCGTGGTGAAGGCGCGGACCAGGTTGAGCGTCGACGCGGAGGCGTTGTACATCCGCTTCAGGCGCTCGGGGTCCGGGACGCGGGCCTTCTCGTTGAAGTCGAAGCCGTTGACCGAGTCGCCGCGGTAGGTCGGCAGGGTCACGCCGTCGCGCGTCTCGGTCCCCTTCGAGCGGGGCTTGGAGTACTGCCCGGCGATGCGGCCGACCTTGACGACGGGCACGGAGGCCGCGTACGTGAGGACGGCGCTCATCTGGAGCAGGGTCTTCAGCTTGGCTCGGATGTGGTCGGCGGACACGGCGTCGAAGGCCTCGGCGCAGTCGCCACCCTGAAGCAGGAACGCCTCGCCACGGGCGACGGCTCCCATCCGGGCGCGCAGCTGGTCGCACTCGCCGGCGAAGACGAGCGGCGGATACGACTCGAGGTCCGCGATCACATCGCGCAGAGCCTCGGCATCGGGGTACTCGGGCTGCTGCGCCGCGGGCAGGTCTCGCCAGGTCGCCTTGGCGACGGCGTGGGTATCAGCGTTCACGGTCACGCGACAACAGTACGGGGTCTTCGCCCCGTCTCGTCCCTCTGCCCAGCTGCTGAGACGCGGACCCGCCATACGGACATGCGCCGCGACACCTTCCGCGGGTCCGCGCGTTGAACAGCGCTGCCGGTTTCCCGGCCCTTCTCCCCACATCGGAACCGAGGGATGGGTGTGATCCGCAGACACTTCAAGAGACACCGCCAGGACCGCACGAGGAAACGCCTGCTGTACGGCACGCTGGCGGGCGTCGTCGCCGGCGCCGCCATCGGCACGCTCGCGGTCGCCGCACCCGGCGCCGTCCGCGGCGGCGGGGCGGCGGACGACGGCGGGAACGGCGGGCGCGGCCGGCCCGCGCCCTCGCTGAGCACGGCGTTCACCGACGCGGCGCGCGAGTTCGACGTGCCGCGGAGCGTGCTGATGGCGGTCTCGTACCGGCAGACCCGCTGGGAGTCGCACGACGGCGAGCCCAGCATGACCGGCGCGTACAACGTCATGGGGCTGACCGACGTCGACCCGGAGGACATCGAGGCGCCCGACGCCAGGGCGCGCCTCGCGCATCTCGACGGGAGCGGTCGCCCGGAGACCGAGCGGACCTCCGACCCGGCCGGGGCTCTTGCCGCCCTGCCGGAGCGGGCCGTCGACACCGGCGATCCGCGGCTGCACACCGCCGACGCGGCCGCCGCGCTGATCGGCGCCTCCGCCGAGTCCGTGAAGCGGGACCCGGTGCAGAGCATCCGGGCCGGCGCGGCGCTGCTCGCCCACTACCGGCGGCAGGCCGGCGGCGGACCGGCGGACGCGCCCGGCGCCTGGTACCCGGCCGTCGCGCGCTACGGCCAGTCGCCCGACCGCGCGGGCGCCGAGCTCTTCGCGCGGCGCGTCTTCGCGTCGGTCAGGACCGGCGAGAGCGGCCGGACGACGGACGGCGAGCTGATCGTGCTGCCGGCCGACCCGTCGGTGCGGCCGGTCCCGCCCGCGCGGCTGCCGCTCACCGCCGTGCCCGCGGCCGCCGCCACGGCTCCCGTTCCCGAGTGCCCGCCCGGTCTGGCGTGCACCTTCGTGCCCTCGCGCACGGCCGCGGACGGCACCCGCAACTACACGCCCGCCGACCGTCCGCACCAGGGCGTCACCGTCCGCCGGATCGTGATCCACGACACCGAGGGCGGCTACGACGGTGCGCTCGCCGCCCTCACGAACCCGGCCGTCAAGGCCAGCGCCCACTACCTGGTCCGCGCCTCCGACGGCCTGGTCACCCAGATGGTGGAGAACCGGAACCTGGCGTGGCACGCCGGCAACTGGACGCTGAACATGCACTCCATCGGCGTGGAGCACGAGGGCTACGCCCTCAAGGAGGGCAGCTGGTACACCGAGTCGCAGTACGCGTCGAGCGCCGCCCTGGTGCGGTTCCTGGCCGGGAAGTACGGTGTCCCGCTGGACCGCGAGCACGTCATCGGGCACGACGAGGTGCCGGTGCAGCTGGACGGCCACAGCGGCAGGACGCACTGGGACGCGGGCCCGTACTGGGACTGGAACCACTTCATGGCCCTGATGGACGCGCCCGCGGACGAGGGCGGCCCGGGCAGCACGGACGGTCCGGACGGCACGACCCGCCCGGCCGGCACGACCGGCGCGGACAGCCCGGCCGGCCCGGCCGGCGCGAACGGTCCGGACACCACGACCCGCCCGGGCAGCGCGACCGGCTCGAACGGTGGTGACGGCAGCGCTGCGGCGGCCCGGTCGCTGACGGCCGGCCAGGTCGTCCGGTTCGTCCCGCCGTTCACCGCGGACAACCAGCCGCCGCTGACGTCCGGCGGCCGCCCGGTCCCGCCCCGGCCCGCCAACTTCGGCTATCTGTACACCGGCCCGTCGGCCGGTGCGGCACCGCTCGGCGACCCGTACTTCTCCGCGCTGTGGACGGAGGCCTCGAACTGGGCGGACAAGATCCGCGCGGGCGGTGCCTACGTGGTCGCCGAGCAGTCGGCCGACTGGACCGCCGTCTGGTACGCCGGGAAGAAGGCCTGGTTCCACAACCCGGGCGGGCGGTACACCGTGCCGGTCACGTCCGCGCCGGTCCGCGTGCGCGCCAGGCCCGGGGTGACGCCACGGATCTACGGCCGCTCCTTCCCCGAGGCCGCCGCCTACGCGGCCGCCGGCCTCCCCGCGCCCGCCGACAGCCCCGACCACCTCACCCGGTACGCGCTCACGGGCGAGTACGCGCAGGCCGGCGCCGAGGTGAACGGCGACGACTGGTTCGGCTCCGTCCAGCGGAACGTCGTCGGCACCGTCACGTACGTCCCGATCCGCTACCACCACCGGCTCGCGTGGGTACGCGCCGATCAGGTGGAGCGGATTCCGGCGGTGACCGGCCCGACGGTGGGTTAGAGTGCGGGGCATGTTCGCGCAGACGACCCAGAACTGGTGGTGGACCGCTCATCCGGCGGCCCACTGACTACGCGTACACCGAAACCACGCGAAGGCCGCCCGAGGGGCGGCCTTCGTCGTATCCGGAAGGCCGTTCCTCTCCGAACCCCGTCCGCCAAGGGCTTCCCGGCCCTGGCTCCCGGAAGGAACACGCCCCATGGACCTCTCCCGCCTCCTCGACGACTCCGCCCCTCCCTTCGCCCTGCTGCGCCGCCGCACGCCCGGTCGCGACCACGACACCGTCGAGGTGCTGACCGGCCCCGTGCACGAGGCCGAACGGCTCGCCGATCTGCCCGTACGGGACCTGCCCACGCTCGCGCTCGTGCCGTTCCGGCAGATCCGCGAGCGCGGCTTCGACGTGCGCGACGACGGCACCCCGCTCTCGGTCCTGGTCGCCGAGGAGGCCTACGAGCTGTCGCTCGCCGACGCCCTCGCCCAACTGCCGGATCGTGCCGTACGGGTGGAGGGCGGCGGCTTCGACGTCTCCGACGAGGAGTACGGGCGGATCGTGCGGCGGGTGATCGAGGAGGAGATCGGGCGCGGCGAGGGCGCCAACTTCGTCGTCCGGCGCACCTTCACCGGCGCGATCCCGGGCTTCGGCCGGGCCGACGCGCTCGCCCTGTTCCGGCGGTTGCTGACCGGCGAGCGGGGCGCGTACTGGACCTTCGTCGTCCACACGGGAGAGCGCACCCTGGTCGGCGCGAGCCCGGAGGTGCACGTGCGGATGTCCGGCGGCACGGTCGTGATGAACCCGATCAGCGGCACCTACCGCTACCCGGCGGGCGCCGTGCCGACCCCGGAGGACCTGCTGGCGTTCCTGGCCGACCGCAAGGAGACCGAGGAGCTGTCGATGGTGGTCGACGAGGAGCTCAAGATGATGTGCACGGTCGGCGACCGGGGCGGCGTGGTGATCGGGCCGCGGCTGAAGGAGATGGCGCACCTCGCGCACACCGAGTACGAGCTGCGCGGCCGCTCCTCGCTGGACGTGCGCGAGGTGCTGCGCGAGACGATGTTCGCGGCGACCGTGACCGGTTCGCCGCTGCAGAACGCCTGCCGGGTGATCGAGCGGCACGAGGTCGGCGGCCGGGGTTACTACGCGGGCGCGCTCGCGCTGCTCGGCACCGACGGGAACGGTGCGCAGACCCTCGACTCCCCCATCCTCATCCGTACCGCCGACATCGCGGCGGACGGGACGCTGCGGGTGCCGGTCGGGGCCACGCTCGTGCGGCACTCCGATCCGGCGGGCGAGGTCGCCGAGACCCACGCCAAGGCGGCGGGCGTGCTGACGGCCCTGGGCGTACGGGAGGGCAGGCCGGGTGACGGGGCGGCGCCGGCGCCGGCCCGGCTCGCCGACGACCCGCGGGTGCGGGCGGCGCTGGACGCGCGGCGGGCGGACCTGGCGCCGTTCTGGCTGAAGATGCAGGCGAGGACCGCGGAGCTGTCCGGGCACGCGCTGGTGATCGACGCCGAGGACACCTTCACCGCGATGCTGGCGCATCTGCTGCGGTCCTCGGGCCTTGAGGTGTCGGTGCTGCGCTACGACGAGCCGGGGCTGCCCGAGCTATCGCTCGCGCACGAGGGCCCGGTGGTGCTCGGCCCCGGCCCCGGCGACCCGCGGGACGCGGCCGATCCGAAGATGCGTTTCCTGCGCGGTCTGACGGCGGAGCTGCTGCGCGGTCACCGGCACGGGGTGCTCGGCGTGTGCCTGGGCCACGAGCTGATCGCGGCCGAGCTGGGTCTGGAGATCGTCCGCAAGCAGACCCCGTTCCAGGGCGCGCAGGTGCGGATCGACCTGTTCGGGCAGGAGCGGACGGCCGGCTTCTACAACAGCTTCACGGCGCGCTGCGACGAGCGGACGGCGACCGAACTGGCCCTGCACCGGATCGAGGTGAGCCGGGACGCGGCGACCGACGAGGTGCACGCGCTACGCGGCCCCGGCTTCGCGGGCGTGCAGTTCCACCCGGAGTCGGTGCTGACGACGGACGGGGCGGCGGTGACGGCCTCGCTGCTCGCGGGCGTGCTGGTCTGAGCCGCGCCGTGGTCCCGAGAGACCGCCCGGCCCCCGGAGTCCCGGCCCTGGAGTCCCGGGGCCGGGCGGGCCGGGGCCGGGCGGGCCCGGTCAGGCGTCGTCGAGGCCGCGCTCGATGGCGTAGCGGACCAGCTCGACCCGGTTGTGCAGCTGGAGCTTGCCGAGGGTGTTCTGCACGTGGTTCTGCACCGTGCGGTGCGAGATGACCAGGCGTTCGGCGATCTGCTTGTAGCTCAGGCCCTTGGCGACGAGCCGCAGCACCTCGGTCTCGCGCTCGGTGAGCTGCGGGGCCTTCGGCTCGTCGGCGCCGGGCGCCGGGCCGGGCTCGGAGGCGAGCCGCCGGTACTCGCCGAGGACCAGACCGGCCAGGCCCGGGGTGAACACGGGGTCGCCGACGGCGGTGCGGCGCACCGCGTCGATGAGCTCCTCGGTGCTGGCCGACTTCAGCAGATAGCCGGTGGCGCCCGACTTCACGGCCTCCAGGACGTCGGCGTGCTCGCCGCTCGCGGAGAGCACCAGGACCCGCAGTCGCGGGTTGGCGCCGACCAGTTCCTTGCAGACCTGGACGCCGGGCTTGAGCGGCAGGTTCAGGTCGAGGACCAGGACGTCCGGGTCGGCCGCCGCGGCGCGGCGCACCGCCTGCTCGCCGTCGCCCGCGGTGGCGACCACGTCGAGGCCCGCCTCGCCGAGGTCGCGGGCGACGGCGTCCCGCCACATGGGGTGGTCGTCGACCACCATGACCCGGACCGGCCGCTGCGGCTGCTCGTTCTGTTCCCGCTCGCTCACTTCGCTCCTGCCTTCCCCCGTTCCCGCGGCGCGCGCGGGACCTTCAGTTCCACTTCGGTGCCCTGTCCGGGGACCGAGATCAGCTCGGCGGTGCCGCCGAGGTCCCGGAGTCTGCCCCGGATGGACAGGGCGACGCCCATCCGGCCCTCGCCCTCGGCCTGCGCGAGCCGGCCGTCGGGTATGCCGGGCCCGTCGTCCCGGACGGTCACGATCACCTCGTCGCCCCAGTCCTCGACCAGGATCCAGGCCCGCGCCCCGTCCCCGGCGTGCGCCCGCACGTTGTCCAGGGCGGCTCCGACGGCCGCGGCCAGTTCGCGGGCGGCCGGGGCGGGCAGGACGACGGGCGCGCCCGGGTCGGCGAGGGTGACCCGGGCCCCGGCGCGCGGTGCGAGCAGGGTGCGCAGGTCGAGCTCGGCGCCCTCGGTCTCCTCGGCGTCCGGGACCTCCACGATCCGGACGACCGCGCCCTCGGACTCGTCCTCGGAGACGTGCGAGGTTCGGGTGAGACCGCCGGCGACCAGGGTGCGCAGGGCGACCTCCTGTTCGCCGGCCATCCTGCCGAGCTCGGCCGCCTCGCCGCCGAGGGCGGTGCCGCGGCGCTGCACCATGGCGAGGACCTGGAGCACGCTGTCGTGGATGTCGCGGGCGAGCCGCTCGCGTTCGCGGGTCGCGGCCTCGATCTCCAGGGCCCGGGCGAGGGTGCGCTCGGAGGCGCGGGCGACCTCGACGACGTAGCCGATGGCGATGGAGGCGACCCAGACGAGGAGCACGTTGTGGAGGGTGTCCCGGCTGGGCGAGCCGCGTTCGATGATGTTGGCGACGGCGACGAGCGAGGAGGCGAAGCCGGCCCAGCGCCAGCCGCCCCTGAGGGCCCAGGCCAGGGCGGTGCCGGCGGTCCAGATCGTCGGCAGGGTGGGGTGGTCGGTCGACCGCGCGTCGAGGTCCGCGAGCGGTGTGAGGAGGATGCCGGTGAGCGCGACGGCCAGGTCGGCGACCAGGAAGCGCTTGCTGCAGCCCGCCGCGTTCGCCACCTTGGGAAGGGTGACGAGCGTCCACACGCCCAGGGCCGCGAGGAAGGCGACGGCTATCCACGGCCGCTCGTACCGCTCGCGTCCGAAGACGAAGACCAGCACCGCGTAGACCATCGTGCCCACGCGGTACGCGGTGACCGCGCGCCACAGCGGCTGCTCGACCGACATGCGCACGACACGTTCACGCCTGGCCATGTTCCCCACCCCCGACTGCGCCGGCCCAGGCGTCAGGCGCCGGACTCTTCCCGTGCCGCGATCTCGGCCTTGACGGCCTCCTTGGCGGCCTTCTCGGCCTCCGCGATCTGCCGCTTGGCGGCGGTCGCGTAGATGTCCACGTACTCCTGGCCGGACAGCTTCATGATCTCGTACATGACCTCGTCGGTCACCGAGCGCAGGATGAAGCGGTCGCCCTCCATGCCCATGTAGCGGCTGAAGTCGAGCGGCTTGCCGATCCGGATGCCCGGGCGCATCAGCTTGGGCACGACCTTGCCGGGCGGCTGGATCTTCTCGGTGTCGATCATCGCGACGGGGATCACCGGCGCGCCGGTGGCGAGCGCCACGCGCGCGAGACCGCCGGGCTTGCCGCGGTAGAGCCGGCCGTCGGGCGAGCGGGTGCCCTCCGGGTAGATCCCGAACAGGCCGCCCTTCTCGATCACCTCGATGCCGGCCCTGATCGCCGCCTCGCCCGCGCCGCGCGCGCCGGAGCGGTCGACCGGGAGCTGCCCGACGCCCTTGAAGAAGGCGGCGGTCAGCCGTCCCTTGACCCCGGGGGTGGTGAAGTACTCGGCCTTGGCGATGAAGGTCACCTTGCGGTCGAGTACGGCCGGCAGGAAGAAGGAGTCCGAGAAGGAGAGGTGGTTGCTCGCGAGGATCGCCGGTCCCTCGGCGGGGATGTTCTCGAGGCCCTCCACCCAGGGCCTGAAGGCGAGCTTCAGGGACCCTCCGAGGGAGAACTTCATTGCGCCGTAGATCAACTCGCCATGCCTTCCGTGTGCCGTCACGACGACCTTATCCCGTACCGGCCCGGGTGGTCCGCCGCAGGCGCCGCGGCCCGTGTCCGTCCGCCGTTCCCCCGGGGTGCGAACGGCCCTGGTCGGTGTCGGTCCGGTCGCGTACGGTGAAACCCTTCCCTTACCGAAGCCGCTTCGGCCGCCCGCGAGAGCGCGGACCGGAGTCGAACCCGAACAGGAGACCCCGTGCCGGTCCTTCCTGGAGCCGAGCCGTACCGCCACGAGGGCGGAGAGGTCGGCGTCCTCCTCTGTCACGGATTCACCGGTTCCCCCCAGTCGCTGCGGCCCTGGGCCGAGTATCTGGCCGGGCGCGGACTGACGGTGTCGCTGCCGCTGCTGCCCGGGCACGGCACTCGCTGGCAGGACATGCAGCTCACCACCTGGCACGACTGGTACGCGGAGGTGGACCGCGAGCTGCGGGAGCTGACCGCGCGCTGCGAGCGGGTCTTCGTCATGGGCCTGTCGATGGGCGGGGCGCTCACGCTGCGGCTCGCGGCGAAGCACGGCGACGCGATCAGCGGCATCGTGCTGGTCAACCCGGGCAACAAGGTGCACGGCCTGGCGGCGTACGCGCTGCCGGTCGTCCGGCACTTCGTGCCCACCACCAAGGGCATCGCCAGCGACATCGCCAAGGCCGGCGCGCAGGAGGTCGGCTACGACCGGGTGCCGCTGCACGCGGCGCACTCGCTGCGGCGCTTCTTCCGGACCGTCGACGGCGAGCTGCCGCAGGTCACGCAGCCGATGGTGCTGCTGCACAGCCCGCAGGACCACGTGGTGCCGCCGGTCGACTCGGCGCGGATCCTCGCGCGGGTGTCGTCGACGGACGTCAAGGAGATCCTGCTGGAACAGAGCTACCACGTGGCGACGTTGGACCATGACATGGAGCGGATCTTCGAGGAGAGCTGGGCGTTCGTGACCCGGCTCGCCCCGGAGCTGGTCGCGGAAGGCGTCGGTGGCGTCGGTGGCGCCGAGGACACCGGGAAGGGAAGCGCGAGCGGTGGCTGAGCAGCAGGACGGGGAGCGCGAGCCGCAGCCCATCGACGAGGAGGCGGCCTGGGCCGCGATCGTCGCCGGCTACGGCGAGGAGCCCGCCGATCCTCCGGGCGCGCGCCCCTACCGCCCGGTGGAGGACCTGGCGCTGCCGGAGCCCGAGGACGAGGAGGACGAGGAGGACGGCGGCGCCGGGAGGACGGGACCGCGGGGCGGCTCGGGTGACGCCGTGGGCGACGGCGACTCCGACGCCTCGGGCACGGACGGTGCGGGTGGCGTGGCCGGCGCGGGTGGCGCGGGTGGCGTGGCCGGTGCGGGTGGCGCGGGTGGCGTGGCCGGTGCGGTCGGTACGACCAGTGCGCCCGGGGAGTCTTCCGGTGCCGGTGGTGCCTCGGGTGCCTCCGGTGGTCCGGGTGCCTCCGGCGGCCCGGCCGGGACGGAGAAGCCGGACAAGTTCCGCAAGCCGGAGGCTCCCGGGGCGGACGACGGGCCCGCGAGGCCCGCGCTGGGCTCGTCCGTGGTCTTCGCTCCGGGCGTGGGCCTGGGCGGCGGCCCGCGCGACTACTCGCTCGCCGATCCCGACGCGTCCGGCGACGACGCCGGGGACGGGGACGAGGGCCACTTCGTACCGCCGGAGCCGCCGCCGCTCCCGGAGGCCGACACCACGACCAAGTTCGCCTGGCTCGCGGTGGTCGGCGGCCCGGTCCTGATGCTGCTGGCCGTGCTGTTCCGCTGGGAGATGACCTGGTGGCTCACCACGGTGTGCGTGGGCGGCTTCCTGGGCGGCTTCGCGACCCTGGTGGCCCGGATGAAGCACGACGACGAGGACGACGACGGCTTCGACGACCCGGGCCGCGGCGCGGTGGTGTAGCGAGCGGCCGAGTCCCCGGTATCGCGGCTAGGGAACGGCAGGCACACGGACCACCGCCAGGACGGGCAGGTGGTCCGTCGCCGTTTCCAGGTCTCTCGGGTCGAGGTCCGTCGGGACGCCGCAGGAGAGGAAGTCGACGCCCGGGGTGGCGAGGACGGCGTCGATGCGGCGGTCCGGGGCGGTGGCCGGCCAGGTGTGTTCGGCGCCCCAGGGAGCGACGTCCCAGCCGTCCTGGAGTTCCTTCGCGAGCCGGGTGCGGCTCCGGCCGCCGGGGCGTTCGTTGAGGTCGCCCGCGACGACGGTGTACGGCGTGCCGAGCGCGGCCACCCGGTCGAGGAGCAGGCCCGCCTGCGCGTAGCGCTCGGTCTCGGCGAGGCTCAGGTGGCAGCTGACCAGGCCGAGCCGCGCACCGCCGAGGCGGACCACGGCGGTGGCGAGGCCACGCCGGTGCAGCCCGGGCGTGAGCGGCAGCAGGACGTCCTCGGTGCGCTCCACGGTGGCCCGCAGCGAGCACAGCAGCAGCGGTCCCGCGGCCGTGGCGCCGCCGCCGAGGACGACGAGTTCGCTCTTGGCGGCCAGTCGGGCGGCGTGCTTGCGCCAGCGGAAGAAGCGCGGGGCCTCCTGTACGAAGACCAGGTCCGGGGCGCAGGCCCGGATCACCCGGGCGAGCGCGTCCTCGTCGTCGCGCATCGAGCGCACGTTGTAGGAGAGGATCCGCACCACGGCCGAACCGTCGGGCTCGGTACGGGAGTCGGTCAGCTCGCTGATCGCCATGGAGCCACCATAGGCACGGTGCCCGCCGCGCCCCAGAGGGCACGACGGGCACCGAGGTGTGAACGCGCGGAACCGGAGGAGCGGCCTCAGCCCTGGCGGGCGAGGTCGGCCGCGCCGACCAGACCGGCCTTGTTGCCGAGCTGCGCGGCGAGCACCTGGGCGTGCGGACGGTACTGGCCGCCGATCAGCCAGCGCCGGAAGGACTTCCGGATCGGGTCGAGGACCAGCTCGCCCTCGTCGGAGACGCCGCCGCCGACGATGAACGCCGACGGGTCGAACAGCGACGCCAGGTCCGCGAGTCCGGCACCCGCCCAGCGGGCGAGCTCGCGGAAGGAGTCGACGGCCACCTTGTCGCCCGCGCGGGCCGCCTGGCTGACGTGCTTGCCCTCGATGCCGGCGGGGGTGCCGTCGCCGAGGCCGAGGAGGATCTCGGCGTTCTCGGGTGTGGCGGCGGCGCGCTGCTTCGCGTACCGGACGAGGGCGCGCCCGGAGGCGTACTGCTCCCAGCAGCCCTGGCTGCCGCAGCCGCACAGCAGGCCGTCGGGGACGACCCGGACGTGGCCGAACTCGGCGGCCACGCCGAAGCGGCCGCGGCGCAGCTTGTTGCCGATGATGATGCCGCCGCCGAGGCCGGTGCCCAGCGTGATGCAGATGACGTCCTCGTGGCCCTGGCCGGCGCCGAAGCGGTACTCGCCCCAGGCGGCGGCGTTGGCGTCGTTCTCCACGACGACGGGGAGTCCGACGCGCTGTTCGACCTTGTCCTTCAGCGGCTCGTGCCGCCAGTCGATGTTGGGCGCGAAGAGGACGGTGGCGCGCTTGTCGTCGACGTAGCCCGCGGCTCCGATGCCGACGGCCTCGATCTGGTACCCCTTGCCGGCCTCGGAGACCGCGGCGCAGATGGCGTCGACGATGCCCTCGGGGGTCGGCGGGGTGGGCACGGTGTGCGTGTCGAGGATCTTGCCGTCCTCGTCCACCACGCCGGCCGCGATCTTCGTGCCGCCGATGTCGACGCCGATGGTGAGTCCCATGTGTCCCTCAGTTTTCGGTCGAGCCCCGCTACGGCCCACCGTACCCGAGGAGGACGGCCCTCCTGATCAGTCCTGGATCAGTCGAGGTCGATGTGCTGTCCGGTTCCGGACCCGTCGTCGGGCCCGCCGTGCCCGTCCCCGGGACCGCCGTCCGTCCGACCGTCCTGGGGGCCGCCGTCCTTCCGGCCGTCACCGGGTCCGGCGTCCCGGCGGCCTTCCGCGTCGGCCGCGCCCGTCGCCTGGCGGGTGTCGCCGCGGGTCCAGCGGGCCTCGTGGCCCTGGACGGCGGAGCGGTAGGCGGCGAGCAGTTCGTTCCCGGCGGCGGCGAGGTGGTCGAAGACCTGCGGGTTGCGCTCGATGACGGGCTCGACGAGGGCCTTCGCCTGGTTGACGACCTGCTGGACGGTGGCCGCGGCCTGGCCGCCGGCGAGCGGTCCGCCGAGGCCGCCGAGCGGGCCTCCCAGGGTGCCGGAGAGCTTGTCGGCGACGGCCTCGAAGAGCTTGCGGAACTCCTCGGCCGGGGAGCCGGGCTGTTCGCCGGACCGCGCGCGGCGGCGGGCCTTCTCGGCCTCCAGGTCCTCGGCGCAGGCCTCGGCCCAGGCGTCCGAATCGCTCATGGCGCACTCCTGTACTTCTCAGGCCTCGGGTCCCGGATGTCCGTCCCGGGTCCCCTACGGTCGACGGTACACGCCCCGCGCCGGCTCAGGGAGCGGTCCTCGGCCACAGTCCGGGGTCGGGCGTGAAGCGGATCCGCAGGTCGCCGTCGACGAGCCCGGCGCCGGTGACGGTGCAGCGGCGGAGCACCGCGGGCAGCGGGACGGCGCGGCGGAAGGGTCCGGCGCCGAGGAGGAGTTCGTCGCCGCGGCGGACGAGCGAGAGGCCGTCCTTGACGGCGCCGGGCAGCGGGACGTGCCAGACGAGGATGCCGTCCTCGTCGCGCCGGTCCTCGACGGTCCACTCGGGCGGGGCGGCCGGGGCGGCCCCGGTGGCCGGGGCGGTGACGGCGAGCAGGGCGAGGTCCTCGGGGCCGCGGAGCGCGCGGCCGAGGTGCGGCAGCTCGTGGAGGCCGGGCTGGGTCTCGCGCAGCGCGGCGAGGTGGCGGTGCTGTTCGGCGGCGAGGCCGGCGAACCAGGGGTCGGGCGAGTCGGCGGGCAGCACGCGGTTGGCGACGACGCCTTCCAGGGCCAGGCCGTGCAGGGCGAGGCCGAGCCGGGCGGTGCGCAGCGCCTCCTCGGCGGCGGGGCCGGGCTCGACGACGAGCCGTACGGCGGTGCCGGGCGCGTCGAGGACGTCCTGGACCGCGGCCAGCTCGGCCTCCCAGCGGGCGGTCGTCTCGTACAGCCACTGCGCGGGCAGCGGTACGCCGGCGAGCTGGGCGAGCATGGGGCGCAGCGCGCGGGCGGCCTGGCGCTCGGGCGGCAGGAGGCGGCGGAGGTAGCGCCGCAGCTGGGCGGGGAGCGCGAGCAGGGCGAGGGCCTCGGTCACCGGCGGCAGCTCGACGACGGCGAGGTCCCAGTCGCCGGCGGCGGCGTCGCGGAGGGACCTGAGCAGGGCGAAGTCCCGGCTGCCGGGGAGCTCGGTGAGCTCGGCGTCCTCGAAGGGCGCGGCGCCGAGCAGGTCGAGGGCGGTGGTGGAGCGGGCCTGGAGGGCGAGGAACTCGCGGCGGAAGTCCGCCGCGGGGTCGGGAGCGAGCAGGCTCAGGTCCTCACCGGCGACGGCCGCGGGGTCGGCGTCCGCCGACACCAGCAGGACGCGGCGGCCGGCCCGGGCCTCGGCGAGTGCGGTGCCGAGGGCGACGGAGGTGCGGCCGGCGCCGGCGGTTCCGGTGACAAGAGTGATCCACATGCGCCGAAGGTACCGGCGCGGGCCCGCCGACCCGCGGGCCGGGCGGCCCCGCCGTCGCGGGTCACCGCCGCGGCCGCCGACGGTCATCGCGCGGGGCGCTGGGGGCTGCGACGCGGACCGCTGGGGTTACGGCGCGGCTCGGGGTTACGGCACGGCCCGGGGCTGCGGCGCGGGACTGACCACCCGCAAGCCGGGCGCCCCGGCCCTCACGGGCCGCCGCCCCGCCCTCCGGCGGTCGGCGTCCGGCCCGTACGGATCACCGCCCCGCCCTCCGGCGGTCGGCGTCCGGCCCGTACGGATCACCGCCCCGCCCTCCGGCGGTCAGCGTCCGGCCCGCACCGATCACTGACCCGCCCTCCGGCTGTCACCGTAGGCCGGCCCGCACGGATCACCGCCCGGGCCCGCGCGCGGTCACCGCAGGCCGGCCCGCCGGCGGCTTCCGGCCGGGCCCTCCGGGGCACGGCCCGGGCCCGCGCGGGTGGTCGGCCGAGGCCGCCGCGGTTACTTCGTCGACTCGACGCGGGTCTTGAGGCCCGCCAGGGCACGGTCGATGATGACCTTCTCCGCCTTGCGCTTGATCATGCCGAGCATCGGGATCTTGACGTCCACCGTCAGCTGGTACGTCACCTCGGTGTGCTTGCCGTCCGCCGTCGGCGCGAGCCGGTAGGAGCCGTCGAGGGCGCGGAGCATCTGGGACTTGACCAGGGTCCAGCTGACCTCGTGGTCGCCGGTCCAGGTGTAGGCGAGGGTGTGGTCGTCCCGGATGGCGCCGGCGTCCAGGAGGAGCCGGACCTTCTCCGCGCGGCCGGCCGCGTCCGTCTCCAGGACCTCGGCCTCCTTCACCTCGCCCGTCCACTCGGGGTAGCGGGCGAAGTCGGCGATCACGTTCATGACCTCGGCCGGGGCCGCCTCGATGGTGATGCTCGAGCTGGTGTGTTCCGCCATCGCGGGGGCTCCTCGTATGGGCGCGTTCGTCAGTCTGCGAGCAGGCTATCGCGGGCCCGTCGCGCGTCCGTCACCACTCCAGGCTCCAGGGGCGGCCCGTCGCCGCGAAGTGTCCGACATTGACGCACTCGGTCGCGCCGACCCGCATGCGGCGGGCCAGCGGCTGGTGGACGTGGCCGAAAAGCGCGTAGCGCGGGCGGATCCGGTGGATCGCGTCGAGCAGCGCGCGGCTGCCGCGCTCGAAGCGGCGGGCGACGGTGTCGTAGGTCAGTTCGGGCACGTCCGGCGGGATGTGGGAGCAGAGCACGTCGACCTCGCCGAGTGCCTCGACCTTCGCCGCGTACTCCTCGTCGGAGATCTCGTAGGGCGTGCGCATCGGGGTGCGCAGGCCGCCGCCGACGAAGCCGAAGACCAGCCCGCCGAGCTCGACGCGGTCGCCGTCGAGGACGGTGGTGCCGGGGCGGGCGTACTCGGGCCACAGGTGGGGGATGTCGACGTTGCCGTACGTGGCGTACGTGGGCGCGGGGAAGGCGGCGAACATCTCCGCGTACTGGCCGCGGACGGCCGACTCGATGGCGTCGGCGCGGTCGATGCCGAGTTCGGCCCACAGCCGGCGGCCGAGGTCGCGGGCCTCGTCGAAGCGGCGGGCGGTGCGCAGCTCGACGATGAGGTCGGCGTTCTCGACGCCGAACAGGTCGGGGAAGATGCCGCGGCTGTGGTCGGCGTAGTCGAGGAAGAGCACCAGGTCACCGAGGCATATCAGGGCGTCGGCGCCCTCTCCCGCCTTGGCGAGGGCTCCGGTGTTGCCGTGCACGTCGCTCACCACGTTGATCCTCATGAGGTCAGCCTAGGGGTGCCCGACGAGTCCCCGCGGGGAGTTGCCGACACCTTCCGATGCGGGTGTGACCTGCGGTTACTTGGGAGTCCCGAAAGCGGTGGACTACTGTGCGCCGAGGAACGCCATCGATGTGTGACGCACGGAACATTGGCCTGAACCCTCTATCCGGAACCGTCTACTGATGGGTAACGTCCGGGCAGTCCACAGTCGTGCTCACCCCCACCCAGAGCACCTGCCCGATCATGGACCCGACCGGTGCATCACACAGAGCCGTGGCGCCGGCGCCCGATGAGGAGCAGCAGTCTTGCGCGAGTTCAGCCTTCCGGCCCTGTACGAGGTCCCCGCGGACGGCAACCTGACGGATCTCATCCGCCGCAACGCCTCCCAGCACCCAGATGTCGCCGTGATGGGCCGCAAGGTGGCCGGTGCCTGGACCGACGTCACCGCGAAGCAGTTCCTCGCCGAGGTGCGGGGCGCGGCGAAGGGGCTGGTGGCCGCCGGCGTCGAGCCGGGCGACCGGGTCGCGCTGCTGTCCCGCACCCGCTACGAGTGGGTGCTCCTGGACTTCGCGATCTGGAGCGCGGGCGCGGTGACCGTGCCGGTGTACGAGACCAGCTCCCCTGAGCAGATCCAGTGGATCCTCGGCGACTCGGGCGCGTCCCTCGCGCTCGTCGAGACCGCGGCGCACGAGGCCTCGGTGGAGTCGGTGCGCGCGGGCCTGCCGGCCCTGAAGGGCGTGCGGCAGATCGAGGCGGACGCGGTCGCCCGGCTGACCGCCGAGGGCGCGGACGTCTCCGACGAGGAGCTCGACCGCCGGATGTCGATCGCGCACGCGGACGACCCGGCGACGATCGTCTACACCTCCGGCACCACGGGCCGCCCCAAGGGCTGCGTGCTGACCCACCGCGCCTTCTTCGCGGAGTGCGGCAACGTGGTCGAGCGGCTGAAGCCGCTGTTCCGTACGGGCGAGTGCTCGGTGCTGCTGTTCCTGCCGGCCGCGCACGTCTTCGGGCGGCTGGTCGAGGTCGCCTCCGTGATGGCGCCGATCAAGCTGGGCTGCGTGCCCGACATCAAGAACCTCACCGACGAGCTGGCGTCCTTCCGGCCGACGCTGATCCTCGGTGTGCCGCGGGTCTTCGAGAAGGTCTACAACTCGGCCCGGGCCAAGGCGCAGGCCGACGGCAAGGGCAAGATCTTCGACAAGGCCGCGCACACGGCGATCGCCTACAGCCGGGCGATCGGCACGCCGCAGGGCCCGTCCTTCGGCCTGAAGCTGAAGCACAAGGTCTTCGACAAGCTGGTGTTCAGCAAGCTGCGGGCGGTGCTCGGCGGGCGCGGCGAGTACGCGATCTCGGGCGGCGCTCCGCTGGGCGAGCGCCTCGGCCACTTCTTCCGCGGCATCGGCTTCACGGTCCTGGAGGGCTACGGCCTGACGGAGTCGTGCGCGGCGACCGCGTTCAACCCGTGGGACCGGCAGAAGATCGGCACGGTCGGCCAGCCGCTGCCCGGTTCGGTGGTGCGGATCGCCGACGACGGCGAGGTGCTGCTGCACGGCGAGCACATCTTCTCCGGCTACTGGAACAACGACGCCGCGACGGCGGAGGCGCTGGCGGACGGCTGGTTCCACACCGGTGACATCGGCACGCTCGACGAGGACGGCTACCTCGCGATCACCGGCCGCAAGAAGGAGATCCTGGTGACGGCGGGCGGCAAGAACGTCGCCCCGGCGGTCATCGAGGACCGGATCCGGGCGCACGCGCTGGTCGCCGAGTGCATGGTGGTCGGCGACGGACGGCCGTTCGTGGGCGCGCTGGTCACCCTCGACGAGGAGTTCCTGGGCCGCTGGGCGGCCGAGCACGGCAAGCCGGCCGGCGCGACGGCGGGCTCGCTGCGCGAGGACGCGGACCTGCTCGCCGAGGTCCAGCGCGCGGTGGACGACGGCAACGCGGCGGTCTCGAAGGCGGAGTCGGTGCGGAAGTTCCGTATCCTGTCCGCGCAGTTCACGGAGGAGGCGGGGCACATCACCCCGTCGCTGAAGCTGAAGCGCAACGTGGTGGCGAAGGACTTCGCCGAAGAGATCGAGGCGATCTACCGGGCCTGACGGCTCCCGGAACGCCCCTGGCCGGCCCGTACCCGGGCCGGCCAGGGGCGTTCGCGCGCGTCAGGGCCGGAATGGTCGATTCCGTACACACGAGAGGAAATGCCGTCATGCGGCTCCAGCGAACCGCCGCCGCCCTGGGCGCGGCCCTCACCGCCCTCGTCGCCCTCACCGGGTGCAGCAGCGACACGTGGGGCGAGGACGCCGGCCTGCCGGCGGCCGGCGACATGGCGGCGATCGAGAAGCTCGTCGGGTCCCGGACGATGTGCAGCGACCTGCGCACGGGCACGGCCGGCGGCACCATGAGCCAGGAGTCGCGGGACCCGGCCTGGGCGGTCAGGGAGCGCGGGGTGTGCGGCGACGACGCCCGTGACACGCTCACGCTGCTGTCGGTCGCGGACATGGAGAAGTTCCAGCAGGCCGCGAAGAAGGCCGCCGGCGACGGCCACGCCACCCGCTTCCTGCTCGGCCAGGACTTCGCGGTCGTGGCGCCGGACCCGGCGGTGGCGAAGGCCCTGATGGCCTCCGACGTCCTCCTCTTCACCTGCGAGCGGGACTTCACGGTCCCGGACGGCTACCGCACGGAGAAGCTCCTCGTCGACGGCTGCGTCCTGACGGACCACCTGCCGGCGTAGCCGGTCGGCCCGGTTCCGGCGCACGCCGGAATCCCGTTCCGGCGGCCGGGGCCCGCCGGAACGGGCCCCGGACATCTCCTACAGCAGTTCCCTCAGGCGGTCCGCCAGGAGGTCCCAGCGCCACCGGTCCTCGACCCACCGGCGGCCGCGCTCGCCCATGCGGGCGCGGAGCTCCGGGTCGAGGAGGAGCGTGGCGACGCGGTCGGCGGACTCCTCCGGGACGCCGCCGCGGACGACCCAGCCGGTCTCGCCGTCGAGGACGGCGTCCGGCGCGCCGCCGGAGTCGCCGGCGACGACGGGAAGGCCGGTCGCGGAGGCCTCCAGGTAGACGATGCCGAGGCCCTCGACGTCCAGGCCGCCGCGGCGGGTGCGGCACGGCATGGCGAAGACGTCGCCCGCCCCGTAGTGGGCCGGCAGCTCCGACCAGGGGACGGCGCCGGTGAACCGGACGGAGGCGGCGACACCGGTCCGTACGGCGAGCTTGCGCAGCTCCTGCTCGTACGGTCCGCCGCCGACGATCAGGAGCACCGCGTCGGGCACCCGCCGCAGGATCTCCGGCATGGCGAGGATCAGCGTGTCCTGGCCCTTGCGCGGCACCAGGCGCGACACGCACACCACCACGGGCCGGTCGCTCAGCCCGAGTCGCTCGCGCACCTCGGCGCCGCCCGAGTCGGGGTGGAAGGTCTTCTCGTCGACGCCCGGCGGCAGCTGCGTCATGCGCGCGGCGGCGGCCGGGGTGAGCGCGGCCGCGATCCGGGAGCGGGTGTACTCGCCGAGGTACGTGAGGGTGTCCGTGCCCTCGCCGATCCGCCGCAGCAGCTGCCGCGAGGCGGGCAGCTGCGCCCATCCGGCCTCGTGTCCGTGCGTCGTGCCGACCAGGCGCCGCGCGCCCGCCCGCCGCAGCGCCGGGGCCATCAGGCCGAGCGGGGCGGCGGCGCCGAACCAGACCGACTCGCAGCCGTGCTCGCGCAGCAGCGCGGTCGCGCGCGCGGTGACCCGGGGAGTGGGCAGCAGCATGGTGGTGCGATCGCGGACGACCGTGAAAGGCTGTTCGGCGTCGAACGCGGCGGTCGCCTCGATCCCCTCGCGGCTGCGCTTCCACGTGGAGGCGTAGACCACGATCCGCTCGGGATCCAGACGCAGCGCCATGTTGTGCAGGAAGGCCTGGATTCCGCCCGGACGCGGCGGAAAGTCGTTCGTTACGATCAGGGTCTTGTGCATCGTGGCCGACAGTACCGCGATCGCGCCCCAGCCCGGCACCACCACCCTCCGCCCCGGCGGACCGACAGGACAGGAAGCAGGACAGGTATGACGGGCGCAGTGGGCGCGGCGGTACGCGACGGTCTGGACCGCGTCCGTGAGGCGGTCGACGCCCGCGAGGGGCGACGGGCCCGGATGCTGGGCCTGTGGGCCTTCTCCCGGGTGCTCATACTGCTCTGCGTCTTCAAGATCGTGGTGATCCCCGGTCCGGACGTGACCAGCGACGTCGAGCAGATCTACCAGGGCTGGTACGAGGTCCTGCGGACCGGCACGTACCCGCTGGACGACGTCACCTGGCAGTACCCGCCGGCCGCCGCGCTGGCGATCCTCTCCCCCGCCCTGCTGCCGTTCCTCGGCTACTCCTCCGCCTTCTTCGTGCTGTCGCTGCTCTGCGACGCCTTCGTCTTCGGCCTCCTGGCGTACACGGGCCGGCGCCCCGGCCGGTCGATGCGGGGCGCCTGGCTGTGGCTGGCCGGGGTGCCGCTGCTCGGCCCGACCGCGTACTGCCGCTACGACCTGATGGTGACGGCGGTGGCCGTGGCGGGTCTGCTCGCGGCGCTGCGCAGCCCGGTCGTGCTGGGCGCGCTCGCCGGTTTCGGGGCCGTCCTGAAGGTGTGGCCGGTGCTGCTGCTCGCGGGCGCGGCGCGCGGCCGGGCCGCGTTCCGCTCGACGGCCGCGGCGGCGGGCACGGCGGCCGCCGTGCTGCTGGCCTGTGTGCTGGCGGCGCCGGGCGCGCTGTCCTTCCTGGGCTTCCAGCGCGACCGCGGCACGGAGATCGAGTCGCTGGGCGCGATGGTCTTCCACGTGGCCCGGCACTTCGGCTGGCCGGGCGAGGCGCGGATGAACTACGGCTCGATCGAGTTCCTCGGCCCCGGCGTGAAGGCGGTGTCCACGGCGGCGATGCTGCTGTCGGTGGCCGCGTTCGGCTGGCTCCTGGTGTGGTGGTGGCGGGCCCGCGGCCGGACGTCGGGCACCACGGCGGACGTGGCGTTCGTGGCGGTACTGCTGTTCACCACGACGAGCCGGGTGATCAGCCCGCAGTACATGATCTGGCTGGTGGGCCTGGCCGCGGTGTGCCTCGTCTACCGGACGAGCCGGATGCGCCGGCCCGCGTATCTGGTGCTGTGGGCGACGGCGGTCACGCAGTTCGAGTTCCCGGTGTGGTTCTCGCACGTCGGGGACAGCGACCCGCTGGGCGTCGGGCTGCTCCTGGTCCGCAACGGGCTCCTCGTGGCCGCCACGTTCTCCGCGTGCCGGATCCTGTGGCGGCAGACGGTCACGGAGCCGCGCCTGGAGGCGGTGGACGGCGCGGTGCGCCTCCCGGCTCAGGCCGACCGCGAGAGGACGCCGGCCGCGGTGTCGTCGTCCTCCTGAGGCGGGGTACCGTCCGCCGCGGCCCGGCCCGGCGCGCGGCGGCGGTGCAGCAGCCCCAGGGCCGCGCACTGGACGGCCATCGCCAGCGCCATCGCGAGACAGACCCCGCCGAGGCCGAGCGGGCCGGAGAGCGCGTACGCGAGCGGTAGCTGGAGCAGGACGCCGAAGACGGTGATCCGGGCGAGCGGCGCGGAGTCCCCCGCGCCCTCGAAGACCCCGGCGAGGGCGATGAAGACGGCCATGAGCAGCAGGTACGGGCCGAGGCAGCGCAGGAACAGCGCGCCGGCGGCGACGACCGACGGCTCCGCGCCGAAGCCGCGCATGACCGGCCCGGCGGCCACGAGCAGCAGCACCGCGGCCCCGGCGCCGAGCAGCCCGCCGAGGACGGCCGCCTGCCGGCCGACGGCCCGGCGCACCTCCCGCGCTCGCCACCCGGGTCCGGACTCCGCCCCTTCCGGGGACGCTCCCGGGACGCCCAGGGCGCCCAGCCGGTGCGCGGTGTGGATGGCGGCGGCCTGCTTGACGGCGTAGAAGGCCATCGTGGTGACGTACATGGCCTTGGTCGCGATGCCGTAGGCGGCGATCTCGGTGACGCCGATCCGGGCGACGACGGAGACCAGGGCGAGCGCCCCGGCCATGCGGACGGCGAAGTCGACGGACATCGGCAGGCCGAGGGCGGCGGTACGGCGCACGGCTGCGGGCAGTCCCTCGGCGGGACGCGCGGCGCGGGCGGCCCGCAGCACGGCGTTCCGGCGCAGGACCAGGAGTCCCACGGCGAACGCCGCGGTGCGGCCGACGACGGTGGAGACGGCGGCCCCCTCGACCCCGTACGCGTGGATCAGCAGCGGGTCGAGGACCAGGATCAGCCCGTTGGCGAGGAAGGCGAGCCGCATGGGCGTGCGGGTGTCGCCGGTGCCCTTGAGGATGCCGTCGAGGACGGTGGTCGCGAAGAAGACGGCCGTGCCGGGCAGGGAGATCGCGAAGTAGGCGGTCGCCAGGGCGTGTGCGGGGTGGCCGGTTCCGCCGAGCAGGAGGGCGGCGAGCGGGTCCCGCAGCAGAAGGCCGCCGATCGCGACGGGCGGGACGAGCAGGGCGCCGAGGACGGCTCCGCCGCGCACGGCGGAGCGCAGGGCCGCCGGGTCGTCGGCGCCTCTGGCCCGGGCGACGAGCACGGTGGTGCCGGAGGCGGCCATGAGCACGACGCCGAGGAGCAGGTTCTCGACGTTGGTGGCGACGGCGACGGCGGCGACGGCGTCCCCGCCGAGGCGGGCGACCCAGACCATGTTGATGATGCCGGCGGCGACTCCGGCGAGGAGCTCCAGGTAGACGGGCCCGGCGAGCCGGGCGAGCGTGCGGCGGTGCTCCTTCGCGGAAGCTCCCATGGACAAGTCCCCCCACTTTCCGGGCCGCCTCCGGGCCCTCTTTTCGATGTACCTCGAATCGAGGCAGCTCGAAAAGAGATAGCATGACGCTGCGTACACGACAAGCGCGAAGGAGTCCGCGGTGCTGGAGCTGACGATCCTGGGCTTCCTCGACGGCGGGCCGCTGCACGGCTACGAGCTGAAGGAACGCATCCAGGGCCTGAGCGGCCACGTCCGCCCGGTCAGTGACGGCGCGCTCTACCCCGCGATCACCCGCCTGGTGAAGAACGGCCTCGTCGACAGCCGCACGGAGCCGGGCGCGGGCGCGGCCCCGCGGCGGGTGCTCTCGCTGACGCCCGGGGGCCGCACGGCGCTGTACGACCGGCTGCGCTCGCCCAAGGAGGTCGAGATCACCGACGGGCAGCGCTGGTTCACCCTGCTCGCCTTCCTCGGCCGGCTCCCCGACCCGGCCGACCAGGCCGCCGTCCTGCGCCGCCGCCAGGCCTTCCTCTCCGCCCCCGCCAGCTTCTTCTACGAGGAGGGCGCGCCGGTCCGCGCGGAACGGGAGCCGGACCTCTTCCGCCGCGGCATGCTCCGCATCGCCCGGGCCACCGGCACGGAGGAGAAGGCCTGGCTGACCGAGGCCCTGGCCGAACTGGACGCCAAGGCGACGGAAAGCCACCGCGTCCAGTAGGGGGGCGTCCGGCCATTCCGCCACGACGTCGCAGGGGGTTGCCGGACACCCACCCAAACAGCCGCCTCATTCAAGAGGCAGGCTCTAGCCCAGCCGCTCCCGCAGGTACGCGCGCCAGTCCGCCGTGAACTCCTCCGGCGTCGTGTGCAGGACCTCCGCCAGCGCCTTCTCCAGCGCGCCCTCGCGCTGCGGGTGCGCGCCGACGGTGCGGTAGAAGGCGGTGAGGCGCTCCTCGCCCCGGCGTTCGGCGATCAGCAGACAGGCCAGCCAGCCGCTCTCGTACGCCCGGGCCACGGCCTCGGCCTCGCCGCCGAAGGCGAACTCCTCGTCGTCCGGGAGCACGGCGGGCGTCCGGCCGGCCCGCACCGCGCGGGCGAGTTCGGGTGCGGCCTGGGCGGGCGTCCGGCCGGTGCCGCGGTAGGCGACCCAGTCGGCGAAGCCCTCGGAGAGCCAGAGGGGGGTGGCGGCGGTGGTCTGCGCACGGGTGGCGACATGGGTGGTCTCGTGGGTCAGGACGAAGCGCCGCCCGAAGTCGCCGAGGACACCGTACGCCTCCGGGTTGACGATCACCCGGTCCGCGGGCGCGGTCGGCCCGCCGCCCACCCGGCCGGTGGTGACCGCCGCGATCCCCCGGTACGAGGCGGCGGGCGCGCCGAGCAGTGCGCCCATCGCGTCCACCGAGGCCGGGACCAGGACCACGACCCGGCCCGCCCACGGCGAGGGCCAGGCGTCGCCGACGGCGGGCACCGCCCCGTCCGCCGCGTCCGCGATCTCCCGCAGCCGCTCCCGGCTCTGACCCACGCCGAGGACGAGGCTGCGCCGGCCGGTCACCGTCGTGACGTCGCCCTGCTGCCACAGCTGCTGCGGGGCGCCGTCGGCCGCGCGGTCGCCGGTGACGTACCAGCGGCCGTCCCGCTCGGCGAGGTCGAGGATCCGCTCGCTGGTGGCGGGGCCGGAGTCGTAGCCCCTGATGCGGTAGCCGAGTTCGGCTCGGACGGTGGCCCGTCCGGCGCCGGCCGGGTCGACGTCCGTGACCCGGTATCCGACGTCGAGCGGGATCCCGGCGAGCCGCTCGAACTCGGTGCGCGCGGCGGGCGCGAGGGCCGGGTCGAGGCCGGCGAGATAGCCGGTCTCGTCGCGGGCGAGGAGGGCGGCGGCGTGCCGGTCGAGCAGGCCCTGCACCTCGGCGCGCGCCGGGCCGTCCGGCTCCCCGGTGGCGCAGCCGGTGAGGGCGAGCAGCCCGGCGAGCAGGCACACGCCCGCGCCGCGCGCCGCTCCGATGCCCTGACCTGCCACGCTCCGATCGTACGGGGGACGCGGACGGCGGTGGTCCGCTCAGACCCGGGTGACCGTCACGTGGGACATCATGTTCACCGGGTCGTAGCGGACCCGGGCGCCGGGGTAGGGCGCGTGGATGACCTGGCCGTTGCCCGCGTAGATCGCCACGTGGCTGGCGTCGCCGCGGTAGGTGACGAGGTCGCCGGGCTGCGCCTGGGAGAGCGGGACGCGGCGTCCGGCGTTGCGCTGGGCCTGGGAGGTGCGGGGCAGGGCGATGCCCGCCTGGCGGTAGGACCAGACCATCAGGCCCGAGCAGTCGAAGGCGGAGGGCCCGGTCGCGCCCCACACGTACGGCTTGCCGATGGCGCTGCGCGCGGCGATCACCGCGGCGGCGGCGCGGGAGGGGCCGAGGTCGGCGAGCGGCGGGAGTTCCTCGTCGAAGGCGGCGCGGCCGGAGCGGGAGGCCCGCTCGAAGCCGGCGCGTTCGTCGGCGGAGAGGGAGGCGAGCACCCGCCGGGCCTCGGCGAGCTTGCGCTCGACGGTGCGCTTGTGCCGGGCCACCTCGCTGCGGCTGCGCTCCAGTTCGGCGAGGCTCCGGCCGGCCTCGGCCCGCTGCTGCGCCAGTCTGCGCAGCTCGTGCTTCAGTTCGTCGAGGGCCGCGCCCTGACGGGCGGTGACCCGGTCGAGGACGGAGGCCCGTTCGAGGTAGCTGTCCGGGTCGGAGGAGAGCAGCAGGGCGAGGGCCGGGTCGACGCCGCCGGAGCGGTACTGGGCGCCGGCGACGGAACCGAGCGCGCCGCGCATGCGGTTGATCCGTTCCTGGGCGCGGGCGAGGCCGTCCTGGGCCTGGGAGACCGTCTTGCGCAGCCGGTCGGCCTTCTCGTCGGCGCGGTTGAAGCCCTCGGTGGCGCGCTCGGCCTCCTCGAAGAGCCGGTCGACGGTGGCGCGGGTGCTCTCGGGGGTGGCGCCGCCCGGGTCGGCGTGCGCGGGGACGGCGCCGAGTGCCGTGGCCGCGGTGGCCGCGGCTGCGGTGAGGACGGTGACCCTGGCGGGTCGGCGGTGGGACGCCACGAATCGCGCTCCGTTCCGTTCGACGGACTTGGCGCGGCAGACAGTAGCGGGTGATCAACCCGTGTCCAACGAGGCTGCCGGGCACACAAAGTGACGCCCCGCCGGAGACCGCGAGGTCACCGGCGGGGCGTCACGTCAGTCCGGGATCCGGCGAACCACCCGTTCGGAGGGCGGGTCGCGCGGGTCGGCGTCGCGTCAGACGCGGACGCCGAACTGGAAGGTGCCCATGTAGTCCATCGACTCGTAGCGGACCACGGCGCCCGGCTTCGGGGCGTGCAGGATGGTGTTGTTGCCCGCGTAGAGGCCCACGTGCGACAGGTTGTTGAAGAAGACCAGGTCGCCCGGCTTGAGCTGGCTGCGGCCGATCTTCACGCCGTCGTTCTGCTGGGTGTAGGTGGTGCGGCTCAGGCTGACGTTGGCCTGGCGGTAGGCCCACTGGGTCAGACCGGAGCAGTCGTACGAGTTGGGGCCCTCGGCGCCGGAGACGTAGGGCTTGCCGAGCTGGGTGGCGGCCGCGCTGAGGGCGGCGGCGCCGCGCTGCGAGGCGGGCACCTCGTTGCCGAGGTCGACGCGGTCGCCGGCGGCGCGGCTGGCGCGCTGCTCGTCCTGCTGCATCTTGGCGCGCTCGGCGGCGGTCAGGGTGTTGAGCAGCTTCTGCGCCTCGGCGAGCTTGCCCTGGTACTTCTTCTTCTTCTCGCCGAGGGTCTTGCGGACGTCCTCGAGGTCGGCGAGCTTCGTCGTCGCCTCGGCACGCTGCTGGGCGAGGGTGCGCTGCTTGGTCTGGATGGACTGCAGCACGTCGGCCTGCTTGGCGCCGAGCTGGTCGATCGCGGACGCCTTGTCGAGGTAGGTGTCCGGGTCGGAGGAGAGGAAGAGCTGCAGCGCCGGGTCGATGCCGCCGGAGCGGTACTGGGCGGTGGCGACCGAACCGATCTGGCCGCGCAGGGTGTTGAGCTCCTGCTGGCCGCGGGCCACCTTGTCCTGGAGGGCGCTGATCTCCTTCTGCAGCTTGCCGCGGCGCTCCTCGGCGAGGTTGTACTGCTCCGTGGCCTCCTCGGCCTCGTGGTGCAGCTTGTCGACCTTCGACTTGACCTCGTCGATCTTCGGCTTGGGGGCCGCCTGGGCACCGGACTGGGCGGAGAGCGCGACGGCCGCGGCGGCGGTCGCGGTGAGCACGGTCACACGGGCGCGGCTCGGCTGCTTGGGACGACGGTGGGACGCCACGAAGGCGATCTCCTTCTTCCTCCAGCCGCCAACCGGGCAGCGGCAGGCGGGACCCGCGCCGTCATCCCCGATGGATGATCAACCGCGCGCAGGTTCGAGGCCCGACCCTAGTGACCATCTTGTGATCAGTTCAAATCCCCACAGGCAAAATCTGGCCCGCTCAACACATTATTTACGCGCATCCCACAGGCAGTAGCGGTCACTTGACCCTCTGCGGATCAGAAACCGGGCATTACCCGGCAAAGCCGTCGTACATGACGAGACGTCACGAGAGGCGCGAAAGGCGCTTCAGCAACAATGCGGACGCGACCGGCCGGGCACCGGACTTGGCGACCCCGTCGGCCACCTCCCGGTCGGTGGAGACCACCACCACGGGACGGCCGGGCGGCTCCGCGCGCACCAGCTGACGGATCAACTCGTCCGCGGTGACGCCGGGCTTGGAGAACAGCACCCGCACGCCGCGCGGCGGGGCGAGCAGCACGGGGGCCGCCAGCTCGGCCCCGTCGAAGACACAGGTGACCTCCGCGCCCGAGCGGGCCGCCAGGGCGGACAGCCCGCCGAGCAGCCGCAGCCGCTGCTTCTCCAGCGGCATCGTCGGATAGCCGGTCTTCGTCACGTTGTAGCCGTCCACCACCAGGTGCGTCTGGGGCAGTTCGAGCAGCTGGTCGAGCAGTGCGGGGTCCGTCTCGGACAGGGCGCGCGCCGCGATGTCCTTCGGCGACATCCGGCCTGGCTCCACGGCGTCCACCGTGTCCGCCGGGTGCGTCGACACCGGCGGCAGGGCGAGTTCACGGCGCAGCCCCTGGGCGGCGTCGAGCACCGTGTCCAGGAGCAGGCGCAGCCGCATGTCCTCGACCGAACGGCCCTCGCGGGCGGCCCGCCGGCTGGCCTCCAGGGCCGCCTCGACCTCACCGAGCCGGGCCTTGAGGCGCCGGCTCTCGCTCTCGGCGGCGGACACCTGCGCGGCGGCCTCGGTGCGCGCCGCGTCGATCTCGGCCTGGACGCGGCGCAGCGCGGCCTCGCCGCGCTTGACGTCGCTCTGGGCGCTGCGCAGCTTGCGGTGAAGCGATTCGGCTTCCTTGCGGGCGGCCTCCAGGTCGCGTCGCAGCTGCTCGGTCTCGGCCTTGGCGCGCTCCTTCGCCGCCGCGACCTCCTCGCGCAGCCGCTCCAGTTCGCGCCGGCCGGCCTCGTCGGCGCGCTCGGCGTCGGCGCGCTCGGCCTCCTCGCCCGCCGCGGCCACGAGCTTGCCCCAGCCGGGCGGGCGCAGCACGTACGCCGCCGCGGCCACGTCGACCGGGTCGGCGGCGGCGGGCGGGGCGCCGGACTCGACGGCGCCGGCCAGCTCGGGCTGCGACTCCTTGAACCGCTCCCCGATCCGCTGCCGGAACAGCGGATCGCCCTCGAGGGCGGCGGCCATCGCGTTCCCGGCGAACTTGGCCCGGCGGGAGGCGGTGAAGCGGGCGTACTGACGCAGGGCGGCGGGCAGCTCGGTGACGGTCAGACCGCCGAAGGCGTCGGCGACGAGCGCGACGACCTTGCGGCGTACGGCCTCGGGCAGCGGTCGGTCGAGCGCCTCGGCAGCGCCGTCTGCCGAGCCTTCCGGCCCGGCACCGTGCGCGGGCTGCTCCACGATCCGTCACCCACTCCCTGTCTCGCCCTCGCCGGGCCGCTCCTCAGGAAGCGGCGCCCGGCCTGTCCACCAATTCGATCTGGTCCACCGCGTTGCACCAGCGGCAGCGGACCGACTCGATGGTCTCACTGACCACCTCGCGCTCCTCGACCTTGGGTTCCCCGGCGAGGTCCAGATGGACGTACTCGACGACCTTGGACGAGCGGGTCACGTCGAAGCGGGTCAGATTGCCGCAGAGGGTGCAGCGCCAGCGGGTTTCGGCGGTCGGCAGGGGAACCGTCGTCATCGTGCCGTCCTCTTTCCGTACGAGGATTTACGGGCCCGCGGTGCGCCGTCGAACTGCGGGAGTACTGCCTGTCACCCTACGGCCTCGCGGGTACCCCGTGTCACGGCGAGGCACTCTGTCCAGGTGGGCCCCGGTACGCCATGATCTGTCCATGATCGACTGGCGGAGCGCGGCCCTCGGCGCCTGGCGCGGCGCCCGCGGCGGGCCCACCGTGACCTACGGACTCATCGCCTGCTGCGTGCTGCTCTTCGCCGTGAGCCCGGTGTCCGGACTGCATCCCGGACACGGCACCGGCGAGGAGCTGCTGGCGGCGCAGAGCGGGTACTTCCAGCGCTGGGGCGTCATCCCCGCCGAGCTCACCCGGGGCGAGCCGCGCGCCCTGCTCACCCCGCTGACCGCGCTCTTCGTCCACGGCAGCTGGCTGCACCTGCTCGGGAACATGCTGTTCCTGTACGTCTTCGGCGCCATGGCCGAGGAGCGGATGGGCCCGGCCGGATTCGGCCTGTTCTACCTGGGCGTGGGGTATCTGGCGCTGGCCGGCTACGCGGCGGCGCACGGCGGCCAGGCGGACGGGGAGCAGACGCTGGTCGGGGCCTCGGGCGCGATCTCGGGCGTGCTCGGCGCCTTCCTCTATCTCTTCCCGCGCTCCCGGGTGACCAGCCTCTTCCCCTTCCTCTTCTTCCTGCCGCTGCGCTTCCCCGCCTGGATCGTGCTGGTCTTCTGGTTCGCGCTGCAGTGGCTGGCGGCCCGCTCCGCCGGGTCCGGGCCCGGAGTGGCCTACCTGGCGCACGTGATCGGCTTCGCGCTGGGCTTCCTCTACGCGTGGGCCCGCTACGGGCGTGGCGATAAGGTGAAGCCACCAGCCGCGGCCACCGAGGGAGAAAGCCAGCCGTGATCACCGCGATCGTGCTCATCAAGACCAGCGTGGACCGCATCCCCGAGATCGCCGAGGCGATCGCCGCGATCGACTCGGTGAGCGAGGTCTTCTCCGTCACCGGCACCTACGACCTGATCGCCATGGTCCGGGTCGGGCGCCACGACGACCTGGCCGACATCATCCCCGGCCAGATCTCCAAGATCCCCGGCGTCGAGGCCACCGACACCCACGTCGCCTTCCGCGCCTACTCGCAGCACGAACTGGACGCGGCCTTCGCCATCGGCCTGGAGTCGTAGGAGCCGTACGGCGGACCGCCCGGGACCCCGGACAGGACACGACACGACGGCGAAGCCGGCCTCTCCCCCGCGGGAGGCCGGCTTCTCGCGTATCACTCGAACGGGTGAGGGTCAGCCGCGGTCCGGGACGCAGCGGCCGTCCTCGGTGCGGTACTTCCACCGGGCGCCGTCCCGCACGAGCTCCTTCACCGCGCCGACGAAGCGCTCCACGTGCTCGTCGGGCGTGCCCGCGCCGAAGCTCACCCGGATGGCGTTGAGGACGGGGGTCCCCCCGGACGAGGTCCGGTCGAGTTCGCCGGGGGCCGCCTCGGGGGCGCCGCACTCGCCCGGGTCCTGCGGGTCGCTGCCGAGCAGGGTGCGCACCAGCGGGTGGGCGCAGAACAGGCCGTCGCGGACGCCGATGCCGTACTCGGCGGAGAGGGCGGCGGCGAAGTGCGAGCTGTTCCAGCCCTCCACGACGAAGGAGATGACGCCGACGCGGGGGGCGTCGTCGCCGAAGAGGGAGAGGACGCGGACCTCGGGCACCTCGGCCAGGCCCTCGCGGACCCTGGCGATCAGGTGCCGCTCGCGGGCGACGAGGGAGTCGAAGCCGGCCTCGGTGAGCGCCTTGCAGGCGGAGGCGATGGCGTAGACGCCGATGACGTTCGGCGAACCCGCCTCGTGCCGGGCCGCGGTGGTGTGCCACTCCACGTCCACACCACCGTCGGCCCGGCGGGCCACCGTGCGGGAGGCGCCGCCGCCCGCGAGGTAGGGCTCGGAGTCCTGGAGCCAGTCGGCGCGCCCGGCGAGCACGCCGGAGCCGAACGGGGCGTACAGCTTGTGCCCGGAGAAGGCGACCCAGTCGACGTCCAGGTCCCGTACGGAAACGGGGTGATGGGGCGCCAGCTGGGCGGCGTCCAGGACGATCCGCGCGCCGTGCGCGTGCGCGGCGGCGGCGAGTTCGCGCACCGGCCAGAGTTCGCCGGTGACGTTCGAGGCGCCGGTCACGCAGACCAGGGCGGGTCCGTAGGGGTCGCGGTCGGCGAGCGCGCGTTCCAGGGTCTCGACGGCCTGTGCCGGGGTGCGCGGCGCGTCGAGGCAGGTGACCCGGGCGTCCCTCCACGGGAGGAGCGAGGCATGGTGCTCGGTCTCGAAGACGAAGACCTGGCAGTCGGCGGGGACCGCCTGGGCGAGCAGGTTGAGGGAGTCGGTGGTGGAGCGGGTGAAGACGACCTGGTCGCCGGGGCGGCAGTCGAGGAACTCGGCGACGGCGGCGCGGCTGTTCTCGAAGAGGTCGGTGGAGAGCTGGGAGAGGTAGCCGGCGCCGCGGTGGACGCTGCCGTAGTACGGGGCGTAGGCGGCCACGTCGTCCCAGACGCGCTGGAGCGCGGGGGCGCTGGCGGCGTAGTCGAGCGCCGCGTAGGTGACCTCGCCGCCGGTGACGAGCGGGACGGTGACGTCCCGGCCGAGCACCGGCAGCGGGGCGTCGCAGCAGGGATCGGCCTCGGCCGGAGCGGCGGCGGGGACCGGGGTGGCGGCGGAGTCGACCGGGGCGGCGGACACGGCGGAGGTGACGGCGGCGAAGGTGACGGCGGAGGAGGTGACGACGGCGTTCGGGCGTGCGGACATGACGGTGTCTCCCGGCATAAAAGGGGCGCGAAAAGGCGTACGAGGGCCCGTGGACGGCAGCGAGCGGAGGGGTGCCGCGGACGGGGTGTCGAGGTGGAGAGAGGGGCCGGAGGCCCTAACGCATTCGCTTGCTCACGAGACAACGCTCCCTAGAGGACCAAGGACCCCAGGGTGTGCGCAGGGGTCCGCGCTTGCCGCAGGCTTCTGCTCGTGCGGCCTGGTCTTCACCCGGGGCACCCCGCCACGGACGGAGGGTTGCCGGACAGCCAGCCGGGGCTTTGTCGCTGTCACTCATGACCTGGTCCAGAACCTATGACAGACGGTCACGACGACGCAACCCCGTCCGGCATCCGGGACGGGGGCGCGACGTGCCGTTCACGGCCGCCATGTGCCGTTCACCCGCGGTCAGGCGTTGCTGGCCGCGATCCAGCGCTCCAGGGCGCGGCGGGCGGAGCCCGAGTCGATCGACTCGGCGGCCCGGTCCATGCCGGCCCGCAGCTGCTCCGCGAGGGTGCCCCCGCCCGGCTCCAGGGCGACCAGCGCGGCCGCCGAGTTGAGCAGCACGGCGTCCCGCACCGGGCCGGTCTCGCCGGAGAGCAGCCGGCGGGCGACGTCGGCGTTGTGGGAGGGGTCGCCGCCGCGCAGGGCGTCGAGGGTCACCGGCTCGATGCCGACGTCCCGCGGGTCGAAGCGCTCCTCGCGGACGGCGCCGTCCCGGACCACCCACACCCGGGAGGTGCCGGTGGTGGTCAGCTCGTCCAGACCGTCGTCACCGCGGAAGACGAGGGCGGAGTTCCCGCGGTCGGCGAGCACGCCGGCCACGATCGGCGCCATGCGCGCGTCGGCGACGCCGACGGCCTGGGCGCGCACCTTGGCCGGGTTGGTGAGCGGGCCGAGGACGTTGAAGGTGGTGCGGATGCCGAGCTGGCCGCGGGCGGCGGCGACGTACCGCAGCGAGGGGTGGAACTTCACGGCGAAGCAGATGGTGATGCCCGCCTCCTCGGCGACCTCGGCGACCCGCTTGGGGGTGAGGTTCAGGTTGATGCCGAGCTTCTCCAGGACGTCGGAGGAGCCGGAGGCGGAGGAGGCGGCGCGGTTGCCGTGCTTGACGACGCGGACCCCGGCGCCGGCGACCACGATCGACGACATCGTGGAGATGTTCACCGTCCTGGCCCCGTCGCCGCCGGTGCCGACGATGTCGACGGACGGGCCCGGCACCTCGATGACGTTGGCGTGCTCGTACATGGTCCGGACGAGACCGGAGATCTCCGCCACCGTCTCGCCCTTGGCCCGCAGGGCCACCATGAACCCGGCGATCTGCGCGTCGGTCGCCTCGCCGCGCATGATCAGGTCCATCGCCCAGGCGGTGTCGTCGGCGGACAGGTCACGGCCTTCGAGGAGGCCGTTCAGCAGGGCGGGCCAGGAGCGGCCCGCCGCGGTGTCGCCTCCAGCGGGGTGCACAGCGCTCATGGTCGCTCCTGTGTGTACGTACGGGACTGCGAGGTCGTCTCCCACCCTATCGATCTCCGGGGACGGCAAAGAGCCCCGTCCATCGAATGGACGGGGCTCTCGCCGTGGCGACGACCGGCTCAGGCGGTCGGGTGATCAGTGGTGGCCGTGGCCGCTCTCGATCTCCCGGAACTCCTCCGCCGTCGGCTTGGCGACCTGGTTGTCCGCGCCGTAGTAGCCCTGGTTCAGCTTGACCCGGAGCTTCTGCAGGCGGCCGATCTTGCGCTCCACGCCGTTCTCGTCGACGGCCGGCGGCAGCTCGGCCGGCTCGTACTGCTCGTGGGCGGTGAGCTTGTAGCGCTCGCCCTGGCTGAGCGGCTGGTGGACCTCGACGAACTCACCGTGCGGCAGGCGCTTGATGATGCCGGACTCGCGACCGTGCAGCACCTTGTCCTTGTCCCGGCGCTGGAGGCCGAGGCAGATCCGCTTGGTGATGATGAACGCGATGACCGGTCCGGCGAAGAAGAAGATCCGGACGAACCAGGTGATCGCGTTGATCGACAGGTGGAAGTGCGTGGCCCAGAGGTCGTTGCCACCACCGACGAGCATGATCATGTACGCCGTGATCCAGGCGACGCCGAAGGCGGTGCGCGTCGGGGCGTTGCGCGGGCGCTGCGCGATGTGGTGCTCGCGCTTGTCGCCGGTGATCCAGGACTCGATGAACGGGTAGACCGCGATCGCGCCGAGCACCAGCGGGAAGATCACCAGCGGGATGAAGACGCCCAGGACCAGCGTGTGGCCCCAGAGGTTGATCTCCCAGCCCGGCATGACACGGATCAGACCCTCGGCGAAGCCCATGTACCAGTCGGGCTGGGCGCCGGTGGACACCTGGTCCGGGCGGTACGGGCCGAGGGCCCAGATCGGGTTGATCGAGGCGACCGCCGCGATGACCGCGATGACACCGAAGACCAGGAAGAAGAAGCCTCCGGCCTTGGCCATGTACACGGGCAGCAGCGGCATGCCGACGACGTTCTTGTTCGTGCGGCCGGGGCCCTCGAAGTGCGTGTGCTTGTGGACGAACACCAGGATGAGGTGCGCGACCACCAGGCCGAGCATGATGCCCGGGAGCAGCAGCACGTGCGCCGAGTAGAACCGGGCGACGAAGTCGCCGCCGGGGAACTCGCCGCCGAACAGGAACATCGACAGGTACGTGCCGACGATCGGCACGGACAGGATCGCGCCCTGCATGAAGCGGACACCGGTGCCGGAGAGCAGGTCGTCCGGGAGCGAGTAGCCGGTGAAACCGGTGAACATGCCCAGGAAGAACAGCAGGAAGCCGAACAGCCAGTTGATCTCGCGCGGCTTGCGGAACGCGCCGGTGAAGAACACGCGCATCATGTGCACGAACATGCCGGCGAGGAAGATCAGCGCCGCCCAGTGGTGGATCTGCCGGATGAGCAGACCACCGCGCACCTCGAACGAGATGTGCATGGTCGAGTTGAACGCCTCGGACATCAGCTGTCCCTGGAGCGGGACGTACGGTCCGACGTACTCCACCTCGTTCATCGACGGGTGGAAGAACAACGTCAGGTAGACGCCCGTCAGGATGATGATGAGGAAGCTGTAGAGGCAGACCTCGCCCAGCATGAAGGACCAGTGGTCCGGGAAGATCTTCCGCATGTTGGCCTTGGCCAGCGTGTAGATCCCCAGGCGGCCGTCGGCCCAGTCGGCGATCCGCTCTCCGGCGGGCGCCTTCTTGGTGTTGGTCACAGTGCTCATCCGCGCTCCCAGAAGGCAGGGCCGACGGGCTCTTCGAAGTCGCCGTGCGCTTCGAGGAAGCCCTTGTCGTTCACGCCGATCCGCAGCTGCGGGAGGGCGTGGCCGGCCGGGCCGAAGATGACGCGGGCGCCGTCGGACAGGTCGAAGGTGGACTGGTGGCACGGGCAGAGCACGTGGTGCGTCTGCTGCTCGTACAGGGAGATCGGGCAGCCGACGTGGGTGCAGATCTTCGAGAAGGCCACGATGCCCTCGTGCGACCACTCGAGCTCGCGCTTGTCCTTGATGTCCTCCGGCTGGATCCGGACGATCATCAGGGCGGCCTTGGCGATCTCGGTCTGGAAGTGGTGGTCGTGCTCCTCCAGGCCCTCGGGCTTGGCGAACGTCAGCGAACCGACGGCGACGTCCTCGGGACGCAGCGGCTCGTTGGTGTTCATGTTGATGAGGAGCTTGCCCTTCGCCCACATGGTGGAGCGGAGCTTCTTCTCGGGCAGCGGACCCATGTCACGCAGCAGCACGACGCCGGAGAGCGGCACCAGGGCCAGCGCGCCGAACAGCGTGTTGCGGACCAGCTTGCGGCGGCCGAAGCCGGACTCGGCGGCACCGGCCGCGAAGTCCGCCATGACCTTGGCCTTGACCTCGGGCGACGCCTCCATCGGGTGACGCTCGTCGGCCACCTCGACGTCGGACATCAGGGTGCGGGCCCAGTGGACCGCGCCCGCGCCGATGAAGAACAGGGCCAGGCCCAGCGTCCAGCCCAGGGCGAAGTTGAGCGCGGACACCCGGCCGAACGGCCAGATGTACACGATCTCGTCGACCGGGAAGATCACGTACGAGGCGATGAAGCCGATCGTGGCCAGCATCGACAGCGTGAACATGAAGGCGATCGCGCGCTCGGACCGCTTGGCGGCCCGCTCGTCGATGTCCTGGATGCGCGGCTTGTGGGGCGGGAGGCCCGGGTCGGCGAACGGGTCGTCGGCGACCTTCACCGCGCCGTGCGCGGTGGCCTGCTCGGTCGGCAGGTTCTCTTCTGGAATCTCTTGGGTACTCATGACTTCTTGGCCTTAGCGGTGTGGGCCGCGACCCAGACGGCAACTGCGATCAGCGCGCCCAGACCGAAGATCCACGCGAACAGACCCTCGCTGACGGGGCCGAGGCCACCCAGCTTGAGACCACCCGGGTTGTCGGCCTTGTCGCTGTTCACAGCCTGGACGTAGGCGATGATGTCCTTCTTCTGCTTCTCCGGCATCGTGGTGTCGGGGAAGGAGGGCATGTTCTGCGGGCCGGTCTGCATGGCCTCGTAGAGGTGCTTCGGGCTGACGCCCTCGAGGCTCGGCGCGTACTTGCCGTAGGTCAGGGCACCGCCCTCACCGGTGAAGTTGTGGCACTGGGCGCAGTTGGAGCGGAACAGCTCGCCGCCCTTGGCGATGTCGGCGCCCTCAGGGTTGTACTGGCCGGGCTTCGGGATGGCCGGGCCGGCACCGAGAGAGGCGACGTACGCCGCGAGCTGATCGATCTCAGCCTGCGTGTAGATGACCTTCTTCCTCGGGACCTGCGCGCCCGGCTGCTGCGCGGGCATGCGGCCGGTGCCGACCTGGAAGTCCACGGCCGCCGAGCCCACGCCGACCAGGGACGGGCCGTCAGAGGTGCCCTGACCGCCGGTTCCGTGGCAACTGGCACAGCCGACGGAGTAGAGCTTCTTGCCCTCCTCGATGGCCAGGGACTGGGCGGTTTCGTCGGCCTTCGCCGTGCCCGCGGGCGCGAACGCGGCGTAGAGCCCCCCGGTTGCCGCCAGCGCGAGGAGTAGGACGACGACCGCCGCCAGCGGATGGCGTCGTCGTGCGGAGAGCTTTTTCACGGATTACCCCGGTGTCAGGATCTTCTGCGTCGATGCTTGCTGGATGTGTCGGTCCGCCGGGAGGCGGAGCCCGATTACTTGATCAAGTAGATCGTGGCGAAGAGGCCGATCCAGACGACATCGACGAAGTGCCAGTAGTAGGACACGACGATGGCGGCGGTTGCCTGCTCGTGAGTGAACCTCTTGGCGGCGTACGTCCGGCCGAGGACCAGCAGGAAGGCGATGAGACCGCCCGTCACGTGCAGGCCGTGGAAGCCGGTGGTCAGGTAGAACACCGTGCCGTACGGGTCGGACGAGAGCGAAAGGCCCTCGTGCTTGACCAGCTCGGTGTACTCGAAGACCTGGCCGCCGATGAAGACCGCGCCCATCACGAACGTGATGATGAACCACGTCCGGAGCTTCTTCACGTCACCGCGCTCGGCGGCGAAGACGCCGAGCTGGCAGGTGAGGGAGGAGAGCACCAGGATCGTGGTGTTCGTCGCGGAGAACGGAAGGTTCAAGGCGTCGGCCTTTTCCGTCCAGAACTCCGCGCCCATCACGGATCGCAGGGTGAAGTACATCGCGAAGAGGGCCGCGAAGAACATCAGCTCGGAGCTCAGCCAGATGATGGTTCCGACGCTGGTGAGGTTCGGTCGATTGACCGACGGGTGCGCGTGCCCGGTATCTACTGTCGTTACTGTCGCCACGACCGACATTATGTCGGTCGCTTATCCCGCCCTCACTCCGGGGGGTGCCGTTCGGAGTGTCCGGGGCGCGTGTCCTGCCCGAACGGCCCATCCGGAGGGGCTTCCGGCACCCTTCGAACAGGTGTTGAACGGGTGTTGACGGGGTGTGGAGCGGAGTAGCATCCGCGCAACGGCCGACCACCTTCACGGAGGAACGATGCAGTCGAGCGCCACGGTCCTGGTCTACAGCGACGACGCGAACACCCGCGCGCAGGTCCGCCTCGCGGCCGGACGCCGGCCCGCCGCCGATGTTCCCCCGGTCGAGTTCGTGGAGTGCGCGACGTTGCCGGCGGTGCTCACGGCCCTGGACGAGGGCGGCATCGACGTCTGCGTGCTCGACGGCGAGGCGGTGCCGGCGGGCGGCATGGGCGTGTGCCGTCAGATCAAGGACGAGATCTTCCGCTGCCCGCCGGTGCTGCTGCTCATCGGCCGCCCCCAGGACGCCTGGCTGGCCACGTGGAGCCGCGCGGACGCCGCGGTCACCCTTCCGGTGGAACCGGTCGAGTTCGCGGCGTCCCTGGCGTCCCTGCTGCGCTCGCGCCTGAGCATCGGCGCGTAGGGCGTGTGCCGAGGGTCCCGCCTGCCCTTCGGGCAGACGACGCCGCTTTCGGCACACGCCCCGTAGGGGCACCCATACGGGTTACGGGCCCGGACTGAGCCGGGTCACAGACTCGGCCTGAGCCGGGCCTTCGCGTCCTCGGTGGCCGTGGGGTCGCCCTTCTCGGCCACCAGGGCGCTGCCGCGGCGCCACTTGTCCCAGGACAGGTTCCAGTCGCCGAAGCCGTTGCCGAAGGCGTCCATCATCTCTCCGGCGCTGTTGACGACCTTGACGATGTCGCCGCGGCGGACGTTCTCGTAGAACCAGGCGGCGTTCCCGGTCGACATGCCGGTGCAGCCGTGGCTGACGTTCGCGACGCCCTGGGAGCCGACGGACCAGGGCGCGGCGTGGACGTACTCGCCGCTCCAGGTGACCCGGGTGGCGTAGTAGACCGGCAGGTCGTACGACTCCGAGCTGCCCTCGGCGATGCCGATGCTGGTGCCGCGCATCCGGACGTAGTACTCCTTGCCGAGCACCACTTTGATCCCGTTCCGGGTGGAGAAGCCCGGTTTTCCGGTGGTCACCGGAATGGTGTTGATCACTTCTCCGTTCCTGCGCACCGTCATGGAGTGCGAGCCGGCGTCCGTGATGGCCTCGACGCGGTCGCCGATGGTCAGCGTGAGCGGCTTGGACTCGCCGCCGTAGACCTTGTCGTCGACCTTGACGCCCCCGAGGTTTCCGGTGACGGTGACGGTCGCGCCGGTGGGCCAGTACTCCTTCGGGCGGTAGTGCAGCTTCTTGTCGTCGACCCAGTACCAGGAGCCCTCGACGGCCGGTACGGAGCGGACCTTGAGGGCCCGTTCGACGACGGCGCGGGCCTTGCGGTCCTTCACCGGGAGGCTCAGCTCCGCGGTGACGGGCTGGCCGACGCCGTACTTGCCCGCCTCCGGGCCGAACGTGACGGTCAGCGCCCTTTTGGCCGGGGCGGTCTCGAACGTGAACGTACGGGCCCCTGGGGCGCCGTCCTCGTCCTCGGTGGCCACCCGGACGGTGTAGCGGGCGCCGGCCGCCAGCGCGGCCGTGGAGCGCCACTTCTGCCCGTCCGCGGTGAGTTCGCCCGCCAGGTGGTGCCCGGCCTCGTCGGTCGCGGTGACGTCGGTGATCCGCCCGTCCTCGCCCTTGGCGGTGATCTCCAGGGGCTTCTCGGGGTCGGCCTTCCCGCCGCCCTCGGGCGCGTTGAAGGCGATCCGGTCCGCCGCGTCGAAGGGCCTCGCCGACAGCGGATGGCCGTCGCCGCCCGCGCACGCCGTGACGCCCGCCGTGACGGTGACGGCCAGAAGAGTGCAGCTCAGAACAGTCCGAATGCGCGGCGTGTCGTTCATGACTTCACGCTAAGAACAATCCCCGCGCCCGGCGCGCCGAGCGCGGCAAAAGAGGGGCCCGGCCGCTTCGTCGGAACGAAGTGGCCGGGCCCCTCCCGGGTGTTGCGGGGTGCTGCTACTGGTTCTGGTTCTCACCGCGGTAGAACTCGAACACCCAGCCGAAGATGCCGACCAGAATGAACGGAGCGGAGAAGTAGAGCAGCCACCAGCCGATGGCGATGGCCGCGAAGGCCAGCGCACCACCGAGGGCCAGCGAGAGCGGCTGCCAGCTGTGGGGGGCGAAGAAGCCCACCTCGCCGGCCTCGTCCGCGACGTCGGCCTCCTTGTCGTCCTGCGCCATGGCGTCGACACGCTTGGCCGTGAAGGCCAGGTAGTAGCCGATCATGATGCAGAGACCGAACGCCAGGAACAGCGCCGTCGTACCGACCGGCTCCTTCGACCACACGCCATAGACGATCGCCATGGCGAGGACGAAGACGCTCAGCCAGATGAACATCTTGCCCTGGATCTTCACTTGCCGGCCTCCTTGCCGCCGCTGAGGGCCGCCACCTCGTGAGGCTTGTTCTCGAGCTGGTCGAGAGCCGCGATCTCAGGGTGGTGCAGGTCGAACGCCGGGGATTCGGAACGGATCCGCGGCAGGGTGAGGAAGTTGTGCCGCGGCGGCGGGCAGGACGTCGCCCACTCGAGCGAACGGCCGTAGCCCCACGGGTCGTCGACCTCGATCTTCTTGCCGTACTTGGCCGTCTTCCAGATGTTGTAGAAGAACGGCAGGATCGACAGGCCGAGGAGGAACGAGGAGATCGTCGAGACGGTGTTCAGCGCGGTGAAGCCGTCGGCGTCCAGGTAGTCCGCGTAACGACGCGGCATGCCCTCGGCACCCAGCCAGTGCTGCACCAGGAAGGTGCCGTGGAAGCCGATGAACAGCGTCCAGAAGGTGATCTTGCCGAGGCGCTCGTCCAGCATCTTGCCCGTGAACTTCGGCCACCAGAAGTGGAAGCCGGAGAACATCGCGAACACCACGGTGCCGAAGACGACGTAGTGGAAGTGCGCGACCACGAAGTACGAGTCGGAGATGTGGAAGTCCATCGGCGGCGAGGCCAGGATGACGCCGGTCAGACCACCGAAGGTGAAGGTGATCAGGAAGCCGGTCGCCCAGAGCATCGGCGTCTCGAAGGACAGCGAGCCCTTCCACATCGTGCCGATCCAGTTGAAGAACTTCACGCCGGTCGGTACGGCGATGAGGAACGTCATGAAGGAGAAGAACGGCAGGAGCACACCGCCGGTGACGTACATGTGGTGGGCCCACACGGTCACGGACAGACCGGCGATCGCGATGGTCGCGGCCACCAGACCGATGTAGCCGAACATCGGCTTGCGGCTGAAGACCGGGATGACCTCGGAGATGATGCCGAAGAACGGCAGCGCGATGATGTACACCTCAGGGTGCCCGAAGAACCAGAAGAGGTGCTGCCAGAGCAGGGCACCGCCGTTGGCCGCGTCGAAGACGTGGGCACCGAACTTGCGGTCCGCCTCGAGGGCGAACAGCGCGGCCGCCAGGACCGGGAAGGCCAGCAGGACCAGGACACCGGTCAGCAGGACGTTCCAGGTGAAGATCGGCATGCGGAACATCGTCATGCCCGGAGCGCGCATGCAGATGATCGTGGTGATGAAGTTGACCGAGCCGAGGATCGTGCCGAAGCCGGAGAAGGCCAGACCCATGATCCACAGGTCGGCGCCGACGCCCGGCGAGCGGACCGCGTCCGACAGCGGGGAGTAGGCGAACCAGCCGAAGTCGGCGGCACCCTGCGGGGTGAGGAAGCCGGCGACGGCGATGATCGAGCCGAAGAGGTAGAGCCAGTAGGCGAACATGTTCAGCCGCGGGAACGCCACGTCGGGCGCGCCGATCTGCAGCGGCATGATCCAGTTCGCGAATCCGGCGAACAGCGGCGTCGCGAACATCAGCAGCATGATCGTGCCGTGCATCGTGAACGCCTGGTTGAACTGCTCGTTCGACATGATCTGCGTACCCGGACGGGCCAGCTCGGCGCGCATGAAGAGCGCCATCAGGCCGCCGATGCAGAAGAAGGCGAACGACGTGACCAGGTACATCGTGCCGATGGTCTTGTGGTCGGTGGTCGTCAGCCACTTCACCACGACGTTGCCGGGCTGCTTGCGGCGTACCGGGAGCTCGTTCTCGTACGAGTCCTCAGCCGCGGCCGCACCCTGGGGTTCGTTGAGGATGCTCACAGTTGGTTCTTCTCCGCATTCCGGGCGGGGTCAGTCTGCTCGATGCCCGCGGGGATGTAACCGGTCTGACCCTTCTCCGCCAGCTCCTTCAGGTGCTGCTGGTAGCGCTCCGGGGAGACCACCTTGACGTTGAAGAGCATCCGGGAGTGGTCGACGCCGCACAGCTCGGCGCACTTGCCGAGGAACGTGCCCTCCTGGGTCGGGGTGACCTCGAAGGAGTTGGTGTGACCCGGAATGACGTCCTGCTTCATCAGGAAGGGAACCACCCAGAAGGAGTGGATGACGTCACGCGAGGTCAGGACGAAGCGGACCTTCTCGCCCTTGGGCAGCCACAGGGTCGGGCCCGGGTTGCCGGTCTGCGGGTTCCGGGTGCCCGGGATGCCCGCGTCGTAGACGCCGCCGGCGTTCGCCGGGAACGCGTCCTTGAACTTGTCCGGAATCGCCGCGAGGTTCTTGTCCGTCTTGGCGTCGCCCGTCACGCCGGGGACGTTCTCGACGTAGTTGAAGCCCCAGCTCCACTGGTAGCCGACCACGTTGACCGTGTGGGCGGGCTTGGGGGTGAGCTCGAGGAGCTTCGACTCGTCGCGCGCGGTGAAGTAGAACAGCACCGAGACGATGATGAGCGGAGTGACCGTGTACAGCGCCTCGATCGGCATGTTGTAACGGGTCTGCGGAGGTACCTCGACCTTGGTGCGGCTGCGCCGGTGGAAGATGGTGGCCCACAGGATGAGGCCCCACACCAGCACGCCGGTGGCGAGCGCGGCGGCCCACGAGCCCTGCCACAGGGAGAGGATCCGCGGAGCCTCTTCCGTCACGGGGGTGGGCATGCCAAGGCGAGGGAAGTCTTCCCAGTTGTACGAGCAGCCGGTGGCTGTCGCCAGGATCAGGCCCGCAGTCAGCACCTGCGGCAGCTTCCGCCGCATCGGGCGCCGCGACGAGCGGTCGGAGCCGTTGGGACTCACGTAGCGCCTTCCCGAGAGTCTCGGCCCGCATAGGTCGGCTGCCACGGCCGTCCGTCTCGCTGGTCGGTCGCCGCCCCGGCCGCGGGCAGGGGTTTGGATGTTTATGCGGACCAAACCCTACTGGACGCTATTTGGGGTCGCGCGGGGAGGGTGCCCAACGCGCCGTCCGAGTCCCCGAAGGGGTGGACTCCGGAGTTCCGGGGAGGGATTCCGGGGGGCCGTACGGCGGTCGAACGGCGGCCCGAACGGTACTTCTGACGGGGGATCACGCGACAGGGCCTACCGTGGGCGGATGCCGTACTTCGACGCCGCGTCCACCGCTCCGCTGCACCCCGTCGCCCGCCAGGCGCTCCTGGCCGCCCTGGACGAGGGCTGGGCCGACCCGGCCCGGCTGTACCGGGAGGGGCGGCGGGCCCGGCTGCTGCTCGACGCCGCGCGGGAGGCGGCGGCGGAGGCGGTGGGCTGCCGCCCGGACGAACTGGTCTTCACTCCTTCGGGGACGCGCGCGGTTCACGCGGGGGTCTCCGGAGCACTCGCCGGGCGCCGGCGGGTCGGCGACCGGCTCGTGGTGTCGGCCGTGGAGCACTCCTCCGTCCTGCACGCCGGCGAGGCGCACACGGCGGCCGGCGGGACGGTGGCCGAGGTGCCGGTGGACCGGTCGGGCGCGGTGGATCCGGAGCGCTTCGCGGCGGCGCTGGACGCCCGTACGGCGCTGGCCTGCCTGCAGTCGGCCAACCACGAGGTGGGCACCGAGCAGCCGGTGGCCGAGGTGGCGGACGCCTGCCGGGCGGCCGGGGTGCCGCTGCTGGTCGACGCGGCGCAGTCGCTGGGCTGGGGGCCGGTGCCGGAGGGCTGGTCGCTGCTGGCGGCGAGCGCGCACAAGTGGGGCGGGCCGTCGGGCGTGGGGCTGCTCGCGGTGCGCAAGGGTGTCCGGTTCGCCCCCCAAGGCCCGGGTGACGAGCGGGAGTCGGGGCGGGCGCCGGGCTTCGAGAACCTGCCGGCGATCGTGGCGGCGGCGGCCTCGCTGCGGGCGGTACGGGCGGAGGCGGCGGAGGAGGCGGCGCGGCTGCGGGCCCTGGTGGACCGGATCCGGGCACGGGTGCCGGAGCTGGTGCCGGACGTGGAGGTGGTCGGCGATCCGGTGCGGCGGCTGCCGCATCTGGTCACCTTCTCCTGTCTCTATGTCGACGGGGAGACGCTGCTGCACGAGCTGGACCGGGAGGGTTTCTCCGTTTCGTCCGGTTCGTCGTGCACGAGTTCCACGCTGACGCCCAGCCATGTGCTGCGCGCGATGGGCGTCCTGAGTGAGGGAAACGTCCGGGTCTCGCTGCCGGCGGGCACCGCCGAGGAGGACGTGGACCGCTTCCTCGGCGTGCTGCCGGGCGTGGTCGCCGCCGTGCGCGAGCGGCTCGGCGCCCCGCGGCCGTCGGCCGTGGCCGGTGCGGCGCCGGACACGCTGCTGGTCGACGCCCTCGGCAAGCGCTGCCCGATCCCGGTGATCGAGCTGGCCAGGGTGATCGGCGACGTACCCGTGGGCGGCACGGTCACCGTGCTCTCCGACGACGAGGCCGCCCGTCTGGACATCCCGGCCTGGTGCGAGATGCGCGGCCAGGAGTACGTGGGCGGGGAGCCGTCCCCGAAGGGCGGCACCGCGTACGTGGTGCGCCGGGTGGCGTAGCCCTTCGCCCCGCGGCGCTGCACGCCGCCCCGCGCCGGGGCGGCGTGCCGCGAGGGTGCGGCGCCCGTTCGCGCGGGCAGGCGCAGGGGGCGGACGCGCCGCCGGAGG
>NZ_SDOY01000060.1 GCF_004117935.1 Streptomyces roseicoloratus | reverse complement strand
GTCCTTGCGCGACTCCTCCTGGCCGGTGCAGATGGTGAAGGTCAGGGTGTCGATGAGGATGTCCGACTCGCGGATGCCCCAGTTCCCGGTGAGGTCGGCGATCAGCCGTTCCGCGATCTCGACCTTCTTCTCCGCCGTCCGCGCCTGCCCCTCCTCGTCGATCGTCAGGGCCATCAGCGCCGCGCCGTGCTCCCGCGCCAGCGCCGTGACCTGCGCGAACCGCGACTCGGGGCCGTCACCGTCCTCGTAGTTGACCGAGTTGAGCACCGCACGGCCGCCCAGTTTCTCCAGGCCGGCCCGCAGCACGCCGACCTCGGTGGAGTCCAGGACGATCGGCAGCGTGGAGGCGGTGGCGAAGCGGCCGGCGAGCTCCGCCATGTCGGCGGCGCCGTCCCGGCCCACGTAGTCCACGCACAGGTCGAGCATGTGCGCGCCCTCGCGGATCTGGTCGCGGGCCATCTCGACGCAGTCGTCCCAGCGGCCCTCCAGCATGGCCTCGCGGAACTTCTTCGAGCCGTTGGCGTTCGTCCGCTCGCCGATGGCGAGGTACGAGGTGTCCTGCCGGAACGGCACGTGGCTGTACAGGGACGCCGCGCCCGGCTCCGACTCGGGCGTCCGCGCCGGCACGGCCGCGCCCCGCACCCGGTCCACGATCTCCCGCAGGTGCTCGGGCGTCGTGCCGCAGCAGCCGCCGACCAGGGCGGGGCCGTAGTCCCGGACGAACGCCTCCTGGGCGTCCGCCAGCTCCCGAGGGGTCAGCGGGTAGTGCGCGCCGTCCGAGGTGAGCACGGGCAGGCCCGCGTTGGGCATGACGGAGACGGGGATGCGGGCGTGCCGGGACAGGTGGCGCAGGTGCTCGGCCATCTCGGCCGGGCCGGTGGCGCAGTTCAGGCCGATCATGTCGATGCCGAGCGGTTCCAGGGCGGTCAGCGCCGCCCCGATCTCCGAGCCGAGCAGCATCGTG
>NZ_SDOY01000010.1 GCF_004117935.1 Streptomyces roseicoloratus | reverse complement strand
GTGACGACGGCGGTGGCGCGGGGCGACCTGTCGCAGAAGATCGACGTGGACGCGCGCGGCGAGATCCTGGAGCTGAAGAACACCATCAACACGATGGTCGACCAGCTGTCCGCGTTCGCGGACCAGGTGACGCGGGTGGCCCGCGAGGTGGGCACCGACGGGCGTCTGGGCGGTCAGGCCGTGGTGCCGGGCGTGGCCGGTGTGTGGCGTGACCTGACGGACTCGGTGAACGGCATGGCCGGGAACCTGACCGCCCAGGTGCGCAACATCGCGCAGGTCGCGACGGCGGTGGCGCGGGGTGACCTGTCGCAGAAGATCGACGTGGACGCGCGCGGCGAGATCCTGGAGCTGAAGAACACCCTCAACACGATGGTCGACCAGCTG
>NZ_SDOY01000004.1 GCF_004117935.1 Streptomyces roseicoloratus | reverse complement strand
GGACGAGCGGTCGCGCATGCCTGCCTCGCCGAGCTGCCGGTAGCGGCTGGCCCACCGCTGGGCCGTGGTCGGGGAGACCTGGAACCGTTCCGCGGCCCGCCGCAGCGGCCAGCCGTCGTCCACGACGCAGCGGGCCAGGCGCAGCCGTCCGGTTTCGGTCAGGGGTGCATTACGGTGGGGCACGAGGGCCTTTCGGTCAGGTGTAGAC
>NZ_SDOY01000059.1 GCF_004117935.1 Streptomyces roseicoloratus | reverse complement strand
AGCGCCGCGCCGACGCCGCCGAACAGGCCGACACCCTCATCACCGAAGCGACCGCCGAGGCCGAGCGGCTCACCGCCGAGGCGGAGCAGCTCAGGGTCGAGGCCGAGCAGGTCCGGGCCGACGGCGTGGCGGAGGCCGACGCGCTGCGGGCGGCCGCCCGCGCCGACGGCGAACAGGTCCTCGACGAGGCCCGCAAGGCCGCC
>NZ_SDOY01000058.1 GCF_004117935.1 Streptomyces roseicoloratus | reverse complement strand
CCCTGTGGGAGAGTAGGACGCCGCCGAACAATCATTGTGGGAAAGCCCCGCACCTTATGGTGCGGGGCTTTTCTGCGTTCACCGGCAAAACGGTCGGCCGTGGCCGTTCCGGCCCCGGCACAGCGTATCCAGCGGGAGCGGGCAGGGCCGTAGGTTGAGGGCATGCGCTATGACCTGGTCATCTTCGACAACGACGGCGTGCTCGTCGACAGTGAGCCGATCTCCAACACCATCCTGGCCGGCTACCTCAGCGAGCTCGGGCATCCCACCTCGTACGAGGACTCGATCCGTGACTTCATGGGGTCGGCCCTGCACCGCGTGCACGAGCTGGTCCTGGAGAAGTACGGGCAGGAGCTGCCGGCCGATTTCGACGAGACGTTCCACGGCCGCGTCTTCGACGCGTTCCGGCGGGAGTTGACGGCCGTCGACGGGGCGGCCGACGTGCTGAAGGGGCTGGCAGCGGCCGGGGTGCCGTACTGCGTGGCCTCCTCGGGGAGTCATGAGCGGATCCGCGTCGGACACCGGGCCACCGGCCTCGACGTCTGGTTCCGGGACGGGACCGTGTTCAGCTCCGAGGACGTCGGTCGGGGCAAGCCGGCGCCGGACCTCTTCCTCCATGCCGCCGAGCGGATGGGCGTGGCGCCCGAGCGCTGTGTGGTGATCGAGGACAGCGCGCTCGGGGTGCAGGCCGCGGTGGCGGCCGGGATGGACGTGTACGGGTACACCGCGATGACGCCGCGGGAGCGGCTCACCGGCGTGACCGGCTCGTTCGACAGGATGGACACGCTGCTCGCGACATTGGGGTGGTGATCGCTCTACCGCCCGGTAGCCTCCGGCCCTACGCTGTGCCGCCATGACGGATGCGCGGTTGCGGCGTGGGCGGGGATCCCTGGGGCTCGGTTTCTTCGTGCAGGGCGTCACCTTCGCCCTGCTCGTGACCCGGATACCGGCGATCCAGGACCGGTACGGGATATCCGACGGGCTGCTGCCCGTCTTCCTCGCCGCCGTGCCCGTACTGGCCGGCGTGTCCAGCGTCGTCACCGAGAAGCTCGTGGCACGGGTCGGGCCCTCCGTGGTGCTGCGGTGGTCCCAGCCCGTCGTCCTGCTGGCCCTGACGGCCGTCGGTGCCGGCTCGGAACTGTGGGCGGCGGCCGTGGCGTTGGGCGTGTTCGGCCTGGCGGTCGGTGCGCTGGACGCGTCGATGAACATGCTGGGCGTCAGCCTCCAGCGGGCGTACGGCCGGAGCATCATGCTCGGTTTCCACGCCGCGTACAGCCTCGGCGGCATCGCCGGTGCCTCGCTCGCCTGGGTCGGGGCGCACTGGCACCTGTCGCTCCTCGCCTCCTATCTCCCGGTGGTGGCGGTGCTGCTGCCGGTCGCGTTCGTCGGGAGCCGTTGGTACGTGGACGGGCGGGCCGACGGGCCGGAGTCCGGGCAGGTCCGGGAGGCGGAGGGGAGCGGGGTGGCGTTCCGGGTGCTGCTGCCGCTGTGCATGGTCATGACCTTCGCGTACATCGGGGACTCGACGGTCTCCAACTGGTCGGCGAAGTACCTCCAGGACGTGCTGCACAGTTCGGAGGAGCTGGCGACCGTGCCGTACAACGCGTACATGGTGACGACGCTGCTCGGGCGGGCCGTCGGGGACTTCGGGGTGCGGCGGCTCGGCGCGGTCCTGGTGGTGCGGGCCGGTGCGGTGCTGGCGGCGCTCGGGTTCGCGGTGGTGGCGGTGGCGCCGGGGCCCTGGACGGGCATGGCCGGGTTCACGGTGCTCGGGCTCGGTCTGAGCGTGGTCGTGCCGCAGACCTTCGCCGCCGCCGGCCGGCTCTTCCCCGGGGCGAGCGACGCCGCGGTGGCGCGGCTCAACGTGTTCAACTACGTCGGCTTCCTGATCGGTTCGCCCCTCGTCGGGGCGCTGGGGGACGCCTGGGACTATCGCGGGGCGATGCTGGTGCCGATGGTGCTGGTGCTCGTCACGGTGGTGTATGCCACGTCGTTCGGTTCGGCGCGGGCCCGCTACGGTGGCTCGCATGAGCGGCCGCACACTGTTGATGTGGGATGAAGCTGTCACGGGCTACGACTTCGGTCGCGAGCACCCGATGGATCCGGTCCGGCTCGCGCTGACCATGGGTCTGGTGCGGGCGTACGGGCTCGACCGGGCGGTGGACGTGGTGGCCGCGAAGCCGGCGGGGGAGTCGACGCTGCGGCTCGTGCACCGTGAGGACTACGTGGCGGCGGTGCGGGCCGCCTCGGCGGACCCGCGGTCGGCCGACCAGTCGTACGGGCTCGGCACGGTGGACGACCCGGCGTTCGCCGGGATGCACGAGGTGTCGGCGCTGATCGCCGGGCAGTCGGTGGGCGCGGCGGAGGCGGTGTGGCGCGGGGAGGCGGCGCACGCGGTGAACTTCGCGGGCGGCCTGCACCACGCGATGCCGGGTGCCGCGTCCGGGTTCTGCATCTACAACGACGCCGCGCTGGCGATCGCCCGGCTGCTGGAGCTGGGTGCGGAGCGGGTCGCGTACGTGGACGTGGACGTGCACCACGGGGACGGGGTGCAGGCGGCGTTCTGGGACGACCCGCGGGTCCTGACGATCTCGCTGCACGAGCATCCGCGGACGCTGTTCCCGCAGACCGGCTGGCCGGAGGAGACGGGCGCGGCCGGCGCGGGCGAGGGCGGCGCGGTGAACGTGGCGCTTCCGGCGGGGACCGGGGACGCGGGCTGGCTGCGGGCGTTCCACTCGGTGGTGCCGGAGCTGCTGGCCGATTTCCGGCCGCAGGTGCTGGTGACGCAGCACGGCGCGGACACCCACTTCGAGGACCCGCTGGCGCATCTGGCGGTGTCGCTGGACGCGCAGCGGGCGGTGCAGGAGGCGTGTCACGAGCTGGCGCACGCGCACGCCGAGGGCGGCAGGTGGGTGGCGCTCGGCGGGGGCGGGTACGCGGTCGTGGACGTCGTCCCGCGGTCGTGGACGCATCTGGTGGGGATCGCGGCGCACGCGCCGGTCGATCCGGAGTCGGTGATCCCGTCCTCGTGGCGGGACGAGGTGTACGCGCGGACCCGGCAGCCGGGGCCGATGCGGATGACGGACGGGCGGTGGCCGGTCGGCTGGCGGGGCTGGGAGGACGGCTACGATCCGGCGGACCGGCTGGACCAGGCGGTGCTGGCGACCCGTCGCTCGGTGTTCCCGCTGCGGGGCCTGCTGGCCTGACGGGGCGCCGGGCCGGCCGTACGGGGTCCGTTCCGGCCGTCCTCCGTCCCTGCTCGCGCTCCCGCCGTCGGCCTGTTCTGTTCGTACGGTCCGCGCGTACGGACCGGGTGGCCGTTACGCCGACCGTGCGTCATCCGGCAGGTTCCGCCCCCCGTGCAGGGTCGTTCCGGCAGCATCGGCAGGGTGCTGAGTACCGGGGCGCTGCGGGCGCATCTGTTGGCGGCCGGGTTGGCCGGGACCGTGGCGACCTCGCGGGAGGTGAGCCTGCGGAGCTATCGACTGTTCGCCGCCCGCGATCCGCGGGTGACCCTGGGGCTGGATCCGGCGTGGGGCTGGGACGAGGGTGAACTGCTGCGGCTGATGGCGGACAAGTGCGGGGTGTCGGACGATCCGGCGCACCGCTCGGGGCCGGACGTGATCGATCCGGAGCGGACGCTCGGAGCGCTCGCCGCGTTCGCGGAGCGGCTCGCGGCGGCGGCGCGGCGGCGGGCTCCGGTGCTCTTCGGGACGGGACATCCGCACCGGCTGCTCGGTTTCTACGCCGCGCTCGCAGACGCTTTGTCGGCGGCGGGATGTCTTGTTCTCACCCCGGCGCAGGGTAGACGTGTCGACATAACGACCCGGTTCGGCGTACGCACGCACCTTCTGGACTACGTACGGGGGGTCGCGCTGGTGCGCGATGCGGACCTGCCGCCCGCAGGGCGTGAACCGGGGGCGCACACGCACTCGCCGCTGCCGGTCAGGGCGGCGCTGGAGGGCGCCGCCGAGGCGGGCGGGCCGCTTCCGGAGCTGGTGGTGGGCGACCACGGCTGGGTCTGCGGGGCAGGTCAGCTGGGTATCGAGGCCATCGGGCTCGCCGACACGGACGACCCGGCGCTGTTCGTGGGAGAGGCGGAGGGACAGGTGTCGGTCGCCGTTCCGCTGGATGACGGGGTGCGCTCGGACTACTACCGTCCACTCACTCGCTATGTACTCAATCGAGCGTGTCTGTCACGGTAAACGGCCGATGGTTGCTCCTCTTCCCCACTCGCACCACCCGCCCCTACTCTGGGCGTGAGCGCTCGGCGACGAAGAGTCACCGGAGGGGAAGCCGGTGGGCGTCGCGGCGGAAGGTACAGGTGGGTCATGGCTGCTGGCGACAGGCCTCTCAACGAGGTGAAGTTTCTGACCGTGGCGGAGGTCGCCTCGGTGATGCGCGTCTCGAAGATGACCGTGTACCGCTTGGTGCACAGCGGTCATCTGCCGGCGATCCGGGTGGGCAGGTCCTTCCGGGTGCCCGAGCAGGCGGTGCACGAATACCTCAGGGAGTCGTTCGTGGGGGTGGCGACCGCGTAGCGGGCGCGCGGCCGGAAGGTCCCGGAGCCCGAAACCGCCCTCGGATTACGAGCCGGTCGCTCGGGGCGGTAGGCTAGCCCCTCGTAGGTCGTGTGGGCCCAGACGCCCCGCACCGATCCCCGCTGGCGCGGGGATGTTCCGAGAAGTGAGCGAGGGTAGTCGTGGGCTCTGTTATCAAGAAGCGGCGTAAGCGGATGGCCAAGAAGAAGCACCGCAAGCTGCTCAAGCGCACGCGCGTTCAGCGTCGCAACAAGAAGTAAGCGACGCGGCACGACCGCGTACGGCGTCAGGCGTGGCCCCTCACCGATTGTCCGGTGGGGGGCCACGCTTTATTGCGCGGAAACACCGAGGCGCTACGGTGGCGGTCAGCGGAACACCGGTCCACCGACGGAAGGCGCTTCTCTTGGGCAAGGTCGTGCTCGTCACCGGTGCGGCCCGGCACCTCGGTGCGCGTTTCGTCCGGCGCGTCCAGCGGGACCCGGACGTGGAGCGGGTGGTCGCCCTGGACGCCGTGCCCTCGCCGCACCCGCTCGGCGACGCCGAGTTCGTCCGGGCGGACATCCGGCAGCCGGCCGTCGCCAAGGTCCTGGCCCAGTACGACGTCGACACCGTCGTCCACATGGACGTCACCGGGACGGCGCTGGGCTCCGGCGGCCGCACGTCGGTCAAGGAGACCAACGTCATCGGCACCATGCAGCTGCTCGGCGCGTGCCAGAAGGCGCCCAGGATCCAGCGGCTGGTGGTGAAGTCCAGCACCAGCGTGTACGGCTCCGCGCCCCGCGACCCGGCGGTCTTCACCGAGACCACGCCGGCGAAGTCGCTGCCGAGCGGCGGCTTCGCGAAGGACGCGGTGGAGGTCGAGGGATACGTCCGGGGCTTCGCCCGGCGCCGGCCGGACGTGGCGGTGTGCGTGCTGCGGTTCGCGAACATCCTCGGGCCGCGGGTGGACTCCCCGCTCGCCGAGTACCTCGACCTGCCGGTGCTGCCCACGGTCTTCGGCTACGACCCGCGGCTGCAGTTCGTCCACGAGGACGACGTCATCGACGTCCTGGAGCTCGCGTCGCGCGAGCCGCGCCGCGCCACCCTGAACAGCGGCACCTTCAACATCGCGGGCGACGGCGTGCTGCTGCTCTCCCAGTGCGCCCGCCGGCTCGGACGGCCGACGGTGCCGGTGCTGCTGCCCGCGGTCACCTGGGTGGGCCAGGCGCTGCGCACGGTAGGCGTCACCGACTTCTCGCCGGAGCAGATCCGGCTCCTCACCCACGGCCGGGTGGTGTCGACCGTCCAGATGCGCGAGACCCTCGGCTTCCGGCCGCGCCGCACCACCGCCGAGGCCTTCGCGGACTTCGCGGACAGCCGCGGGCCGGGGCTGCTGCCGCCGGAGCTGCTCGCGGGGGCCGTGGACCGGCTCGCCGGGCGGCTCGCGCCCGAACCGACCTCCACGACCGCGGAATAGGAGCCCAGAACGCGATGGCGGACGCCAAGGTCATCCCCTTCGACGACGACCGCTCACGGGCGCGCCGGAGGCCCTCCAGGAGCGACGGCGAGGCCTCCGTACGGGCGCTGCCGGCGCAGCAGCCGGACGGGCGGCAGCAGGCCGGGGGGACGACCCAGGCGCCGCCCGCCCCGCCTTCCCCGTCCGCGGCACCGCCGGCGTCCGGCGGCTGGGAGCGGCGGCTCGCCGAGGGGCTGGCGTTCCTGCGGCGGCGGGTCACGGGCGACTACGAGGTCGACGAGTTCGGCTACGACGAGGAGCTCACCGACCAGGTCCTGATGTCGCTGCTGCGCCCGGTGTACGAGAAGTACTTCCGGGTGGAGGTGAAGGGCGTCGACAACATCCCGAAGGAGGGCGGCGCCCTCGTGGTGGCGAACCACTCGGGGACGCTGCCGCTGGACGGCCTGATGATGCAGGTCGCCGTCCACGACCATCACCCGGCGGGGCGTCATCTGCGGCTGCTCGCCGCCGACCTGGTCTTCATGCTGCCGGTGGTGAACGAGCTGGCCCGCAAGGCGGGGCACACGCTGGCCTGCGCGGAGGACGCGGAGCGGCTGCTGAGGGCCGGGGAGATCGTCGGGGTGATGCCGGAGGGCTTCAAGGGCATCGGGAAACCGTTCGCGGAGCGGTACAAGCTGCAGCGCTTCGGGCGCGGCGGCTTCGTGTCGACGGCGCTGCGGGCGGGGGTGCCGATCGTGCCGTGCTCGATCGTGGGCGCGGAGGAGATCTACCCGATGCTGGGCAACGCCAGGACCCTGGCGCGGGTGCTCGGCCTGCCGTACTTCCCGCTGACGCCGACGTTCCCGTGGCTGGGTCCGCTGGGCGCGCTGCCGCTGCCGACGAAGTGGACGATCCAGTTCGGCGAGCCGATCCCGACGGACGGCTATCCGCTGGAGGCGGCGGAGGACCCGATGCTGATGTTCAACCTGACGGACCAGGTCCGCGAACAGATCCAGCACACGCTGTACAAGCTGTTGGTGCAGCGGCGGTCGGTGTTCTTCTGACCGTACGCGGAGACGTACGGAATGGGCGCGCGAACCGCAGGAGTGGGCGCGCGGAGGTGGGGGCGCGCGGAGGTGGGGGCGCCGCCCTGCCGGGTGGCGCCCCCACCTCCCTCCGTACCGCCGCGCTAGTTCGCGTCGCTGCTGTCGATGCCCAGGCCGGGGAGCAGGCCCGGGAGGATCGGCGGGATCGTCACGTCCGGGACCGGCGGGGTCGACTCGGCGCCGGACGGGTCGGTGCTCGGGCCCATGTGCGGCGGCTTGAGCAGGTCGCCGGTGCCGCCGAGCAGACCGTCGTCCTCCGGCGCGCCCGTGTCCGAGCCCGAGGGCTTCGGCTGTGCGGACGTGCCGCCGTGGGACGGGGCGGCGGACGAGGCGTGCGGGCTCTGGGGCGTGGTCGGCGAGGTGCTTCCCGGCGTGCTCGGGCGGCCGGTTCCGACCGCGCCGCGCTCGGGGGTGCGCGGGAGGACGGACTGGAGCGGCTCGACCTCTTCGTCTATGGCGTCGAAGACGTCGTTCACCTCGTCGCCCACGTCCGTGAGCTGGACCGGGAGGCGGTGGCGCAGCCCGTCCCAGGTGGCGCGGTGCGCCTGGGCGAAGGAGTTGAGCCGGGCCATGGGCCCGATCTCGCCGTCCCGTTCGTACGCCTGGCGGAGCAGGCGGTGGCCTTCGGAGGCGTCGTGCTTCATGCCGTCGAGGACGCGGCGGATCTCGCCGAGCGACTCGTGGTCGAGGTCGCCGGCCCGGCCGCGCTCCATCAGCCGGCGGGCCTCGCTCAGGCGGGTGGACGCCTGGTCGAGGTAGAGGCCGCCGCGGTCGGCGTCGTCGTCCGCCATCCCCAGCTTGATGTCCTCCATGCCGCGCTTGAGGCCGTAGAGCGAGTCACCGGGGAGGGCGTCGGAGCTGGCAGCGGCCACTCCGCTGAACGCTCCGGCGGCCACGCCGACGGTGAGGCCGCCCGCGGCGAGGCCCTTCGACCAGCGGGAGCGCGGCCGCAACTTCCGGAGCGGGGAGGCCCGGTGGGCTCCCTTGCCTCCGGCGGTCCGCTGCTCCGGCACCGTAGGGCCCGCGGCCGCGGTTCCCTCCGCGAGCATCGCTTCCATGGCGGCGACGAGCTGGGCTCGCTGCACCACCTTGACCTCGGGGTCCATCTCCGGTCTCGGCAGCTCGCCGAGACCGTTCGCCAGGGCCAACAGCCGTCCGTGCTCGGCCGGTTCGGCCGACGCGTCGGGCTGCTCGGCCGCCGCGCCCTCGGACGTCCGATCCTCCAGGGCCTGGGCGAAGGCGTTCGCCCGCCGGTGCGCCGAAACGTTCGCGATCACTGGCGGCACCTCCTCTCGTCATGACGGTCGACTCCCCGAGGGGTTCGGAAGGTTGCACACCTTGAACGCATCCACACGAAAGAGTGAGTGGAAGTGGACATGGCGTGACCACAGGGAGCCTGCATTTCGCACAACGAGCGGCGCGGCACTTGGGTTACGCGCGAAAGATGATCGGACCAGTGCGTCATCGAGGCGTCACCGACTGTGAGTTGAACGGGGAGGCGGGGGACGGAGGAACGGCGGGCGTACGGGACGTACGGGACGGGCGGGGCGGGCGGGGTGTGCGAGGACTGCGGTGCCGGCGACGGCGGTGCGGGCGGCGGCGCGTGTGGGGGGCGCGCAGCGCTCAGCGGGCGTCGTCCGGGAGGAGACGGGCCAGGGTGCGCACGGCCCGGTACTGGAGGGTCTTGATCGCTCCCTCGTTCTTGCCCATGACCCGGGCGGTCTCGGCGACCGACAGGCCCTGGAGGAAGCGGAGCGTCACGCACTCCTGCTGCTGCGGGTTGAGGCGGCGGACGGCGTCGAGGAGCGCGGCGTTGGAGAGGGACTCGAGGACGGAGTCCTCGGGGCTGCGCTCGACCTCGTTGGCGTCGAGCATCTCGCCGGTGGTGACCTCCAGGCGGAAGCGGCTCGACTTGAAGTGGTCCGCGACGAGGTTGCGGGCGATGGTGACGAGCCAGGCGCCGAAGTCGCGGCCCTGCCAGGTGAAGGTGGAGATCCGGCGCAGGGCACGCAGGAACGTCTCACTGGTGAGGTCCTCCGCCGTCGCCTTGCCGCCGACGCGGTAGTAGATGTAGCGGTAGACGGTGTCGCTGTACTGGTCGTAGAGCCGGCCGAAGGCCTCGGCCTCGCCGGCCTGGGCACGCTCGACCAGCTCCATCATCCGGGCGCTGTCGCTGTCCGCGGTGGGCCGGCGGGCGGCGGTCGAGGTGCCGGAGCCGCCCCGGGTGCCGCGTCTGCCGACGGCGGCGCCGCTCTCGGCCAGGGCATAGCAAGGACCGGCGGGTGCCGGCCCGGCGAAGGCGGACCCGGCGAAGGCCGGTCCGCCGAAAGCGGGGACAGAGCCGGCGTACGCGGTGGGGACGAAGCCGCGCAAGTGGTCGAGGACCGTTGCGCGCAGCGTAGCCAGGCCCGAGGCGTCAACCCCGACGTGTGGGTACACGGGACTCCCAGAGGCAGAGCTTCCATCACGTGCAGTGCGGGACCGTTCACTCATGGTGGCGAAGTGCGGGTCCGTCGTGCGTCTGAGGAGAATAACGCTTAGTACAGGCAGCGCTACACCCAGTTGCTCAAATCATCGATTCAGTCTTATCTCTTACGGCTTGTGGTCGTGGTCACTCCCACTTGATGACCGGTTGTTGATCGGTTTGCTTCCGACTGTGATCAACCACGGGCCCGCTTGTGCTCAAGTGCGGTAGAGGGGAGTGACCCGAGCCGCTGCCGGGTAGGGAGTGCGGAATGCCCGGGGGGTGCCCTGTGCGGGGCGTGTTCGACCACGGACGGGTGAGGGCCGCTGGTCGCGGGTTGTCGCGGTCGATCGCGGCCGAAACGTATCGGCATGATCGGTGCAATCCGTACGGGCGGACGCCCGGGGTTCAGCGGCGGCGGCGGTGCAGCGCGAGCGCGGCGGCGGTGCCGCCCGCGAGGGCGCCGACGCCCGCGGCGGCCGGGATGCCCACCTTCGCCGCCTTGCGGCCGGTGCGGTAGTCGCGCAGCCGCCAGTCGCGGTCCCTGGCGTGCCGGCGCAGCTTGGTGTCCGGGTTGATCGCGTACGGGTGGCCCACCAGCGAGAGCATCGGGATGTCGTTGTGCGAGTCGCTGTACGCGGCGCACCGCGCGAGGTCCAGGCCCTCGGCGGCGGCCAGCGCGCGCACGGCCTCGGCCTTGGCGGGGCCGTGCAGCAGCTCGCCGACCAGCTTGCCGGTGTAGACGCCGTCGACCGACTCGGCGACCGTGCCGAGCGCGCCCGTCAGCCCGAGGCGGCGGGCGATGATCGCGGCGGTCTCCACCGGGGCCGCGGTCACCAGCCACACCTTCTGGCCGGCGTCCAGGTGCGCCTGGGCGAGCGCGCGGGTGCCGGGCCAGATCCGGTCGGCCATGTACTCGTCGTAGATCTCCTCGCCGATCGACATCAGTTCGGAGACGCGGTGGCCCTTGACGATGGACAGGGCGCTGTCGCGGGCCTCCTGCATGTGCTCGGGGTCCTCGACGCCGGCCAGCCGGAACCAGACCTGCGCCCAGGCGAACCGCGCGAGTTCGCGGCGCTGGAAGAACTTCCGCTTGTACAGGCCGCGGCCGAAGTGGAAGATCGCGGCGCCCTGCATCACCGTGTTGTCGAGGTCGAAGAAGGCGGCGGCCCGGGTGTCGCCGACGACGGGGAACTCCGGCTCCGCGGCCTCGGCGGCGGCTTCGGCGGCGGAGGCCTCTTCCCGCTCCTGTTCGAGCTGCTGCGAGGTCTTGCGCGCCGCCTCCGCGGCGGCCTCGCCTGCCAGGACGCTGCGCGCGGTGGCGGAGCGCCTACGGGTGGTGAGCCATCCGGGAGGGGCCATGCGGTGAGCATAGCCAGTCTGTTCGGTGCTTCCCGACTCGTGAGGATGCCGTCGTGTGAACAGTGGCGGACTCCTCTGTGACGGCCCCCGGGCGCCGGCGCCGCGGTCGTGGCTTCCGTGCCGCCGGCCCGGCCGGCCGGGCGCGCAGAATGGACGGCATGTTCGGACGTACGAGGAAGAGGAACGCCGCGCGGGAGAGCGGGCCGCGCACGGTGACGCTGATCGGCAGGCCGGGATGTCATCTGTGCGACGACGCCAGGGCGGTGATCGAGGCCGTCTGCGCCGAGACGGGAGCACTCTGGGAGGAGAAGGACATCACCCAGGACGAGGAGCTGTACCGCGCGTACTGGGAGCAGATCCCGGTCGTCCTGGTCGACGGGGAGCAGCACACCTTCTGGCGGGTGGACGCCGGGCGGCTCCGGCGCGAACTGGGTGCCTGACCGAAAGGCGGTTACCATCGTGGACGTTTTGTTGGGTTTCGGGGGCGGCGCCGTGAGGAGTGTGCGAGGTTTTGCCCCCTTCGGGTTTCCCACGCTCTGAGGCCGTCCGCGGTTCCGTACCGTCGCGATCCGGCCGCGTGACCCCGGTCACTTTGGCCGGACAAAACGGACACCATCTTTGTGCACGCGTTCACAAAGACATAGCCTGCATTCGACGGGGCGGTCCTGGGACACACGGCCGCCTGCAGCCCCGCTCATCCCGCAGGAGCACCGTGGCAACTGGCCGAACTCACCGACCGGCGACCCGTAGCCGAGGAATTCCCGAGGCCACCGTCGCCCGCCTTCCGCTGTATCTGCGTGCCCTCACGGCACTGTCGGAGCGCTCCGTTCCCACGGTCTCCTCCGAGGAGCTCGCGTCCGCGGCGGGCGTCAACTCCGCGAAGCTGCGCAAGGACTTCAGCTACCTCGGCTCGTACGGGACGCGCGGCGTCGGCTACGACGTCGAGTACCTCGTCTACCAGATCTCCCGCGAACTCGGCCTGACCCAGGACTGGCCGGTCGTGATCGTCGGCATCGGTAACCTCGGCGCCGCGCTCGCCGGCTACGGCGGCTTCGCCTCCCGCGGCTTCCGCGTCGCCGCGCTGATCGACGCCGACCCCGCCATGACCGGCAAGCCGGTCGCCGGGATCCCCGTCCAGCACAGCGACGACCTGGAGAAGATCGTCAGCGAGGACGGCGTCTCCATCGGCGTCATCGCCACCCCCGCGGGCGTCGCCCAGCAGGTCTGCGACCGGCTCGTGGCCGCCGGCGTCACCTCCATCCTCAACTTCGCGCCGACCGTGCTCTCCGTGCCCGACGGCGTGGACGTGCGCAAGGTCGACCTCTCCATCGAGCTGCAGATCCTCGCCTTCCACGAGCAGCGCAAGGCCGGCGAGGAGCCCGGCGCCGAGGCCGCCGCCGGCGGGCCCGCCGGCGCATCCGGCGCCGCCGTGCCGCCCGCCGCCCGTTCCACCGAGGACACGAGCCGCAAGGGACCTGACGGGGACATGCCCGCCGTGATGCCGGCATGAGCCTCCTCGTCGTCGGCCTCAGCCACCGCAGCGCCCCCGTCAGCGTCCTGGAGCGGGCCTCCCTCTCCGCCGACGCCCGCGCCAAGCTGCTCCACGACACCCTCGCCGCCGAACCGGCCGCCGAGGGCGCCGTCCTGGCCACCTGCAACCGCATCGAGCTCTACGCCGACGTGGACAAGTTCCACGCCGGTGTCGCCGAGCTGTCCACGCTGCTCGCCCAGCACAGCGGCGTCGGCCTCGAGGAGCTCACCCCCTACCTCTACGTCCACTACGAGGACCGGGCCGTCCACCACCTCTTCTCGGTGGCCTGCGGCCTGGACTCCATGGTCGTCGGCGAGGGCCAGATCCTCGGCCAGATCAAGGACGCCCTCGCGGTCGGCCAGGAGCTGCACACCGCCGGCCGCCTCCTGAACGACCTCTTCCAGCAGGCCCTGAGGGTCGGCAAGCGCGCCCACAGCGAGACCGGCATCGACCGGGCCGGCCAGTCGCTCGTCACCTTCGGACTCGAGCGACTCGTCGACGGCGCGGACGGCACCGACGTCGCGGACTGGGCCAAGGGCAAGCGCGCCCTCGTCATCGGCGCCGGCTCCATGTCCTCCCTCGCCGCCGCCACCCTCGCCCGGGCCGGCGTCGCCGAGATCGTGATCGCCAACCGCACCGCCGCCCGCGCCGACCGGCTCGTGGAGATCCTCACCGAGCCCGGTGGCACGGGCGTGGCGGCACGCGCCGTCGAAATGGTTGCCGTCGGCGACGAAATGGCCCGGGCGGACGTCGTCGTCTCCTGCACCGGCGCCACCGGACTCGTCCTCACCGGCGAGGCCGTCGAGACCGCGATGACCGGCCGCGAGACCCCGCTGTTCCTCCTCGACCTCGCGATGCCCCGCGACATCGACGCCGCCGCCCACCGGATGCCCGGCGTCCGGCTCGTCGACATCGAGTCGCTCGCCGAGGCCTCCGCCGACGCCCCCATGGCCGCCGACGTCGACCAGGTGCGCGGCATCGTCTCCGACGAGGTCGCCGCCTTCGGCGCCGCCCAGCGCGCCGCCCACATCACGCCGACCGTGATCGCCCTGCGCGCCATGGCCGCCGACGTGGTCGCCGGCGAGGTCGCCCGGCTGGAAGGCCGGCTGCCCGGCCTCGACGACAAGCAGCGCGCCGAGATCACCCAGACCGTGCGCCGGGTGGTCGACAAGCTCCTGCACGCGCCCACCGTGCGCGTCAAGCAGCTCGCGGGCGAGCCCGGCGGCGCCGGGTACGCGGACGCGCTGCGGACACTCTTCGACCTCGACCCGGAGACGGTTGCCTCCGTCAGCCGGGCCGACCGAAACGACGGCGACGTCAAGAACCGAGGGCGAGTATGACCGAGAGGGCACTGAGGCTCGGGACCAGGCGCAGCAAGCTCGCCATGGCCCAGTCCGGACATGTGGCCGACGCCGTCCGGCAGCTGACCGGCCGGCCCGTCGAGCTCGTGGAGATCACGACGTACGGGGACACCTCGCGCGAACACCTCGCGCAGATCGGCGGCACCGGCGTGTTCGTCGCCGCGCTGCGCGACGCGCTGCTCGCCGGCGAGGTCGACTTCGCCGTGCACTCCCTCAAGGACCTGCCGACCGCCCAGCACCCCGACCTGGTGCTGGCCGCGATCCCGCGCCGCGAGGACCCGCGCGACGTCCTCGTCGCCCGTCCGGGCGTCACCCTGGACACGCTGCCCGCCGGCGCCCGCGTCGGCACCGGCTCCCCGCGGCGCATGGCCCAGCTCAACGCGTACGCGCGCAGCCACGGCCTGACCATCGAGACCGTACCGATCCGCGGCAACATCGACACCCGCGTCGGCTACGTACGCAGCGGAGAACTGGACGCGGTGGTCCTCGCCGCGGCCGGACTCAACCGCATCGGCACGGCCGAGGAGCTCACCGGCTCCCTGTCCGTCGACCCCCTGTCGGTCGACGCGGTCCTGCCCGCCCCCGGCCAGGGGGCCCTGGCCGTCGAGTGCCCGGCGTCGAACGCCGGCCTCGTCTCCGCGCTCGCCGAGCTCGACGACCCGCTCACCCGGGCTGCCGTGACCGCCGAGCGAACCCTGCTCGCCGCCCTGGAGGCCGGCTGCTCCGCACCCGTGGGTGCGCTGGCCGACCTGCTGGCCGACGGCCCCGGCCACGAGCAGGCTGTCACCGAGATGCGCCTGCGCGGCGTCGTCGGCACCACCGACGGTTCCACGCTGGTGCAGCTGTCCACCACCGGTCCCGTACCCACCTCCTACGACGAGGCGGTGGCACTCGGACGCGAACTCGCGGACGAGATGCTCGCCAAGGGTGCGGCCGGTCTTATGGGGGAGCGAGCACTTTGAGCCCCACCAGCCCGACCACCAGCCCCGCGTCCGCCGCCTTCCCCGGCCACGGTCACGTCACCTTCCTCGGCGCCGGCCCCGGCGACCCCGGACTGCTGACGCTCCGGGCCGTCGAAGCCCTGGCCGGCGCGGACGTCCTGATCGCCGAGCCGGAGGTGCTCGAAGTCGTCCGCGGCCATGCGCGCGCGGGCGTGAGCACGCCTGAGCTGACGGTTGTCGACGAAGCGTCAACAACCGTCGGTGTCCCCGTGTTGAGGGATGCGACCAATCTTGTCATGGAGGCCGCGCGGGGCGGCAAGCGGGTCGTCCGTGCGGTGACCGGCGACCCCGGCCTCGACGGCAACGCCGGCCAGGAGATGCTCGCCTGCGCCTCCGCCGGCATCCCCTTCGAGGTCGTGCCCGGCGTCGCCACCGCCGTCGGCGTGCCCGCGTACGCCGGCGTGCCGCTGCGCGACGCCCAGGGCACCGACGTGCGCTTCGTCGACGCCCGCACCGCCGACGACCGCTGCTGGGCCGAGGTCGGGGCCTCCGACGGCACCGTCGTCGTCTCCACCTCCCTGGACTCGGTCGCCGCGGCGGCCGGCGAGCTGGTGGCGGCAGGCCGTAAGCCGGACACCCCGCTCACCGTGACCATCGCCGGCACCACCACGCGCCAGCGCACCTGGACCGCGACCCTCGGGACGATCGCCCAGGTCTTCAAGCAGGGCAAGGTCCTCCCCTCGCCCGAGGGCCACCGGCCGGTGATAGCCGTGGTCGGCGAGCGCAGCGCCCCCGCGCAGCGCGACCAGCTCGCGTGGTTCGAGTCCAAGCCGCTGTTCGGCTGGCGGGTGCTCGTGCCGCGCACCAAGGAGCAGGCCGCGTCGCTCTCCGACCAGCTGCGCTCCTACGGCGCGGTGCCGCACGAGGTGCCGACCATCGCCGTCGAGCCGCCGCGCACCCCGCAGCAGATGGAGCGGGCGGTCAAGGGCCTCGTCACCGGCCGCTACGAGTGGATCGCCTTCACCTCGGTCAACGCCGTCAAGGCCGTCCGCGAGAAGTTCGAGGAGTACGGGCTCGACGCCCGCGCCTTCGCCGGCATCAAGGTCGCCGCGGTCGGCGAGCAGACCGCGGCGGCGCTCGTCGACTTCGGCGTCAAGCCGGACCTGGTGCCGTCGGGCGAGCAGTCCGCCGCCGGCCTCCTGGAGGACTGGCCGCCCTACGACCCGGTCTTCGACCCGATCGACCGCGTCTTCCTGCCGCGCGCCGACATCGCCACCGAGACGCTGGTCGCCGGCCTCATCGAGCTCGGCTGGGAGGTCGACGACGTCACCGCCTACCGGACCGTCCGCGCGTCGCCGCCGCCGGCGGACACCCGCGAGGCGATCAAGGGCGGCGGCTTCGACGCGGTCCTCTTCACCTCCTCCTCGACCGTGCGGAACCTCGTCGGCATCGCCGGCAAGCCGCACAACGTCACGGTGATCGCCTGCATCGGCCCGGCGACCGCCAAGACGGCGGAGGAGCACGGCCTGCGCGTCGACGTCCTCTCGCCCGAGCCGTCGGTCCACAAGCTGGCGGAGGCCCTGGCCGAGTTCGGCCTCCGCCGCCGCGCCGCCGCCCTGGAGGCGGGCGACCCGGTCACCCGCCCGAGCGAACGCCGCCCGGGCGCGAGACGCCGCCGCACGACGTGACACCCACCGCGCGGGGCGCGGGCCCTCTCCGGGGCCCGCGCCCCGCGCGTCCGGGCCCGCGTCGCGGGCGGTCCGAGGGGGCGGGCAGGGGCCTCGCGAGGGGCGGGGGCGGCAACATCGTGTCGGTAAGTGCATGCCCGTCGCGGGCGTAGCCTCGGGTGCATGAACTCGTACGGAAGCTTTCCCGGGGCGCGCCCACGGCGGCTGCGGACGACGCCTGCCATGCGCCGGATGGTCGCCGAGACGCGGCTCCACCCGGCCGACCTGATCCTGCCCGCCTTCGTGCGGGAGGGCGTCACCGAGCCCGTGCCGATCGCCGCCATGCCCGGCGTCGTCCAGCACTCCCGCGACACCCTCCGCAAGGCCGCCGTCGAGGCGGTGGAGGCCGGCGTCTCCGGGATCATGCTCTTCGGCGTGCCCGAGGACGCGAAGAAGGACGCCGTCGGCACGGCCGGCACCGACCCGGACGGCATCCTCCAGGTCGCCATCCGCGACGTGAGGGCCGAGGTCGGCGACGACCTCGTCATCATGTCCGACCTGTGCCTCGACGAGTACACCGACCACGGACACTGCGGCGTCCTCGACGCCGCCGGCCGCGTCGACAACGACGCCACCCTGGAGCGGTACGCCGAGATGGCCCAGGTCCAGGCGGACGCCGGCGTCCACGTCGTCGGCCCCTCCGGGATGATGGACGGCCAGGTCGGCGTCGTCCGCGACGCCCTGGACACCATCGGCAAGGAGGACGTGTCGATCCTCGCGTACGCCGTGAAGTACTCCTCCGCCTTCTACGGGCCCTTCCGCGAGGCCGTCGCCTCCTCCCTGTCCGGCGACCGCAAGACGTACCAGCAGGACCCGGCCAATCTGCGCGAGTCCCTCCGCGAGCTCGCCCTCGACCTGGAGGAGGGCGCGGACATGGTCATGGTGAAGCCCGCCGGGCCCTACCTGGACGTCCTGGCCAGGGTCGCCGATTCGGTGGACGTGCCGGTCGCCGCGTACCAGATCAGCGGCGAGTACGCGATGGTCGAGGCGGCGGCGGAGAAGGGCTGGATCGACCGCGACAAGGCGATCCTCGAGACCCTGACCGGCATCCGCCGCGCCGGCGCGAAGATGATCCTCACCTACTGGGCCACCGAGGTCGCGCAGAAGCTCGCCCGCGGGCTCTGAGGCGGTCCCGACGGCTCTGGGCGAGCGGACTCCCCACCCGGGGATGCACCCTGGAGAGGTACCCGACAGGTACCTCTCTGGAGGTGGTCCTCATGATGAACACGCTCGTCGGCTGGCACGTCGAGATGGAATTCAAGGAAGAGGGAGACCGGACGCGGGCCGCGGCCATGGTGCGGCTCAGCGACGGCACCGAGATGCGCGGCCACGGCAACGCCAATCGCCACCCTTCCGACCCGGAGCAGCTGCGGGTCGGCGAGGAGATAGCCGGTGCCCGCGCGCTGATGGACATCGCCTCGCAGATGCTGCAGAAGGCGCACGTCGAGATCGACGAGGCGTCGGGGCGGACGTCCCATCCCATCCACCGCTGATCCCCCGGCTGGGTACGGCTTTCCGTACGTCTCCGTACGGGGGGCCCGTGCGGCTTTCCGTACGTCTACGTACGTCTCCGTGCGTCTCCGTGCCGCTCCGTGCGGCTCAGTACGTGAGGGCGTCCTCGGAGGATCGCTGCCAGTACGACACGGCGGCGCCGTCGTCGGCGAACGTGTCGCTCGGCGCCGTCACCGTCGTACCGCTGTCCGGGGTCAGGTCCACCCGGATCTTCCGCACCGTGCGCCCGTGGGTGTCGGCACCCGGCTCCCCGGTGAGGGCGAGGGCTGCGGCGGGCAGGGCGAGACGACGGGCGACGAGGCGCATGGTGGATTCCCCCGGGGTGGTGTGGGTCGGTGTCACTGGTGGCTGTCAGCGGTGGCTGTCACTGGTGGCCGAGCAGAACGATCACGACAGCGGCGCAGATGATCAGCACCGCCGCGGCCACTGCGTCGACGACGCGGCTCTCCGGCATGGCCACGAGCTTGCGGGGCGGGGTGATCCACGCGCAACGGACACGGGACAATGGGGGACGGTGGAACGCGTACACCCACGGTGAACTGGGGAAACGACCGTCCCCTGGAATGCGTTCCCGGGACGCGGAACGGGGGATTCATGGAGGGGGCGAACGGCCTCGCCGAACTGCTCAGGGGCCTGAAGGAGCGTTCAGGACGCAGTTACGGAGCACTGGCGAAGCAGCTGCACGTCAGCACCTCCACGCTGCACCGCTACTGCAACGGCGACGCCGTCCCGGCGGAATTCGCGCCCGTCGAACGGCTCGGGAGGCTCTGCGGGGCCACCCGCGACGAGCTCGTCGCGCTGCACCGCGCCTGGATCGTCGCCGACGAGACCCGAAGGCGCGGCAGGCCCGAAGCGGGCCCCACCCCGCCGGCCGTGTCCGCCGCCCCGGTCGCGTCCTCGGCGGCGTCCCCGCTCCCCGCGCCCGGCGGGCCCGCCCCCGGCCGGC
>NZ_SDOY01000057.1 GCF_004117935.1 Streptomyces roseicoloratus | reverse complement strand
ATTTTTGGCACGCTGTTGAGTTCTCAAGGTGCGGACGCTTCCTTCGTACTCACCCTCGCGGGCTTTCCTCCGGGCGCTTCCTTCATTCTTGCGTTTCCGACTCTATCAGATCTTTTCGATCCGATTTCCTCGGTGCTTTCCGGTCCCTTTCGCTTTCGCTCCGGGCCCTTCCGGCGTGTCCACTACTTTAGCGGATTTCCCTGGCGACTCATAATCGAGCCACTGGAAACAAATTTCGGCATGCCGAAATAGGCCCCGTCGGGAATCGTTGTAAGCAGTGTGGGTGGCCGCTCTCGGGAGGCTTCGGTGAGCACTGCCCGTCTCAAGCGGCTCGGGCCACATTACGCACCTGGGGAAGCCGAGTCAAGCCGAGCGCTTGCGTGGCACATGGGCACGGTAGGGACTCACCGTGTGGTCGCCGTCGATCCAGAAGCGCCAGGGGTGCGGGGCTCCGTCGCCGCCCACTCCCGTGCGGGGGCCGGTGCGGATCAGACCGGGTGCGGGCGGGGTCCCGGTGAGGACGGCCAGCGGGGCGTCGGGACCGGCGCAGACGTCGGTGCCGTTCATGGGGCGGTCCACGTCCAGGGCGGTGGCGAGGCGGGCCGGGCCCTTGGCGAGCTCGGCGTCGTAGCGGGCGGAGAGCCGGCGCTTTCTGGCCTGCTCGGCTCCCTCGAGGATTTCCCCTGCGCGGAGCAGTACCCCGCTCGCCTCCCCCTCGGGGCCGCACACCAGGTTCAAGCAGTGCCACATGCCGTAGGTGAAGTAGACGTACGCGTGCCCGGGCGGTCCGAACATGACGGAGTTCCTGGGTGTGCGGCCCCGGAAGGCGTGGGAGCCCGGGTCGATCGCGCCGGCGTACGCCTCCACCTCCGTGAGGCGGAGTTCCATACGGCCTTCCGGGGAGTTCCGTACGAGCGTGCGGCCGAGCAGGTCGGGGGCCACCTCCAGGACGGGTCGGTCGAAGAAGCTCCGCGGGAGCGGCGTACGGTCGGGGCTCTCGCTCATGGCGTCCGAGCCTACTGGGGTCCGTCCGGGGACGGTCAGGAACCGGCTACCGTCGTCATGCGTATGTAGGGGTCAGGACAGCGCAGGACTGTAAGGAGTCGTCGATGGGATTCAAGAAGCTGCTCGCGAGCCTGGGTGCGGGCGGGGCGTCGGTCGAGACCGTGCTCACCGAGGAGAACGTCGTCCCGGGCGGTGTCGTCCAGGGTGAGGTGCGGATCCAGGGCGGTTCGGTCGCCCAGCAGATCGAGGGTCTGTCCGTCGGCCTGCAGGCGCGGGTCGAGGTCGAGGGCAACGACCAGGAGTACAAGCAGGACATCGAGTTCGTGAAGATGCGCCTCGGCGGGGCCTTCGAGGTGCAGGCGGGCGCGGTGCACGTGGTGCCGTTCGGTCTGGAGATCCCGTGGGAGACCCCGGTCACCGCGATCGCGGGCCAGCAGCTGCGGGGCATGCACATCGGAGTGACCACGGAGCTGGAGATCGCCCGGGCGGTGGACTCCGGCGACCTGGACCCGATCAACGTGCACCCGCTGCCGGCGCAGCAGGCGATCCTTGACGCCTTCATCCAGCTGGGCTTCCGGTTCAAGAACGCGGACATGGAGCGTGGGCACATCCGGGGCACGCGGCAGAAGCTGCCGTTCTACCAGGAGATCGAGTTCTTCGCGCCGCAGCAGTACCGGGGGCTGAACCAGGTCGAGGTCAGCTTCGTCGCGGACGACCGGGAGATGGACGTCGTCCTGGAGATGGACAAGAAGCCGGGTCTGTTCGCCGAGGGCAGCGACTCGTACCGGTCGTTCAAGGTGGGGCTGCACGACTTCCACACGACCGACTGGGCGGCGTATCTGAACCAGTGGCTCGCCGAGGTCGGTGGCCGTCGCAACTGGCTCTAGGCTCGGCCTGGCAAGAGCGGTCTGCGAGACGGAGGTTCAGACGTGGCCGAGGGCAAGAGGGCACCGCTTCCCCATGACTTCCACCCGCCGGTGGCGTCGTTCACGGTGGTGAGCGACGACGTCGTCGAGGGCGGGGTGCTGAAGGACGCGCAGGTGTACGCGGCGGGGAACACGTCGCCGCAGCTGCGCTGGGAGGGGTTCCCGGCGGAGACGAAGAGCTTCGCCGTGACGTGCTTCGACCCGGACGCGCCGACCGGCAGCGGGTTCTGGCACTGGGTGCTGTTCGACATCCCGGCGTCGGTGACGGAGCTGCCCGCGGGTGCGGGTTCGGGCTCGTTCGAGGGGCTGCCGGCGGGTGCCGTGCACGCACGGAACGACTACGGGTCGCAGGACTTCGGCGGGGCCGCTCCGCCGAAGGGCGACGGGCCGCACCGTTACGTGTTCACGGTGTACGCGGTGGACCAGGAGAAGCTGGGTCCTGACGCGGACACCTCGCCGGCCGCGGTCGGCTTCAACCTGCGCTTCCACACGCTGGGGCGTGCGCAGCTGGTGGCGGAGTACGAGAACCCCGCGTAACGCTGATCGTTCGTTTGTAGTTTGCCCGCTTCTGGTCTTGGAGAGATCAGAAGCGGGCATCTTTCTTTACGCGGATATTGCGTTGTCCTACCCGGCGCGCCCGGCCAGAGTTGATCCAAGCCCGCCACGGGGGTGGGCCGGCACACGGGAGGTGGGCATCATGCGGGACACGCTGGTACTGAACGCAAGCTTCGAGCCGCTTTCGACGGTCACACTCAACCGTGCGGTGGTGCTTGTCCTGCAGGACAAGGCCGTCGTGGAGCAGGAGCACCCCGGTCTTCGTGTGCGGGCCGCGGCCGTGGACATGCCGGTGCCGAGGGTGATCAGGCTGTGCAGGTACGTACGGGTGCCGTTCCGAAGACAGGCTCCGTGGTCGAGGCGGGGTGTGCTGGTGCGGGACCAGCACCGGTGCGCGTACTGCGGGAAGCGCGCCACGACGGTGGACCACGTGGTGCCGCGGGCGCAGGGCGGCGGGGACCACTGGCTGAACACGGTGGCCTCGTGCGCGGAGGACAACCACCGCAAGGCGGACCGGACGCCGGAGCAGGCGGGGATGCCGCTGCTGCACCAGCCGTTCGTGCCGACGCCGCAGGACGCGATGCTGCTGGCGCTGAAGGCGGCCGAGCGGTCGGAGCTGCCGGACTGGCTGGCCGGGCAGGCCGCGTAGGACGGGCAGGACGGGCAGGACAGGTAGGACGACGCGTAGGACGTGTGGTGCGCGGGTGTCTTCCGGCGTACGGCGGCAGGGCTCGCCCCCTTTTTCGGGGGCGGGCCCTTCGTCGTCACATCGGCGTCACTTCAGGGTGAGTTGGAGGATGGCGACGATGCCGACGGCGATGATCACTCCGCGCAGGACGGTGGGCGGGAGGCGTCTGCCGACCTTGGCGCCGATCTGGCCGCCGATGGTGGAGCCGACGGCGATGAGGAGGACGGCCGTCCAGTCGAAGTCGGCGACGAAGAGGAAGAAGACGGCCGCGACTCCGTTGACGACGGCGCCGAGGATGTTCTTGACGGCGTTGATGCGCTGCAGGCTGTCCGTGAGGAGCAGTCCCATGAGCGAGATGTAGAGGACGCCCTGGGCGGCGCCGAAGTAGCCGCCGTAGATGCTGGCGAGGAAGAGGCCGACGAGCAGGGCGATGCCGCCGTCGGGGTGGGCCTCGGTGCCCTTGGCCTCCCGGCGGCGCCGGACGGCGGCGGCGATGCGGGGCTGGAAGAGGACGAGGACCAGCGCGATGCCGATGAGGACGGGGACGATGGCGTCGAAGGCCGCCGAGGGCAGGGCGAGGAGCAGGATCGCGCCGACGAGGCCGCCGAGGAGGGCGACGGTGCCGAGGCGGAGAACGCGGGCGGTCTGGCCCTTGAGTTCACGGCGGTAGCCGATGGCGCCGCTGATGGAACCGGGGACCAGACCGAGGGCGTTGGACACGTTCGCGGTGATCGGCGGGAGGCCGGTGGCGAGGAGGACCGGGAACGTGATCAGCGTTCCCGATCCGACGATGGTGTTGATGCCTCCGGCGGCGATGCCGGCCGCGAGGACCGCGAGCATTTCCCAGATGGACAAAGCCATTTCCTTAGGGGTTCGGTGAGTCGCCTCCCCGCCCCGGGGTCACCGGGGTCGAGGGGCTCGCACCGATCATGCACGAGGTTGTGTGTAGGTGTCACTCAACGGTCGGTTCCTCGCGACGGGCGGGGATGTCGGCGGTCGGGGCGCTCTTGGTGTTGAATCCGGGGACGCCGGGTGCGACGTTGCCGAAGGCGCCGGAGAGGCCCTTGAGGGCGTCGCCGATCTCGCTGGGCACGATCCAGAGCTTGTTGGCGTCGCCTTCGGCGATCTTCGGGAGCATCTGGAGGTACTGGTAGGAGAGCAGCTTCTGGTCGGGGTCGCCGGCGTGGATGGCCTCGAAGACCGTGCGGACGGCCTGGGCCTCGCCCTCGGCCTTGAGGGCGGCGGCCTTGGCCTCGCCCTCGGCGCGGAGGATGGCGGACTGCTTCTCGCCCTCGGCGGTGAGGATCTGGGACTGGCGGATGCCTTCGGCGGTGAGGATCGCGGCGCGCTTGTCGCGGTCGGCGCGCATCTGCTTCTCCATCGAGTCCTGGATGGAGGTGGGCGGTTCGATCGCCTTGAGCTCGACGCGGTTGACGCGGATGCCCCACTTGCCGGTGGCCTCGTCGAGGACTCCGCGGAGGGCCGCGTTGATCTCCTCGCGGGAGGTGAGGGTCCGCTCCAGGTCCATGCCGCCGATGATGTTGCGGAGGGTGGTGACGGTGAGCTGCTCGATGGCCTGGATGTAGCTGGCGACCTCGTAGGTCGCGGCGCGGGCGTCGGTCACCTGGTAGTAGATGACGGTGTCGATGTTGACGACCAGGTTGTCCTGGGTGATGACCGGCTGGGGCGGGAAGGGGACGACCTGTTCGCGCAGGTCGATCCGGTTGCGGATGCGGTCGATGAACGGGACGACGATGTTCAGACCGGCGTTGAGCGTGCGGGTGTAGCGGCCGAAGCGCTCGACGATGGCGGCGCTCGCCTGGGGGATGACCTGGATCGTCTTGATCAGGGCGATGAAGACAAGCACCACCAGAATGATCAGGACGATGATGACTGCTGACATCGCGTTCCCTGTGCCCTTCGCTGCCGTGGGGACGGACCGGTTGACGGACCTGTCGCCGGACCCGGTGACGGACCTTTGACGGACCGGTTGTTGATCTCTGTGATCGAGTTTCCCAGACCGCGGGAGGTCATGGGTGAGGTTCGGTCACATCACGACGGCGGTGGCTCCGTCGATGTCGACGACGTCGACCTGTTCGCCGGGTTCGAAGCTCAGTCCGGAGTCGAGGGCGCGGGCGGACCAGACCTCGCCGGCCAGTTTGACGCGGCCTCCGCTGCCGTCCACCCGTTCCAGGACGACGGCTTGACGGCCTTTCAGGGCGTCGATTCCGGTGGCGTGTCGAGGTCGGTCGTCACGGTGCCGGGCGGCGATGGGGCGCATCACGGCGATGAGTGCGACGGAGACGAGGGCGAAGACGACCACTTGGGCGACGACTCCGAAGCCGAGGGCCGCGGTCACCGCTCCGGCGACCGCGCCGACGGCCAGCATGCCGAACTCGGGCATCGCGGTGAGGACCAGGGGGATGCCGAGTCCCACCGCGCCGATCAGCCACCAGATCCATGCGTCGATGTCCACGTGGTCCATGGTAGGGCGGTGGGGTCTCCGGTGACAGGGCGCCGACCGCGTGCGGTGGTCGCGCCGGTCGCTACGCGAGCGGCAGGCCCTGTGCGGTGTAGCGGTCGCCGACGTGCTCGACGACGAGCGGCAGGCCGAAGCAGCGGGAGAGGTTGCGGGAGGTCAGCTCGGTCTCCATGGGTCCGGCGGCGAGGACCTTGCCCTGACGGATCATCAGGACGTGGGTGAAGCCGGGCGCGATCTCCTCGACGTGGTGGGTCACCATGATCATGGAGGGTGCGTACGGATCGCGGGCGAGCCGGCCGAGGCGGCGGACCAGGTCCTCGCGGCCGCCGAGGTCGAGACCGGCGGCGGGCTCGTCGAGGAGGAGCAGTTCGGGGTCGGTCATCATCGCGCGGGCGATGAGGGTGCGCTTGCGCTCGCCCTCGGAGAGGGTGCCGAACTTGCGGTCCAGGTAGTCGGTCATGCCGAGGCGGTCGAGGAAGGCCTTGGCGCGCTCCTCGTCGACCGGGTCGTAGTCCTCGTGCCAGGTGGCGGTCATGCCGTAGGCGGCGGTGAGGACGGTCTCGAGGACGGTCTGGCGCTTGGGCAGCTTCTCGGCCATGGCGATGCCGGCCATGCCGATGCGGGGGCGGAGGTCGAAGACGTCGGTGCCGACGCCGCCGAGGCGCTCGCCGAGGACGGTCGCGGTGCCCTTGGTGGGGAAGAGGTAGCTGGAGGCGATGTTGAGGAGGGTGGTCTTGCCCGCCCCGTTGGGGCCGAGGATGACCCAGCGCTCGCCCTCCTTGACCGACCAGGAGACCTCGTCCACCAGAGCGCGTCCGTCGCGGACCACGGATACGTCCACCAGCTCCAGTACATCGCTCATGAGCGCGTTGTCTCCCCTTGCGGTCGAGTGTCGTCGCGTGCGCCTGTGGGCGCGGCGTCCAGGGAAAACCTACGCCACCGGTGGGCCGGGCCGGTCCCTAGGGCCTTCCTTTTGTCCCTAGGCTGGGGGGCATGCTTTCGGAACCACGCTCAGGACGTCTCGCCGCTTGGGGCAATGCCCTGCTGGCCGGGGCGGTGTCGCCGGACGATGCGGCGCAGGCCATTGTCGGACAGGACGCGGTGCACCGCGTGGCGGGGCTGCCGGGCGAGGCGGGGCCGGTGGGGCTGACGCTGGCGCTCGGGCGGCTGCGGCGGCTGGGCGTGACCGGGTGGCGGGTGGCGCTGCCGGCGCCGGGGCATCCGCTGGGGCTGAGCGGTCCGCCGGAGTTCAACGCGCGGGCGGTCGAGGCGGAGGAGGCGGTGGTCGGTTTCGGCGCGCCGTACGGTCTGGTGCCGGAGGTGTCGGAGGCGGGCCCCGTGGGCGATGTGCACGTGGAGGTGGTGTGGCACTGCCTTCCGGTGCGGGAGGCGCCGCCGGCGGACGTGCCGTCGCTGGGTGAGGCGGAGCGGGAGCTCGCGGAGGCGCTGCGCGAGGCGACGACGGTGCTGACGCGGCTGGACGTCGCCGCCTCGGGTCCGGTGGCGGACGCGGCCCGTGACGCGTACCGGGCGCGGGCGGAGGCGGGCCGCGAGGTGCTGGCTCCGGGGTATCCGGCGCGGGCGGTGCGGGTCCTGGAGCTGGCGCAGCGCATCGGTCTCCTCGTCGACCTGGCGTACGACGGGCACGGCGGCGCGGTGAGCGCGGCGGAGATGTCGGCGCGCGGCGAGGCCCTGCGGCCGGTGGAGCGGGTGGCCCGGCGGGCGCAGGTCGCCGCGTACAACGCGTATGTGGAGGAGCGGGAGCGGGAGGGCGAACGGGAGCCGGGCTTCTAGCTTCGGGGGTCGGAGCCGGGGCTGGAGCCGGGACCGGGGCCGGGGCTGGGGGCCGGGACGGTCGGCCGGGACGGATCGTGGGGCGGATCGGATCGTGGGGCGGGTCGGATCGCAGGGCGGGGCTGCGGTGGCGCAAAGGGTCCGGCCCCCGGGGGATCGTCCGGGGGCCGGGAGTGGTGCGGGCCGGTGTCAGTGGTTGACGGCGCCGTTGCCGAAGGCCGGGTTGAGCAGGCCGATCACGTTGACCGTGTTGCCGGAGACGTTCACGGGGACGTGGACCGGGGCCTGCACCAGGTTGCCGGAGGCGACGCCCGGCGAGTTGAGGGCCTGCCCGTGGGCGTGCGCACCGCCGTGGGCGGAGGCGACACCCGCACCGGCGGCGACGATGCCTCCGGCGACCATGGTCAGGGCGGCGGCCTTCTTGAGGTTGTTCACTTCGGGATCCTCCTGGTCATCGCTGCGGCCGGTCCGCCGCAGCACGCCCTGAAGAACGCCGCCGCCCCCGCCGGGTTGCGCTGAACGGGGGACATCCACACGACGGTATGACTATGGGAACGGTCGTGCGTACGAGACCGGACCGCGTCTGCGAGGGGCCGCGGCGTGCGCCTGGCTGGGTCGCTTCTTTCGGCTCTGGGCCGGGATTGGCCGCGGCGTCCGGTCCGGTCACGCGGCGAGGTGCCGTGCCGGGCACCGTGGACCCGGCCGGGATCCGGGAGAGACGGCCTATGGCGTCATGCCGTGCCGTACGGCCCAGAGCGCGGCCTGGGTCCGGTCGGCGAGGTCCAGCTTCATGAGGATGTTGGAGACGTGCGTCTTGACCGTCTTCTCGGAGAGGACGAGCGCGCGGGCGATCTCCCGGTTGGACCGGCCGTCCGCGATCAGGCCGAGGACCTCCCGCTCGCGCTCGGTCAGCGTGGAGCCGCGGCCCGTGCCGCCGCCCTGCCCCTGCTCGTCCTGGCTGAGGAGGGCCTCGGCGACCTCGGGCTGGAGCAGGACGTGCCCGGCGTGGACGGAGCGGATGGCGGCGGCGAGGGCGTCGGGGTCGATGTCCTTGTGGACGTAGCCCCGGGCGCCGGCGCGGAGCGCGGGCACGACCGTGCGCTGCTCGGTGAAGCTCGTGACGATGAGGACGCGGGCCGGGTCGTCCTGCTCGCGCAGCAGGCGCAGCGCCTGGATGCCGTCGGTGCCCGGCATCTTCACGTCCATGAGGACGACGTCGGGCCGCAGCTCCGCGGTGCGGGCGACGCCCTCGGCTCCGTCGGAGGCCTCCCCCACGACCTCTATGTCGTCCTGCACCTCCAGGAAGGTGCGCAGCCCCCGGCGGACGACCTGGTGGTCGTCGACGAGCAGCACGCGGATCTTCTCAGCCACCGGGGACCTCCATCTCGATCGTGGTGCCCCGGCCGGGGGCCGATGTCACGGTGAGGGTGCCGCCCACGCCGCCGGCCCGGTCGCGCATGGAGACGAGGCCGAGGTGGCGTCCGGCGCTGCGGACGGTCGCCGGGTCGAAGCCCTTGCCGTCGTCGGCGACGGTGAGCCGGGCGCCCTGGTCGCGGCGGGTGAGGGCGACGGTGACGAGCCGGGCGCCGGAGTGGCGCAGCGCGTTGTGCAGGGCCTCCTGGGCGACCCGGAGCAGTGCTTCCTCCTGGGCGGAGGGCAGGGCGCGGACGCCGGCGCTCTCGAAGGTGACGCGGGCGCTGTGCGCGCGGTCGAGGACCTGGATCTGGGTGCGCAGGGTGTGGACGAGGCCGTCCTCGTCGAGGGCGGCGGGCCGCAGCTCGACGACGGCGGCCCGCAGCTCGTCGGCGGCCTCGGCGGCGAGCGCGGCGACCTGCTGGAGCTCGCCCTTGGCGCGGTCGGGGTCGCGGTCGACGAGGGCGGCGGCGGCCTGGGCGGTGAGCCGCAGGGAGAACAGCTTCTGGCTGACGGCGTCGTGCAGCTCGTGGGCGAGCCGGGAGCGCTCCTCGGCGATGGTGAGCTCGCGGCTGCGCTCGTACAGCCGGGCGTTGGTGAGGGCGATGGCGGCGTGCTGGGCGAGGAGGGTGAGCAGCTCCTCGTCCTGTGCCGTGAAGCCGCAGCCGCCGGTCTCCTTGGGGCAGCGCTTGTTGGCGAGGAAGAGGGCGGCGAGGATCTCGTCGCCGTCGCGGACGGGCAGGCCGAGGAAGTCGGACAGCTCGGGGTGGGCGGTGGGCCAGCCCCCGAAGCGCGGGTCCTTGCGGACGTCGGCGAGCCGCTCGGGCTCGGCCTTGTGCAGCATGGCGGCCAGGATGCCGTGCTGGCGGGGCAGCGGGCCGATGGCGCGCCACTGCTCGTCGGAGACGCCGTCGACGACGAACTGGGCGAAGCCGCCGTGGTCGTCGGGGACGCCGAGCGCCGCGTACTCGGCGTCGAGGAGCTCACGCGCGGAGGCCACGATCGTCTTGAGGACGTCGCGGACCTCCATCTGGCGGTTCATCGCCAGCAGGGCGCTGCTCACGGCGGCGAGGCCGGAGCTCGGTCGGTGGCTCATGTGGTTCACCGTACCGGTGGGGTGTGACGGTCCGTATCCGCCTGTGGACGGCGGCGGGCCGGGACCGGGGTACTAGGACCATTTCCCCCGCGGTTCGGGGCCGGGGGACGAGGTGACGGAGCGGTCCGGGTCACGAGGCTGGATCTCGTCATCGGAGGCGCGTCCACGGAAACGCGCCACCGGGAGCGCGTCACCGGAAGCAAAGGGGATGGACATGCCTGTCGCGATCGTCACGGGGGCTTCGAGGGGGCTGGGGCGCGCGCTGGCGGCCGGGCTCGCCGCCCGGGGGTGGGACCTGGTGCTGGACGCCCGCCGGGCGGATGGTCTGGAGGAGAGTGCGGAGGCGGTGCGCGCGCTCGGCGCGCGGGTGGTCGCGGTGCCGGGGGACGTGACGGATCCGGCGCACCGGACGGATCTGGTGGCGGCGGCGCGGGGGCTCGGCGGTCTCGATCTGCTGGTGAACAACGCGGCGGTGCTGGGCGCGGAGCCGCTGGTGCCGCTGGCCGGGCACGCGCTGGACGGGTTCCGCACGGCCCTGGAGGTGAACGTGGTGGCGCCGCTGGGGCTGGTGCAGGAGGCGCTGCCGTTGCTGCGCGGGGCGCCGGCCGGGGCCGTGGTCAACCTGAGCTCGGACGCGGCGGCGGAGCCGTACCGCACGTGGGGTGGGTACGGGGCGACGAAGGCGGCGCTCGACCAGCTGTCGGCGGTCCTGGCGGTGGAGGAGCCGGGGCTGCGGGTCTGGTGGGTGGACCCGGGGTCGATGCGGACGGACATGCTCGCCGCGGCGGAGCCGGCCGAGGACCTGTCGGGGACGCCCGCGCCGGCGGAGGTCGTGCCGGTGTTCCTGCGGCTGGTGGAGGAGCGGCCGGCGAGCGGCCGGTACGCGGCCGCCGCGTTCCTGGAGGCGTGATGGCGCTGATGACGCGGGTGCCGGCGGAGCTGTCGGCGCGGGTGCCGGCCGAGCAGCGGGGTCCGGGGCGCGGCCGGGACGACGTACGGCTGCTGGTGTCGCGGGGCACGGAGGTGGCGCACCGGGCGTTCCGGGAGCTGCCGGGGCTGCTGCGGGCCGGTGACGTGCTGGTGGTGAACACGTCGCCGACGCTGGCGGCGGCGGTGGACGGGCGTCTCGGGCCCGAGCCGGGAGGCGTGCCGGTGGTCGTCCACTTCTCGACGCGGGGGGACGACGGGCGGTGGGCGGTGGAGCTGCGGGAGCCGGACGGGGCGGGGACGACGCGGCCGCGTGCGGGCGGCCCCGCCGGGGCGGTGGTGCGGCTGCCGGGCGGCGGCCGGCTCGTGCTGGAAGGACCGCTCGTGGCGGGGGCGGAGCGGCTGTGGTGGGCGCGGCCGGACACGGAGGTGCCGGACCTGCTGTCGCGGTACGGGCGGCCGATCCGCTACGGGTACACGGAACGGGACCAGCCCCTGGCCGCGTATCGGACGGTGTTCGCGCTGCCGACGCGGGACGGTGCGGGCTCGGCGGAGATGCCGAGCGCGGGCCGGCCGTTCACGGCGCGGCTGGTGGCGGAGCTGGTGAGCCGCGGGGTGCAGTTCGCGCCGGTCGTCCTTCATACGGGGGTGGCGTCGGCGGAGGCGCACGAGCCGCCGTACCCGGAGCGCTTCGAGGTGCCGGAGGCGACGGCGTGGCTGGTGAACGCCGCCCGGGCCGGCGGGGGGCGGGTGGTCGCGGTGGGCACCACGGCGGTGCGGGCGCTGGAGTCGGCCGTGGAAGGGGGTGCGGTGCGCGGCGCGGCGGGGTGGACGGATCTCGTGGTGACGCCGGGGCGCGGGGTGCGGGTGGTGGACGGGCTGCTGACGGGGCTGCACGAGCCGGAGGCCTCGCATCTGCTGATGCTGGAGGCGGTGGCGGGGCGGCCCGCGCTGCGGCGGGCGTACGCGGCCGCGGTGGCCGGGCGCTACCTGTGGCACGAGTTCGGGGACGTCCATCTCCTCCTTCCGGAGGAGGACCCTCACCGTGCGCATTGCTGATGCAACGCGCGGTGAGGCTGTTACAGGACCGATGTGAGCCCGCGCATAGGACCCACATCACTTACGAATCACCCTAGTGGACACATAAGGGCCAGATGAGTGCTGCCGGAACTGGCCGGGGACCGGTTCGGCAGCACTCGCGACCGGCCCCTGATCCACTACCCGGGATCGTACGTCACACCTTTGCCACGAGATTTTGCTGCCGCTAAGAATTGCGTCCGTCGCCGCCGAGCAAGGCGCAGCGCCGCCCCGGCGAGCGACCCCCAGCGATTCGAAGAGGTAGTCCTGCATGTCTGCGAACACCCCTGGCCACAGTCGTGGTCTGAAGAAGACCCACAAGGCCGCGATCGCCGGCGTCGCCGCTCTGAGCGCCGCGGCGCTCGGTCTCTCCCTCGTCCAGGGCGGCGGTTCCACCGAGGTGGAGCCGCAGGCCCTCGGCAACGCCAAGCCCGTCTCCGTCGCGTACGACGCGAACAGCGCCCAGGCGAAGGCGCTCGCCGCCAGCCTGGACCAGCAGACCTCCGCCTTCGCCCTCAAGGCGAAGCAGGAGGCCGACGCCAAGGCGAAGGCCAAGGCCGCCGCCGAGGCCCAGAAGAAGGCCGCGGCCGCCAAGGCCGCCGCGAAGAAGAAGGCCGAGGCCGAGGCGAAGAAGCGCGCCGCCGCCAAGGCCGCCGCCAGCCGGGCCGCCGCCCGCAAGCCGGTCTTCGCGAACAACCTCGACGGCTGGATCCGCGAGGCGCTGTTCATCATGGACAAGCACGACATCCCGGGCACGTACCACGGCATCTACAAGAACGTGATGCGCGAGTCCAGCGGTAACCCGCGGGCCATCAACAACTGGGACATCAACGCCATCAACGGCGTGCCGTCCAAGGGTCTGCTGCAGGTCATCTACCCGACCTTCAAGGCGTACCACATCCCCGGCACCAAGTTCGACCAGTACGACCCGGTCGCCAACATCGTCGCCGCCTGCAACTACGCGGCCGACCGCTACGGCACCATCGACAACGTCAACAGCGCGTACTGATCCGGCCCCGGCCGGTCCGGCGAGCGCAGACATGCCGAAGGGCGGCACCCCGCACGGGGTGCCGCCCTCGGGCGTCGTACGGAACCGGCCCGCGCCTACTTGCGCATGACCTCGGGCTCGTGGCGGCGCAGCAGGCGTGCGACCAGGATGCCGAGCACCGCGGTCATGAACAGCAGCACGCCGACGTTGAGGCCCCACTGGCCGGCGCTGTGCTCCCACAGCGGGTCCAGGTCGGTCGGGTTCTTCGGGTCCCACGGCGCCATCAGGTGGGCGAGGTCGAGCGTGGTGCCCGCGCCCGCGATGGCCCAGCGGGACGGCATCAGCCAGGCGAACTGCTCCAGGCCGGGCGAGCCGTACACCTTGAAGAGGATGCCGGTGAACACCACCTGGACGATGGCGAACATGACGAGCAGCGGCATCGTCTTCTCGGCGGTCTTCACCAGCGCGGAGATGACCAGGCCCACCATCATCGAGGTGAGGCCGAGCGCGATGACCACGAGGCAGAGCTCGACGGCCGGCGGCATGATCAGGCCCTCGGCGGGCAGCTCGCGGATGGCGAAGCCGATGACGCAGAGGATCACGCCCTGGAAGGCCGTGATGACGCCGAGGACGATCACCTTGGACATCAGGTACGCCGAGCGGGACAGGCCGGTGGCGCGCTCCCGCTCGTAGATGACCCGTTCCTTGATCAGTTCTCGGACCGAGTTCGCCGCGCCGGAGAAGCACATGCCGACCGCGAGGATCAGCATGATGATGCCGGCGTCGCCGTTGAAGCGGGACGGCGGCTTGGGCGGCGCCAGGCCGAAGTCGGCGGGGATGACCACGGACACCGAGCCGATGACCGCCGGCAGGATCACCATCAGGGCCAGGAAGCCCTTGTCGGAGGCGATCACCGACGTGTAGCGGCGGATCAGCGTCCACAGCTGGGAGCCCCAGCCCTGTGGCTTGGGCGGCCGGGTCATCGCCTGCTGGGCCTGCTGCGGCATCTGCACCGGCTGGGCGGCGACGGCGTCGATCTCCGCCGCGTACATCTGGTAGTGCTGCGAGCCCTTCCAGCGGCCCGCCCAGTCGTAGTCGCGGTAGTTCTCGAAGGCGGAGAAGACGTCGGCCCAGGTGGAGTAGCCGAAGAAGTTCAGCGCCTCGTCCGGCGGGCCGAAGTAGGCCACCGAGCCGCCGGGCGCCATCACGAGCAGCTTGTCGCACAGGCCGAGCTCGGCCACCGAGTGGGTGACCACGAGGACCGTGCGGCCGTCGTCGGCGAGGCCGCGCAGCAGCTGCATCACGTCGCGGTCCATGCCCGGGTCGAGACCGGAGGTCGGCTCGTCCAGGAAGATCAGCGACGGCTTGGTCAGCAGCTCCAGGGCGACGGAGACGCGCTTGCGCTGGCCACCGGAGAGGGAGGTGACCTTCTTCTCCTTGTGGATGTCGAGCTTGAGCTCCCGCAGCACCTCGCCGATCCGGGCCTCGCGCTCGGCCTCGGCGGTGTCGCCGGGGAAGCGGAGCTTGGCCGCGTAGCGCAGCGCCTTCTGGACGGTCAGCTCCTTGTGCAGGATGTCGTCCTGCGGGACCAGACCGATGCGCTGGCGCAGCTCGGCGAACTGCTTGTAGAGGCTGCGGTTGTCGTAGAGGACGTCGCCCTGGTCGGCGGGCCGGTAGCCGGTGAGCGCCTTGAGGAGGGTCGACTTGCCGGAGCCGGAGGGGCCGATGACGCCGATGAGCGACTTCTCCGGGACGCCGAAGGTGACGTCCTTGAGGATCTGCTTGCCGCCGTCGACCGTCACCGTGAGGTGGCGGGCCGAGAAGGAGACCTCACCGGTGTCGACGAACTCCTCGAGCTGGTTCCCGACGATCCGGAAGGTCGAGTGACCGACGCCGACGATGTCGTTGGGGCCGATGAGGACGGTGCCGCCCTTGGCGATCGGCTGACCGTTGACGTACGTGCCGTTGTGCGAGCCGAGGTCGCGGATCTGGAAGCGCCCGTCGGGCGTCGCGTGGAACTCGGCGTGCAGACGCGAGACCTGGAGGTCGGAGACGACCAGCTCGTTCTCCAGCGCACGACCGATGCGCATCACCCGGCCGAGGTTCAGCTCGTGGAAGGTCGTGGGGCTGCGGTCGCCGTGCATCGGCGACGCGCCCTGCGGGCCCGCCTGCTGGTGCGGGACCTGCGGCGGCGCCTGGTGCTGCGGCGGCTGCTGCCAGCCCTGCTGCTGCGGGGCGTGCTGCTGGGGCGCCTTGTACGGCGCCTGGTGCTGCGGCGCCTGGTGCTGCGGAGGGGCCTGGTGGGTCATCTCCTGATGCAGCCCGTGATGGGCGGCCTGCTGTGCGGCCTGCGGCACCTGCTGCTGGTGCGGCACCTGCTGCTGGGCCGGCGCGCCGGCGGCGGCGAGGTTCAGCCGCGGGCCGTCGGTGGCGTTGCCGAGGTGGACGGCCGAGCCGGGCCCGATCTCCATCTGGTGGATCCGCTGGCCCTGGACGAACGTGCCGTTGGTGGAGCCGTGGTCCTCGATGACCCAACTCCGGCCGCCCCAGCTGATGGTGGCGTGTCGCCACGAGACCCTGGCGTCGTCGATCACCAGGTCCCCCTGGGGATCGCGCCCCAGGGTGTACGACCTGGACGGATCGAGGGTCCAGGTCCTTCCATTCAATTCCAGTACGAGTTCTGGCACTCCATGCCCCACTACTTGTCCCCCGATGCACCCCCGTCGTCGGGAGCCCAGGGATGGTGAACATCCTGGGGAACTATTTCAGGCCCCGGCCGGTATCCGAAAGTCGGGCCACGTGAAGAGCTTGCGCATGCCCGACAGGTCACGTACGCCCGGGCGGCTCCGGCCTCCGCCCGCGGTCGGCGGGAGCCGGCCGGCGAGCCCCCGGGGCGGAGTGGTGAGGGACACGCGCCCGCCGGCTCCGCGGGGCCCGCCCGCCGGCTCCGCGGCGCCCGTGTGCCCGCCTCGGCCCCGGCCGGTGGGGCCGCTCGTGGCGGGGCCTCGGCCGGGTGGGTGTCCGGCAGGCGGGACGGGGGATGGAGTGGCACCCGGTGCCCGATACGGTGGAAGCACCATGAGCGCATCGCAGACCCCAGATGTTCCCACCACGGGCGTTCCCGGCCCGGACGTCCCGACCCTCCTCGTCAAGATCTTCGGGAAGGACCGTCCCGGGATCACCGCCGGACTCTTCGACACCCTCGCCGCGTACTCCGTCGACGTCGTGGACATCGAGCAGGTCGTGTCCCGCGGCCGGCTCGTCCTGTGCGCGCTCGTCACCGAGCCGACCGCCGTCGGCCAGGGCGAGCTGCGGGCGACCGTGCACAGCTGGGCCGAGTCCATGAAGCTGCAGGCCGAGATCATCTCGGGCACCGGTGACAACCGGCCGCGCGGCGAGGGCCGCTCGCACGTGACGGTGCTCGGCCATCCGCTGACCGCCGAGCAGACGGCGGCCATAGCGGCCAGGATCGCGGAGACCGGCGGCAACATCGACCGCATCTTCCGGCTCGCCAAGTATCCGGTGACGGCCGTCGAGTTCGCCGTCTCCGGCTGCGGGACGGAGGCGCTGCGCACGGCGCTCGCCACCGAGGCCCACTCGGTCGGCGTCGACGTGGCCGTGGTCTCCGCCGGGCTGCACCGGCGGGCCCAGCGGCTCGTGGTCATGGACGTCGACTCGACGCTCATCCAGGACGAGGTCATCGAGCTGTTCGCGGCGCACGCCGGCTGCGAGGACAAGGTCGCCGAGGTGACGGCCGCGGCGATGCGCGGCGAGCTGGACTTCGAGCAGTCGCTGCACGCGCGCGTGGAGCTGCTCGCCGGTCTGGACGCGTCCGTGGTCGACAAGGTCCGCGCCGAGGTGCGGCTGACCCCCGGGGCGCGCACCCTGATCCGTACGCTCAAGCGGCTGGGCTATCAGGTGGGCGTCGTCTCGGGTGGCTTCACGCAGGTCACCGACGACCTCAAGGAGAAGCTGGGGCTCGACTTCGCCCAGGCGAACACCCTGGAGATCGTCGACGGCAGGCTGACCGGCCGGGTGACCGGGGAGATCGTCGACCGGGCCGGCAAGGCGCGGCTGCTGCGCCGGTTCGCCGAGGAGGCCGGGGTGCCGCTGGCGCAGACGGTCGCGATCGGTGACGGCGCGAACGACCTGGACATGCTGAACGCGGCCGGGCTCGGGGTGGCGTTCAACGCGAAGCCGGTGGTGCGCCGGGCGGCGGACACGGCCGTCAACGTGCCGTTCCTGGACACCGTGCTCTACCTCCTCGGCATCACGCGCGAAGAGGTCGAGGCGGCGGACGGCGGGACGGGCGAGCTGCTGCACTGAGCCGGGAGTCCCGGCAGCGGTGCCGGAGGACCCGTACGGAGAGGGCCCGGTCGTCATGAGGACGGCCGGGCCCTTTCGCGTACGGGCGTACGGGCCGGCGGCGATCGGCGGACGGCGGTCGGCGGCCGGTCAGCCGTCGGGGGACGTACGACAGATCGGCGGTCGCGGGTCCGTCGTGCGGGGGCGATCGCCGGTCAGTCGTGCGGGGTCCAGAAGTCGACCAGGGTGCCCACGCCGGGTTCGACGGACTTCCAGGTGCCGTGGAAGGAGAGGACGGCGAAGGCGGAGGTCGGGAAGCCGGTGCGGTTCATCCGGGTGCGGGAGTCGCCCTCGGCCTCGCCGGCGAGGACCTCCGCAAGGCCGTGCATCCCCGGGTTGTGGCCGATGAGCAGCAGGTCGTCGACGGTGTCCGGGGTCTCGTTGATCACGGCGATGAGCTCGCCGGGCGAGGCCTCGTAGATCCGCTCCTCGTACACCGTCTTCGGACGCTCGGGCAGCTCGTGGACGGCGAGCTTCCAGGTCTCCCGGGTCCGCACGGCGGTCGAGCAGAGGGCGAGGTCGAAGGCGATGCCGGTGTCGGCGAGCCTGCGGCCCGCGACGGGGGCGTCGGTGCGGCCACGCTCGGCGAGCGGGCGCTCGTGGTCGGAGGTCTGGGGCCAGTCCGCCTTGGCGTGTCGGAGCAGCACGATCCTGCGGGGTGTGTCGACGCTCATGCTGGACAGCTTCGCACGAAACGGCCCGGGTTGACTCAGGGAGAGAGGGTTTGCTGGAGGTGCGCCAGGAAGCGGCCGACGCCGGGGTCGCCGGCCGCCGCCGGGGCGTCCGAGGAGCCCGTGACGAGCAGGAAGAGGGCGGCGAACGCGGCGACGGGAAGAGCGAGAGCCCACCAGGGCAGCCGGGTGTCGACGCCGGTCCGCCGGACCTGTGCACCGGTGTGGGTTCGCGCCGTCATGGCCGCCTCCGTGGGATGGGTTCGCCGCGTTTTCCGCGGTGACACCAACGTACGGAGCGGCCCGGCTCCGGCCCATCAGGTGATCCACCCACTTGACCCTGACACTCACCCCCTAGGGGACAGGGGGACAACCCCACCCTCCCCGGCTCGGACGGGGAGGGTGGCGAGAGCTCAGGACGAGCGCAGAACGACCTCAGGGCGAGCTCAAGGCGAGCTCAGGGCCGGCTCAGGGCGAGCTCAGAACGACCTCAGGGAGAGGCGATGGACGCGATGACGGCGATGACGACCGTGATGCCGATCATCGCGCCGAAGACGGCGAGGAGCTTCTTCTGGCCGTTCGGGGGGTTGGGTTCGAGTACGGGCATGGGCCCAGTCTCGCATCTCAGCATTCGTCCTCGACCGTCCGGTCCCTGCCCGCGAGGGAGCCGACGATCATCTGCGGGACCATCAGTCCGGCCATGAGGGCGATGGGCAGGCCCCAGCCGCCGCTGTGCTGGTAGAGGACACCGACGAGGAGCGGTCCGGGGATGGAGATGAGGTAGCCGGTGCTCTGGGCGAAGGCGGAGAGCCTCACGACGCCCGCGCCGGTGCGCGAGCGCATGCCGATCATGGTGAGGGCCAGCGGGAAGGCACAGTTGGAGACGCCGAGGAGCAGGGCCCAGAGCCAGGCGCCGCCGGCCGGCGCGACGTAGAGCCCGGTGTAGCCGCCGAGGCCGCACAGGCCGAGGGCGACGACGATGGGTGCCTGGTTGCGCAGCCTGGTCGCGAGTCCGGGGATGACGAAGGCGAGCGGTACGCCCATGACCATGGTGACCGCGAGGAGCACGCCCGCCGTGGAGGCGGGGACGCCGGCGTCGCGGAAGATCTGCGGCATCCAGCCCATGGTGATGTACGCGCCGGTGGCCTGGAGTCCGAAGAAGCAGGCGAGGGCCCAGGCGGTGCGGCTGCGGGTGACGCGGGGCGCGGCCGTGGGCGCGGTGGCACCGCGTGCCCCGCCGTCGGCGTGCGCCGCTCCCCCGGTCCCGCCGGCGGCGGGGCCCGTGGTGGCACGGGAGCGCAGCAGCGGGAGCCAGGGCAGCACGGCGAACGCGGCGAGGACCGCCCAGACGCCCAGGCCGAGGCGCCAGTCGCCGCCGAGGAGGTCGGTCACGGGCACGGTCGCGGCGGCGGCCAGGGAGGTGCCCATGGCGAGGGCCATGGAGTAGAGGCCGGTCATGCTGCCGATGCGGTCCGGGAAGTACGTCTTGACGAGGACCGGCATGAGGACGTTGCTGAGCGCGATGCCCATGAGGGCGAGGGCGCTGGCGGCGAGGAAGGCCGGGGTGCCGCCCGCGAGGGAGCGCAGGACCAGGCCGGCGAGGATCGCGGCCATGCCGGCGCAGACGACGGCCACGGGTCCGAAGCGGCGGGCGAGGCGCGGTGCGGCGACGCCGAAGACGGCGAAGCACAGCGGCGGCACTGAGGTGAGGACGCCGGCCACGGTGCCGCTCATGTGGAGGCCGGCGCTGACCTCTTCGAGCAGGGCGCCCAGGCTGGTGATGGCCGGGCGCAGGTTGAGGGCGGAGAGGACGAGCCCCACGACGACCAGCCGGGTCACCCAGCGGGCGGGGCCGGCGGGTGCGGGAGAATCGGCGGCGCCCGTGGCGCGCGGCTGCTTCCCGGCGGTCGGGGTGAGTGTCTGGGGCTCGTCAGGCATGGGCCCATCATAGAATCATGGGATGATTGGTTGTCCAATCTCGAACGAATGGGAAGGTGCAGCATGGCCCTCGGCCATCCCCGGCGCAGCGGGCTCTCCGACCAGGTGATCACGCAGTTGCGGAACCAGATCACCTCGGGCGAGTGGCCGGTCGGCACCCGGATCCCGACCGAGCCCGAGCTGGTGGAGCAGCTCGGGGTGGCCCGTAACACCGTCCGCGAGGCGGTGCGCGCGCTCGCCCACAACGGGCTGCTGGACATCCGGCAGGGCTCGGGCACCTATGTGGTGGCGACCAGCGAGCTGGCCGGGGTGATGCACCGCAGGTTCGCCGGCTCCGACCCGAGGGACGTGGCCGAGCTGCGCTCCACGCTGGAGTCCTCGGCCGCCCGGCTGGCCGCGCGGCGCCGCACCGACCGGGACCTGAAGCAGCTGGACGCGCTGCTGCTGCGCCGTGAGGAGGCGTGGGGCGGCGGGGACGCGGAGGAGTTCGTGACGGCGGACGCGGCGTTCCACCACGCCGTCGTGGTGGCCTCGCACAACGAGGTGCTGACGGAGATCTACGCGGACCTGGGGCACGTGCTGCGCGAGTGGCTGCGTGGCGACGTGGGGCGGGAGCTGCGGCCGGAGAACCACATGGACCACGCGCGCCTGGTGGAGGCGATCCGCGAGGGCGACGCCGAGCGCGCGGCGGCGGAGGCGGCGAGCTACCCGTTCCTGTGCCTCAGGAACCCGGAGCCGCCGGTTCGTGGGTGACCCAGGCCGAGCGGACCTCCTTCCAGCAGCGGCCGGTGACCTGGGCGTAGTCGGCGGGGCCGACCTCGACGGGAGCGCTGTCGGTGTCCACGTCCCACCAGCGGTCGCACTCCACGTGGAGCCGGACCCGGTCGGTGCGCGGATAGGGGTTCCGGCAGTGGGCCGTGACGGTGGAGCCCTGCACGAGGGTGCGACACGAGGCGCCGAAGTCCTCGTCCCCGGCGGCCGCCGGCGCGGTGGCGGGGACGTCCTCCGTGGGAGCGGGTGCGGCGCGGACCTCGGCGGCGACGCCGAGCCCGGTGAGGCCGGCGAGGAGCGCGGCGGCCGAGGCGACCGCGGCGAACGTGTGGTGCTGCGCGCACATGCCCGCACCTCCTCCCCGTCAGTAGCCGAAGTAGCCGGACATCGCGCCCCGAGCGTCCCCGAGCTCCGCTCTTCGGGCTCACGCCCTGGGCCACACGCTCCGGCACGTTCCGAGCGTCACGCCCACGACCAGTCTGATGCGATTCGCCGGACTTTTCGACTCGAGGCGCGGGAAGCCCGTACGAAGCCACGAAACGCCACGGGAAAAGCCACGAGGGCCGTGCGTCCGCTCCCCGGGGGAGCGGACGCACGGCCCTCGCAAGCCGTACCGGGACCGGCCGCCGTCAGGCGCCGATCGCGTGCAGACCGCCGTCCACGTGGACGATCTCGCCGGTCGTCTTCGGGAACCAGTCGGAGAGCAGGGCGACGATCGCGCGGCCCGCGGGCTCCGGGTCGGACAGGTCCCAGGCCAGCGGGGAACGGCTGTCCCAGACGGAGGCCAGGTCCGAGAAGCCCGGGATGGACTTCGCGGCCATGGAGCCGAGCGGACCGGCCGAGACCAGGTTGCAGCGGATGTCCTGCTTGCCCAGGTCACGCGCCATGTAGCGGCTGGTGGCCTCCAGCGCGGCCTTGGCCGGGCCCATCCAGTCGTACTGCGGCCAGGCGAACTTGGCGTCGAAGGTGAGGCCGACGACCGAGCCGCCCTCGCTCATCAGCGGCAGCAGCGCCATCGTCAGGGACTTCAGGGAGAAGGCCGAGACGTGCATGGCGGTGGCCACGGACTCGAACGGCGTGTTCAGGAAGTTGCCGCCGAGCGCGTCCTGCGGCGCGAAGCCGATGGAGTGCACGATGCCGTCGAGGCGGTCGCCGAGGTGCTCGCGGACCTGGCCCTCCAGGCGGGCGAGGTGCTCGTCGTTGGAGACGTCGAGCTCCAGGACCTTGACCTTGTCGGGCTGGGGCAGCTTCTTGGCGATGCGCTCGGTCAGCGTCGGCCGCGGCCACGCGGTGAGGATGATCTCCGCGCCCTGCTCCTGAGCCAGCTTGGCGGCGTGGAAGGCGATGGAGGACTCCATCAGCACACCGGTGATCAGGATGCGCTTGCCCTCGAGAATTCCGCTCATGTGATCAGTGACCCATGCCCAATCCGCCGTCAACCGGGATGACAGCTCCAGTGATGTACGAGGCGTCGTCCGAGGCGAGGAACTTCACCGCGGCGGCGATCTCCCCCGGCTGCGCGTAACGGCCCAGTGGGACCTGGGAGACGATGCCGGCGCGCTGCTCGTCGGTGAGCACCGCGGTCATGTCGGTGTCGACGAAACCGGGCGCGACGACGTTGAAGGTGATGTTGCGCGAGCCGAGCTCCCGGGCGAGGGACCGCGCGAAACCGACCAGACCGGCCTTGGAGGCGGCGTAGTTCGCCTGACCCGCCGAGCCGAGCAGGCCGACGACGGAGGAGATCAGCACGACGCGGCCCTTCTTGGCGCGCAGCATGCCGCGGTTGGCGCGCTTGACGACCCGGAAGGTGCCGGTGAGGTTGGTGTCGAGGACGGACGTGAAGTCCTCCTCGGACATGCGCATGAGGAGCTGGTCCTTGGTCACGCCGGCGTTGGCCACGAGGACCTCGACCGGGCCGTGCTTCTCCTCGATCTCCTTGTAGGCCTGCTCCACCTGCTCGGAGTCGGTGATGTCGCACTTGACGGCGAGGAAACCGTGCTTCCCGAGCTCCGCCGGGTCGCCCGAGCGGTACGTGATCGCGACCTTGTCGCCGGCCTCGACGAACGCGCGGGCGATGGCGAGGCCGATGCCCCGGTTTCCTCCGGTGACGAGAACCGAGCGGCTCAACGGATCACCCTTTCCATAGCGGTCTGGTACATCGAAAACCTATCGGTCCCTTCCGCGATACGGAGAATCGGGCCCTGACAGTGGCTCCCTGGTGTCGCTGTCGGGTCCCTACAGAAAGGTCTGGGCATCACGCCCGAAAGCACGACATGATCGGAGCGACCGGTCTCACACGACAGGAGACAGCTGTGCAATCTGGGACCCATTCCCTCGACGAAGCCTTCACCGCGCTTCCGTTGCGGGCGCTTGCCGACGCGGCGCTCGCGCGGGCCCGGGCGCTCGGCGCCGAGCACGCCGACTTCCGCCTGGAGCGGGTGCGCAGTGCCGCGTGGCGGCTGCGGGACGCCAGGCCCTCGGGCTCGTCGGACACCACGGACCTCGGCTACGCGGTGCGGGTGGTGCACGGCGGGGCGTGGGGCTTCGCTTCCGGCGTGGACCTGACCATGGACGCGGCCGCGCGGGTCGCCTCGCAGGCCGTGGCCATGGCGAAGCTGTCGGCGAAGGTGATCGCGGCGGCCGGGTCCGACGAGCGGGTGGAGCTGGCCGACGAGCCGGTGCACGCGGACAAGGTGTGGATCTCCTCGTACGAGATCGACCCGTTCACCGTCTCCGCCGAGGAGAAGAGCGGGCTGCTCGCCGAGTGGAGCTCCCGGCTGCTGCGCGCGGACGGCGTGGCGCACGTGGACGCCTCGCTGCTGACCGTCTTCGAGAACAAGTTCTACGCGGACACGGCGGGCACCGTCACCACCCAGCAGCGGGTCCGGCTGCACCCGGAGCTCACGGCGGTCGCCGTGGACGCGGCCAGCGGCGAGTTCGACTCGATGCGGACGATCGCGCCGCCGGCCGGCCGGGGCTGGGAGTACCTGACGGGAACCGGCTGGGACTGGGACAAGGAGCTGGACGAGATCCCGGAGCTGCTCGCCGAGAAGATGCGGGCGCCGAGCGTCGAGGCCGGCCGCTACGACCTGGTCGTGGACCCGTCCAACCTGTGGCTGACCATCCACGAGTCGATCGGTCACGCCACCGAGCTGGACCGGGCGCTCGGCTACGAGGCGGCGTACGCGGGCACCTCCTTCGCGACCTTCGACCAGCTGGGCAAGCTGGCGTACGGCTCCTCGGTGATGAACGTGACCGGTGACCGGACCGCCGAGCACGGGCTCGCGACCATCGGCTACGACGACGAGGGCGTCGAGGCGCAGTCCTGGGACCTGGTCAAGGACGGCACGCTCGTCGGCTACCAGCTGGACCGCCGGATCGCGAAGCTGACCGGCCTCGGCCGCTCCAACGGCTGCGCCTTCGCCGACTCGCCCGGCCATGTGCCGGTGCAGCGGATGGCGAACGTGTCGCTCCAGCCGGACCCGGGCGGTCTGTCGACGGAGGACCTGATCGGCGGCGTGGAGCGCGGCATCTACGTGGTCGGCGACCGTTCCTGGTCGATCGACATGCAGCGCTACAACTTCCAGTTCACCGGGCAGCGCTTCTTCCGCATCGAGAACGGCCGGCTCGCGGGCCAGCTGCGGGACGTCGCGTACCAGGCGACGACCACCGACTTCTGGGGCTCCATGGAGCAGGTCGGCGGCCCCCAGACGTACGTCCTCGGCGGCGCCTTCAACTGCGGCAAGGCCCAGCCGGGCCAGGTCGCCGCGGTCTCCCACGGCTGCCCGTCCGCCCTGTTCCGGGGTGTCAACATTCTGAACACGACGCAGGAGGCCGGTCGATGAGCCGCGTCAGCAAGCCGTACGAGATCGTCGAGCGGGCGCTGGAGCTGTCCCGTGCGGACGGGTGTGTCGTCATCTCCGACGAGGAGTCCTCGGCGAACCTGCGCTGGGCCGGGAACGCGCTCACCACCAACGGTGTCACCCGGGGCCGCACCCTGACCGTGATCGCCACCGTGGACGGCGGCAAGGGCACCGCGTCCGGCGTGGTGTCGCGTTCGGCGGTGACCGCCGACGACCTGGAGCCGCTGGTACGGGCCGCCGAGGCGGCCGCGCGGGCGGCCGGTCCCGCCGAGGACGCGCAGCCGCTGGTCGAGGGCGTGCCCGCGTCGGCGGACTTCACCGACGACCCGGCCGAGACCGGCTCGGCCGTCTTCGACGCCTTCGCGCCGGCGCTGGGCGAGGCCTTCGCCCGTGCCCGGGCCGGCGGCCGGGAGCTGTACGGCTTCGCGTACCACGAGCTGACCTCCACCTACGTGGGCACCTCCGCCGGCCTGCGGCTGCGCCACGACCAGCCGAACGGCACCCTGGAGCTCAACGCCAAGTCGCCGGACCGCACCCGCTCCGCGTGGGCGGGGCGCGCGACCCGGGACTTCTCGGACGTCGACCCGGCCGCGCTCGACGCCGAGCTCGCCACCCGGCTCGGCTGGGCGGAGCGGCGGATCGACCTGCCGGCCGGGCGGTACGAGACGCTGCTGCCGCCGACCGCCGTGGCCGACCTGATGATCTACCAGTTGTGGTCCTCGGCGGCCCGGGACGCGGTGGAGGGCCGTACGGTCTTCTCCAAGCCCGGCGGCGGCACCCGGATCGGCGAGACGCTGTCGCCGCTGCCGCTGACCCTGCGCAGCGACCCGCACGAGCCGGGCCTGGAGTCGGCGCCGTTCGTGATCTCCCACGCCTCGGGCGACGACTCGTCCGTCTTCGACAACGGTCTCCCGGTCCCCGGCGTGGACTGGGTACGGGACGGGAAGCTGCACCGGCTGCTCACCACCCGGCACACCGCGGAGCTGACGAAGCTGCCGATGGCGCCCACGGCCGGGAACCTGATCCTGGACGGCGGCGGCGAGCGGTCCCTGGAGGAGATGGTCGCCGCGACCGAGCGCGGTCTGCTGCTGACCTGTCTCTGGTACATCCGCGAGGTCGACCCGGCGACGCTGCTGCTCACCGGCCTCACCCGGGACGGCGTCTACCTGGTCGAGAACGGCGAGGTGGTCGGCGAGGTCAACAACTTCCGGTTCAACGAGTCGCCGGTCGACCTGCTGTCGCGGGCCACCGAGGCGGGCCGGACGGAGAAGACCCTGCCGCGTGAGTGGAGCGACTGGTTCACCCGGGCGGCGATGCCCGCGCTGCGGGTGCCGGACTTCAACATGAGCTCGGTCAGCAAGGGCGTCTGACCCGGCCCGGCCGGCCCCAGGACCCGTCCCGGGGCCGGCCGGCTGATCACGAACCGGCGATGAGCGGCCGGTCAGCGCCTGGCCAGGGCGTGTGCCGAAAGTCCTGTCTGCCCTTCGGACAGACGACGCTCCTTCCGACACACGCCCTAGACTGACCGGTGAGATTCCCACAGGCATGAGGAGACGGACGACGTGACCGACATCGTCGACGAGCTGAAGTGGCGCGGGCTGTTCGCCCAGTCCACGGACGAAGAGGCCCTGCGCAAGGCGCTCGCGGACGGTCCCGTCACGTTCTATTGCGGCTTCGACCCGACCGCGGCCAGTCTCCACGTCGGCCACCTGGTCCAGGTGCTCACCGTCCGCCGGCTCCAGCAGGCCGGGCACCGGCCGCTGGCGCTGGTCGGCGGGGCCACCGGCCAGATCGGCGACCCGCGGCCGACCGCCGAGCGCACCCTGAACGACCCGGAGACGGTCGCGAACTGGGTGACCCGGCTGCGTTCGCAGATCGAGCCGTTCCTGTCCTTCGAGGGCGAGAACGCCGCGATCATGGTGAACAACCTGGACTGGACCGCCGGGATGTCGGCGATCGAGTTCCTGCGGGACATCGGCAAGCACTTCCGGGTCAACAAGATGCTGACCAAGGACTCCGTCGCCCGCCGGCTGGAGTCCGAACAGGGCATCAGCTACACCGAGTTCAGCTACCAGCTGCTCCAGGGCATGGACTTCCTGGAGCTGTACCGGCGCTACGGCTGCACGCTGCAGCAGGGCGGCTCCGACCAGTGGGGCAACCTGGTGGCGGGGCTCGACCTGATCCACAAGCTGGAGCCGGAGGCGCACGTCCACGCGCTGGCGACGCCGCTGATGGTGAAGGCCGACGGCACCAAGTTCGGCAAGACCGAGGGCGGCGCCGTCTGGCTGGACCCGGAGATGACGACGCCGTACGCGTTCTACCAGTTCTGGCTGAACGTGGACGACCGTGACATCTCCACGTACATGCGGATCCTCTCCTTCAAGTCCCGCGAGGAGCTGGAGGAGCTGGAGAAGCAGACGGCGGAGCGGCCGCAGGCCCGGGCGGCCCAGCGGGCGCTCGCCGAGGAGCTCACCACCCTGGTGCACGGCGCGGACCAGTGCCGGGCCGTGATCGGCGCCTCCAGGGCGCTGTTCGGCCAGGGCGAGCTCGCCGAGCTCGACGAGGCGACGCTGACCGCGGCGCTCTCCGAGCTGCCGCACGCGCGCGTGACGGAGCCGGGGCAGGTCGTGGACCTGTTCGCCGAGGTCGGCCTGGTCGCGAGCAAGTCGGCGGCGCGCCGCACCGTGAAGGAGGGCGGCGCCTACGTGAACAACGTCAAGGTGACCGCCGAGGACGCCGAGGTGTCGGCGGACGACCTGCTGCACGGGCGCTGGCTGGTGCTGCGCCGCGGCAAGAAGAACCTGGCGGCCATCGAGGTCGCCGCCGGCTGATCCCGGCCCGGCCCGGAGACGGACAGGCCGGAGACGGACAGGCCGGAGACGGACAGGCCGGAGACGGACAGGCCGGAGGCCCGGTACGGCGCGCTGTGCGCCGTACCGGGCCTCCGGTGCGTCCGCTCCGTGAGGGCGGTGTCCAGGGATGGGGCTACGCCCGCTGTTTGTTGCCCCTGATCGACGTCCACAGCATGTCGCCGACGCCGACGACGGCGACCGCACCGATGAGCTGGAAAAGGTGACGGGTCCAGTCGATGCCCTTGGTGTCGTTGACCCCGATCCACGTCGCCACCGCGTTCCCGAGCACGCTGCCCAGAATGCCGAACACGGTCGTCAGCCAGAGCGGGATCTGCTGCTTGCCCGGCAGGATCGCCTTCGCGATCAGGCCGAGGACGAAGCCCACAATGATCGCCCACAACCAACCCATCGTCGCCTCCTCGTGCGGTGTGTGCCCAGTCTCGGTCTCTCGGCCATACGGCGCATGTCGGACGGAGCCATACGTGCCCCGGTCTCTTCCGGGCGGGGCGGCGGGCGTACGGTGGAAGGAGGTCCGGACCGGGGAGGGTCCGGCGCGGCAGCGGGTGGTGGAATGTGATGCGGAAGCGTGGCGGAACCGAGGTCTTCCGGATCACCGGTGCCCGGCAGGGCCTCGCCGACGACGTGCGGGGCCGGCAGCGTCGTTACGTCGTCTCGATGTCGATCCGCACCGTGTCCGTGATCGCCGCGGCCTCGCTGTGGAACGTGGAGCGGCACGTCGCGATCGTGGCGCTGGTGCTCGGGGCGGTGCTCCCCTACATCGCCGTGGTGATCGCGAACGCCGGCCGGGAAAGCGCGCCGTCGCTCCCGTCGACCTTCGTCAGCACGCCGGTGGTGCCCGCGCTCGGCCCCGGTGAGCAGGACGGACGGGCCGCGGAGACCGGAGACGAGGCGAATGCGCGGGCGAATACGACCGGGGAAACGGAAGCGGGAGCGGAATCGCGGACGGAAAGTCCCCACCGCCACGCCCATCACGCACGGTGAGGCAATAGCCAGCGGAATGCTCAGGAAAAGCTCAGATCAATCATGAAGTTCCGCTGCGCCGCACCCCTTTCCCCGTGACATACTGCCTACGCGCTCCGCATCCCCCGTCGGAGCGACGGACCGATGCCGGGCAGCTCCCCCCGTGGCTGCTCGGCATCGCCCTTGCTGGACAATGATCAGGTGATTCTGGGTCCAGTGAGCGAAGAGAAGCCGATCTGTTCCGCGAAGGGCTGCCGGGCGGACGCCGTCTGGGTCCTCGCCTGGAACAACCCCAAGCTGCACACGCCGGAGCGGCGCAAGACCTGGCTCGCGTGCGAGGAGCACCGCGAGCACCTGTCGGGGTTCCTGGACGTACGGGGCTTCCTGAAGGACGTCGTCCCGCTCGCCGACTGGGACGATTCAGCCGCCGATCGCTGACATCGGGCGGTCGGGCTGGAGGAAGCTCGGGTCGTCCAGGCCCGAGCCGGCCTTCTTGCCCCACATGGCCTTCCGCCAGATCTCGGCGATCACCGCGTCCGGCGCGTCCGAGCGCAGCGCCGCCCGCAGGTCCGTCTCCTCGGTGGCGAACAGGCAGGTGCGCACCTGGCCGTCGGCGGTGAGCCGGGTCCGGTCGCAGGCCCGGCAGAACGGGCGGGTGACGGAGGCGATCACGCCGACGGTGTGCGGGCCGCCGTCGACCACCCAGCGCTCGGCGGGCGCGGAGCCGCGCTCGTCGGAGCCCTCGGGGGTCAGCTCGAAGCGGGTGCGCAGCGACTCCAGGATGTCGCCGGCGGTGATCATCCCGTCGCGCTTCCAGCCGTGCTGGGCGTCCAGCGGCATCTGCTCGATGAAGCGGAGCTCGTAGTCCTGCTCGATCGCCCAGGCGAGGAGGTCGGGCGCCTCGTCGTCGTTGAGCCCGGGCATGAGGACCGCGTTGACCTTGACCGGGGTGAGGCCGGCGTCGCGGGCGGCGGCCATGCCGTCGATCACGTCGTGGTGGCGGTCGCGCCGGGTGAGGGCCTTGAAGACCTCCGGGCGCAGGGTGTCGAGGGAGACGTTGACCCGGTCGAGGCCGGCCGCCTTGAGGGCGGCGGCGGTGCGCTTGAGCCCGATGCCGTTGGTGGTCAGGGACATCCGGGGGCGGGACTCCAGGGCGGCGCAGCGCTCGACGATGCCGACGAGACCGGGGCGGAGCAGCGGCTCGCCGCCGGTGAAGCGGACCTCGGTGACGCCGAGGTCGGTGACGGCGATGCGGATCAGGCGGACGATCTCGTCGTCGGTGAGCAGGTCGGGCTTGGCCAGCCACTGCAGGCCCTCTTCCGGCATGCAGTACGTGCAGCGCAGATTGCACCGGTCGGTGAGGGAAACGCGCAGGTCGGTGGCGACTCGGCCGTAGGTGTCGATGAGCACGGGGCCCCTCCCCCTTCTCTTCCGGTGACTTCCGGAGAACTGCCGGCGGGATCCCGGTTCCGCCGGTCGGCGTTCCGGTTCGCTTCTCGTTCGAGCCTACGTGACGCCGGTGACAGCGGGCACGGGCCGATTGTCACGAGGACCGGGACGGCCGCGTCGTAGAACTCTACGACGCGGCCGCCGGACGGAAGCGGAACGTATACGACTCAGTGCGCTCCGACGCCGGTGAGGGACTTGACCTCGAGTTCCGCGTACTTGCCCTTGTCGGGCTCCTCCCTGGAGAGGACGGAGCCGAGCCAGCCGAGCAGGAAGCCGAGCGGGATGGAGACCAGGCCCGGGTTCTCCAGCGGGAACCAGTAGAAGTCCACCGACTTGAACATCGACGTGGGCTTGCCGGAGACGACCGGCGAGAAGAGCACGAGGACGACGGCGGAGATCAGACCGCCGTAGATCGACCACAGCGCGCCCTGGGTGGTGAACCGCTTCCAGAAGAGGCTGTAGAGGATCGTCGGCAGGTTGGCGGAGGCGGCGACGGCGAAGGCCAGCGCGACCAGGCCGGCGACGTTGAGGTCACGGGCGAGCGCGCCGAGCCCGATGGAGACGATGCCGATGAGGACGGTGGCCCAGCGGGCGGCGCGCACCTCCTCCTTCTCGGTGGCCTTGCCGCGCCGGATGACGTTGGCGTAGATGTCGTGCGCGAACGACGAGGACGAGGCCAGGGTGAGGCCGGCGACGACGGCGAGGATGGTCGCGAAGGCGACGGCGGAGATGACGGCGAGCAGGATCGCACCGCCGGTCGAGCCGGCACCGCCGCCGATCTCCAGGGCGGCGAGCGGGGCCGCGGTGTTGCCGGCCTTGTTGGAGGCGATGATGTCGCTGTTCTTGAGCAGGGCGGCGGCGCCGAAGCCGAGGACGATCGTCATCAGGTAGAAGGCGCCGATGATGCCGATGGCCCAGTTGACGGACTTGCGGGCGGCCTTCGCGGTCGGCACCGTGTAGAAGCGGATGAGGATGTGCGGCAGGCCGGCCGTGCCGAGGACCAGCGCGATGCCGAGCGAGAGGAAGTCCAGCTTGGAGGTCGCGGAGACGCCGTACTTGAGGCCGGGCTCCAGGAAGGCGTCGCCCTTGCCGCTGTTGGTGGCGGCCGCGCCGAGCAGCTCCGAGACGTTGAAGTGGAACCTCCAGAGGATGAGGAAGGTGATCAGGAGCGTGCCGGCGATCAGCAGCACGGCCTTGACCATCTGCACCCAGGTGGTGCCCTTCATGCCGCCGATCGTCACGTACACGATCATCAGGACGCCGACGAGGGCGACGATGGCGATCTTGCCGCCGTCGCTGGTGATGCCGAGCAGCAGCGAGACCAGGACGCCGGCGCCGGCCATCTGGGCGAGCAGGTAGAAGATCGAGACGACGATGGTGGAGGTGCCGGCGGCGGTGCGGACGGGCCGCTGGCGCATCCGGTACGCGAGCACGTCGCCCATGGTGAACCGGCCGGAGTTGCGCAGCGGTTCGGCGACCAGGAGCAGGGCGACCAGCCAGGCGACGAGGAAGCCGATCGAGTAGAGGAAGCCGTCGTAGCCGAAGAGGGCGATGGCTCCGGCGATGCCGAGGAAGGACGCGGCGGACATGTAGTCGCCGGAGATCGCCAGGCCGTTCTGGAAGCCGGTGAACTGCCGCCCGCCGGCGTAGAAGTCGGCGGCGCTGCGGGTCTGCCGGCCGGCCCAGACGGTGATGACGAGGGTGGCGACGACGAAGGCCGCGAAGAGCGTGATGATCAGCGGGCGGTGCTCGCTGGTGGCGTTGCCCGCGGCGAGGGGCGCGGCCACGGTGTGGAGGGTGCTGCTCATGCGTCGGCCTCCATGCGGTGCTTGATGGCCTCGGCCTTCGGGTCGAGCCGGGCGGCGGCGTGGCGGGAGTAGAGCCAGGCGATGAGGAAGGTGGTGGCGAACTGGCCGAGGCCGAGGACCAGGGCCACGTTGACGTTGCCGAAGAGCTTGGTGCCCATGAAGCCGCCCGCGTAGTTCGAGAGCAGCACGTAGAGCAGGTACCAGGCGATGAAGGCGATGGTCAGCGGAAAGGCGAAGGAACGGTACGTACGGCGCAGTTCGCCGAATTCGGCGCTTTCCTGGACCTCGACGAACTGTTCCGTCGTGGGCGGGACGGGACCGGCCGGGGTCCCGGCTCCGTCTCTGGGCGGCGGCGGTGCTTCGGTAGCCACGGACTCTCCTCGTGACGCGGGGGCGGACGACTGGGTCATGGGGGCCTCACCAGGGGTGCGGGAACCGGAGCTCCGAACGGAGCTCCTCCCCTGCTCAACGGCACGGAGCGGATCGCGAAGCGGTTCACACGGGTGGTTCTCTCCCGCCCGATCTTCATGAAGTCTTCTCAACTCATTGATGGGCGGGGAAGATCGGCGATAGCTTCCTCGTCATGCACCTGCCCGGACGCAATCGGCGTCCGGGCAGTACATACGGATGATGTGGAGAACCCATGGCTCATCTGGGATCGAGGCGCGGCCGAGTACTCGCTCTGCCGGCCGGCCTCGCGCTCACGGCCTCGCTCGGCTTCCTGCCCGTCGGCACCGCGTCCGCCGCGGAGCTGAGCGACCTCCCGACGGCTGCCGTCGCCACGAACGGCCCGAAGCTGTCGTACGTCGTCAACATCGACAACCGGCCCTGGACGGGCGCGTCGGTGAAGAAGGCGATAGCCGCCGCCGGCGGCGAGGTGGTCGTGTCGTACGACCGGATCGGCGTGATCGTCGTCCACTCGCAGAACCCGGAGTTCGCGCAGGCGATCCGCACGGTGCGCGGTGTGGTGTCGGCCGGCGCGACCCGTACGGCGCCGCTGTCGGTCGCGACCGACACCGCCGTGGACGAGGGCGCTCAGGAGCTGACCGACGCCGAGGCGAAGGCCGCCGCGGCCGCCGCCACGGACGACCAGGACGCTCTGGAGCCCCTGCAGTGGGACCTGCCGGCGATCAAGGCCGACCAGGCCCACAAGAAGACCCTCGGCAGCAAGCGGGTCACCGTCGGCATCATCGACACCGGCGTCGACGACACCCACCCGGACCTGGCGCCGAACTTCGACGCCGCCGCCTCCGCCAACTGCGTGAGCGGCAAGGCCGACACGACGCCCGGCTCGTGGCGTCCCAACCCGGGCGAGAGCGACCACGGCACGCACGTCGCCGGCACCATCGGCGCCGCCAAGAACGGCATCGGCGTCACCGGTGTCGCGCCGGGCGTGAAGCTGGCCGGCATCAAGGTGTCCACGCCCGACGGCTTCTTCTACACGGAGGCCGTGGTCTGCGGCTTCATGTGGGCGGCCGAGAACGGCATCGACGTCACGAACAACAGCTACTACACCGACCCGTGGATGTTCGCCTGCAAGAACGACGAGGACCAGAAGGCCCTCGTCGAGGCGGTCACCCGCGCGACCCGGTACGCGGAGAAGAAGGGCACCGTCAACGTGGCGGCGGCCGGCAACTCCTCGTTCGACCTGGCGGCCGACTCGATCCTCGACGACAGCAGCCCGAACGACTCCACCCCGGGCGACCGCGAGATCGACCCGAAGGAGTGCTTGGACTACCCGGCGATGCTGCCGGGAGTCGTGACGGTCTCGGCGACCGGCGCCAAGGACCTGAAGGCGTCCTACTCCAACTACGGTGCCGGTGTCATCGACATCGCGGCGCCGGGCGGCGACCGCACCGAGTACCAGACCCCGGACGCGCCGGCGGTCAACGGCCGCATCCTGTCGACCACGGTCAACGGCGGCTACAACTACAAGGCCGGCACGTCGATGGCCTCGCCGCACGCGGCGGGCGTCCTCGCGCTGCTGAAGTCGACCCACCCGCACGCGAGCCCGGCGGCGCTGAAGGCGCTGCTGTACGCGCAGGCGGACCGGCACGCGTGCACCAACCCGTACGACATCAACGGTGACGGCACCGTCGACGCCGTGTGCGAGACGGCCGGGGCCAAGAAGAACGGCTTCTACGGGGCCGGCATCGTGGACGCGCTGGACGCGGTCCGCAAGTAACCGCGGTGCGGGTGACCACGGTCACCCGCAGCCGTGGGCGCATCACCGGTGGACGACCGCCCGTGGCACTGAGTGCCACGGGGGGTTCATAGTTCTCCCATGGACACCACGGTGCGTACGGGTACGAAGTTGTTGTGGTCGGCTCTCGGCGGCGATGCCGCCCTGCTCGACCGGGTGGACCACGGCGGGGTCTCCGGGCTGCTCCCGGCCCGCCTCCCGGTGATGGACCTGGCGCGGGCGACGGTCGCCGTGTGCTCGCTGGCCGCGGTGGAACGGGCCGGGCTGCCGGGCCGGGTCCGGGTGGACGACGGGGCGGTCGCCACCGCCTTCGTGAGCGAACGCCATCTGCGCGTGGACGGGCGGGTGCCGGTGTCCTTCGCGCCGCTCTCGCGCTTCTGGCGGGCTGCCGACGGCTGGGTCCGCACCCACGCCAACTATCCGCACCACCGGGCGGCGCTGCTGACCGCCCTGGGCACGGACGACTCCGTGGACGCGGTGGCGGCGGCGATCGCCGAGCGGAGGGCGGTCGAGGTCGAGACGGCCGTGTACGCGGCCGGGGGCCTGGCGGTGGCGCTGCGCACGCCCGAGGAGTGGGCGGCGCACGAGCAGGGCCGCGCGGTGGCGGCCCGTCCGCTGCTGACCCGGGAACGGCTCGACGAGGCCGCGCCGAGGCGGCGTTCCGGCGGGCCGCTGCGGGTGCTCGACCTGACGCGGGTCATCGCGGGCCCGGTGGCCACCCGGACGCTCGCGCTGCTGGGCGCGGACGTGCTGCGGATCGACCCGCCGGGCCGTCCCGAACTGCCGGACGCGCACGCGGACACCGACGTCGGGAAGCGGACGGCCGCCCTCGACCTGGACAGTCCGTCCGACCGGCGTGCCTTCGGCGAACTCCTCGACGCGGCCGACGTGCTGGTGACCGGCTACCGCCCGGGCGCGCTCGACCGGTTCGACCTGCACCGGCCCGGCCTGGTCGTCGCCCGGCTCTCGGCCTGGGGCGACTACGGGCCCTGGGGCGGGCGGCGCGGCTTCGACAGCCTCGTCCAGGTGGCGACGGGCATCGCGGCCGTGGAGGGCTCGGCGGACGGGCCGGGCGCGCTGCCGGCCCAGGCCCTGGACCACGGCACCGGCTATCTGCTCGCGGCGGCCGTGCTCCGCTCGCTGACCGAGCAGGACCGGGACGGCGGCACCCGGCTCGTCCGGCTGGCGCTGGCGCAGACCGGGCACTGGCTGGCGCACGGGCTGCCGCGGTACGAGCCGGAGGACCACCTCAGGGAGTCGGAGGGCCCGCTGGGCCGGCTGCGGTACGCGCTCTCGCCCGTGTCGTACGAGGGCGGCCCGGCGGGCTGGTCGCGCCCGCCGGGCGTGGCGGGGGTCGACGCGCCCGCCTGGCTCACGGCGTGACGAGGACCTTCAGGGCGGTGCGCTCGTCCATGGCCCGGTAGCCGTCGGGGACGTCTTCGAGGCCGACGGTGAGGTCGAACACCGGAGACGGGTCGATCGTGCCGTCCAGGACGTCCGGGAGCAGCTCGGGCAGGTAGGCGCGGACCGGGGCGACGCCGCCGCGCAGGGCGATGTTGCGGTCGAACATGACGGACAGGTCGAGTCCGGTGTGGCTGCCGTGCGGGACGCCGACGTGGCCGACGGAGCCGCCGTCGCGGGTGATGTTCACGGCGGTGCGCATGGACTGCTCGGTGCCGACGGCCTCGATCACGGCGTGGGCGCCCTGGCCGCCGGTGAGCTCGCGCACGGCGGCCTCGGCGGCCTCGCCGCGCTCGGCGACGACGTCGGTGGCGCCGAAGGCGCGGGCGATGTCGGTACGGGCGGTGTGCCGGCCGAGGGCGATGATCCGTTCGGCACCGAGCCGCCTGGCGGCGAGCACGCCGCACAGGCCGACGGCGCCGTCACCGACGACGGCGACGGTGGCGCCCTTGCGGACGCCGGCGCCGAGGGCGGCGTGGTGGCCGGTGCCCATGACGTCGGAGAGGGCGAGGAGCGCGGTGAGCAGGCGGTCGTCGGAGGCGGCGTCGGCGGGCAGCTTGACGAGGGTGCCGTCGGCGAAGGGGACCCGTACGGCCTCGCCCTGGCCGCCGTCGGAGCCGACGGAGCCCCAGAAGCCGCCGTTGGGACAGGAGGTCTGCAGGCCCTCGGCGCAGTAGTCGCAAGTGCCGTCGGACCAGACGAAGGGCGCGACGACGAGGTCGCCGCGGGCGACGTCACGCACCTCGGCGCCGGTCTCCTCCACGATCCCGAGGAACTCGTGCCCGATGCGCTGTCCGGGCCTGCGGGCGGACGCGCCGCGGTAGGCCCAGAGGTCGCTGCCGCAGATGCAGGCGCGGACCACGCGGACGAGGACGTCCGTGGCCTCCTGGATCACGGGGTCGGGCACGTCCTCCACGCGCATGTCGAAGGGGGCGTGGATGGTGGTGGCGCGCATGGGTCCTCGCTGCTTCCGCTGGTCGTACGACGGTCACCGTACATCGCGCGCGGTCCGGCCCTCCGCCGACACACGTCCGACGCGTGCCCTGGGTACATCGCTCGCGACGCTCGTGATCGATGCGCCTAGATCCCCGCCGCCCCCAGCAGCGACCCCGCGCCGTAGGTCACCGCCATCGCCAGGGCGCCGCCGCAGACGTTGCGGAGGACGGCGGGGACGGGCGGGGCGGCGCCGAGGCGGGCGGAGGACCAGCCGGTGAAGGTCAGGGCGGCCAGGACGGAGAGGACGGTGATCCAGAGGCGGTGGGCGGTCGGGGGCAGCACGATCGCCACGAGCGGGAGCAGGGCGCCGGCGGTGAAGGCGAGGAAGCTGGCGCCGGCGGCGTGCCAGGGGTTGGTGAGGTCGTCGGGGTCGATGCCGAGTTCGACGCGGGCGTGGGCGCGCAGGGCGTCGCGTTCGGTGAGCTGCTCGGCGGCCTCGCGGGCGACGTCCGGGGACAGGCCGCGACGGGCCAGGAGCGCGGTGAGTTCGGCGAGTTCGGCCTCGGGCTGCTCGCGCAGCTCGCGGCGTTCCTGGGCGAGCGCGGCCTTCTCGGAGTCGCGTTGGGTGGAGACGGAGACGTACTCCCCGGCGGCCATGGACATCGAGCCGGCGAGCAGCCCGGCGAGGCCCGCGGTGAGCAGCGCGGCCCGTGACCCGGTGGCGCCCGCGACGCCGACGACGAGACCCGCGGTGGAGACGACTCCGTCGTTGGCTCCGAGCACGGCGGCCCGGAGCCAGTTGAGCCGGGAGCCGAGGCCGCCGCCGTGGGCCTCGTCGTGTGGGGGCGCTTCAGTCACTCCTGGAGGGTCGCACCCGGTGCGTCACCGGACGCGGACCGACCCGCCCGGGGCGAAGGCGGGGCTGGTGGCGCCTTCGGGGGCCTTGCCCAGGGGCCGGGCGACCTCCTCGACGGACGGGCCGTGGACGGCCGCGAGACGGTCGAGGAGGTCGAGGTCGAGGTCGAGGTCGAAGCCGTCTGCCGGCACGTCGGCAACCGCGAGTCGCCGCTCGACGCGCTCGTCGCGCACACGGTCGCCGACCTCGGCACCCTCCGGCCGCGCGGCGCGGGCCCGGCCGAGCGGAACGCCTCGGTGGCCGTCCTGCCGCGCCGCGCGCGGCGCGAGCGCCCGCGCCTGGTCGCGATGGTCCATGAACGCGGCCTGACGGAGCACGTGTTCCTGCCCGCCCAGCGCGCCCTGGTCCACGAGGCCCACGCGGCCGGACTGCGCGGCGCCCGGGCCGCCGAGCCGGTCCGCGCGGTCCGGTTCCAGGTCGTCGGCCACGTCCTCGTCGAGCGCCACCGCGAGCGCTCCCCCGTCCGGCCGCCCGGCGGGACGGAGTTGTGGACGGCGGGACGGCCGGCGCCGGGGACGTGCCGGACCCGGACCCGGCCCGCGCGCTCGCCGCCGCCCCGGTCGACGCCGAGCACCTCTTCCGGGTGGCGGTGCGGGCACTGCTGACGGGCCTTCTGCGGAAGGCCCCGACGGAGGAGTCCGGGCGGATCCGGCCGTGGATCCGGACACCGGGAGCATCGAATCGGGACACCGGCGGCGGTGCTGTCGGTCCCGGGCCGTATTCTCATTGACCATGCTCGACGACCGTACGACAGCAGCGACGTGGCCGGCCGCGTACCCGCAGGGGTACGCGGTCGTCGACGTGGAGACCACCGGCCTCGCCCGCGACGACCGGATAGTGTCGGCTGCCGTCTACCGGCTGGACGCCCAGGGGAACGTGGAGGACCACTGGTACACCCTGGTCAACCCCGAGCGCGACCCCGGGCCGGTGTGGATCCACGGACTCACCAGCGACGTCCTCGAGGGCGCGCCGCTCTTCCCGGAGATCGCCGAGGAGTTCTCGGCGCGCCTGGAGGGCCGGGTGCTCGTCGCGCACAACGCGATGTTCGACTGGCAGATGATCGCCCGTGAGTACGCGCGGGCGGAGGGCGCCGCGCCCGTGCGGCAGCGGCTGTGCACCATCGCGCTGTCCAAGGAGCTGTCGCTGCCGCTGCCCAACCACAAGCTGGAGTCGCTCGCCGCGCACTTCGGCGTCGTGCAGCAGCGGGCGCACAACGCGCTGGACGACGCCCGGGTGCTCGCGGAGGCCTTCCGGCCGAGCCTGCACGCCGCCGCCGAGCGGAACGTGCGGCTGCCGCTGCTCGAGTGCCGGCCGCTGACCGAGTGGGCGCCCGCGCCGGAGCGGCCGCGGATCGGGTACCAGGCCTCCTACCGGGGCAACACCTGGCGGCCGTCGCGGAAGCGGCCGCCGTGCCCGTACCCGAACCCCGGACGGTACGAGTCGGACAAACCGCTCAAGCAGGGCATGCGGGTGGCGTTCTCCGGTGACACCTCGATCGACCGCGAACTCCTGGAGGACCGGGCGACCGAGGCGGGACTGCACGTGGCGAGCAGTGTGTCGCGGCTCACCAGCCTGCTGGTCACCAACGACCCGGACTCGGCCACCGGCAAGACCCTGAAGGCGAAGTCGTACGGCACGCCGGTCGTCGACGAGGCGGCCTTCACCCAGCTGCTGCGCGACGTGGCCCCGGCAGACGAATGACGACGGCAGACGAGTGACGGGCCGGCGCGGACCGGGCGCGCCGCCCGGCCTTCGCCCGCCCGCGGCGCCACCCTGTGGCGCATGGCACGTTGTGAGGTCTGCGGAAACGATTACGGCATGTCCTTCGAGGTGCACGCGCAGGGCGCGGTGCACGTCTTCGACTGCTTCGCCTGCGCCATCCACCGCATGGCGCCCATCTGCGAGCACTGCCGGGTCCAGATCATCGGCCAGGGCGTCGAGGTCGGCGGCAGCTGGTACTGCGGCGGCCACTGCGCCCGCGCGGAGGGGAAGGTGGGCATCGTCGACAAGGTGTGACGAAACGATCCTCTGCTCGATCCTCTGCTCGATCCTCTGCTCGATCCGCGGCTCGGTCCCCGGCTCGATCCCGTCACCCGGAACCCCCGTGCGGTCACCCCGTCGACCGAGTTGTACGGTCATGGGGTGTACCGCTTCCTGTTGTCCCGGCAGTGGGTGATCCTCACCCTCGTGGCCCTCGTCCTCATCCCCGTGATGATCGAGCTGGGCTTCTGGCAGTTCCACCGGCACGAGCGCCGGGTCGCCCAGAACGCCCTGATCGCGGACAACCTCGCGGCGAAGCCCGTCCCCGTCGAGGAGCTCACCTCGCCCGGGCACACCGTCCCGCGCGCCGACTACTGGCGGCACGTCACCGCCACCGGCACCTTCGACACCGCGCACGAGGTGGTCGTGCGCCGCCGCGTCTCCAAGGACGAGCGGGTCGGCTTCCACGTCCTGACCCCGCTGGTCCTCCGCGACGGCAAGGTCGTCATGGTCAACCGCGGCTGGATCCCGACCGCCGACGACCAGCGCGCCTACCCCGACGTGCCGCCCGCGCCCAGGGGCGAGGTCACCGTCACCGGCCGGCTGATGGCCGACGAGACCACCGGCGCCAGCGGCATCAAGGACCTCAAGGGCCTGCCGGACCGTCAGGTGATGCTGATCGACAGCAGGCAGCAGGCCCAGCTGCTCGGCCGCGCCGTGGTCGGCGGCTACATCCAGCAGACCGCGCCGGAAGCGGCCGGCGGCACCCCCGAGCAGATCGCCGACCCCGACCACGACTCGATCGGCGCGCACATGGCGTACGCGATCCAGTGGTGGCTGTTCACCGCCGGGGTCCCGGTCGGCTGGGTGATCCTGGTCCGCCGCGAGAAGCGCGACCGCGAGGCGGCGGCCCGCGCGTCGGACGAGGCGGAGGAGACGCCCGAGCCCGCGGGGGCGACGGCCTGAACCCGGTCCCGCCCCCTCGGCCGGGCGCTCGCCGGCCGGCCGGCGAGCCCGCGGCGGGCCTGTCCGCGAGCCGCGCGGGCATCCGGGTTCGCACCGGGGCTGATTGACCGCCGCCGCTTCCGGGAACAGCCCAAAGCGTGACGCAACGTATCGACGACTACGCCCTCATCGGCGATCTCCAGACCGCCGCGCTCGTCGGCCGCGACGGGTCGATCGACTGGCTGTGTCTCCCCCGCTTCGACTCGGCCGCCTGCTTCGCCGCCCTCCTCGGCGACGAGGACAACGGCCACTGGCGCATCGCGCCCAAGGGCGCCACGACCTGTTCCCGCCGCCGGTACGCCGAGGACAGCCTGGTCCTGGAGACCGTGTGGGAGACCCGCACCGGCACGGTCAAGGTCGTCGACTTCATGCCGCAGCGCGACAAGGCGCCCGACGTCGTCCGGATCGTCGAGGGCGTCAGCGGGTCCGTCGAGATGAGCGCCGTGCTGCGGCTGCGCTTCGACTACGGCTCGATCGTGCCGTGGGTGCGCCGCACCGACGGCCACCGCGTCGCCGTCGCCGGCCCCGACGCCGTGTGGCTGCGCAGCGAGCCGCCGGTGAAGACCTGGGGCCAGCAGTACGCGACCTGCTCCTCGTTCACGGTCGGCGAGGGCGAGAAGGTGGCGTTCGTCCTCACCTGGCACCCCTCCCACGAACCGCGCCCGGCGCTCGTCGACCCCTACGAGGCCCTGGAGCAGTCGCTGGCCGACTGGCGCGAGTGGACCGCCCGCTGCACCTACCGGGGCCCGCACCGGGACACCGTCGTCCGTTCCCTGATCACCCTCAAGGCACTCACCTACGCCCCGACCGGCGGCATCGTCGCCGCGCCCACCACCTCCCTGCCGGAGGAGATCGGCGGCGTCCGCAACTGGGACTACCGGGCCTGCTGGCTGCGCGACTCCTCGCTGACCCTCGGCGCGCTGCTGTCCGCCGGCTACGTCGAGGAGGCCGCGGCCTGGCGCGACTGGCTGCTGCGCGCGGTGGCGGGCGACCCGGCCGACCTCCAGATCATGTACGGGCCCGCCGGCGAACGCCGGCTGTCCGAGACGACCCTGCCCTGGCTGCGCGGCTACGCGGACTCGGCACCCGTACGGACCGGGAACGCGGCCGTGGAGCAACTCCAGCTCGACGTCTACGGCGAGGTCATGGACTCGCTGTTCCGGGCCCGGCGGGCCGGGATCCCGCCGGAGCGGCACGCCTGGAACCTGCAGCTGAGCCTGCTGGGCTTCCTGGAGTCGACCTGGCGGGAGCCCGACGAAGGACTGTGGGAGATCCGCGGGCCGCGCCGGCACTTCGTGCACTCCAAGGTGATGGCCTGGGTGGCCGCCGACCGGGCGGTGCGCACCCTGGAGGAGGATCCTTCGCTGCCGGGTGACGCGGCGCGCTGGCGGGCGATGCGGGACGAGGTCCACGCGGAGGTGTGCGCGAAGGGCTACGACCCCGGGCGGAACACCTTCACGCAGGCGTACGGCTCGCGCGAGCTGGACGCGGCGACGCTGCTGATCCCGCTGGTGGGCTTCCTGCCGCCGGACGACCCGCGGGTGGCGGGGACGATCGACGCGGTGAGGGCGGAGCTCCTGCACGGCGGCTTCGTGCGCCGCTACTCGACGGAGGGCGTCTCGGTCGACGGACTGCCGGGGACGGAGGGCACCTTCCTGGTGTGCTCGTTCTGGCTGGCGGACGCGCTGTGTCTGACCGGCCGGGTGAAGGAGGCCCGCGATCTGTTCGACCGGCTCGTCGGACTGTGCAGCGACGTGGGCCTGCTCGCCGAGGAGTACGACCCGGTGACGGGCCGCCAGCTGGGGAACTTCCCGCAGGCCTTCAGCCACATCGGGCTGGTGGGCACCGCCTTCGCGCTGGCCGCCGAGGACGACGGCGCGGCAGGATAGGCCCATGGATCTCGGACTGAAGGACCGTGTGTACGTGGTGACCGGCGCGACCCGCGGGCTCGGCCGCGCCTCGGCGGAGGCGCTGCTCGCGGAGGGCGCGAAGGTGCTGGTCACCGGGCGCGAGGAGAAGACCGTCGCCGAGGCGGCGGCCGCGCTCGGGCCGGGCGCGGCGGGCGTCGCCGCCGACAACGCCGATCCGGGCACCCCGGCCCGGCTGATCGCGGAGGCGCGGTCCCGGTTCGGCGGCTTCGACGGCGTCCTGATCAGCGTGGGCGGCCCGGCGCCGGGATTCGCCGCCGACAACACCGACGAGGAGTGGGCTGCCGCGTTCGACACCGTCTTCCTGGGCGCGGTGCGGCTGGCCCGGGCGGCGGCCGAGACGCTGCCGGAGGGCGGCGTGATCGGCTTCGTGCTGTCCGGTTCGGTGTACGAGCCGATCCCGGGTCTGGCGATCTCCAACGGTCTGCGGCCGGGCCTGGCCGGCTTCGCCAAGTCCCTCGCCAACGACCTGGGTCCGCGCGGCATCCGGGTCGTGGGCCTGTTGCCGGGCCGGGTCGCCACCGACCGGATCCGTCAGCTCGACGCGCTGTCGGGCGACGCGGACGCCTCCCGCGCGGCGAGCGAGGCGGCGATCCCGCTGCGCCGCTACGGCACTCCGGAGGAGTTCGGCCGCACGGCCGCGTTCCTGCTGTCCCCCGCCGCCTCCTACCTCACGGGCGTGATGCTCCCGGTGGACGGCGGCGCGCGCGGCGGTTTCTGAGCGGGACCGCCGGCGGATCGCTCACGTCACCCGGCGGGCGCGGTGCTTGACGGCGCGCAGCCGGGCCTCGGTGGGCAGGGCGGACAGGCCCGCGGAGGTGCGGGCGTTGCCGAGGGCCTGGGCGGACAGCGTGGTCAGGGCGGCGGCCGGGGAGGCGTACGGCTCCAGGAGCAGGGCGACACGGCTGCGCGGCGCGGTGCGGCGGCCGGTGAGCGCGACGCGGGCCCGGGCCACGCCCTCCTGGGCGGCCGCGTCGGCCTCCAGGACGTGTTCCAGGGCCCGGCCGCGCAGCACGGCCTCCTCGCCGTCGCCGCTGTCGACCAGGACCTCGCGGAGCCGGGCCCGCCGGAACTGGGCGATCAGCCACCACAGGGCGAGCAGGACGACGACGCCGAGCACGGCGATGACCACCGGCCACCACCAGCTCTCGTCGCGCCAGTGCTGCCGCTGGGAGCGGGTGAGCAGGACGTCGTCGGGCCCCGACCAGGGCCACCAGGACGGTACGGGCAGGTCCAGGCCGGCCGCGAGCACCGCACCGCCGCCGACGAGCAGCAGCAGTCCGGCGAGGGCCAGCGCGATCCGGTTGACGCGCCGCAGCACCCGGGTCACCGTGTCACCCCTTCCTGGGCGGCCTGGCCACCCGTACGGTCAGGGCCGGCGGGTGGGCGAGCCCCAGTTCGTCGATGCCGCCGGCGAGGACGCTCTCCAGGTCGGCGCGGACCTCGTCGAGTTCGCGGAAGTGGGAGACGGCCCGCACGTTCACCTTGGTCCGGCCGGTCCTGACCCGTACGGACTGGACCCCGGAGACCTCCATGGCGCGGTCGCGCAGCGCGAGGCCGGCGGCCTCGCGGTCGAGACCGGCACGGACGTCGGCGTGCTCGCGCCGCATCGGGAGCACGGAGCGCAGCCCGGGGGTGAGCGCGAGGACCAGCAGCCAGAGCCCGAGCACCATGGCGACGGCCGCGCCGGCGAGCACCCAGGGGTCGTCGAGCGGCCGGGTGGCCAGTTCGTCGGCGAGGGAGCGGCGCCAGGCCATGGCGCTGTGGTCGGCGCGTACGGCGGCCACGTCGTAGAGGAGCAGTCCGGCGCCGCCGAGCACGACGGCGGCGAGCACCGCCGCCGGGACGCGCCGCACGGCCCAGAACCGGCGCACGGGCGCCCGGGACGCCTCCGCGGGCTCGTCCTTGGCGAGCACGGGCACGTACCCGGGCGCGGCTGCCGGCTCGCGCGGGGGTTCCGGCGCGGACTCGGGCCCGTTCCTCCGCTCGCGCGCGGGCTCCGGTTCGGGCGTGGCTCCCTGCTCCGGCTGGGTGCTCATCTCAGGCGTCCCCGCTTCCGGTCGTGTGCCGTGTGGGCCGAGTGCAGCCGTTCGACGTGGACGGCGACCTCGTGGACCTCGATGCCGGCCAGGGTCTCCACCCGGTGGCGGACCCGGCCGCGCACCGCGCCGCACTGGCGGCCGATGTCCGCGGGGTAGTCCAGTTCGACGCTGACCGAGACCCGGGCCACGTCCCGGTGGACGACCACCGACGCCTGCGGTCCGCGGCCGTCCCGGGGGACGGAGTCCAGCGCCTCCCGGGCCGCCCTCGCCGCGATCTTGGCGACCACCCGGTCGGCGACCGTGGTCGCTCCGCGGGCGGAGGCGCCCACGTCACCGGGCGGCGCCGTCAGGTCGGACACCCGGGTCACCGCCGCCGGTCGCCGCGCTCGCGGCCGCGGAAGAAGTCGCCGGGTTCCAGGTCGCCGTCGAGGAAGCGCCCGGCGACGAAGCCGATCGCGCCCAGTGCCGCGACCAGTACGAAGGCACCGAAGCCGCCGAAGTACCCGGCGAAGCCGAGCGCCATGCCGGCCACCAGGCCGACCACCGCCATGCTCATGTTGAGCCCTTTCCGCCGGCCGGGTCAGCGGCTACTGCAGCCGCGACTCCGGCTCCTCTTCCTCGTCCTCCGGCAGCTTCACGTCGCTGACGGCGATGTTGACCTCGACGACCTCGAGGCCGGTCATCCGCTCGACGGCCGCGATGACGTTCTCGCGGACCGCGCCGGCGACGTCGGCGATGGAAACGCCGTAGTCGACGACGATCTCCAGGTCGAGCGCGGTCTGCACCTCGCCGACCTCGGCCTTGACGCCCCTGGTGACACCGGACTTGCCGCCGCCGCCGCCAGGGACGCGGTCGCGGACGGCGCCGAGGGTGCGGGAGAGCCCGCTGCCCATGGCGTGGACGCCGACGACATCGCGGGCGGCCAGGCCGGCGATCTTCTCGACGACGCCGTCGGCGATCGTGGTACGGCCCCGGGACGCGGGATCGCCGCCGCCGCGCCTGGTCACCGGGTTCTGCTGGTCGGAGTGCGCGCTGTCAGCCATCGCGATCCGTCCTTCCGTGAGGCTTTTGCCTTGTTCGACCCACACTAAGGTCGCTTGCCCCGTCTCGCGCCGGGGATGCGGCAGTCTGGAGGAATGACGACGGACCGGTTGTTGCCGCTCGGCGAGGCGGCGGACGGCGCGTGGATCGCGGAGCGCGCGGCAGGGGCGGCGCTGACGGCCGCGGCCCGTGGGGTACGAGGCGTGGCGCCGGAGCGCCCGCGCTTCCGGCTCGCGGAACACCGCGCGGGGGACGGCGGCGGAGGGAACTCCCCGGACGCCCCTGACGCCCCTGACGCCTTCCCCGTGCCGCCCAGCGGGCTGCCGCCCGCCCCGCTGCGGATCACGCTGGACTTGGCCGCCGTGGCCGGCCGCCCGCTCCCGGAGCTCGCGGACCGGGTGCGGGCGGCACTGCTCGACACGGCGGAGGGCGCGCTGGGCCTGGTGGTGGCGGAGGTGGACCTGCGGGTGACGGACCTTCTGGACACGCTTCCGGAATTCACCGCGCTCGATGGGCCGGCCGGGGGAATCTCGCCGCCCGCTCCCGACGATCCCGCCGCGCTCGCGGCCCTCGCGGTACCGGGCGTGGCCGCCCTGACCGACACCTTCGGCGGCCCGGTCACCCGGACGGCCGCGGACGTGCGGGTCGAGGTGGCGGTGACGGCCGGCCACCGGCCGCTCGACGTGGCCCGGGCCCTCCGTACGGCCGTGACCGCCGCCGCCCCGGGGGCGACGACGGTCACGGTGGTGGTGTCGGAGCTGCGGTGAGCGCCCGAGCGCGCCCGCTCAGTCGCCGAGGCCCGCCAGGTCGCGCAGCCGGCGGCCCTGCGCGGCCCGCTCGGCGACGCGCTGCTCCTCGTACGAACGGCCGGAGACGCCCTGGAGCAGGGCCTTGGTCTCGATGACGGCGGAGCGCGGTGCGGCGAGCAGCGCGGTGCCCAGGTCGCGTACGGCGCCGTCGAGTTCGGCCACGGGCACGGCGAGGTTGGCGAGGCCGATGCGCTCGGCCTCCTCGGCGTGGACGAAGCGGCCGGTCGCGCAGATCTCCAGGGCGCGGGCGTAGCCCACGAGGGAGACGAGCGGGTGCGTGCCGGTGAGGTCCGGCACCAGGCCCAGGCTGGTCTCGCGCATGGCGAACTGCACGTCGTCGGCGACGACCCGCAGGTCGCAGGCCAGGGCCAGCTGGAAGCCGGCGCCGATGGCGTGTCCCTGGACGGCCGCGATGGTGACGATGTCACTGCGGCGCCACCAGGTGAAGGCCTCCTGGTACTCGGCGATGAGCGCGTCGAGGTCGGCCTCGGACCCGCGCGCCATCTCCAGGAAGGACGGCTCTCCGTCGAAGCCCTCGGGCGTGAACGCCTGCCGGTCGAGCCCGGCGGAGAAAGACTTGCCCTCGCCGCGCAGGACCACGACCCGCACGCTGCCCGGCAGTGACCGGCCGGCCTCCGTCAACGCCCGCCACAGAGCGGGAGACTGGGCGTTGCGCTTCGCCGGATTGGTCAGGGTCACCGTGGCAACGGCGTCCTCGACGGTGAGCCGTACACCGTCCTTGTCGAAAACGAGCTCTGCGTGCTCGGAGTCGTCGAGCGTGGTCATGGGGCGCCTCCCGGTTACGGTGCAGCACTGCAGCACTGGTGTGTCAGATGCCAAGTTACTGCACAGTAACCACCCGGTCGACCGTGCGGTCGACCGGGTGGCCACCGCAGGATCCGGTGACCCGGTCGGGCCGCCCCGATGTCAGGCCGAGGCCGCCTTCTTGCCCCGTGTCGCTCCGCCGCGTCCGCGCAGCGTGACTCCGGACTCGCTGAGCATCCGGTGGACGAATCCGTAGGAGCGGCCCGTTTCCTCGGCCAGCGCCCGGATGCTCGCACCGGAGTCGTACTTCTTCTTCAGGTCTGCCGCGAGCTTGTCGCGCGCGGCGCCGGTCACCCGGCTGCCCTTCTTCAGAGTCTCGGCCACCCGTGCCTCCTCATGGGAAGTGCGCTCTGGACTTCTCATGATCACCCCTCTCGGACGTCCTGGCCACCCATTCGACAAGGTCCGTGCCGACGGCTTGGCCCGGGCGGAAGCGGCCGACACGACCGGAATCGATCGTTCCGGGCGGCCCCGGGCTCGCTCCGTCGCCTTCCGCGCCGGGAAGTCCCAGGTCAGCGCCACCCTCGGGGAACACATACGGCGCGAGGCCTGCCGGAAGGATTCCGCAGGCCTCGCGCCGGGGGTACGAGATGCTCTCACTCAGATGAAGGATCACCCATGAGCCGAATGATCCAGCCGGGCATGATCCACCGGGCCGCCGTCCCTGGTCGGACGGATCAGGCCAGGGCGACCAGGTCGGCGTAGTCCGCGCCCCACAGGTCCTCGACGCCGTCCGGGAGCAGGATGATCCGCTCCGGGTCGAGCGCCTCGACGGCACCCTCGTCGTGGGTGACGAGCACGACCGCGCCCTTGTACGTGCGCAGCGCGCCGAGGATCTCCTCGCGGCTGGCCGGGTCGAGGTTGTTGGTGGGCTCGTCGAGGAGCAGCACGTTCGCCGAGGAGACGACCAGCGTCGCCAGCGCGAGCCGGGTCTTCTCGCCGCCGGAGAGCACCCCGGCCGGCTTGTCGACGTCGTCGCCGGAGAAGAGGAAGGAACCGAGCACCTTGCGGACCTCGACCAGGTCGAGGTCGGGCGCGGCGGAGCGCATGTTCTCCAGGACCGTGCGGTCGGGGTCCAGGGTCTCGTGTTCCTGGGCGTAGTAGCCGAGCTTGAGGCCGTGCCCCGGGGTGACCTCGCCGGTGTCCGGCTGCTCGACGCCGCCGAGCAGCCGGAGCAGGGTGGTCTTGCCGGCGCCGTTGAGGCCGAGGATGACCACGCGGGAGCCCTTGTCGATCGCGAGGTTCACATCGGTGAAGATTTCGAGCGACCCGTAGGACTTGGACAGGCCCTCCGCGGTGAGCGGGGTCTTGCCGCAGGGCGCGGGCTCGGGGAAACGCAGCTTGGCGACCTTGTCGGAGACCCGGACCGCCTCCAGGCCGGAGAGCAGCCGCTCGGCGCGCTTGGCCATGTTCTGCGCGGCGACCGTCTTGGTGGCCTTGGCGCGCATCTTGTCGGCCTGCGAGTTGAGGGCCGCGGCCTTCTTCTCGGCGTTCTGGCGCTCGCGCCTGCGGCGCTTCTCGTCGGCCTCGCGCTGCTGCTGGTAGAGCTTCCAGCCCATGTTGTAGACGTCGATCGTCGAGCGGTTGGCGTCGAGGTAGAAGACCTTGTTGACGACGGTCTCGACCAGGTCGACGTCGTGGGAGATCACGATGAAACCGCCGCGGTACGTCTTCAGGTAGTCGCGCAGCCAGACGATCGAGTCGGCGTCGAGGTGGTTGGTGGGCTCGTCGAGGAGCAGGGTGTCGGCGTCCGAGAACAGGATCCGGGCGAGCTCGATCCGGCGGCGCTGGCCGCCGGAGAGGGTGTGCAGGGGCTGGCCGAGGACCCGGTCGGGCAGCCCGAGGGCGGCGGCGATGGTGGAGGCCTCGGCCTCGGCCGCGTAACCGCCCTTGGTGAGGAACTCGGTCTCCTGGCGCTCGTACTGCTTGAGGGCCTTCTCTCGGGTCGCGCCGCTGCCGCCGGCGATGCGCTCCTCGTTCTGCCGCATCTTGCGGATGAGGACGTCGAGGCCGCGGGCGGAGAGGATGCGGTCGCGGGCGAGCACGTCGAGGTCGCCGGTGCGCGGGTCCTGCGGCAGATAGCCGACCTCGCCGGAGCGGGTGATGGTGCCTCCGGCCGGCTGGCCCTCGCCCGCGAGGCACTTGGTGAGGGTGGTCTTGCCCGCCCCGTTGCGGCCGACGAGGCCGATGCGGTCGCCCTTGGCGACACGGAAGGAAGCGGACTCGATGAGGACGCGGGCGCCGGCGCGCAGCTCGATGCCGGAAGCGGTGATCACGGACAGACTCCAGGGCGGTGGGAACGGCGGAAGGACGAGGGGAAGGGCTTCGACGCCGCTAATGCACGGGGAGAATGGCCATGCGGCCAGTCTAACGGGCGCCTGCAACTGCTTTTAGGTCGCGGATCACAGGTGAGGCAATCCACACGGATGGCGCGAACCGTCATGCTCCCCCACGAACTCCCGCCTCCCACGCATGCCTCGCAAAAGGGGTGAAGCACTCCGTGCTGCTCGATACTCGGCACAGACGCGGAGGGCGGTGGCCATGCAGTTCGACGACGACGCCAACCTGGACACCTCGGAGGTCAAGGACGTCCGGGGCAGCCGCGTACCGGGCGGCAGGGCCACGGTCGGCGGCGGAATCATCGGGCTGATCGCCCTGATCCTGGGCCTGTTCTTCGGGGTCGGCCCGGAACAGCTGGGCCTGTCCTCCGGCGGCGACGAACCGGTCGCGACGTCCTCGTCCGCGGCCCAGGTGGACCAGGCCTGCCGGAAGGGCTCGGACGCCAACACCCGCGAGGACTGCCGGATCGTGGCGGTCGTCAACAACGTGCAGGACTACTGGCGGGCGGAGTACGCGCGCCGCGGCGGCCGGTACGGGACCGCGCGGACCGTGATCTTCAGCCGGCAGGTGCCCACCGCCTGCGGCACGGCGACCTCGGCGGTCGGGCCCTTCTACTGCCCCGGCGACCGGCAGGTCTATCTGGACCTGGGCTTCTTCGACGAGCTGCGCAGCAAATTCGGCGCGACCGGCGGGCCCTTCGCCCAGGCGTACGTGGTGGCGCACGAGTACGGGCACCACGTGCAGAACCTGATGGGCACGCTGGCCCGCGCCCAGGACGGGCGGACCGGGGCGGACTCGAACGCGGTGCGGGTGGAGCTCCAGGCCGACTGCTACGCGGGCGTGTGGGCGCGGCACGCGACCACCACGCCCGACGACAGGACCGGGCGGCTGCTGCTCACCCGGCTCTCGGTCGAGGACATCCGTGACGGCCTGGACGCGGCGGCCGCGGTGGGCGACGACCGGATCCAGGAGCGCTTCCAGGGCCGGGTCACCCCGGAGACCTGGACCCACGGCTCGGCGGCGCAGCGGCGGCAGTGGTTCCGCCAGGGCTATCGCACGGGCGACCCGGCGCGGTGCGACACCTTCCGGTGAGTCCCGCGCCTCCCCGGCGCCCGGCTGCCAGACTGGGCCGCACGCCCGGAACGAGATCCGCGTCACACCGGCAGCCGTGCCGTACCGACGCCCACGTCACACCGACGCACCGCGTTCACGAGAGGAAGTGATCGGGATGGCCGAGGCCCCCGACATCTGTCCGGCACTGACGTACGACGACGCGAAGGCCGCGATCCGGCAGCTCACGGAGGCGTTCGGGTTCACCGTGGACGCCGTGTACGAGGGCGAGGACGGCCTGGTGGCGCACGCCGAGCTCTCCTACGGCAACGGGAAGGTCATGCTCGGCAGCAAGGGCACGGGCAGCGAGTTCGACAAGCTGATGACCGGGGCGGGACCCACCGCGGTGTACGTCCACGTGACCGACGTGGACGCCCACCACGAGCGTGCCGTGGCGGCCGGCGCGGAGATCGTGATGCCGCCGACCGACCAGGACTACGGCTCCCGCGACTACATGGCCCGCGACACCGAGGGCAACTTCTGGAGCTTCGGGACGTACGTCCCCGGCGTCACGGGCTGACCCCGTCCGGGCCGGGCCCGAGCCGGGGAGGCCGGGACCCGACCCCGGCTCGGGCCCGCCCGGGGAGGGTCAGGACCCGCCCGTGTGGACCTGGAAGGCCGCCCTGCGGACCGCCTTCGCCAGGGCCGGGTCGGGGTGGGCGGCGGCCAGCGCCACCAGGACCTGGACGGTGCGGGGGTGGCCGACGGCCTGGACCTCGTCGAGCAGGGCCGGGACGGTGCCCTGGACGGCCGAGTCGAGGTGCCGTACGAGCAGCGCGCTCTCGCCGTGGTCGGCGACGGCGGCCGCGGTGTCCACCCAGAGCCAGGTCGCCTCCTCTCGGGTCAGCACCCCGGGTGCCTCCTCCGGGTCGGCGCCCTCGTACTCGGCGAGCCAGAGCAGCGCGTACGGGCGGAGCGAGGGCTCGGCGAGGGCGGCCCGCACCTCGGACTCGGCGGGCGCGCCGACCACCCGCAGGGCCTCGAAGGCGAGGCCGCGGAGCAGGGCGTCCTCGCCGCGGGCGGCGGCGAGGAGTTCCGCGACGGCGCTGGAGAGCGTGCGGGCGGCGAGCCAGGCGCGGTACTCGTCACGGGCCGGTCCCGGGGTGAGCCGGGCACAGCCGCGGAGCATGTCCTCGGCGGACTGCTCGATGTTGCCGGCCGGACTCTGTGCGGCCACGCAGATCTGCTCCAGCTTGACCCAGACCGCCCAGTTGCCGAGCGGGGTGAGGGTGGCGTGGCGGCCGTCGGCACCCTCGCCGAGGGTGAGCGCGCCGACGGCGGCCAGGCCCTCCAGGGCCCAGTCGAGCAGGGCGGGCAGGCCCTCGCCCGCGGGGACCGGCTCGGCGGGGACGGCGGGCGCGGGGACGCCCGCGGCGGGGACCTCGCACCGCTCCTCGCGGAGTTCGTCGACGCGCTGCCCGAGCAGGTCGAGCAGGCCGGTCACGGTGACGGGCCCGGCGGAGAGCTGGAGCAGCGAGAGGATCTGGGGCACGGCCTCGACGACCTCGGCGACGGCGCCGGGCGCGACGGCCTCGGGCGCCGGGTGCACGAGCGACCAGGCGTCGAAGAGGGCCACCCAGCCGCGGAGCACCGCGGAGTCGTCCCGGTCCCAGGCGTGCAGCCGCCAGCCGGGGCGGGCGGAGTCGCCGTGCAGCTCGACGAGTCCGGCGAGCCGGGCCCGGTCCCAGCCGGCCCGGACCTGTCCGGGCGTCAGATCGAGCGCGGCGGCGGCCGTTTCACCGTCCGGTGGTGCCGTCTCGGCCCGCCGCTCGACGGCGGCCCAGCGGGCGATCCGTACCGCGTCGGCCAGCACGGTCCTCGCCTGGTGGGCGAGTTCCGCGCGGGGCGGTGTCCCCTCGGGCGGCCGCGGCGCCGGGCGGGTGCGCCGGGTCGTCACGGCCTTTCGTGCGGTGGCGAGGGCCCCCGGACGGACGAGTCGGAGTCTGGAGTTGCGCGCGAAGTGTTCATCGGGCTTTCGAGACGTCACGGAGGCAGTCTTCCCGCTGACGGCCCGAAAGCCCAATCGGAATCGGCAACGCCGCCGCGAGGCCCCCGCCTTCGGCGCCGGGGCGGCCGGTCGGGCCCGGGGCGGGCCCGGGTCGGGACGCGCGCTGACCCGGTCCGGAGGAGACGTTCTAGAGGAGCGGGGTCAGGAAGCGGCGGAGGGCTTCCTCGTAGCGGAGCGGGTCCGCGTTCCACATGGCGGCGTGCGGGGCGTCGCGGACCGTGGTCAGGGTGACCAGGTCGGGGCGGAGCTCGGCGAGCCGTCGGGAGCGGTCCAGGGGGGCGAGGGTGTCGCCGGGGCCGTGGAAGAGGAGGACCGGGACGCGCAGGGCGTCGGGGTCGGCGGCCTCCTGGAGGCGGTCGCCGTGCAGGCCGGTCCTGCCCTGGGCGGCGCGGACGGCGAGCGGGAGCAGCGGGGCGGGGACCCGGCGGGCGGCGGCCAGGTTGCGCAGGGTGGCCTCCCAGTCGAGGACCGGGGAGTCGAGGACGAGGCCGCGGACGCGGTCGCGCATGCCGGAGCCCGCGGCCGCGTGCAGGGCCATGGCGGCGCCGGTGCCCCAGCCGTGCAGGATCACCTTGGCGGCGCCCCGGCGGACCGCGAAGCGGATGGCGGCGTCGACGTCGCGCCACTCGGAGTCGCCGAGGTGGGCGAGCCCGTCGGGGGCGGCGGGCGCGCCGGCGTCGCCGCGGTAGGCGGGGATCAGGACGGGGACCTGCCGGCGGTGGAGGAAGGGGACCAGGTTGAGCGGGTGCTCGCGGGTGGTGCCGAGGCCGTGCAGGGCGATCACCCAGGTGGCGCGGGCGCCGGGGACGAGCCAGGCGGGCAGGGTGCCGAGCTCGCCGGGGATGTCGACGTCCTCGTGGGGCAGGCCGAGGGCGGTCTCGGGCGTGCCGCAGTGCAGCTGCGGGGTGAGCCGGACCTTGGCGCCCTGGCCGAGGGTGCCGAGCTCGACCCGTTCGAGCCGGCGGACCACGGTGTCCGCGGTGTGCGGAACCCGGTCGAGGACGGGGCCGACCACCGCGTGCAGACCGGGTGCCTCGATCCCGTAGGTGCCGGGGCGCAGGGAGGCCAGGCTGCGGGTGAGGGTGATCCTGCCGGGGCCGGTGGCGTGCACGGTGAGTCTCGGATCGCCGGGGAAGGGGCGTCCTGACGGGACCCCGAGCGCGGCGTCGCTGGCGTACCGGCCGGCCGCCACCGCGGCCGCGCCGAGGACTGTCACTGTGGTGACGGCCGCTGCCGTCGCTGTAGCCGGGCGCACGCTCCCAGTGTCGGCAGCCCGACGGCACCCTGCCACCGGGCGGACCCTCGTTCGAGTGATGTGCGTCTCCCCGGAAGTCCTCCCCGCGGATGAAGCCCGGCCCGGGTCGTCCACGGGGTGATACGGGTCGGCGCGGGGACGGCGGCGTCGGGTCGCACGCGTGCTTGGGGCGCCCGGAGCACCCTGGGTCGCAGGCGACCACATCGTGGACACCCGCCCCGGGAGAGACGGAAGCGGAATCCGGAGACCCCGGTTAGAGACACTCCCACGCCCGGCCCAGTTCACCTTCCGTTCACTCAGGTTGCCTACGTTCGACGAGCCACTGATGCCGAACGATTGCCTGGGTAAATGGAACACATCACGCTGCTGCTCACGATCGTGGTCGTGACAGCTCTCGTGTTCGATTTCACGAACGGTTTCCACGACACCGCGAACGCGATGGCGACGACCATCTCGACCGGTGCGCTCAAGCCCAAGACGGCGGTGGCCATGTCCGCCGTTCTGAACCTGGTCGGCGCTTTCCTGTCGGTGGAGGTCGCCAAGACGATCTCCAAGGGCCTCGTCAACGAGGAGGGCATCCAACCGGAAGTCATCCTCGCGGCGCTCGTCGGCGCCATCCTCTGGAATCTCGTGACCTGGCTGGTCGGACTGCCGTCCAGCTCCTCCCACGCCCTCATGGGCGGCCTCATCGGCGCGACCGTCGCCTCGATCGGCGTCAGCGGTGTCAACGGCGACGTCGTCGTCACCAAGGTGCTCATCCCGGCCGTCGCCGCCCCGCTCGTCGCCGGCATCGCCGCGATGCTGTCCACCCGCATGACGTACCGGCTGGACAAGAAGGCCGACAAGAAGACGACCGACAAGGGCTACCGCGCCGGTCAGATCGCCTCCGCCGGCCTCGTCTCGCTCGCGCACGGCACCAACGACGCCCAGAAGACCATGGGCATCATCACCCTCGCCCTGGTCGCCGGCGGCGTCCTCGCCCCCGGCTCCAACCCGCCCGTCTGGGTGATCGTCTCCGCCGGCATGGCGATCGCGCTCGGCACCTACCTCGGTGGCTGGCGCATCATCCGCACCATGGGCAAGGGCCTGACCGACCTCCAGCCGCAGCAGGGCTTCGCCGCCCAGACCAGCGCGGCCACCGTCATCCTGGCCTCGTCCCACCTCGGCTTCTCGCTCTCGACCACGCACTCCGTCTCCGGTGCCGTCATGGGCGCGGGCCTCGGCCGCAAGGGCGGCGTCGTCCGCTGGTCGACCGCCACCCGGATGTTCGTCGCCTGGGGCCTGACCCTCCCGGCCGCCGGCCTGGTCGGCGCCGGCTCCGAGTACGTCGCCCGCCAGGGCGACTGGGGCGTCTACGTCGTCGCGGCCTTCCTGGTCGCCTCCTGCTTCGGCATCTGGCTCGTCTCCCGCCGCCAGGTCGTCGACCACACCAACGTCAACGACGTCGAGTCCGAGGCGGAGGCCGTCCCCCTGGCCACCGCCGCGGCGACGGCGGTCGCCGAGCCCGCGGGTGTCGTGACCACCGCCATCGCGGCCGTCACCCCGCCGCCGGCCGGTTCCGTCGCCGCCGTCACGGACGACGACCTGAAGACCACCATCCCCGCCCCGAACCCCGCGGACCCCGCCGCTCCCCCGGCCCCCGCCGCCGCGGTCTGAGGAACTGGAACCAAGCATGAAGATCGACTGGGCAGCTCTCGGCTCCGTCTTCGGAGTCAGCCTCGTGGCGACCGTCGCCCTCGTGGGCCTCTTCACCCTCGGCATCGTCGGCCTCTCCAAGCAGGAGCAGGCCGCCGCCCAGGGCGGCTCCGCGACCCTGGCCCGCACCGGCGCCTACGCCTGCTTCGCCCTGTGCGCGGCGGCCGTGGCGTACGGCATCTACCTGATCGTCGCCTGACCGTCGCCCGATCGGCCGGGCGGTCCGCACCTCGTGTGCGGGCCGCCCGGCTCTCGTGTTTGTGGTGCTTCGCACAGCGACCCGTCGCAGGTCAAGGGTGAGTTGACGGGTGTTCGCGCAGCGTGGTGGACTGCCCGGGCCAATACGGCGGCAAGCAGAGGAAGTCCGGTGCGAATCCGGCACGGTCCCGCCACTGTGACCGGCCCCGAAGGGCCGGGAGTCAGGAACTCTCGCCGCCGGTCACGTCGATCCAGGGCGCGGACCCTGAGTGAGGACACAGCGCCATGCCCGGCCGCGGCCCCAGACCTTCCCGTGCCACCCGCGTGTTCGCGTGCGGAGCGACCGTCGGACTCGTCGCCGACCTGCTCGTGGGCGATCCCCGTCGCGGCCATCCCGTCGCCGCCTTCGGCCGCGCGGCGGCCGCCGTCGAGCGCCGGCTGTGGCGCGACGACCGGGGCCGCGGCGTCCTGCACACGGCGCTCTGCGCCGGCGGGACGGTGGCGCTCGGCGCCCTCGCCGCCCGTACGGCACGGCGCAGCCGGCCCGCGTCCGTCGCGCTGACCGCCGCCTCCGTGTGGGCCGTCGTCGGCGGTACGACCCTGGGCCGCGAGGCGCGCGCCATCGCGGGGGCACTGGAGGCCGGGGACCTGGAGGTGGCCCGGGAACGGATGCCGCACCTCGTCGGCCGCGACCCGCAGGCCCTGGACGGCCCGGCGATGGCCCGTGCCGTGGTCGAGTCGGTCGCCGAGAACACCTCCGACGCCGTCGTGGGCGCCCTGTTCTGGGGCGCGGTCGCGGGCGTGCCGGGCCTGCTCGGCTTCCGCGCCGTGAACACCCTGGACGCCATGGTGGGCCACAAGTCTCCGCGCCACCGGCGCTACGGCTGGGCCTCGGCCCGCCTGGACGACCTGGCCGGCTGGCCGGGCGCCCGGCTCACCGCCGTCCTCGCGACCGTGGCCGGCGGCGACCCGCGGGGAGCCGTGCGCGCCTGGCGGGCGGACGCGGGCGGGCACCCGAGCCCCAACGCGGGGCCGGTGGAGGCCGCGTTCGCGGGAGCGCTCGGGGTACGGCTCGGGGGCACCCTCTCGTACGGCGGACGGGTCGAGCACCGGCCGGTGCTCAACGACGGCGGGCGGCCCGTGGAGGTCACCGACATCGAGCGGGCCGTGCGGCTCTCCCGCCGGGTGACCTGGCTGACCCTGGCCGCCTGCGTGGGCGGCCGGATCCTGACGGACACGGTGAAGCGGAGGACGAAGTGAGGGGTGGGGGGCTGCTCGTCGCCGGGACGACCTCCGACGCGGGCAAGAGCGTCGTGACCGCCGGCATCTGCCGGTGGCTGGTCCGGCAGGGCGTCAAGGTGGCGCCGTTCAAGGGGCAGAACATGTCCCTGAACTCCTTCGTGACCCGCGAGGGCGCGGAGATCGGCCGCGCCCAGGCCATGCAGGCGCAGGCCGCGCGCGTGGAGCCGACGGCGCTGATGAACCCGGTGCTGCTGAAGCCCGGCAGCGACCGGTCCAGCCAGGTCGTGCTGATGGGCAAGCCGGTGGGTGAGCTCAGTGCCCGTGGCTACCACGGAGGGCGGCAGAAGGAGCTGTTCGAGCCGGTCCTGGCATGCCTGGAGGAGTTGCGGGGCACGTACGACGCCGTGATCTGCGAAGGGGCGGGCAGTCCGGCCGAGATCAATCTGCGCCGCACCGACATCGTCAACATGGGCATCGCGCGGGCCGCTCGGCTCCCGGTGGTCGTGGTCGGCGACATCGACCGCGGCGGTGTCTTCGCCCAGTTCTTCGGCACGACGGCGCTGCTCGCCCCGGAGGACCAGGAGCTGGTCGCGGGCTACCTGGTGAACAAGTTCCGCGGCGACGTGAGCCTCCTGGAACCGGGCCTGGACATGCTGCTCGGCCTCACCGGCCGCCGGACCTTCGGTGTGCTCCCGTACGCGCACGGCCTCGGCATCGACGAGGAGGACGGCCTGCGGGTCTCGCTGCGGGGCGCGGTGCGCGAGTCGGTCGTGGCGCCGCCGGTCGGCGCGGACGTGCTGCGGGTCGCGGTCTGTGCCGTGCCGCTGATGTCCAACTTCACCGACGTGGACGCGCTGGCCGCCGAGCCGGGTGTCGTGGTCCGCTTCGTGGACCGGCCGGAGGAGCTCGCCGACGCCGACCTGGTCGTGGTGCCGGGCACGCGCGGGACGGTGAAGGCCCTGGCCTGGCTGCGCGAGCGCGGCCTGGCCGGGGAACTGGGCCGCCGCGCTGCCGAGGGCCGCCCGGTGCTCGGCATCTGCGGCGGCTTCCAGGCGCTGGGCGAGCACATCGAGGACGAGGTCGAGTCGAAGGCCGGTGCCGTCACCGGGCTCGGTCTGCTGCCCGTACGGGTGCGGTTCGCGCCGGAGAAGACGCTGGCCCGGCCGGTCGGCGAGGCGCTCGGCGAGCGGGTCGAGGGCTACGAGATCCACCACGGCGTGGCGGACGTACGGGGCGGGGAGCCGTTCCTGGACGGCTGCCGGGTCGGCGCGGTCTGGGGCACCCACTGGCACGGCTCCCTGGAGAGCGACGGCTTCCGCCGGGCGTTCCTGCGGGAGGTGGCGGCCGCGGCCGGACGCCGCTTCGTGCCCGCGCCCGACACGTCCTTCGGGGCGCTGCGCGAGGAACAGCTCGACCGTCTCGGCGACCTGATCGAGGAGCACGCCGACACGGACGCGCTGCTCCGGCTGATCGAGCAGGGCGCGCCGGCCGGGCTGCCGTTCGTACCGCCGGGGGCGCCGTGACCGCCGCGCGCCGCACCGCCCCGACTTCCGTACCTCTCGAAGGAGTGACCGCCCGATGAGCACCCGCTATCCGTTCACCGCCGTCGTCGGCATGGACGACCTGCGGCTCGCGCTGCTGCTCAACGCCGTCTCGCCGGCCATCGGCGGCGTGCTGGTCCGGGGTGAGAAGGGCACCGCCAAGTCCACGGCCGTCCGCGCGCTCGCGGAACTGCTGCCGTCCGTGGCGGTCGTCACGGGCTGCCGCTTCAGCTGCGACCCCGCGTCGCCGGACCCCGGCTGCCCGGACGGGCCGCACGAGGCCCACGCGGCCGGCTCCCGGCCCGCGCGGATGGTGGAGTTGCCCGTCGGGGCCTCCGAGGACCGGCTCGTCGGCGCGCTCGACATCGAGAAGGCACTCGCCGAGGGCGTGAAGGCCTTCGAGCCGGGGCTGCTCGCCGACGCCCACCGGGGCATCCTCTACGTCGACGAGGTCAACCTGCTGAGCGACCACCTCGTGGACCACCTGCTCGACGCCGCCGCCATGGGCTCCTCGTACGTCGAGCGCGAGGGCGTCTCCGTGCGGCACGCCGCCCGCTTCCTGCTGGTCGGGACGATGAACCCGGAGGAGGGCGAACTGCGGCCGCAGCTGCTCGACCGGTTCGGGCTGACCGTGGAGGTCGCGGCCTCCCGCGAGCCCGGGCAGCGGGTCGAGGTGGTGCGGCGCAGGCTGGCGTTCGACGACGACCCGGGCGCGTTCGCCGCGCGCTGGGCCGACGAGGAGCGGGCGCTGCGCGAACGGATCGCCGTCGCACGGGAGTTGCTGCCGAAGGTGGTGCTCGGGGACGCGGTGCTGCTGCAGATCGCGGCGACCTGCGCCGCGTTCGAGGTGGACGGCATGCGCGCCGACATCGTGATGGCCCGTACGGCGACGGCGCTCGCCGCCTGGGCGGGACGGACGGAGGTCACCTCGGAGGACGTGCGGCAGGCCGCGCTCCTGGCCCTCCCCCACCGGCGCCGACGATCGCCCTTCGACGCGCCGGGCCTGGACGAGGACAAGCTCGACGAGACCCTGGAGCAGTTCAAGGGCGAGGACGAGCCCGACGACGACCCGGAGCCCGACGGCCCGGGTGACGGCGGTCCCGGCGGGGGCGGCCCGGACGGCGGGTGCGTTCCGCCGCAGGGGGACGCGCCCGGGAACGAGGGTGCCCCGGCGCCCGAGCCGGAGTCCGCGCCGGAGTCCGCCGAGGCTCCCGGGAGCGCCCCCGCGCCGCAGGGTTCCGCACCCGGCGCCGGTGCCGGCGAGCGTGCGGCGGTGAAGGCCGCCGAGCCGTTCCGTACGAGGCCGCTGACCGTGCCCGGGCTCGGCGAGGGCGCGGCGGGGCGCCGTTCCCGGGCCCGTACCGAGCACGGGCGGACCACCGGCGCGACCCGGCCGAAGGGCGCGCTGACCAAGCTGCACCTGGCGGCGACGGTGCAGGCCGCCGCACCGCACCAGAAGGCGCGCGGCCGGAGCGGCCCGGGCCTCGTGCTGCGCGGGGACGATCTGCGGCAGGCGACCCGCGAGGGGCGGGAGGGCAATCTGGTCCTGTTCGTCGTGGACGCGTCCGGCTCGATGGCGGCGCGGCAGCGCATGGGCGCGGTGAAGGGCGCGGTGCTGTCGCTGCTGCTCGACGCGTACCAGCGGCGCGACAAGGTCGGTCTGGTCACCTTCCGGGGCCGGGCGGCCGACGTCGCGCTGCCGCCGACCTCGTCGGTGGACGCGGCGGCGGCCCGGCTCGAGCAGCTGCCGACCGGGGGCCGCACGCCGCTGTCGGCCGGGCTGCTGAAGGCGCACGACGTGCTGCGGGTGGAGCGCCTGCGGGACCCCTCGCGGCGCCCGCTGCTCGTCGTCGTGACCGACGGGCGGGCGACCGGCGGCGGCCCGGACCCGGTGGCGCTCGCCGCGCGGGCGGCGCGGCTGCACGCCGTCGACGGCACGGCCGCGGTGGTCGTGGACTGCGAGACGGGACCGGTGCGGCTGGGCCTCGCCGGGAACCTCGCGCGTGAACTGGGCGGCACCGCCGTCACCCTGGACAAGCTGCGTGCCGACTCGATCGCCGGCCTCGTCCGTACCGTGCAAGGCAATCACTCTGCGACCAGGAGGGCCGCGTAAATGCCCAAGGGACAGCCGACCGTCGTTCCGGACGACGGTCTCACCACCCGTCAGCGCCGCAACCGCGCCCTGGTGATGGTGCACACGGGCGTCGGCAAGGGGAAGTCGACCGCCGCGTTCGGCATGGCGCTGCGCGCCTGGAACCAGGGCTGGCCGATCGGGGTGTTCCAGTTCGTGAAGTCCGCCAAGTGGCGGGTGGGCGAGGAGAACGCGCTGAAGGCGCTCGGCGAGACCGGCAAGGGCGGCACGGTCGTCTGGAACAAGATGGGCGAGGGCTGGTCCTGGATCCAGCGCGAGGTCGCCGAGGGCGAGCAGTCGCACGAGGACAAGGCGCGCGAGGGCTGGGAGCAGGTCAAGCGGGACCTGGCCGAGGAGAAGTACCGGTTCTACGTCCTCGACGAGTTCGCGTACCTGCTGCACTGGGGCTGGATCGACACGGCCGAGGTGGTGGAGGTGCTGCGGAACCGTCCGGGGCAGCAGCACGTGGTGATCACCGGCCGCAACGCGCCGCAGGAGCTGGTGGACTTCGCGGACCTGGTGACCGACATGTCGAAGGTGAAGCACCCGATGGACGCGGGTCAGAAGGGCCAGCGGGGCATCGAGTGGTAGCACGTCTCGTCATCGCCGCCCCCTCCTCGGGGGCGGGCAAGACCACGGTCGCGACCGGTCTGATGGCCGCGTTCGCCGGCCGTGGTCTGGCGGTCTCGCCGCACAAGGTCGGGCCGGACTACATCGACCCCGGCTACCACGCCCTGGCGACCGGACGCCCGGGCCGCAACCTCGACGCGTACATGTGCGGTACGGAGCTGGTCGCGCCGCTGTTCGCGCACGGCGCGCGGGGCTGCGACCTGGCGGTCGTCGAGGGCGTGATGGGCCTGTACGACGGGGCCGCCGGCCAGGGCGAACTGGCGTCCACCGCGCAGGTGGCGAAGCTGCTGCGGGCGCCGGTGGTGCTGGTCGTGGACGCCTCCTCGCAGTCCCGGTCGGTGGCCGCGCTCGTGCACGGCTTCGCGTCCTGGGACCCGGAGGTGCGGCTCGGCGGGGTGATCCTCAACAAGGTCGCCACGGACCGGCACGAGGCCCTGCTGCGGGAGGCCCTGGAGGAGTCGGGAGTGCCGGTGCTGGGCGTGCTGCGGCGCGCCCCGGCGGTGGCGACGCCGTCGCGGCACCTGGGTCTGGTGCCGGTCGCGGAGCGGCAGGCGCAGGCGGTGGAGGCGGTCGCGGCGCAGGCGGAGCAGGTGCGGCAGGGCTGCGACCTGGAGGCGCTGCTGGCGCTGGCGCGGTCGGCGCCGCCGCTGCGGGCCGAGCCGTGGTCGGCCGAGGGGGCCGTGACGACGACGGGGCCGACGGCGGCCGGCGGCAGGCCGGTCGTCGCCGTGGCCGGCGGGGCCGCGTTCACGTTCTCGTACGCCGAGCACGCGGAGCTGCTCGCCGCCGCCGGCGCGGAGGTCGTCACCTTCGACCCGCTGCGGGACGAGGCCCTTCCCGAGGGCACGGGCGGCCTCGTCATCGGCGGCGGCTTCCCCGAGGTGTACGGGGAGGCGCTGTCGGCCAACGAGCCGCTGCGGAAGGCGGTCGCCGGGCTCGCCGCGTCGGGGGCGCCGGTCGCCGCCGAGTGCGCCGGGCTGCTGTATCTGGCGCGGACGCTGGACGGGCGGCCGATGTGCGGGGTGCTCGACGCGGACGCGCGGATGACGGAGCGGCTGACGCTCGGGTACCGGGACGCGGTGGCCGTGGGCGACAGCGTGCTCGCGGCGGCCGGGACGCGGATGCGGGGGCACGAGTTCCACCGGACGGTGATCGAGCCGGGCGCCGGGGAGCAGGCCGCCTGGGGGCTGCGGCAGCCGGAGCGCAGGCTGGAGGGCTTCGTGCGGGGCGGGGTGCACGCCAGTTACGTGCACACGCACTGGGCGGGAGCCCCGGAGGCCGCCTTCCGGTTCGTGGCGCGCTGCGCCGGCGGTCAGGCCGCGTGAGTTCAGCCGCCGGAGAGGCCCACCACGAGCCAGATGAACGCCACGCCGGCCACCGTGCACAGCAGGGTGGTCAGGGCGGGGTGGGCATGGTGGGCCTCGGGCAGGATCTCGGCGGCGGCGAGGTAGAGCAGGGCACCGCCGAAGAACCCGAGATAGCTGCCGAGGAGTTCCTCCGGAAGGGTGAACAGGGTGGCGAGCGCGGCGCCGGCGATCGGGGCGACCGCGTCGGCGACGAGCATGGCGACGGCCTTGCGGCGGGCGTTCCCGTACAGGCTGGTGATCGTGTACGTGTTGAAGCCGTCGGCGAAGTCGTGGGTGATGACGGCGAGGGCGACGGTGACGCCCATGCCGCCGCTCACCTGGAACGCGGCGCCGAGCGCGACGCCGTCCATGAGGCTGTGCAGCACCATGGCCGCGGCGGCGGTCAGGCCGACCTGAGGCGCCCGCTCGTCCGCCCCGGCGCCGTGGGCGGCGCGGCGGACGGCGAGGAGGCGTTCCACGACGTGGGCGAGGAGGAAGCCGCCGACGAAGAGCAGCAGGGCCTGGGGGACGCCGAAGACCTTCTCCCCTGCCGCCTCCAACGCCTCGGGCAGCAGGTCGAGTCCGACCACGCCGAGCATGAGGCCGCCGGCGAGGCCGAGGACCAGGTGGCGTCGGTCGGTGACGCGCTGGGCCGTCCAGCCGCCGAACAGCGTCATGAGGAACGCGCCGAGCGCGACGACTACAGCCATGGGCCCTTGCTATCGGATGGCGGCTCCTCCGCGCACCTCGGGCCGGTGGTCGTGGCGGGTGTAGGGGCCCGCTCGGGCGTCGCGGTGGACGAGGTGCTCGGACTGGTCGGCGCGGCGCTCGGCGAGGCGGGTCTCACGGCCGGGGACCTGTCGGCGCTCGCGACGCTCGACGCGCGGGCGGCGGAGCCGGGGATCGCCGGGGCCGCGGTGCGGCTGGGGGTGCCGGTCCGGGCCTTCACGAGCGAGGAGCTCGCGGGGACGGCCGTGCCGCATCCGTCGGCGGCTCCGCTGGCGGCGACCGGCACGGCCTCGGTGGCGGAGGCGGCGGCGCTGCGCGGGGCGGGGCCGGGTGCGGTGCTGCTGGTGCCGAAACGGAAGACGACTCGTGTGACGTGTGCCATTGCCCGTTCCGTACCACTTCGTCCGAACGAAGACTCCCCAGGCGCACGGTTGTTGTCCGATACTCACGGGTACATCGCTGGCGAGCCCCACTCTCCCCCCACAGGCACCACCCCCATCCCCACCCCCCACCCGACGGCGGCCATGGACATCCACACCTCTGCGGACACTTCCGCTGACGCGCACGACCTGAGACACCACGGCGACGCCGAGGTCCGGGACGAGAAGCTGATCGACCTCGCGGTCAACGTGCGGACGAACACCCCGCCGGCCTGGCTGCGGGAGCGGATCGCGGACTCGCTCACGGGTCTCGCCGCCTATCCGGACGGCCGGGCCGCGCGTGCCGCGGTCGCCGAGCGGCACGGCCTGCCGGCCCGTCGGGTGCTGCTGACGGCGGGTGCGGCGGAGGCCTTCGTACTGCTCGCGCGGGCGCTGCCGGCGCGGCGGCCGGTCGTCGTGCACCCGCAGTTCACCGAGCCGGAGGCGGCGCTCCGCGACGCCGGGCACGAGGTGGAGCGGGTGCTGCTGCGCGAGGAGGACGGTTTCCGGCTGGATCCGGCCACGGTGCCGGAGGACGCGGATCTGGTCGTGATCGGCAATCCGACCAATCCCACCTCCGTGCTGCACCCGGCGGCGGCGATCGCGTCGCTCGCCCGCCCCGGGCGGACGCTGGTCGTGGACGAGGCGTTCATGGACGCCGTGCCGGGCGAGCGGGAGTCGCTGGCCTCGCGGACGGACGTGCCGGGTCTGGTGGTGCTGCGGAGCCTCACGAAGACCTGGGGCCTCGCGGGTCTGCGCATCGGGTACGTGCTGGCCGAGCCGGAGACCGTCGCGGCGCTGGAGCGCGTGCAGCCGCTGTGGCCGGTGTCGACGCCGGCGCTGGTGGCGGCGGAGGCCTGCATGTCGCCGATGGCGCTCCTGGAGGCGGAGGAGGCGGCGCACCGGATCGGCGTGGAGCGGGCGCATCTGCTCGCGGGGCTCGCGGAGTTCGACGAGGTGAGGGCGGTCGCGGCGGCGGAGGGCCCGTTCGTGCTGGTACGGATCGAGGGCGCGGACGCCGTACGGGACCGGCTGCGGTCGCTGGGCTTCGCGGCCCGGCGCGGCGACACCTTCCCGGGCCTCGGCCGGGACTGGCTGCGGCTCGCGGTGCGGGACCGCGTGACGACGAACCGTTTCCTGCAGGCCTTGGACCAGGCACTGCTGATGCTGGGCTGAGCGGGCGGCGGGGCGGCCGGCTGCCGGGCCGGAGGGGTTCCGGCGGGGCGGCCGGAGGCTCCCGGCGGCTCCGGTGGCTTCCGGTGGCGCCCTGCGGTTTCCGGTGACTTCCGTTCCCGGCGGCTTCTGGTGGCTTCCGGCCGGGCGACCGCCGACTCCCGGCGGGTCCCCGCGACCCCCGGCGGCTCCCCGCGGCCCCCGGCAAGCGACGAGGGGTGGCGCCGGGTCGGCGCCACCCCTCGGTCCCCCGCCGCTTCCCCCTCGGACCGGTCAGCCGCGGGCCCGGGCGCGGCCACGGGCCATGGCGACGGCGCCGCCGCCGACGGCGAGCAGCACGAGCGCGCCGCCGGCCAGGTACGGGGTCACGGAGCTGCCGCCGGTCTCGGCGAGGTTCTCGGTGGGCGTCGTGCCGCCGTTCTGGGTGCTGATGCCGGTGTCGCCGCTCGGCTGCGTGGACGGCTGCTGCGAGGGCTGCTCGCCGGGCTTCTCGGTCGGGTCGCCCGTGGGCCGGTCGGTCGGCCGGTCGGTCGGCCTGGTGCCGCGCGGGGTGGCGCAGGTGGCCTCGGCGAGGGTGACCTTGCCCTTGACCTCGGCGACGTTGAGCTTGAGCGGGTTGACCTCCACCGACAGTTCGAGGGCGGTGGCGGCGGCGGTCCGGGAGGTGGTGGAGGTGCGGGACAGGTCGAGGACGACCTCGCCGACGCCGGGCACGGTCACCTTGGTCTGTCCGCCGGTCGACAGGGTCGTCTTCTTGCCGAGGACGGTGACGTGGCCCAGCAGGTTGGACTCGGCGACCGGGCGCTTGCCGGCCTCGCAGACGGCCTTGGAGGTGACCTTCTCGACCTCGACGAGGGCCAGCAGCGGCAGTCCGGGGACGTGCAGCCGGGCCTTGACCAGGTTGACGTAGCCCTTGGCCGTGTCCCCCTCGACGGTCGCCTCGGAGGTGGCGACGTCCGCCTTGAGCAGGCTGACCGGCCGTCCGCCCTCGGCGCCGTCCACCCGCACGCTGAGCGCGGTCTTCTCGGCGCTCGCGGGGGCCTCGACCTCGTTGAGGGAGGTGCGCAGCGGCACGCTCACCGTCTTGTTCAGCAGGTTGACGTCGAGCCCGGTGCGCAGCACGACGGCGGTGGCGTGGCCTTCGCCGCCCTGCTCACCGCTGCCGTCCGTGGCGTGTGCGGCGGGGGCCGCGAGGGCCAGGGGGCCGACGGCCAGGGCGGCGACGGCGGCCGCGGCGGCGGTGCGGCGTGCGGGCAGGCGGAAGGTGTTGCTGTTCACGGCGGTGGAACCCCCACAGGAGACATGGCGTCGCCGGCCGCTCGCCACGGGGACGGTGGGTCGCTGCGGCTCCGGCGACTTGAGACACCGGAATCTTTACGCACTGTGGGTGAACTGACAGTCACCTGACGCGACTTCACTCCAAAGGGTGGTTTCCGCGCCCACATTCGAATCTTTCGACACAGACGTTCCCGCGCGCCCCGTCCGTAGCGGCGCGCGCGGGGCGGAACCTCACGCGAGGGGATGGAGAACGACCCACGCCGGGCGCGGGTAACGGCTCGTCAACCTGCGGCACGGCCGGCCGCGCGCTCCGCCGCGCGCTCCGCCGCACGTTCCGTCGCGCCGTCCGGGGCCGGCCGCCAGTAGCCGAGTGCGTGCACCCGGTCCTTGGGCAGGGCGAGCTCCTTGCGCACGAAGGAGGCGAGGGTGCGGGTGGTGGCCGTGTCGCAGGCGATCCACACGTACGGATCCGGTTCCGCGGTCGCGAGCGCCGGCAGCTCCTGCCGGACGCGGGCGACGAGGGCCGCGCCGGCGTCCTCGCGCCGCACCCGGCGCACGTCGTGGCGGTCCGGGTCGAGCCGCAGCGGCAGTTCCCCGTCGGACGCGTGCACGGTCTCGAACCAGAGCGTGGCGGGGGTGTCCGGGAAAGCGTCGAGCAGGGAGTTGACGGCGGGCAGCGAGGCGGCGTCGCCGACGACGAGGAGCCGGCCGGGCGCCGGATCGGGAGCGGTGAAGCCGGTCCCCTGAAGGGTGGCCTCGATGGTGTCGCCGGGGGCGCAGGAGCGGGCCCAGTCGCTGGCGGCGCCGTCATGGAGCGCGAACTCCAGGCCGAACGTGCCGGCTTCGGGGTCCGGGTCGACGAGGGTGTAGGCGCGCTGGTGGGGCTTGCCCGCGTTGTCGAACCAGAGGCGCACCCACATGGTGGGGTGGACGCCCGCGGCGGCGAGCAGTCCGCCGTCGGTGAACCGCACCCGGCGGTAGTGCTCGGTGACCTGCTCGGCGCCGGTGACCGTGAACGTGAAGTCCTTGCCGCGGAACAGCTTGAGGACGACGCCCTCCCAACCGTGACCGGTACGACCCACCGCGATCTCCTCCCCCTGCGTTCCGCGCTTCCGCGTCCTGTAGATTAATTTAGGCCAGCCTAACCTAAGATTCACCATCCGATCGGGGTCGTACGCAGTGAGCATCGAGGTCTTCCGGGACGCCTACGGCGTTCCGCACGTGCGCGCCGCCGACCCGCGCGAACTCGCCCGCGCCCAGGGCCTCGTGACCGCCCGCGACCGCGCCTGGCAGCTGGAGGTCGAACGGCACCGGTCACAGGGCACCACGGCGGCCTTCCTCGGCGCGGCGGAGACCGGCTGGGACACCTTCGTCCGGCAGGCCAGGCTGGCCGACACCGCGCGCCGCTGCCACGACCGCCTCGACGCGGACACCGCCGCGTGGGTGCGGGCGTACGTGGACGGCGTCAACGAGGGCCTGGCGGCCGGCGCGGAACGGGCCCCCGAGTTCGCCGCGACCGGTCTGAAGCCGGGCCGCTGGGAGCCGTGGACGCCGCTCGCGGTGTGGCTGTCCACCCACATCCTCTTCGCCGGCTTCCCCACGAAGCTGTGGCGGGACCGGGTCGCGCGGAGGCTCGGCGAGCAGTGGACGGAGCTCTTCGCCACCGACGGCCCGGGCACCGCGGGCTCCAACGGCTGGGTGGTCTCCGGCGAGCGGACGGCGAGCGGCGCGGCCATCGTCGCGGGCGACCCGCACCGCTTCATCGAGGCGCCGGGCGTCTACCAGCAGATACGCCTCGCCTGCCCCGAGTACGACGTCCTGGGCCTCGCCGTCCCGGGCGTCCCGGGCCTCGCGCATTTCGGCCACACCGGCCGGGTCGCCTGGGCCATCACCAACGCGATGGCCGACTATCAGGACCTCTACCGCGAGCGCCTGCGCCGCCGCCCCGACGGCCGCGTCGAGGCCCTCGGCCCGACGGGCTGGGAGCCCGCGACGGCCCATACGGAGACGATCGAGGTCGGAGGCGGGGCGGAACCGGTACGGATCGAGGTCATCGAGACGGCCCGGGGCCCGGTGATCATCGGCGCGGACGGGGAGTACGCCGAGGGCGCGGAAGCCGCGGAGACCGCCAGCGTCGGCGTCGGCGAGTGGGAGGCGATCAGCCTCCGCCATCCGCCGCGCGTCACCGGCGAGCTCGGTTTCCGGGTGCTGCCCGCGCTGCTGCGAGCCCGGAGCGCCGGCGACGTGGACCGGGCGCTGGACGCCTGGGTGGAGCCGGTGAACGTGGTGCAGGCCGCCGACACCGACGGCGGCCTGCTGCACCGGACCGCCGGCTACGTGCCCGTACGGGACCGGGCCAACTCGCTGCGGATCGTGCCCGCCTGGGAGGCCGGGCACCACTGGGAGCCGCGGGGCCTGCCCATGGCGCGGGCCGAGGTGCGCGGTCACGCCGTGATGGCCAACGCGCGCGGGCTCGCCGCGCCGCTGGGCGTCGAGTTCGCGCCATCGCACCGGGCCGAGCGGATCGCCGCGCTGCTCGACGGATCGGCCTCCTGGACAGCGGCCGCCATGGCCGCCGTCCACACCGACACCGACAACCCGTCCGCCCGCCGGCTGCTCCGGGCGGTCGACGCCCTCGGCGAGGACGGCCTCTCCCCCGCCGCCCGCTCCGTGCGGGCCACGCTGCTCCGCTGGGACCGGCGGATGGCGGCCGACAGCACCGACGCCGGGCTGTACGCGGCGGTGCGCGGGGCGGTCGTCCGGCGACTGGCCGCGCACGAGGCGTTCGCGGCGCTGCGCGAACCCGCCCCGTACCCCGCGCTGTTCCGGCCCTGGCTGGCGCCCGGCCCGCGGATCGCCTTCGCCCTGGAGACGCTGCTCGTGACCGGGCCGGTGCCGGCCGCGGACGTCGAGCGGACCGTACGGGAGGCACTGGAGGAGGTCGGGGCGGAGGTCGCGGCCGGCGAGGCGCCGCCGGCGTGGGGCGTGACGCACCGGCTCGCACCCTGGCAGGCCCTGCCCGACGAGGACGACGCGCAGTGGCCGGGGCTCGCCGGCGACCACGACTGCGTGCTGTCGACGTCCAGCGTGCCGGGCTACACCGACCGCAGCGCCCGCGCCTCCGCCGCCCGCTACGTGTGGGACCTCGCGGACCGCGAACGGAGCCTGTGGGTCGTGCCGTTCGGCGCGTCCGGGGTGCCCGGCGACCCGCATCACCGCGACCAGCTCCCGCTGTGGCTGCGGGGCGAACTCGCGCCCGTCGTCACCGACTGGACCCGTCTGACCAAGGAGAACGAAGACCGCCATGACCGCGACCACTGAGCACGAGCACGCCGACGAGTACGAGCACACCGTCGAGGGGCTCGGGACCGTACGCGTCGAGCGCGTCGACCCGGACCGCGACGCCGCGCTGATCCACGGCTGGGTGGCGAACGAGCGGGCCCGCTTCTGGGGCATGCGGGAGACCACGGTCGAGGAGGTCCGGGACGTCTACGCGCACCTGGACTCGCTCGAGACCCACCACGGCTTCCTGGTGCGCCTGGACGGCGAGCCGGTGGCGCTGTTCCAGACGTACGAGCCGGAGGCGGACCGGGTGTCGGAGTGCTACGCGGTGGAGCCCGGCGACATCGGCGTGCACTTCCTCGTGGCGCCGAGCAGCACGCCGCGGGCGGGCTTCACCATGGGCATCCTGGAAGCCCTGACCGAGTTCGCGATGAAGGACCGCAAGCGGGCCGTCGCCGAGCCGGACGCCGCCAACGAGAAGGCGATCGCCCTGCTCGTCCGCGCTGGCTTCGCACTGGGCCCGGAGGTCGTCCTGCCGGAGGTGGACCTGCCGGAGGTCCACATCCCGGCCAAGAAGGCCCGTCTGGCCTTCCTGACCCGCTGACCGGCCGCCGGGCGGCCGGCCCGGCGGCCGACCGGGCAACCCGACGGGCCGCCCAAACCGCCAGGGCAGGGCGCTGCCGGGCGGGCACCGCATTCCGGCCCCCGCCGAACCGGCACCCGCCGGGTCCCGGGGGCCCGGACCCGGTCCGACGCCCGGACCGACACACCCGACCGACACGCCCGGGCCGACGCCCGGACCGACACGCCCGGACCGTACCCCTCAGGCGCCCCGTCGCTCAGGCGATCACCCGTCCGTTCACCACCACCCGCCGCGGCCCCGCCAGAGCGCGGACGTCCGCCCGGGGGTCCTCGTCGTAGACGACGAGGTCGGCGGGGGCGCCCTCGTCGAGGCCGGGGCGGCCCAGCCACGACCGGGCCGTCCAGGTCGTGGCCGCGAGGGCGTCCAGCGAGGGGATGCCGGCCTTCGTCAGTTCCTCGACCTCCGCGGCGACCAGGCCGTGCGGGAGCGAGCCGCCCGCGTCGGTGCCGACGAAGACCGGGATGCCCGCGTCCCAGGCGGCGCGCACGGTGTCGTAGCGCCGCTCGTGCAGTCGGCGCATGTGCGCCGACCAGCGCGGGAACTTCGCCTCGCCGCCGTCGGCGAGATGCGGGAACGTCGCGATGTTGACCAGGGTGGGGACGATGGCGACGCCCCGCTCGGCGAAGAGCGGGATGGTGTCCTCGGTGAGCCCGGTGGCGTGCTCGACGCAGTCGATGCCCGCCTCGACCAGGTCGCGCAGCGAGTCCTCGGCGAAGCAGTGCGCGGTGACGCGCGCGCCGAGCCGGTGCGCCTCGGCGATCGCCGCCTCGACCTCGGCGCGCGGCCAGGACGGTGCCAGGTCGCCGACCTCGCGGTCGATCCAGTCGCCGACCAGCTTGACCCAGCCGTCGCCGCGCCGCGCCTCGCGGCCGACGTAGGCGACGAGCTCGTCGGGCTCGATCTCGTGGGCGTAGTTGCGGATGTAGCGGCGGGTGCGGGCGATGTGCCGGCCGGCCCGGATGATCTTCGGCAGGTCCTCGCGCCCGTCGATCCAGCGGGTGTCGGAGGGCGAGCCCGCGTCGCGGACGAGCAGCGTGCCGGCGTCGCGGTCGGTGAGGGCCTGCTTCTCGGCGGTGGCCTCGTCGACGGGGCCGTGCTTGTCGAGGCCGACGTGGCAGTGGGCGTCGACCAGTCCGGGCAGCACCCAGCCCTCGACGGTCAGCGCCTCGCCGGCGACGGCGGCCGGCGGCCGCTCGAAGGTGATCCGTCCGTCGACGCACCACAGTTCGTCCCGTACGTCGTCCGGGCCGACGAGCACCCGCCCCTTCACCCGCAGCACCACGTGATCGCTCATACCCGCACTCTACGAGGCCCCTGGGTACCCTGACCCAGGCCCTGCCCGCACCGACCCGAACCGAAGAAGGCACCACCGTGACCGAGACGCACCCGTTCCTGGACCTGGCCCCGCTGACCGCCGCGCGCTTCGCGTCGATCGAGCGCCGGGTCGCCGCGCTGCTCTCCACGGAGCAGGACGTGGTGATCACCCAGGGCGAGGCGCTGCTGCCGCTGGAGGGCTGCATCCGCAGCGGCGCCCGGGCGGGTTCGACGGCGCTGAACGTGGTCACCGGTCCGTACGGGCAGACCTTCGGCAACTGGCTGCGGGACTGCGGCGCGACGGTGGTCGACCTGGAGGTGCCGTTCCACACGGCGGTCACGGCCGGGCAGGTGGCGCGGGCCTTCGAGGAGCACCCGGAGATCGACTTCGTGTCGCTGGTGCACGCGGAGGCGGCCACCGGCAACACGAACCCGGTCGCGGAGATCGGCGAGGTCGTGCGGGCGCACGGCGCGCTGTTCTACCTGGACGCGGTGGCGTCGGTCGGCGCGGAGCCGGTGCTGCCGGACGCGTGGGGCGTCGACATGTGCATCATCGGCGCGCAGAAGGCGATGGGCGGCCCGGCGGGCGTCTCGGCGGTGTCGGTGAGCGAGCGGGCCTGGGAGCGGTTCGCCGCCAACCCGGCCGCGCCGCGCCGCTCGTACCTCTCCCTCCTCGACTGGAAGGAGCGGTGGATCGACGGCGGCCGCAAGGCGCTGCTGCACGCCCCGGCGCAGCTGGAGATGCTGGCCCTGGAGGCGTGTCTGGAGCGGATCGAGGCGGAGGGCCTGGACGCGCTCATGGCCCGGCACGCCTCGGCCGCGGCGGCGACCCGGGCGGGCGCCGTGGCGCTGGGCGGCGGCCTGGAGCCGTACGTGTACGAGGCGAAGGACGCGGCGCCGGTCGCGACGACGCTGCGTACGCCCGCCGGTGTGGACGCCTCGGAGCTGGTCGCGAAGGCGCTGGCCGCCGATCCCTCGCTGCCGCTGATCGCGGGTGGCGGCGCGCTGGCGAAGGAGATGATCCGGGTGAACCACTACGGCGTGGACGCGGCCCCGGGCGTGGTGGAGTCCTCGCTGGCCGCCCTCGGCGCGGCCCTCGCGGAGACGGGCCGCGCCGTGGACCCGCAGGCCGCGCGCCGCGCGGTCACGGAGGCCTGGTAGCCCCGGTCCGTGGCCCCGCGCGCCCTCCCGTACCGGCGGTCCACAGCGCCGGGTGGTCGGTGCAGTCGCGGTGGTCGCCGCCGAAGCAGCTGCTCCTGTCGGCTGGGGTGAAGGGGTCGCCGCTCTGGAGGCGGGCCGGCGGGTCCGGCCGAACGCGGACCTCGCCCGGCTCCTCGGCCGCCTGGAGGAGAGCCTGTGCCGGAACCGGTGCCAGGAGGCGGCCGGGGGCGTCTCCTCCCGCCCGCCGGCGCCACGCGCCCGACTCAGCCGGCCAGGACCTCCAGGACGTGGTCCACGTCCGCCGAGGAGTTGTAGAGGTGGAAGGAGGCCCGCAGGTTTCCGGCCCGGGTCGAGAGGAGCACGCCCGCCTCGCGCAGCGCCTCGGCGCGGTCGCCGAGGCCCGGGACGCCGACGACCGTCGAGTCGTCGGCGACGGCCGGGTGGCCGAGCGCGTCCAGCCCGGTGCGGAACCGGGCGGCCAGGGCCTTGTTGTGGGCCTCGATCCGCTCGATGCCGATCTCCTCCAGGAGGGCCAGGGAGCGGGCCGCCCCGTGGTACGACATGAAGGCCGGCGGCTCGTCGAACCGGCGGGCCGAGCGGGCCAGTTCGCGCACCGGGCCGTAGCTGTTGACCCACAGCTCCTCTCCGGTGACCCAGCCCGCGTGGATGGGCAGCAGCGCGTCCTGCGCCTCCTCGGTGACGGTGAGGAAGGACGCCCCGCGCGGGCAGAGCAGGTACTTGTAGCCGCCGGAGACGGTGAAGTCCCACTCCCCCGCGTACAGCGGCAGCCAGCCCGCCGACTGGGTCCCGTCCAGCATCGTCCGGGCGCCGTGCGCGGCCGCCGCGGCGCGGATGGCGGCGAAGTCGGCGGTGCGGCCGTCCGCCGACTGCACGGCGGAGAAGGCGACGAGCGCGGTCTCCGGCCGCACGGACTCGGCGAGCCGCTCCAGCGGGACGAAGCGGACCTTGAGGTCGCCGCGGACCGTGAAGGGCGTGATGACGGAGGAGAAGTCGCCCTCGGGGAAGAGGATCTCGGACCCGGCCGGCATGGACTGCGCCACCATGCCGACGTGGACGGAGACGGAGCTGCCGACCGCGACCCGGTCGGGCGTGACGTGGGCGAGCCGGGCGAAGGCGGCCCGTGCCTCGTCGACGACGTCGAAGCTGCCGGCGCCACCGGGCCGGCCGGCCGCGGTCTCCTCGGCGAGCCGGGTGACCGCGTCGATCGCGCGGCGGGGCAGCAGTCCGCACGCGGAGGTGTTGAGGTACGTCTGCCGGGGGGCGAACTCGTCGCCGCCCAGGGGCTCCACTGATTCCATGCCACCAGCCTGACTCCCCCCTGATCTCCCGTCAATTGCCATAGATCATGGGGATTTCCCAAGGTGTCCTTATACCCGCGGGGAAAGACCTCGTGGGGAAGGACCCGCGGGGTCTCATACCTGCGGAGAATAACCTCGCGGGGAAGGACCCGCGGAGGAAGACCCGGAGAGCCAGAGCCGGGCGGCCGTTCAGCAGGTGCCGCCGTCGACGTCGCAGGCGGCCGCGTCGCCGCCGACCGGCTGCAGGGTGCGGCCCTGCCAGGCCTGCTCCAGGGCCTGGGTGAAGACCTCCGCGGGCTGCCCGCCGGAGATCCCGTACCTGCGGTCGAGCACGAAGAACGGCACCCCGTTGGCGCCGAGTTCGGCCGCCTCGCGCTCGTCGGCGCGCACCGCGTCGGCGTAGGCGGTCGGATCGGCGAGCACCGCGCGCGCCTCCGCCTCGTCGAGCCCCGCCTCGACGGCGAGGGTCACCAGGGTCTCGTCGTCGAAGACCGAGCGCTCCTCGGCGAAGTTGGCGCGGTAGGCGAGGTCGAGCAGCTCGTCCTGCCGGCCGCGTTCCCTCGCCAGGTGCAGCAGGCGGTGGATGTCGAAGGTGTTGCCGTGGTCGCGGCCCTCCGTGCGGTAGCCGAGGCCCTCGGAGTGGGCGTTGGAGGCGACGTGGGCCTCCATGGCGCGGGCCTCGTCGAGGCTGCGCCCGTACTTCGCGGCGAGCATCTCCAGGACCGGTCCGGTGTCGCCCTTGGCGCGGTTCGGGTCGAGCTCGAAGGAGCGGTGCACGACCTCGACCTCGTCACGGTGGGCGAAGTCCGCGAGCCCCTTCTCGAAGCGGGCCTTGCCGATGTAGCACCAGGGGCAGGCGATGTCGCTCCAGATCTCGACGCGCATGGGTGGCTTCTCTCTTCGACGGGGGCTGTTCCATGGCGGGAACGCCCCGGCCCACGGCGTTCATTCCGCCGCGGAACGGATGTGAGCAGGAGCACGGACCCGCCGCCGGTCAGAGCCCGCATCGCCCTCGTCCGCACCCGGCGGCGGGTATGCCTCGCAGGGCAGAACACCCAGCCCTCTCCCCCGTGCGGCGGAGGCGGTTCGGCATCCGGCAGGACGTCCGCGGCGCGCCGCGGCGGAACGCTGGGGACATGACGCGACCGACCTCCGCCCGCCGCCTGCTGCGCGTGCCGGCGATCCTCGCCTGCCTGCCGTACCTCACCCTCGAGGTCCTCTGGGTCACGGGCGGCGAGGCCGGGGGCCCCCGGGGGAAGCATCCTCCTGGAGCACCGCGGCGCGATGGCCGCGGTGGACGCCGCCTCGGTGCCGGCGGACGCCGTCGTCGTGCTGCTCGCCCTGCTGCCCACGCAGGCGTGGGGCCGGCGGGTCACGGCCTGGCTGCCGGGCTGCGGAGGGGGCGTCGCGGTGGCCCGGCCTGGGTGGCGTCCGGGGCCACCGGCTGCTGGGTCGCCTCTCTGTCGCTGGTGGCGCTGCTGCCACAGGGGGAGGCCGCCAAGGAGCCGACGGCCCTGATGGCCACCGTCTACGCTGGCGCGATGATCACCGGATTCCTGCCGGCCGGCTGCCTGGCCGTGGTCCTGAGCAGGCGGAGCCGCCCCCGCCGCGGGGGCCGCATCGACCTCCGCACCTTCCGGAGCGCGGACGCGTGAGACGGCCGTGGCGCGCCCTCTTCGGCAGGCGGGCCCGACGGCGCTGGCTCCATCTGGTCCTCGGCGGCGCGCTGTTCATGCCGTACTGGCTGGTCGGCACCGTGGTCATGGGTCCGCTCATGGACAGCGGCCCGGTGCTCGCGAGCAGCCTCGCGGTGCAATTCGGCGCGTACGCGGTGGGGCTCCCGCTGGCCGCGGTCACGGCGCTGTTCCCGCTGACCCGGCCGCTGTCGGTGGCGGCGGCGCGGGCGCTGTGCGGGGTGGCGCCGGAGCGGTTCGCGGAGGGACCGGCGCGCGGCCGGGAGGCGCGGACGCGGACGGCCGGCTGGTTCACGCTCCATCTGGGCGCGGGCGCGCTGGTCAGCGGGGCGAGCCTCGCGCTGCCGCCGTTCGCGCTCGCGGTGGCGGCGCTGCCGTTCTCGGCCGGGCTGCGGGACGCGGAGTTCGGCCGGCTCTGGCATCCGGACCGGCCGTGGCTCGTCTGGGCGGCGCTGCCGCTGGGGCTCCTGATGCT
>NZ_SDOY01000056.1 GCF_004117935.1 Streptomyces roseicoloratus | reverse complement strand
CTTAGTCGAAAACCCATCTACCAGGGGCTTCACCCGTCTGTCAGCCCAACCGCCCCTCCTGGCCGACAGGTTGGAAAGAGCTCATTCCCTCACAGGAGTTGGCGATGGTCATCGAGGACCATGCCGCGCCCGTGGTGGCGATGGTGCCGGCTCACCGCACCGGCGACACCGGTGCCAGCCTCAACAGCGTGCGCGCCGTGCCGGGTGACGCCGCTCAGTGCGGAGCCCTGCTCCTGGCCGCCGACACTCTGCTAGGAAATCGCGAGCTCGTCGCGCTGCGGCGCCGCATCGGCGCGTTGGCGAACGAAGCGTTCCGTACTTCGCCAAATCACGCTGCCAAAATCCTCAGGCAGGAAGAGAATTCAGACACTCTGGTTCGTGCTTCCTTTCACCGCATGTACGGGGATTCTGGAAGGAGACGGCGTACCGCGGCCCCTGACCCCCGCTTTCGGATTGAAGAGATCCCCGCATACTTGCCACGCGACTGGTACGAGTCCCACATTCTCCCGATCATCCCTGACCTTGCGTCCCTGGGGCGTCGGGCACCCCGACTACTGCGTCGGGCCGTGTCGATCCGGCTGGCGCAACTGGCCACCGGCGGCACCTGGCACGCCAGCGGCGAGTCCCTGGGAATCCCCGCGAGCGGCACTCTCCACACTCTGAGGGTCCTGACACGGGAACTGGGCGAGTCGCAGCTGAGGTCCGTGTTCGAAAACGCAGTTGGCGAGATCGCTGACGAATTGGGGCGTGCTGCGGATCGTGTCGACTATGCGCACAGGCGCCGCAGCCTGGCGAAGTGGCGCCTGCCCCGGGAAGACTGGAATGGGCTTCGTGAGGGCCTCCCCAAGCTGGGCCGCGGACGTATTGAGCCGGAACTGATGGGTTTCCTACTGGATCGTGTAGCGGACGTGGCGGGCGGCGAAGTAGCCGCAGACGATGTGGGGTT
>NZ_SDOY01000055.1 GCF_004117935.1 Streptomyces roseicoloratus | reverse complement strand
TGTACTTGCTTCCCACCTGGTGCTACTTCCTCTGGAACCTCAGATCCCAGTCTCCAGGTGTCCACGATCAAGGGGAAGCTTCAAATGACGCCTTGACCCTGGTCAGCGACCTTGGGACCCGGGCGCAACGACCTCAACCTGCTGCCGCTTATTGAGCCGGAACTGATGGGTTTCCTACTGGATCGTGTAGCGGACGTGGCGGGCGGCGAAGTAGCCGCAGACGATGTGGGGTT
>NZ_SDOY01000054.1 GCF_004117935.1 Streptomyces roseicoloratus | reverse complement strand
CCCGTCCCGTATGGGCTCGCGCCTGGCGGTGCGGTGGGGGTGTCGCACACCTCCGTGTGGGCAATCGTCCCGCAGGGCGGGACGGGTGGGCACACGGGACGGCGCCCTTTGCGGCGCCTTCGCTCCTTGTTCCTGGCCGCACCACCAGAGCGCGGCGCCGTTCGGGGTGCCGTTCAGGCACAGGGAGCCTGGGCCCGGCAAGGGGCGCCGTCCCGTTGTGCCCACCCGTCCCGCCCCAGCGGGACGAATGCCCACAACGAGACG
>NZ_SDOY01000009.1 GCF_004117935.1 Streptomyces roseicoloratus | reverse complement strand
GGCGCCGGGATCCGGAAGGCGGCCGACGCGCGGGCGGTGAGCGGCGGCGGCGGGACGCGTTCGCCGCGCTCGCCCAGCGTCGTGACCCGGTCGCTGCCCTCGGCCAGGCCCGCGCTGCGATGCGCGCCCGGGGCGCGCCGTACCGTCGCCGCGCACTCCGCGGAGGCGCCCGGCGCGAGGACCGGCACGGTGCACACGAGCCCGCCCGGCGTGGCGGCGAGCACCCGGTCGGTGATCCGGACGGCGTGAACCGGCCGGTTGCCGCGGTTCGTGACCGCGTACCGCACGGTGGCCGTGCCCGGCGGCCCGAGCCGTACGCCCTCGCTGAGGGCGAGGGCTCCCGCCACGCCGTCGTACCCGGAGCGCGCCGTGGCCGCCGGACGCAGCCCGAGCGAGGGGACCTCGGCGGTCGCGCGGGCGGTGCCGGCATGGCGCCCGGGCAGCGCCGTGAAGCGCGCGACGCACACGACCGAGCGGAGCGCGGCGAGCGGCCGTGCAGGGCAGCGCACCCGCCCGCCGGGCACGCCGGGATCGGTGACGCGCAGCCGGTGGAGGTCGGCCTCGCCCCGGTTGACCAGCCGGTACCGCTTCACGACGGTCCCGCCGGCCCGTACGGCGGCCTCCCCGGCCACGCCGTTGACGGTGACGCTCATCGCGAGCGCCCCGTCACCGGAACCGCCGGCGAGCGCGGGCGGCGCACCCACCGGAAGCAGGGCCAGGACCACGAGCCCGAGCAGAACCGGCGACAGCGGCGACAGCGCTAAGCGCAGCGGTGACAGCGAGGTCTGACACGACCGCATGACGCCTCCCGGCCCAATAGTCGGATGATCGTTCAGATCAGGCACTGCTGGCCATGCTGACCACGCCCCGGCCCCCCACCCCCCACAGGACACGCCGCAACCCCGCCACCCGCCCCCCACTTTCACCCGTCCGGCGAACCGTGCGGCACTGAGGAGCAGCCGGACGGGACGCGGAAGTACATGAACCGGGTCTCCCCCTACCGGGACCCGGAGACGCTGGAGACCGTGAGCATCGGCGAGGGCATCATCACGCTCGGGGAGCGGGAACTCATCCTCCGCCAGCGCATATCGACTGCCGAAGGCGCGAGAGCGGCACAGTTAACGCCCTGCAAAGCCCGCCGAAGGCCCCACCCCGTGGGGTCTTCGCCCCATCAGGTGCCCCGTCGGATGTCACTCCGGCGGCTGGCTGTACCTCTCCAGCGTCGCCTTGCTCGTGGACCGGTCCACCAGCCGCAGTTCCCAGGGGCCGGTATTCACGTCGAAGTCCTTGCCGAAGCCGACCCACTTTCCGGCCATGCGCCGTCCGGTCGGCTCGACCAGGAGTTGGATGGCCCCGTGGTAGCGGGCCCCGTTGTAGTAGCCGTCTGCGGCAGTCTGCTCGACCCACGTACCCGTGACCACGTTGCGATCGACAGTGAGATCCAGCGTGAGCGGGCTGTCAGGGTTGCTGCTCGCCCCGGGCAGACTCTGAACGGTCAGCCGGTTCCCGTGCAGGACGATCACTACGTAGTGCTTGCCCTCGTACGAGTCGCCCCGGCTCGAAGAGAAGAACTCGTAGCGGCTGAGCCACACTCCCGAAAACGTCTCCTCACCCGTCTGCGCGGTGGGCTGCGCGCCTACAGAGGCAGACGCGACACCGGTTGTGCCGGTCTCCATGTCATGCCCTCCCTTCCCGTCTGCGTGGACTCGTGCCGTCGGCACCGGCAGGGCGAACCCCAGTGCCTCGACCGGACGCCCAGTGACCCGTTCTAAGGCCCTGGCACGCACTCGTGCTTCACACCAAGGACTACGCCAGGGTCTGCGACGCGCTCGGCGGGGGATTCATCCACCACGTCCCCGACCGCGACAACGGCCACGACCCCGCCGAGGGCCGGGCCGCGATGCGTCGGACGGCCGAGGTGATCCGATCGGCCGGCTTCGACGTGGACCCGGAGTTCTGGCCGATCAACGGCGCAGCCGACTGCACCCAGAGCTACGCGGGCTGCTCCGACAGCCCCGTTGCCAAATAGCTCCGACTCAAGCGGAGCGACTGACCCACGAGAGCTTCAGCCGCCCGGTATCGTGCCGGGCGGCTGTCGCCGTGAACGAGAACGGACAGGTAGTGACTGACGCTCGCAGCACCGCATGGGACACCTACTCGCAGAGCAAGCCCCAGCGGCGGAAGACCAACGCCAGGGGCGAGACCACATGGTTCAACTGGACCCAGTACCCGGACCACGGCCCCAGGGCCTACGTGCTCAACCTCAACCCGGGAGACCGCGTGCTCGATCTCGGGTGCGGGTCTGGAGGGAACGCCGCTCATCTCGCAACGCTCGGCATGAAGTCCGTCGGGATCGACCTCTCCGCCAAACAACTCGACAAGGCACGCGAGCGGTGGCCGGGCGTGGACGGGATGGAACTCCACCAGGCCGACGCGCTCACCTATCTCGGAGACACGTTCACGATCTTCGATGCGGTCTACAGCGTGTTCGGCGCTGCCTGGTTCACCGACCCCGGTCTTCTGCTGCCGATGGTTCACGCGAACCTCAAGCCGGGTGGCGTCTTCGCCTTCTCCCAGCGTCCCCCGCTTGAAGGGTGCTACGGCTGCCAGGCGTCATACATCCCGCGCGGGCCCGAAGAAGACCCCGCTGTCGTCAAGCGGTGGGACTACGAACCCGATGTGTGGGCGCTGACTCTCAAGGAACACGGCTTCGTGGACGTGTCAGCGTCCGTGCTTGCCCCACCCGCCGGGAGTCGGCGCACAGGAACCCTGTTCGTCCGGGGCGTCCAAGGAGGCTAGTCCGTGGTGGAGCGGATCCCGTAGCTGCGCAGGACAACGGCGTCGTACGGTCGTGATCCGGTGTTCATGGGCCAATGGCAAGCTTGAAGGATGAACGATGCTGCCCCGGCGCCCACCCCCGCGCCCGCGCCCCGCAAGCGTGCCCGTGTCCGTGCCCCCGAGCTGATCGGCAAGGGCGGCTGGCTGAACACCGGCGGGAAAGATCTCACCCTCGCTGACCTGCGAGGTAAGTGCGTTGTTGTGGATTTCTGGACCTTCTGCTGCATCAACTGCCTGCACGTCCTCGACGAGCTGCGTGAGCTCGAGGAGAAGCACCGGGACACGCTCGTGATCGTCGGGGTGCACTCGCCGAAGTTCGTGCACGAGGCGGAGCACCAGGCCGTCGTCGACGCCGTCGAGCGGTACGAGGTGCACCATCCGGTCCTGGACGACCCGGAGCTCGCGACCTGGAAGCAGTACGCCGTGCGGGCGTGGCCCACGCTCGTCGTCATCGATCCCGAGGGCTACGTCGTCGCCCAGCACGCCGGCGAGGGGCACGCCAACGCGATCCGCGCCCTCGTCGAGGAGCTGGAGGCGGAGCACGAGGCGAAGGGGACGCTGCGGCGCGGTGACGGGCCGTACGTGCCGCCGGAGCCGGTCGCGACCGATCTGCGGTTCCCCGGCAAGGCGGTCCTGCTGCCCTCCGGGAACCTGCTGGTCTCCGACACCACCCGGCACCAGCTCGTCGAGCTGGAGCCGGACGGCGAGACGGTGGTGCGCCGGATCGGTGCCGAGGGCGAGGTGTTCCGCGAGCCGCAGGGCCTGGCCGTCCTGCCGGACGGGAAGGTCGTCGTCGCCGACACCGTGCACCACGCGCTGGGGCTCTTCGACCCGGCCACCGGCACGGTCGAGCGGATCGCCGGCACCGGCCGCCAGTGGTGGCAGGGCTCGCCCACCTCCGGCCCCGCGCTCGACGTCGACCTGTCCTCGCCGTGGGACGTCGCCTGGTGGCAGGGCAAGGTGTGGATCGCCATGGCCGGCGTGCACCAGATCTGGACGTACGACCCGGAGACCCGGACCGTCGAGGTCGCGGCCGGGACGACCAACGAGGGCCTGGTCGACGGCCCGGCCGCCGAGGCCTGGTTCGCCCAGCCCTCCGGGCTCGCCGCCACCGCCGACCGGCTGTGGGTCGCCGACTCCGAGACCAGCGCCCTGCGCTGGATCGAGCGGGACGGGGACGGGGACGGGTACGTGGTCCGGACCGCCGTCGGTACCGGGCTCTTCGACTTCGGGCACCGCGACGGCGCCGCCGACCAGGCCCTCCTCCAGCACCCGCTGGGCGTCACGGCCCTGCCGGACGGCTCGGTCGCCGTCTCCGACACGTACAACCACGCGCTGCGCCGCTTCGACCCGGCGAGCGGCGAGGTCACCACCCTCGCCACCGATCTGCGCGAGCCGAGCGACGCGGTCGTGGTCGGCGAGGACGTCGTGGTCGTCGAGTCGGCCCGGCACCGGCTCACCCGGCTGCGGCTGCCGGAGGAGGCCGTCCAGGTCGAGTCGGTCGCCCACCGCACGCAGCGCGAGGCCACCGACGTCGCCCCGGGCCGGCTCCGCCTCGACGTGGTCTTCCAGGCCCCGAAGGGCCAGAAGCTGGACGAGCGGTACGGGCCCTCGACCCGGCTGCTGGTCTCCTCGACCCCGCCTGAGCTGCTGCTCTCCGGAGAGGGCAAGGGCACGGACCTCTTCCGCGAGCTGGAGCTGAACCCGGAGGTCACCGAGGGCGTCCTGCACGTCTCGGCGATGGCCGCGTCCTGTGACGACGACCCGGAGAACGAGTACCCGGCCTGCCACGTCCACCAGCAGGACTGGGGCGTCCCGGTGCGGATCGCCGAGGGCGGCGCGGCCCGGCTGCCGCTGATCCTCGCGGGGATGGACGCCTGACGCTCCCCGTCCCCACGGCTTCGGCCCCTGCCCTGACTCACGGCAGGGGCCGAAGCCGTCGCGCGGGGGCCTCCCGCGTCGCGCGCGGGCCGGCCCGCGTAGCGCACGGGCCGATCCCGATGCACGCGGCGTCGGGCGGGTGCCTCAGCCCTCCAGGAACGCCACCAGCGCGTTCGCCAGGTGGTGCGGGTCCTCCGCGCCGCACAGTTCGCGGGCGCTGTGCATCGACAGGCAGGCCACGCCGATGTCGACCGTGGTGATGCCGTGCCGGGCGGCGGTGATCGGGCCGATCGTGGTGCCGCAGGGCATGTCGTTGTTGGAGACGAAGGACTGCCACGGCACGCCGGCCTTCTCGCAGGCGGCGGCGAACACGGCGCGGCCGCTGCCGTCGGTGGCGTAGCGCTGGTTGACGTTGACCTTGAGGATGGGGCCGCCGTTGGGGCGGGGGTGGTGGGTCGGGTCGTGGCGCTCGCCGTAGTTGGGGTGCACGGCGTGGCCGACGTCGGAGGAGAGGCAGACCGAGCCGGCGAGGGCGCGGGCCTTGTCTTCGTAGCCACCGCCGCGTGCGTACACCGAGCGCTCCAGGACGTTGCCGAGCAGCGGGCCGTGGGCGCCGGTGTCGGCCTCGGAGCCGTTCTCCTCGTGGTCGAAGGCGGCGAGGACCGGGATGTACGGCAGGGCGGCGCCCTGGGCCGCGGCGGCGGTGAGCGCGGCGACGCAGGCGTGGACGGAGATGAGGTTGTCCATGCGCGGGCCGGCGAGGAGCTCGCGGTCGCGGCCCAGGTAGGCGGGTGCCTCCAGGGCGTGGACCATCAGGTCCCAGCCGGTGACGTCCTCGGCGTCGACGCCGGCCTCCTCGGCGACGAAGGCGATCAGGTCGCCCTCGTGGACCTCGCCCAGGCCCCAGATCGGCTGCATGTGGCGCTGGCGCTCCAGCTTCATGCCCTCGTTGACCTGGCGGTCCAGGTGGATGGCGAGCTGCGGCACGCGCAGCAGCGGCCGGTCGACGTTCACGAGGTGCTGGGAGCCGTCGCGGAGGGTCAGCCGGCCGGCCAGGCCGAGGTCGCGGTCGAGCCAGCTGTTGAGCAGCGGTCCGCCGTAGATCTCGACGGCGATCTGGCGCCAGCCCTCGCGGCCGAAGTCGGGCTGGGGCTTGACCCGCAGGTTCGGCGAGTCGGTGTGCGCGCCGACGATCCGGAACGGGGTGTGCGGGGCGGCGCCCTCGGGCACGTACCAGGCGATGATCGCGCCGCCGCGGATCACGTACTTCCCGCCGGTGGTCCCGTCCCAGGCGTCGGTCTCCTCGACCTTGCGGAAACCGGCCTTCTCCAGCCGCTCGGAGGCGTTCGCCACCGCGTGGTACGGCGTCGGCGCGGCGGCCAGGAAGGCCATGAGGTCATCGGTGTGGCCGCGGTCGAAAGGGGAAGGGGCGCGCGAAGCGCTCCGTGCAGGGGCGGCGGCGGGCGACGGGCGGGCGGGTGCGCTACTCATGTCGTTCACCTTACGCAGGTCTCGGAATGCGGACGCGGGCCCGTGGTCTCCCTGTGGACAACCGACCGGAAATGCCTGTGGACAACGGACCGTTCGGGCCCCGAGGGCCCAGCCCGGCCGGGCCGGACCCAGCCGGGCCGGGCCAGGGCAGCCGGGCCGGGCAAGGGCAGCCGGGCCGGGCAAGGGCAGCCGGGCCGGGGCCGGGCAAGGGCCGGCCCTCGCCCCGCCGGCCCTCGGCCGGGGCCGGCAAGCGGAAACGGCCCGCTCCCCTCCCCGGGAGCGAGCCGTTCCTCTGTGCGGACTCAGGCGCGTACCTGTGCGGTACCTGTGCGGGTACTAGAACGCGGCCTCGTCCAGGTCCATCAGGGAGCCGTCCACGCCTTCGGCGAGGACGCGCTCGGTGGTGACGCCGGGCAGGACGTTGGCGGCGAAGAACTTCGCGGCCGCGATCTTGCCCTGGTAGAAGGCGACGTCCTTGCCGGAGGCGCCGGCCGCCAGCTTCTCGGCGGCCACGGCCGCACCGCGCAGCAGCAGGTAGCCGACGACGACGTCGCCGGAGGCCATGAGCAGGCGGGTGGTGTTGAGGCCGACCTTGTAGATGTTCTTGAGGTCCTCGCCGGTGGCGGTGAGGTCGGTCAGCATGGCGCCGACGATGCCCTCCAGGTCCACGGCGGCCTTGGCGAGCGCGTCGCGGGCGCCGGCCAGCTCCTCGCCGCCGGTGCCGACCGCGAGGAACTTCTTGATCTCCTCGGCGAGGGCGTTCAGGGACGCGCCCTGGTCGCGGACGATCTTGCGGAAGAAGAAGTCCTGGCCCTGGATCGCGGTGGTGCCCTCGTAGAGGGTGTCGATCTTGGCGTCGCGGATGTACTGCTCGATCGGGTACTCCTGCAGGAAGCCGGAGCCGCCGAAGGTCTGGAGCGACTGGGCGAGCTGCTCGTAGCCCTTCTCGGAGCCGTAGCCCTTGACGATCGGGAGCAGCAGGTCGTTCAGGCCGTGCAGGGCCTTGGCGTCCTCGCCGGCCGCTTCCTTGAGCTGGATCGCGTCCTGGACGGTGGCCGTGTAGAGGACGAGGGAGCGCATGCCCTCGGCGTACGCCTTCTGCGTCATCAGCGAGCGGCGGACGTCGGGGTGGTGCGTGATGGTGACCTTGGGGGCGTTCTTGTCCATGAAGTTCGCCAGGTCGGTGCCCTGGACGCGCTCCTTGGCGTACTCCAGGGCGTTGAGGTAGCCCGTGGAGAGGGTGGAGATCGCCTTCGTGCCGACCATCATGCGGGCGAACTCGATGATGAGGAACATCTGGCGGATGCCGTCGTGCTTGTCGCCGATCAGCCAGCCCTTGGCGGGGTGCTTGTCGCCGAAGGTCATCTCGCACGTGTTGGAGGCCTTGAGGCCCATCTTGTGCTCGACGTTGGTGGCGTAGACGCCGTTGCGGGCGCCCAGCTCGCCGGTCTCCCAGTCGAACTCGTACTTCGGGACGAGGAAGAGCGAGAGGCCCTTGGTGCCGGGGCCGGCGCCCTCGGGGCGGGCGAGGACGTAGTGGAGGATGTTCTCCTCCATGTCGTGCTCACCGGAGGTGATGAAGCGCTTCACGCCCTCGATGTGCCAGGAGCCGTCCTCCTGCTGGATGGCCTTGGTGCGGCCGGCGCCGACGTCCGAGCCCGCGTCGGGCTCGGTGAGCACCATGGTGGAGCCCCAGCGCTTCTCGACGGCGATCTTGGCGACCTTCTTCTGCGCCTCGTTGCCCTCGGCGTGGAGGATGCCGGCGAAGGCCGGGCCGGAGGAGTACATCCAGACGGCCGGGTTCGAGCCGAGCAGGAGCTCCGCGTAGGCCCAGATGAGCGAGCGCGGGGAGACGGTGCCGCCGATCTCCTCCGGGATGCCCAGACGCCAGTACTCGGACTCCATGAAGGCGTTGTAGGAGGCCTTGAAGGAGGCCGGGACCGGGGCCGTGTTGGTCTCGGGGTCGAAGACCGGCGGGTTGCGGTCGGCGTCGGCGAAGGACTCGGCCAGCTCGTTCTCGGCGAGGCGGCGGATCTCGTCGAGGATGCTCTTCGCGGTGTCGACGTCCATCTCCTCGAACGGACCGGTGCCGTACACCTTGTCGCGGCCGAGCACCTCGAAGAGGTTGAACTCGATGTCGCGGAGATTCGACTTGTAGTGCCCCATGGCGACGGCTCCGTAAAGGCTCGGGGAGGCGGATGTCCTCGTGCGCGTACTCGCGACCGGCGTACTACCGGTGAGTAGCCCACGCTCTCTACGATGATGCTACCCACCGGTAATAAAAGGCAACCCCTATCCGGACATCTGTGACGCGGGCCGCACGCCCCGCCCGCCGCTCGATAGGCTGGCCCCCATGTACGGCTACGAGCAGAATCCGGGTGCCCAGCAGCAGTACGGCCAGTCCTCGCAGCAGGGGATGCCTGGGATGCAGCCGGGTGCTCAGCCGGGGGCGTACGGCACGCAGCCGGGCGCGCAGGGCGGGATGCAGGGCGGGATGCAGGGTGGTTATGCCCAGCAGCCGCCGCTCTACCCCGAGCCGTCGCCGCCGTCGCTCGCGGACGCGGTGCGGGCCTTCACCACCGGCACCCTCTCCGCCGAGGACTTCCAGCAGATCTTCTCCACCTCGAAGGTCTACTGCCCGCGCGGCGACAACCCGGGCTTCCTGGCGCTGCACAACACCCAGCAGCCGGTGATCCCGATGTTCACCACGCTCAAGGAGCTGCGCCGGTACGCCGGCAAGGAGTCGAAGTACTTCGTCATCACCGGCGCGGAGGTGATCGACCTGCTGCCGACCGGCTACGGCTTCGTCCTCGACATGGAGGGCGACCACCGGATGGTCTTCGACGCCAAGGCCGTGGAGCAGATGGTCGACTACGCGATGCGGCGGATGTACGGCTGACGCAGGCTGGAGGGGCAGGGAGAACGCCCGGGAGGAATTCCTCCCGGGCGTTCCGCGTTCCGGGTGGCAAGAAGTTCAGGTTTCAACTAAACTGCTCGCACAAGGAGGTCCCGCCATGCCTGCCGTGACTGTCGAGAACCCGCTCACCCTGCCGCGCGTCAGCGCCGCCGCCGACGCCGCCCCCCGCCCCGTCCTCGCCGTGACCACGGCACCCCAGGGCTTCGAGGGCGAGGGCTTCCCGGTGCGCCGCGCCTTCGCCGGCATCAACTACCAGTACCTCGACCCGTTCATCATGATGGACCAGATGGGCGAGGTGGAATACGCGCCCGGCGAGCCCAAGGGCACGCCCTGGCACCCCCACCGCGGCTTCGAGACCGTCACCTACATCATCGACGGGATCTTCGACCACCAGGACTCCAACGGCGGTGGCGGCACCATCACCAACGGCGACACCCAGTGGATGACCGCTGGCTCCGGCCTCCTCCACATCGAGGCCCCGCCGGAGCACCTCGTCGTCAGCGGCGGCCTCTTCCACGGCCTCCAGCTGTGGGTCAACCTGCCCGCCTCCGACAAGATGATGGCGCCGCGCTACCAGGACATCCGCGGCGGCCAGGTCCAGCTGCTGACCTCCCCCGACGGCGGCGCGCTGCTCCGCGTCATCGCGGGCGAGCTCGACGGCCACCAGGGCCCGGGCATCACCCACACCCCCATCACGATGATCCACGCCACCCTCCGCCCCGGCGCCGAGATCGGCCTCCCGTGGCGCGAGGACTTCAACGGCCTCGCGTACGTCCTGGCCGGCCGCGGCACGGTCGGCGACGAGCGGCGCCCGGTCCACACGGGCCAGACCGCCGTCTTCGGGAAGGGCGGCAAGCTCACCGTCCGCGCCGACGAGAAGCAGGACGGCCACACCCCCGACCTGGAGGTCGTCCTCCTCGGCGGCCGCCCGATCCGCGAGCCGATGGCCCACTACGGCCCCTTCGTCATGAACACCCAGGCCGAACTCCGCCAGGCCTTCGAGGACTTCCAGGCGGGCCGCCTGGGCACGATCCCGGCGGTGCACGGGATGGGAGAGCAGGGAGAGTAGAAGCGACGCCGGCGCCCCGGCCGCGCCCCCGGCGGGGCGCCGCGGGAGCGAGCGGGACCGCCGGGGCGCTTCCGGTCGGAGGACGCCCGCGCTGAGCGCCGTACGGGCTGACGTGCCGTCACCCGTACGGCGCTCAGCGCGCGACGGCGCGCCGGGCGGCGTGGTCCGGTGGAGGCGTGTCCACCGACCGCCCCGCCGCCGGACGGCCCGAGCCCGCCGGGCCCGGCCCCGAACGGCCCCTGCTGCCCGAAGGGGCCCGCCGCACCGCCGCCTGGTGTGCCGTCGCGCTGCTCGTCGCCGGTGTCGCGGCCGTCTTCATCTGGCTGTGCGTGGTCTTCGAGACCGCCGTCACCCCCGTCCTGCTCGCCCTCCTCGGCACCGCGCTCCTCGGCCCCCTCTACCGGCGCCTGCTCCGGATGAAGGTGCGGAAGTCGCTCGCGGCCGGGATCACCGTGCTCGCCGTGCTCGTGGTGGTCGGCGGCGCCACCTACATCGTCGTCGCCGCGCTCGTCGACAACGGCGGCCAGATCACCGCCTCCCTGCGCCAGGCCGCGGCCGACATCGCCGAGCACTTCGGAGCCGCGGGCACCTCGCTCGACGATCTCGCGAAGAACGCCCGGCAGCTCCTGGAGAAGTTCGGCGGAACCGCCGCCTCGGGACTGATCTCCGGGCTCAGCGTCGTCGGCCAGATGCTCGCCACCGCCGTCCTCGCCCTGCTCCTCATCTTCTTCTTCCTGCGCGACTCCGACCGCGCCGCCGAGGCGCTGCGCTCGCTCGCGCCGCGCTCCACCGGCGACATGGTGGAGGCCATGGGACGGCGCGCCTTCGAGGCCGTCGAGGGCTTCATGCGGGGCACGACGTTCGTCGCCTTCGTCGACGCCGTCCTCATCGGCATCGGCCTGCTCGTGCTGCGGGTGCCGGGCGCGGTGGGGCTCGCCGCGCTGGTGTTCGTCACCGCCTACATCCCGTACCTCGGCGCCTTCCTCTCCGGCGCCGTCGCCGTCCTCGTCGCCCTCGCCGACCGCGGCTTCGTCATCGCGCTGTGGGTGCTGGGCGTGGTGCTCGCCGTACAGGTCCTCGAAGGCAACGTGCTCCAGCCCGTCGTCCAGTCCCGCACCGTGCAGATGCACCCGGCGGTGGTCATGCTGGCGATCACCGCCGGTGCCTCGGTCGCCGGAATCCTGGGCATGCTGCTCGCCGTGCCGCTGACCGCCGCCTTCTTCGGCGTCATCGGGGAGCTGCGCGGCCGGTACGGGGGGACGACGTGAGCCACCTGGGCTAGGTGGCGGCGGCCGGGGTGCTGCCCGGCTCGAAGGCCTTCAGCATCTCTTCGAGGGCGATCTGGTCGGGGCCCACGAACGGGTCCGCGTCCGGTGCCATGCCGATCGTCTCCAGCATCGCGTCCGTCATCCGTACCGCCGGCGGCAGGTGGGTGCAGAGCACGATCTCGGGGTTCATCTCCCGCAGCGGGTCGATCGTCGACCGGTACTTCACCGGGTCGACGACGTGCACCCACGGGCTGTCCACGGTCGCCCACACCAGCTGCGCGGCCCGCAGCTCGTCCGGCCGCAGGTCGTTGGCGTGGCCGCTCTCGGCGAGTTCGGCGGTGGGCATGGGGCCGCCGAAGCAGTCCGAGCTGAAGCAGATCCGCGTCTTGTCGTCGTAGAAGCCGACGGTGGCGGGGCTGTCGAACAGCGGCGGCCGGAAGGCGTGCAGCATCCGGTCGCCGACGTCGAGGCTCTGCCCGGGGTTGAGGAAGTAGACGCGGTCCATCGGCAGCGGACGCTCGGTGGTCATGATCCCGGCGCCGAGGAACGTGGTGACGACCCGCGCCCGCGGCGCGGCCACGAGCAGGTCGAAGATGCCGCCGGTGTGGTCCCGGTCGGGGTGGGTGAGCCAGATCCAGAGGACGTCGGCCGGGTCGATCACCTCGCCGAGGGCGGAGACGAAGTCGCGGTCGGAGACGGAGAGACCGGTGTCGACGACGACCGGCTCGCGGGCGGTGAGGACATAGGCGTTGACGGGGATGTGGCCGAGCCCGGGGACCTCCAGACTGTCTGCCAGGACGGTGGTGTCGCTGCCGACCTTGTGGGTATCCATGACGCACTCCGTGGTCCCCCCGGATGCCTCCCGCGGCCGTACCTCACCAGTCTGCGCCGCCTGACCCCGGACCGCGCGGCGCGGGTCGGGGCCCTTGCGGCGCGCCCGGCGACCGCCCTCGCCGCACGGGCCTCCGGCCTGCGCCTTACGGCCCCGGTGTCACGCCGGGCCGGCCGGCTCCCTCGGGGGCTCCTCCAGTTCGAACCAGATCGCCTTGCCCTCGCCCCGCGGGTCCACGCCCCACCGGTGCGCCAGCATCTCCATCAGGATCAGCCCGCGTCCGCTCGACGCCATCTCGCCCGGATGACGCTTGTGCGGCAGCTCGTCGCTCGCGTCGGCCACCTCGACCCGCAGCCGGCGGGCGCGGTCGCGGCAGACCACCTCGGCGACGAGCAGCGCGTCGCCGTCGGTGTGGACCAGCACGTTGGTGACCATCTCCGAGACCATCAGCACCGCCGAGTCGACCTGGTCCTCGTCGGTCCAGTCGTGCAGCAGCTGGCGCACCTGCTCGCGGGCGGCGGCGATGCGTTCCGGCTCGGCCTGGGCGACGGTCATCATCGTGCGGCGCGGGGCCTCCCGTACGGCCGCGCCCTGGCGGGAGAGGAGCACGACGGCGATGTCGTCCTCGCGGCGGTCGGCGAGCGGCCCGGTGGTGTGGTGCGAGCCGGGCCCGTGGACGGCCTCGACGAGCCGATCGGCGAGCGCCTCCAGGTCCTCGCCGCCGTCGGACTCCAGAAGCTTCCGGACCCGTTCCCAGCCGCTGTCGAGATCGTGGCCGCCGGTCTCCAGGAGCCCGTCGGTGCAGATCATCAGGGTCTCGCCGGGCTGCAGGGTGAGCCGGGTGGTGGGGTAGTCGGTGTCCGGGACGATGCCGAGGGGCAGGCCGCCGGCGGTGGGCCTCAGCAGAACCGTTCCGTCGGTCATCCGTACCGCCGGGTCCGGATGACCGGCCCGCGCGATGTCGACCGTGCCGGTCTCCAGGTCGACCTCCAGGTAGAGGCAGGTCGCGAAGCGCGGCCCGCCGTACCCGCCGCCGCTCGGGCCGACGGCGTGCACGCCTCCGCCCACGGGGCCGTACGCGCCGCCGGAGCCGGGACCCGGACCGTGCGTACCCGGGCCGTGCGTACCCGGGCCGGGGCCGGGACCATACGCCGCACCGGCACCCACCCCGGTCCCGTACGACCCGTACGTTCCGTCGCCGTAACCGCCCCCGTAAACGCCGTAGCCGCCCCCGTAACCGCCGTATCCGGCCCCGTATCCGCCGTAGCCGCCCCCGAAGCCGCCGCCGGCGCCGCCTTCCGTGCCCTCCGGCCCGTACGCCCCCTCCGACCCGTCGTTGATCCCGTACAGGAAGCGCGAGGCGCGGGAGAGGACGGCGTCCGGGCGGTGGCCCTCGGCGGCGTACGCGCGCAGGGCGATCCGCAGCTGGCCCATCAGCCCGGCGGCCCGCACGTCGTGCCCCTGCACGTCGCCGATGACCAGCGCGATCCGGCCGGCGCCGGAGCCGCCGGGCAGCCGGATCATGTCGTACCAGTCGCCGCCGACCTGGAGCCCGCCGCCGGTGGGCACGTAACGGGCGGCCACCCGGATGCCGGGGATGCCGGGCCCGAGGGCCGGCATCATCGCCCGCTGCAGTCCCAGCGACAGCTCCCGCTCCGACTCGGCCACCCCGGCCCTGGTCAGCGCCTGCGCCAGCATGCGGGCGACCGTCGTCAGGACGCTCCGCTCGTCCGGCGTGAACGCCACCGGATGCTTGAAGGCGGCCATCCACGCGCCCATCGTCCGCCCGGCGACGACGAGCGGGACGAAGGCCCACGAGCGGCGGCCGAAGCGCTGCGCGAGCGGCCAGGTCATCGGGAACCGCCGGGCGTACTCCTCCGGGCTCGGCAGATAGATCGCACGCCCGGTCCGTACGACCTCGGCCGCCGGGTAGTCGGTGTCCAGGGTCATCGAGGTGAACGGCCCCTCGTCGCCGTGCCCGTGCCCGTGGTGCCCGATGACGGTGAGCCGGTCGCCGGACATCCCGAAGACGGCGAGCCCGTCCGGCGAGAAACCGGGCATCGACAGGGAGGCGGCGACCCGCAGCACCTCGGCCGTCGACCGCGCCTCGGCGAGCGCGCGGCCCGCGTCGAGCAGGAACGCCTCGCGGGAGCGGCGCCAGTCGCCGGTGATGGGCGTGTGCGGCCCCGCGGTGCCGGGCTGCGGGTCGGCGACCTCCTGGAGGGTGCCGATCAGGCGGTAGTCGTTCTCCTCGATCAGCGGCTTGGACCGGCTCCGTACGGTACGGATCACCCGGCCCTGCTCGTCCATGATCCGCAGCCGGGCCTCGGCGAGGGTGCCCTCGGCGACGGCGAGGTTCACCACCCCGTCGATCTCGTTCCAGTCGACCGGGTGGAACCGGGAACGCGCCTGGGCCTCGGTGAGCCGTGCGGGCTCGGCGGGCAGGCCGAGGAGCCGGGCCGCCTCGGCGTCGAGCGTGACGTACCCGGAGGCGTTGTCCCAGCACCACACGCCGGTCGCGATGGCCGCCAGGACGTCCTCGGTGCGCATTGCCCCACTTTATGAATATCGGACTGGAGGCCGCCACTGTGAGTATTCGAATCGCGATCTTGGGTGGCCCGGTACCCTGGGAAGGCTTGACAGGGCGCCGCAAGGCCCGACCGGGCCCGAGGCCGTCAGGCGTATCCCTTACGGATCCCCGAAGAACTGGATGAACGACGATGCATCGGTACAGGTCCCACACCTGCGGCGAGCTCCGCGCCTCTGACGTCGGCACCGACGTCCGGCTGAGCGGCTGGCTGCACAATCGGCGCGACCTGGGCGGCATCCTCTTCATCGATCTGCGCGACCACTACGGCATCACCCAGCTGGTCGCCCGCCCCGGCACGGCCGCGGCCGAGGTCCTCGACAAGCTGACCAAGGAGACCGTCGTCCGCGTCGACGGCAAGGTCGTCTCGCGCGGCGCCGAGAACGTGAACCCCGACCTCGCCACCGGCGAGATCGAGATCGAGGCCGCCGAGGTCGAGGTCCTGGGCGCGGCCCAGCAGATCCCCTTCACCATCAACACCGACGACGGCGTCAACGAGGAGCGGCGGCTCGAGTACCGCTTCCTCGACCTGCGCCGCGAGCGCATGCACCGGAACATCATGCTGCGCTCCGCCGTCATCGCCGCCATCCGCTCCAAGATGGTGGCCCTCGGCTTCAACGAGATGGCGACCCCGATCCTCACGGCGACCTCCCCCGAGGGCGCCCGCGACTTCGTCGTCCCGTCCCGCCTGAACCCGGGCAAGTTCTACGCGCTGCCGCAGGCGCCGCAGCAGTTCAAGCAGCTGCTGATGATCTCCGGCTTCGACCGCTACTTCCAGATCGCGCCCTGCTTCCGCGACGAGGACGCCCGCGCCGACCGCTCGCCGGGCGAGTTCTACCAGCTCGACGTGGAGATGAGCTTCGTCGAGCAGGAGGACGTCTTCCAGCCGATCGAGAAGCTCATGACCGAGCTCTTCGAGGAGTTCGGCGGCGGCCGCCCGGTCTCGTCCCCGTTCCCGCGCATCCCGTTCCGCGAGTCGATGCTGAAGTACGGCAACGACAAGCCGGACCTGCGCACCTCGCTCGAACTCGTCGACATCACCGACGTGTTCGAGAACTCGGAGTTCAAGGCCTTCGCGGGCAAGCACGTCCGCGCGCTCGCCGTCCCGGACACCGGCGACCAGCCGCGCAAGTTCTTCGACGGCCTGGGCGACTTCGCGGTCTCGCTCGGCGCGAAGGGCCTGGCCTGGGTCCGCGTCGGCGAGGAGAACGCCCTCACCGGCCCGATCGCCAAGTTCCTCACCGAGGAGAACGTCAAGGTCCTCACCGAGCGCCTCGGTCTCAAGCCGGGCCACGCGGTGTTCTTCGGCGCCGGCGAGTTCGACGAGGTCTCCAAGATCATGGGCCCCGTCCGCGTCGAGGCCGCCAAGCGAGCGGGCCAGTTCGAGGAGAACGTCTTCCGCTTCGCCTGGATCGTCGACTTCCCGATGTACGAGAAGGACGAGGAGACCGGCAAGATCGACTTCTCGCACAACCCCTTCTCCATGCCGCAGGGCGGCCTCGAGGCCCTGGAGACCCAGGACCCGCTGGACGTCCTCGGCTGGCAGTACGACATCGTCTGCAACGGCATCGAGCTGTCCTCCGGCGCCATCCGGAACCACGAGCCCGAGATCATGTTCAAGGCCTTCGAGATCGCCGGCTACAGCCGCGAGACCGTCGAGACCGAGTTCGCGGGCATGCTCCGCGCCTTCCAGTTCGGCGCCCCGCCGCACGGCGGCATCGCCCCGGGCGTGGACCGCATCGTCATGCTCCTCGCCGACGAGCCCAACATCCGCGAGACCATCGCCTTCCCGCTGAACGGCAACGCCCAGGACCTGATGATGGGCGCCCCCACGGAACTGGACGAGGCCCGCCTGCGCGAGCTGAACATCCAGCTGCGGAAGCCGGTGGAGCCGAAGGTGGTCGAGGGCCGGCCGGTGACGGAGTCGGTGCATCCGGACGCGGCGCGGTAAGCGGTACGCCGTACTGACGAGGGGCCCGGAACCGTGGGTACGGTTCCGGGCCCTCCCGTCTTTTTTGGTCAACCCTTGTAAGGAGTTTCCTACGTGTATGCATCAGGGCGGATCATCCGGGGAGCTCCTTATTCGCAGCTCGTTCTGTAAGCGGAAATGCTGGAAACGTAGACGGTGGCCGCAGTGGCGTGAATTTGCAGAGAATCAGAGTTGACATCAAGCGTGATCTCTCCCCGTGCTCTCAGGGTGATGTCAACGACAGGTGAGGTTGTGAATCCATTCAATTTTGGGTTTTTCACTCCGGAGAGTCCCATGGTCACCTGGACGACGTTAAATCCTTGTTTTTTCCACTTTGCCGGTGGATTTTCTGGATAGGAGGGCATGTCGAATTTGAGGAGCAAGGACGGGCCTTCTCTGTTGAATTCAACGCTGTGAAGGTTCAATATTCTGAGATCGGGCACGCGGCCGTCGTAGATCCTTTCGATACCTGAAGGGTCTGAGAGAAGAGAGGTCCAACTCATTTTCAATCCTGTCAGTATTCGTAGTGCTTCGCTGTACCGGGAACGTGTCCGGTCCGAGGGTTCTCTATAGGTCGTACGTTGTAATGGGGGCCCTGGTCGCCAACACCTCCTTCATTGTAGTAATGTCCTGCCGCGTGATCTTGTATGATCACTTGACTCCCGTCCTCCCGGGTGTAGTGGTATTCGCGAGTCATGATCGGCTGGCCATCCTCGCTCATGACCTGGTGGCCATTACGATCCGTCATGGGGACCTTGGTGATTTTGTCCGCTTGTTGAGACATGGGGATCCCTAGGTGGCGTTTTGCCTTTCGGAAGGCCTCTCTTTTGCTCTCTGATTTGTCGTATGCGGGGTCCGGGCACGGCTTCAGGCCAAGAGGGTCACTCCAAGTGTGCGGATTGTGGACGTACGTCACCGGATTGTCTGCCGGTTCCAACCCCAGCGGATCCTGGCTCAAGTACCGCGCCGACTCCGGGTCGTAATACCGGAAGTAGTTGTAGTGGAGCCCCGACTCCGGGTCGAAGTACTGGCCCGGGAAGCGGAGGGGGGTGTACGTCGTGGCGTCTCGGGTCCAGGTCGTCGTGCCCCAGAGGGTGGCGCGGGTGCGCCAGGCCAACTCTCCGGACTCGTCGACGAGTTCCGTCGGGGTGCCGATCAGGTCGGTGACGATGGCGAAGAAGCGTTCGTCGTCCGTGTTCGTGCGGCGCTCGGTCTGGGAGAGGGGACGCAGGCCCGCGTGGTCCCAGGTCAGGGCCACGTTCGCGGTGGTCTGCTCGCAGAGGGTCGTGCCGTCCCACGTGAAGTGGACCGTCTCGGAAGGGGATTGTTTGGATATGCGGCGGCCCAGCGGGTCGTACGCGTAGTTCCACACCGTGCCGTCCGGCGTCGTCACCGACGTCAGCCGGTCCTCCGCGTCCCACGCGTACCGCCAGGTGTCCGGCTTCCGGGAGAGGCGGGTCTTCTGCCGCAGGACGATCCGGCCCTGGTCGTCGTGCTCGTAGCGGACCGCCCCCGCGCGGGTGATCCGCGTCCCCTCGTACGCGCGCGGTCCCGTCGCCGCGTGGGACGGGTGCGCGGACGGCCAGTCCGCCTCCGTCTGGTTGCCGGCCTCGTCGTACGCGTACCGCTCCGTCCACCGGTCCGCCCGCACCGCCGTGACCCGCCCCGCCCCGTCGAGGTCGAAGCGGCGCGTCCCCGAGAAGCCGTCCGTGACGGCGACGAGGCCGCCGTCCGGGCGGTAGTCGTACGCCCGGTGCTGGAGACGGCCGCCGCCCCGGGCCGACGTGACCTCCTGCGCCGTGACCGGGCAGCATCGGCACCATCACGTCGAGGAGCCGCGCGCCGAGGACCGTCCGGTACATCCACGCGCGCCCCGCCTCCCCGCGCGCGACCGCGAACCGCGCCAGCGCCTCCTCGTCCGAGAACGCGCAGATCCACCGCACCCCGTTGAAGTCCGCGGTCCACAGACTCTCCCGGTCGTCGAACGGACCCAGGACGGCGGTCCGTCGGAACTCTCCCAGCGAACGCGCAAATTCACGCCGTGCCGCCGCGATCACTTCGTCGGGCGTGCCCTGTTCCGAAGCGGCGGGAGGGGGAGCGGGCGCGGGCTCCGATGTCGGCGCGGGTGGCCGGTGACGTCGGTGGTCAGGACGACCGCCTCGACGGTGGCCGGGAGGGGAAGTCCCAGCACGTCTGACAGTCGGCTGAACAGGTGAGGATCGTGCTGAAAGACGCGGTGCATCGCTTCATGGGGTGAGCTGACCATGCGGTTTCCTCGGTGGTGTGGTCGTGGCAGGGCGGTACTCAGCGCGGCGGAATTCCTCACGCCTCCGACTCGCCCAGGGCCGCGGTGCAGGCGCTGCAACGGCCGGGTTCGGGGGCCCGGAACGCGCGGTCGCAGGTGTCGCAGTTCTGGAGCGGGTGAAGCGGCTGTTCGGGCGCCCGGAACGGCGGCGCGGGCGGGAGCCGGTCGGTGAGGCGGTGGGCAAGGAAAGCGGCGGGGCGGTACAGCGGCTCGCGGGGCAGATCGGAGGTCAGGGCGTGGTGGACGGCTTGGGGGGACACGTCTCGTTCCAGCCAGGCGACCACGCCCGGCACGAGGTGCTCGGTCTCGGCGCCGGAGAGCAGGAGTCGGCGGTCTTCGAGGCGGAGGCGCGCGAGTACGGCGTGCGCGGTCTCCACCAGGTCGGGCGCGGGCCATGCCGGCTGTGGCACGGCGGGCAGGGCGCGTCGACGCGGTTCGGGCCGGGCTGTCTGTGCCGGCCTCGGTGCCTGCTCCGGCTCCGGCTTCGGCTTCGGCTTCGGCTCCTGCTCCGGCTTCGGCTCCGGCCTCGGTTGGGGCTCAGGCCTCGCCTTCGGATCCGGCCGTGTGCTGCGGGAGTCGACCCCGCTGGGGCGCGGCTGGTTGCAGAACACCGTACGTGTCACGATCCGCCCGTTCGGCAGGCGTTCGCGCGTCCGCCGCAGATAGCCGTGCTTCTCCAGCTCGCGCATGGCGGCGGCGGTCCGAGTGGTGCCCTCGCGCATCCTCGCGGCGATGGTCTTGATGTCGACGGGCGAACCGGTGGGCAGCGACTGGATGTGCGCGCCGATTCCGATGGCCAGCCCCGACAACTCGGGGTGCTGGACGAGGTGGTTGCCGATGACGGTGAAGCGCTCGGTGTGGCGCGTGTGCTCGTGAATGACACCACCACGCGTACACCGGTGAGGGTGGTTCTTCCCGCCGTTACGAGACGAGGCGTACGGGCGCACGCTAGTGTTCTGGTTACCCATCGGGAAGCTCCTACTTCCTGGATGGTCAGGCCCTCGCACTGGGATTGCCCTCCCGGCGAGGGCCGACGCATGTCGGCGGTGGTGTCGGTCGAGCTGAGCGTAGATCAAGCAACCGGGCCAGGCGCCAGCCCAGTTGGCATATTTCACCTGCATGGGTGACGGTGCCGTCGCGGGAGGGGAAGGGTGGGTTTGGTGGGGTCATTTCCTCTCTCGTACTTGGTACTTGGGGCCGCCCGAAGCACCGGAACCCGGTTTTCCGCGCCCCGGTGGACCGAGGTCCAGCGAGGGCGTTGTCGCAGCGGCGCCGCCGCCGGTGCCGCCCGACGGGCCGTGCCCAGCTCGGAGTCGGCGTCAACTGGACACGGAAGTCGCGGGAGTTCATCTCCTTCACATCACCGAGCGTGGCCGTCCGGGGCTAGCGTGCACCGTGACTTCGCCGCTACGTAGGGTCACTGTCCGGAGTTTGTCCACTGTTGTCCGGGCTGTCGGTGTCCCGTCGGCGGGTAGGGCGGATGCGTGCATTGCGGCACGCGCGGAGACGGACGAGGGGAAGGGCGCGGCATGACGGTGGACGAGAGCGTGGGGCGGCTCAAGACCGAGGAGGACGAGCCGGGCTGGGAGGTGGACCCGGACGACGACTGGGGCGTGGCCGTCGTCGCCACCGTGGGGCGGCAATTGAAACTGCGGCGCGAGGCGGTGGGCATGCGGGCCGCCGACTTCGGAGTGGCGGTCGGCTACGGCGAGGACATGGTCTACAAGATCGAGGGAGGACGCCGTATCCCGCGGTCCGAGTACCTGGACAGGGCGGACGAGGTCCTGGGCGCGGACGGTCTGATCTCGGCGATGAAGGACGACGTGGCGAAGGTCCGGTACCCGAAGAAGGTAAGAGCCCTGGCCAAGATGGAGGCGAGTGCGGTCGAGATCCAGCTCTACGACCCGCTCAACATCCACGGCCTGCTGCAGACACCCACGTACGCTCGCGGGCTGCTCCTGATGCGGCGCCCGGCGTACACGCAGGACGAGGTGGAACGGATGGTGGCGGGCCGCATGGCCCGGAAGTCGGTGTTCGAGCGCGATCCCGCCCCCGAACTCAGCTTCGTCCTGGAGGAATGGACGCTCCGCCGCCCACTGGGCGGGAGGGCGCTGCTCCGTCCCCAGCTGGAACACCTGCTGGAGGTCGGGCGGATGCGGAACGTCGAGCTACAGGTGATGCCGATGGACCGTGAGGAGCACGCAGGAGTCGACGGCGGGATCGAGGTGTTGAAGTTCGGGGACGGATCGGCCGTCGGGCGCTCTCCTGTGGTGGCCAACGGCCGACCCGTGACGGAGCGGAAACCGCTCCATATCCTGGAGTTGCGCTATGGCATCATCCGGGCTCAGGCTCTCACGCCCCGTGAGTCGTCGGCCCTCATCGAGCAACTGCTGGGAGAGACATGATCCGCAACACCTCGGCCGGCGACGCCCCCGTACTGGCGTGGTTCAAGAGCAGCTACAGCAGCGGCAGCGAAGGCGACTCCTGCATCGAGGTCGCCACCACGCCCGGCACGGTCCACGTCCGGGACTCCAAGTGCACGGACGGCCCCCGGCTGGCGCTCGCACAGCACGCGTGGGCGGGCTTCGTCGCGTACGCCTCGGGTCACTGAGCAGACCGGCACACAGGCCCACAGCTTCCACTTCTCGTGCCCCTGACAGCCTGGCTGCCGGGAGCCTCGCCCATGAGAACGAGAAGGCGAACGAGAACCAGAGGAACCGGCGGACCATGGCCCGGCGACGGGCCCTGTCCGCGAGTGGTGGCGTCGCGGTCGCATCGTCAGGCTCCGGCCCTCGATTGGCTTCCCTGGGAAACGGGGCGACTCCATCGGAGGTGGACCCCGAACAGCGTGTCCATCTTTGTCAGCACTGGTCAGGGCCTCGTCTGCTTACGCACTAATGCGATCTTCTCGATGTCGCTCCAGCCGATTCCCCTGGATTCGAGAAACTCGCTGAGGTAGAGATCCGTTTCCTCGCTCACGTCCTGACTCCCCAGCCACAGCGACTCACACTCTGGACAGAGTCAGAAGGTCTCGTTGGTGCCCTTCGTTCGGTAATTCCGTAGCCAGTCCTGTCCGCAGTGTACGCAGGTAACTCTAGAATTCAATTTTTGAAACGACCCCTCGGGAAAGCGGTGATTACTTCATTTCCGTGCTCGACCGTGATTTGAATGTAGGTTTCGTTGGGATTGAATCCTACTTGTCGAAGCATGGGGATCAAGTATGTCGTGCGTGCGCCCTGTACGTCCACGACAACCGCTGCGTCCCGCAAGCCCCACGCTTCGTCAACAGTCTCAAGGATTCCCTTTCTGTCAGTGAGGCTTTTCCATCATCGGTCTGAGCTGGCCAAATGCAGTGTGAGCACGGCTTGGACGAGGCTGGTGATCCGGGTGGTCGAGC
>NZ_SDOY01000053.1 GCF_004117935.1 Streptomyces roseicoloratus | reverse complement strand
CCCGGCTCCGGCCGCCTCGGGTCCCCGTCCGGGTCCGAAGCCCGCGCCCAAGCCGGCTCCGGCCGCCCCGGCTCCGGCCGCGCCGGAGTTCACCGCGCCTCCGTCGGCCCCGGCCGCCGGTCCGCGCCCCGGTGGCGCCGCCCCCGGCCCGCGTCCGACCGCTGCCCGTCCGGGCCAGCAGTCGCCGCGTCCGGGTCAGCAGTCCCCCCGTCCCGGCCAGCAGTCCCCGCGTCCGGGCGGTCGTCCGGCCGGCCCGCGTCCGGGCAACAACCCCTTCACCTCCGGTGGCTCCACCGGCATGGCGCGCCCGCAGGCGCCCCGTCCGCAGGGTGGCGCTCCGCGTCCCGGCGGCCAGGGCGGCCCCGGCGGCGCCCCGCGCCCGCAGGGTCCCGGCGGCGTTCCCGGCGCTCCGCGCCCCCAGGGCGGCGCTCCGCGTCCGACCCCCGGTGGCATGCCCCGTCCGCAGGCCCCGCGTCCCGGTGGCGCGCCCGGCGGTAACCGTCCGAACCCGGGCATGATGCCGCAGCGTCCCGCTGCCGGCCCGCGTCCGGGCCCCGGCGGCCGTGGCCCGGGTGGCCCCGGCGGCCGTCCGGGTGGTCCCGGTGGCGGCGGCGGTCGTCCCGGCTTCGCCGGCCGTCCGGCCGGTCCCGGCGGTGGCGGCGGCGGCTTCGCCGGCCGTCCCGGCGGTCCGGGTGGCGGCGGCGGTCGTCCGGGTGGTCCCGGCGGTGGCGGCGGCTTCGGCGGTCGTCCCGGCGGCTTCGGCGGTCGTCCCGGTGGTCCGGGTGGCCGTGGTGGCACGCAGGGCGCCTTCGGCCGTCCCGGCGGTCCCGCGCGTCGCGGTCGCAAGTCGAAGCGGCAGAGGCGTCAGGAGTACGAGGCCATGCAGGCCCCGTCCGTGGGCGGCGTGATGCTGCCTCGCGGCAACGGCGAGACCATTCGCCTGTCGCGCGGTGCGTCCCTCACCGACTTCGCGGAGAAGATCAACGCCAACCCGGCGTCGCTCGTCGCGGTCATGATGAACCTCGGCGAGATGGTCACGGCCACGCAGTCCGTCTCCGACGAGACGCTGCAGCTCCTCGGCGACGAGATGAACTACACGGTTCAGATCGTCTCGCCGGAGGAGGAGGACCGTGAGCTGCTCGAGTCCTTCGACATCGAGTTCGGCGAGGACGAGGGCGGCGAAGAGGCCCTGGTCTCCCGTCCGCCGGTCGTGACCGTCATGGGTCACGTCGACCACGGTAAGACCCGACTCCTCGACGCGATCCGCAAGACCAACGTGGTCGCGGGCGAGGCCGGTGGCATCACCCAGCACATCGGTGCCTACCAGGTCTCCACCCAGGTCAACGACGAAGAGCGTCGCATCACCTTCATCGACACCCCGGGTCACGAGGCGTTCACCGCCATGCGTGCCCGTGGTGCCAAGTCGACCGACATCGCGATCCTCGTGGTGGCGGCCAACGACGGTGTGATGCCCCAGACGATCGAGGCGCTGAACCACGCCAAGGCGGCCGGTGTGCCGATCGTGGTCGCGGTCAACAAGATCGACGTCGAGGGCGCGGACCCGGTCAAGGTCCGTGGTCAGCTGACCGAGTTCGGTCTGGTGGCCGAGGAGTACGGCGGCGACACGATGTTCGTCGACATCTCCGCCAAGCAGGGTCTGCACATCGACTCCCTGCTGGAGGCCGTGGTCCTCACCGCCGACGCCTCGCTCGACCTGCGGGCCAACCCGAACCAGGACGCGCAGGGCATCGCGATCGAGTCCCACCTCGACCGTGGCCGCGGTGCCGTCTCGACCGTCCTCGTCCAGCGCGGCACGCTGCGCATCGGCGACACGATGGTCGTCGGCGACGCGTACGGCCGCGTCCGGGCGATGCTCGACGACAAGGGCAACAACGTCGAGGAGGCGACCCCGTCGACTCCGGTCCTGGTCCTGGGTCTCACCAACGTCCCGGGTGCCGGCGACAACTTCCTCGTCGTCGACGAGGACCGCACGGCCCGCCAGATCGCCGAGAAGCGCGCTGCGCGTGAGCGCAACGCCGCCTTCGCCAAGCGCGTCCGCCGGGTGTCCCTCGAGGACCTCGACAAGGTGCTCAAGGCCGGTCTGGTCCAGGAACTCAACCTCATCATCAAGGGCGACGCGTCCGGTGCGGTCGAGGCTCTCGAGTCCTCGCTGCTCCAGCTCGACGTCGGCGAAGAGGTCGACATCCGCATCCTGCACCGCGGTGTGGGTGCGGTCACCGAGTCCGACATCGACCTGGCCATGGGCTCCGACGCCATCGTCATCGGCTACAACGTCCGCGCGGCCGGCCGTGCCGCGCAGATGGCGGAGCGCGAGGGCGTCGACGTCCGGTACTACTCGGTCATCTACCAGGCGATCGAGGAGATCGAGGCGGCGCTCAAGGGCCTCCTCAAGCCGGAGTACGAAGAGGTCGAGCTCGGTACGGCGGAGATCCGCGAGGTCTTCCGCTCGTCCAAGCTGGGCAACATCGCCGGTGTCCTCATCCGCTCCGGCGAGGTCAAGCGCAACACCAAGGCGCGCCTCATCCGCGACGGCAAGGTCGTGGCGGAGAACCTCAACATCGAGGGTCTGCGCCGCTTCAAGGACGACGTCACCGAGATCCGCGAGGGCTTCGAGGGTGGTATCAACCTCGGAAACTTCAACGACATCAAGATCGACGACGTCATCGCGACGTACGAGATGCGCGAGAAGCCGCGCGCGTAACGCGCACGGGACCGCGTTCGGGGCCGGTCGGCGGGAAGTATTTCCGTCGATCGGCCCCGGCCGTTGCGTGTACGGTTCTGATGTTCCTGCCGGGCGTGGGCCCGGCAGGCCGTCGAACCCGAACCGGCGGGACATCCGGCACCGCATGTACGTGGGGACCCTGTCCTTCGATCTGCTCCTCGGCGACGTTCATTCGCTGAAGGAGAAACGCTCCGTCGTCCGGCCCGTCGTCGCCGAGCTCCAGCGCAAGTTCTCCGTGAGCGCGGCCGAGGTGGGCGACCAGGACCTCCATCGCAGGGCCCGTATCGGGGTCGCTCTGGTGTCCGGGGACGCGGGATTCGTGTCGGACGTGCTCGACCGCTGCGAGCGGCTCGTCGCGGCCCGGCCCGAAGTGGAACTGCTGTCCGTGCGACGCAGGCTCCACACTGATGAAGACTGAATGAGCAAGGCAAAGAAGGAGAAGGACCAGTGGCCGACAACGCGCGGGCGAAGAAACTGGCGGACCTCATCCGGGAGGTGGTCGCGGAGAAGCTGCAGCGCGGCATCAAGGACCCGCGCCTGGGCACGCACGTGACCATCACGGACACCCGTGTCACCGGCGACCTGCGGGAGGCCACGGTCTTCTACACGGTCTACGGCGACGACGAGGAGCGGGCCAGCGCCGCCGCCGGCCTGGAGAGCGCCAAGGGCGTCCTGCGGTCGGCCGTCGGCCGGGCCGCGGGCACCAAGTTCACCCCGACCCTCACGTTCGTGGCGGACGCCCTCCCGGAGACCGCCAAGAACATCGAGGACCTCCTCGACCAGGTGCGCGCCTCCGACGCCAAGGTGCGGGAGGCGTCCTCGGGCGCCGCCTTCGCCGGTGACGCGGACCCCTACAAGAAGCCGGGCGAGGACGAAGCCGCCGAATGAGCAAGGCAACCACCACGCCCGACGGGCTTGTCATCGTCGACAAGCCGTCGGGCTTCACTTCGCACGACGTCGTGGCCAAGATGCGCGGGATCGCCAGGACCCGCAGGGTCGGCCACGCCGGCACGCTCGACCCCATGGCCACGGGCGTCCTCGTCCTCGGCGTGGAGCGGGCCACCAAGCTGCTCGGTCACCTCGCGCTGACCGAGAAGGAGTACCTGGGCACCATCCGCCTGGGCCAGACCACGATCACGGACGACGCCGAGGGCGAGATCACGGCGTCGGTCGACGCGTCGAAGGTCACCCGCGAGCAGATCGACGCGGGCGTGGCCGAGCTCACCGGCGACATCATGCAGGTGCCGTCGAAGGTCTCCGCCATCAAGATCGACGGCAAGCGGTCCTACGCGCGGGTGCGCGGCGGCGAGGAGTTCGAGATCCCGGCGCGTCCGGTCACCGTCTCCTCCTTCCGCGTCTACGACGTCCGCGAGGACACCGCGGAGGACGGCACCCCGGTCGTGGACCTGGTCGTCTCCGTCGTCTGCTCCTCCGGCACCTACATCCGGGCCCTCGCCCGTGACCTCGGCGCCGGGCTCGGCGTGGGCGGCCATCTCACCGCGCTGCGCCGCACCCGCGTCGGCCCGTACAAGCTGGACGGAGCGCGGACCCTGGAGCAGCTCCAGGAGGACCTGACGGTCATGCCGGTGGCCGAGGCCGCGGCGGCGGCGTTCCCGCGCTGGGACGTCGACGAGCGGCGGGCCAAGCTGCTGCTGAACGGCGTACGGCTGGAGATGCCGGCCCACCCGCCGGGTCCGGTCGCGGTCTTCGGGCCGGACGGGCGGCTGCTCGCGCTGGTCGAGGAGCAGCGGGGCAAGGCGAAGAGCCTGGCCGTCTTCGGCTGAGCGAGGCGCTTCACGGCGGGGCGGGCACGGTTGCGTGTCCGCCCCGCCGCCGTGTGTCGCCCGCGCCGCCCGGCGCCCGATGGCCGAAGGTCACCCTCCTCTCCGGGGGTTCACTCGCACGGGGAAGCGCTCGACGTGAACGAGGGAGTGCGAGGGGGCGCGTTCGGGCCGCGCGCTTCTCCCGCCGATCACCGCCGACCTACCGTCGGACCATGGGGAGCGGGGACCTGGCCACACTGGTACGGATCGAGGATCCGTGCGGCCGTCCCCTCGGCACCGGATTCCTCGCCGACCACGAAGGCACCCTGCTCACCGGCCACGAGGTCGTCGCCGGACACCCCGGTCTGCTGCTGAGCGTCCCCGGCGGCCCGCCCCGGTGCGCCGGCGCCGCCGACATCACGCCCCTGCCCGAACACGGCCTCGCCCTCGTCCGTACCGGCGGACTCGCCGCCCGCCCGCTGCCCCTCGCCCACCGGCAGGACGTCGAACCCGGCACGTACGTGCGGATCTCCGCGCACGGCTGGCGCGAGGCCCGCGTCCTCGGCACCGCCACCGCCACCGCCGCCACCGGGAGCGCCCTCGAGCTGGCCATCGGCACCGAGGGTGCCCAGGCCCTCCAGGACGGCGGCACGGCCGCCGGCGGGCCCGTCCTCGACCCCGCCACCGGCGCCGTCCTCGCCGTCCTCGGCACCGCCGCCCACGGCGACCGGCGCGCCGCGGGACACGCCCTGCCGATCCCGCCGCTCGGGCCGCTCGCCGCGCTGCTCCGCCGCAACGCCGCCACCGTGCCCTGCTACGGCCGTGACCTCAACGCCGCCGGCGTCCTGGAACTCACCGCCACCACCACCGGCGCGCTCGACGACCTGCCCGAACCGCGCGTCGTGGACGACGGCACCACCACCGTCCGCGCCGTCGTCGGACCGCCCGGCAGCGGCCGCACCACCGCCCTGGCCGGCATCGCCGCCGCGCGCGCCCGCGGCCCGGAGCCCGCGCCCACCGTCTGGCTGCGCGGCGCCGACCTGCGCGCCGACGACCGCTGCGTCGCCGCAGCCGTCGGCCGGGCCCTGCGCCGGGCCGGGCGGGTCGCCGCCGCGTCCGGCACTCCCGGTGACCCCGCCGCCGTCACCCCGGAACAGGCCGCGGCGCACGGCCCGCTCCTGATCCTCCTCGACGCCCCCGAGGAGATGCCGCCGCTGCTCGCCCACCGGCTCGCGCCGTGGAGCGCCGCCACCGAGTCGTGGCTGACCACGCACCGCGCGCGCATGGTCGTGGCCTGCCGCCCCGAGCACTGGGAGCAGGCGGCCGGACTGTACGCGGCCGAGCCCGCCGTCACCCTCCTCGGCGACCTCACTGAGGCGGAGGCGGCGCAGGCCCGGCGCCGTCACGGCGTCCCGGACGACGCCGTCGCCGAGGCCGACGCACGGCACCCGCTCGCGCTCCGGCTGCTCGGCGAGCTGCGGTCGGCGGCCCGGGGCGAACTGGCCGGCCGGCCGGGCCGCCAGGAGATCTTCCAGGCCCACCTGGACCTGATGTGCCTGCGGGTCGCCGTCCGGATCGCCGCCGCCCGCCGCCCCGTGCTCCGGGGCACCGCCGTCCGCCGGCTCGCCGCCCGGGTCAGCGGCCAGGTCCACGAGGCCGCCCGCCGCTGCCTCGGCCCGGGCCAGGGCGAACTGGACCGGGAGTCCTTCGAGGAGCTGTTCCCCTGGCGCACCGGCTGGGCCTCCGCCGTCCTCACCGAGGCCCTGCTGGTCCCGGCGGGCGGCGGCTACCGCTTCGCCCACGAGGAACTGGCCGACTGGCTCCAGGGCACCCACCTCGACGTCGACCGCGCCCTGGACACCCTGATCCACCACCCGAGCGCCCTTCCCGTCCCCCGTCACCGCATCGGCCCCGTCCTCCAGTCGCTCCACCACCTCCACCACACCCAGGGCCCTGACGCCCTCATTCCGCGCCTGACGATGCTCGTGGACGCGCTGGCGGACCTCGAGCGGAGGACGGGCGGGGAGGGCGAGGCGACGGGCCCGGCGGCGCGGTCGGCAGGACCGGCGGGATCGGCAGGGTCGTCGGGGTCGGCCGGATCGGCGGGGCCGGCGGACGCGGTCCGGGTGGTTCCCGGCGGGGCCGCCGCCGACGGGACCGGCGAAGGCGCCTGGTGGGCCTCGCGGCTGCTCGCCGGCGTGCTCGGCGGCCTCGACGACCCGCGCTCCCGCACGCGCGTGCTGCGGCGGCTGGCCGACCGGGTAGGGGAGCGCGGGGCGCTGCCGGGGTTCGGGGCGGAGTTCTGGGCCGCGGTGCGGGTGCCGGAGGGCGAGCGGATGGAGCTGCTGCGGCGACTGGTCGTGGCCGATGCCCCCGACGGACGGTTCCTCGACCTGGCCGCCGCGCGGCTCGTCGCCGATCCGCGCGGCGTGCAGCCGCTGCTGTGCCGGTGGTTCGGGGACGGGCGGACGCTCGCCGGCGCGCCCGGCGCCACCGTCGGCACGGCCGCGCAGGCGCTGCTGCACACCCACCGGGGACTCGCCGTGGACGACCTGTGCGAGGCACTCGTCGCCACCGCCCACCCGCTCGCCGACGGACTGCTCGCCGCGCTCGCCGAGGACGAACCCGCCGCCCTGTGCCGGGCCGTGGACCGCTGGGCACACGACGACGGGCGCCCGGAGCGGCGCGTGGCGGCAGCGGCGTACGGACGGGTCGTCGCCCCGTACGCGACCGCGCCGGCCGACCGCGACACCCTGCGCTACGCGGCCCTCGCCCTGCTCGCCCGCCCCGGCGACCAGCCGCTGCACGCCGCCGCCCTCGGACTGCTGCTGCGCGACCCCGTCACCCGCGACCGCTTCCTGCCCCGGGCGCTCGCCGAACCGGGCGTACCGGCCGAGGCCCTGGCCGCCGCCCTGCCCACCCACCCCGACGCCGTCCTCGACGCGCTCCGCACCCGGCTGCACGGCGCCGAACCCGGGCCCGTGCTCACCGTCCTCGCCGCCGTCGACCCGCCCCGCCTCGCCCGCCGCGCCGCCGCCCTGGTCGCCGAGTACGCCGAACGGAGGCCCGAGGGCGCGCCGCTCGTCGCCGCCTTCGTCGACGCGCGACTGGAGCAGGGACCCGAGGTCCGCTGCGTCCTCCACCCCCTCGTACGCCACCTGCTCACCCTGCCCGCCCAGCGCGCCGCCCTCGGCCCCGTGCTCGCCGCACCCGGAACCGGAGCCTCCCGCTTCCTGCGCCGCGAACTCCGAGACGAGGCGCACACCATGCCGATGCCGACGCAGCCGCACGCTCATGGCAGTCTTAGACCTGCGCCAACAGGCGTACACGCGGACATGGGTACAGGCGGACGAGGAGCGGTCACAGTGCAGCGCTGGCGTGGCTTGGAGGACATCCCCCAGGACTGGGGACGCAGCGTCGTCACCATCGGCTCCTACGACGGGGTGCACCGCGGACACCAGCTGATCATCGGCCGTGCCGTCGAGCGCGCCCGCGAGCTGGGCGTGCCCTCGGTCGTCGTCACCTTCGACCCGCACCCCTCCGAGGTGGTCCGCCCCGGCAGCCACCCGCCGCTGCTCGCCCCGCACCACCGCCGCGCGGAGCTGATGGCGGAACTCGGCGTCGACGCCGTCCTGATCCTCCCCTTCACGGCGGAGTTCTCGCAGCTGTCCCCGGCCGACTTCATCGTGAAGGTCCTGGTCGACAAGCTGCACGCGACGTGCGTGATCGAGGGCCCCAACTTCCGCTTCGGCCACAAGGCCGCCGGGAACGTCGCCTTCCTGACCGAGCTGGGCGCCACCTACGACTACGAGGTCGAGGTCATCGACCTGCGGGTGCGCGGCACCGCCGGCGGCGGCGAGCCCTTCTCCTCCACCCTCACCCGCCGGCTCGTCGCCGAGGGCGACATGGCGGGCGCGGCAGAGATCCTCGGCCGGCCGCACCGCGTCGAGGGCGTCGTCGTGCGCGGCGCGCAGCGCGGCCGCGAGCTGGGCTTCCCGACCGCCAACGTCGAGACCCTGCCGCACACCGCGATCCCCGCCGACGGCGTGTACGCGGGCTGGCTGACGGCCGCCGGCGAGCGGATGCCCGCCGCGATCTCGGTGGGCACCAACCCGCAGTTCGACGGCACGGAGCGGACGGTGGAGGCGTACGCGATCGACCGCGAGGGCCTCGACCTGTACGGACTGCACGTGACGGTCGACTTCCTCGCCTACGTGCGCGGCATGCTGCGCTTCGACACCCTCGACGACCTGCTCGTGGCGATGGCCGAGGACGTCAAGCAGTGCCGCGAGCTCACGGCCGCGTACGACCGCGAGCACGGCCACGCCTGACCGGATCGGGCGGGCGCCCGCGGGGACCGCGGACGCCCGCCGCGGGCCTCACCAGGTGACGAGGAGCTCTTTCGGGCCCCGGATCAGGCCCTTGGACTGGAACGGCACCTCTTCGGGCCGTACCGCCAGCCGCAGCTCCGGATAGCGGGCCAGCAGCGTGGAGACCATCACCTCGGACTCCATCCGGGTCAGCATCGCGCCCATGCAGTGGTGCGGCCCGTGCCCGAAGGACACGTGCCCGACGCCCGTACGGTCGAAGTCGACGGTGTGCGGGTCCGTGAACACCGCCGGGTCGCGGTTGGCTGCCAGGTACGACGCGTACACCGCCTCGCCGGCCCGGATCACCACCCCGCCGACCTCGACGTCCTCCAGCGCGATCCGCGGCAGTCCCACGCCGTTGCGGTGCGGGATCCAGCGGAGCAGTTCGTCCACGGCCTGCGGCAGCAGCTCCGGTTCGGTGCGCAGCCGGTCGGTCAGGTCCGGCCGGGTGAGCAGCAGATAGACCATGTTGGCGCTGTTGTTGCGGACCGCGTGCGCGCCGCTGATCAGAATGGCCATCGCCAGCGACACGGCCTCGTCGCGGTCGACCCGGCCGTCGGCCAGGGACTCGGCGAGCACCCCGCCCAGGTCGTCGGAGGGCTCGGCGAGCCGCCGCTCCAGGAGCTCGCCGACGTAGCCGTGGATCTGGGCCTTCGCCGCCCGGCTGCCCTCCGGGCCGGGCCCCGAGGACAGGATGAGATCGGGCCAGGAGGCCAGCTCCGCACGGTCCTCGTCGGGGACGCCGAGGAGGTCGCACACCACCGCCATCGGCAGCGGGCCGTGCAGGTGCTCCATCAGGTCGGCGGGGCGGCCGGAGCGCTCCATGGCGTCGAGGAGCCGGTCGGCCGTCGCCTGGGCGAGCGGGCGCAGCCGTTTGGTGGACTGCCCGGTGAAGGCTTTCGTCACCGCCTTGCGCAGCTGGGTGTGGTACGGCGGATCGGCGTAGTTCAGGGCCGCCTTGGAGGCCACCATGTGGCCGGTCATGCCGGTCACCTGCCGCTCCAGCAGGGCCGTCCGGCTGAAGCGGGGATCGGAGGTGACCGCGCGCACGTCGTCGTACCGGGTGACCAGCCACGCCTCGTGGTCCGCGCCGAAGGGCAGCCGGATCCGGGCGACGGGCTCCTCGTGGAGCAGTTCGAGCAGCAGCGGGTCGAAGTCGAGGGCGGGGAGGTCCTCGACCGCCCAGGTGCGGACGGCAGGCCGCGGCGCGGCCGTGGGTTCGGACGTCATGGGAACGGTGTTCCCGGTGCCCCGAGGCCGCGACACGCCGCGCGCCGACAGCCCCCCGGACGGAGCACGGGCCCTCCTTCCGCGTCGTCACTCTCCGCGGTCGGACGGTCGCCCGCGCGGTTGCGAGCTCCTGACGACCGGGTGAGTGTGGGCACCAGTTCACGGCGAACGAGACGAAGGAGCGCGTGTCGTGGTGACTCTGTGCAAGCCCGCGGTGGCCGTACCCGAGTACGTGATCACGATGGAGGAGACCCTCGAGCTCTGCCGTGCACGCCATGCCGGCCATCCCCAACTGCCCCTGGCCCTCCGGCTGATCGGCAACACCGGGGTCACCCGCCGGCACATCGTGCAGCCGATCGAGGAGACCCTGAAGCACCCCGGATTCGAGGAACGCAACGCGCTGTACGAAGCCGAGGCGAAGGCCCGCGTCCCCGCGGTGGTCAAGGAGGCGCTGCACAACGCCGGATTGCGCCCCACCGACATCGACATGATCGTCTACGTGTCGTGCACGGGCTTCATGATGCCCTCGCTCACCGCCTGGCTGATCAACAGCATGGGCTTCCCCAGCCACACCCGGCAGATGCCGATCGCGCAGCTCGGCTGCGCCGCCGGCGGGGCCGCGGTGAACCGGGCGCACGACTTCTGCACCGCCTACCCGGACGCCAACGTCCTCATCGTCGCCTGCGAGTTCTGCTCGCTGTGCTACCAGCCCACCGACCTCGGCGTCGGATCGCTGCTCTCCAACGGCCTGTTCGGCGACGCCGTCGCCTCCGCCGTGGTCCGCGGCCGCGGCGGCACCGGCATCGCCCTGGAGCGCAACAACTCCTACCTCGTGCCCGACACCGAGGACTGGATCGCCTACAGCGTGCGCGCCACCGGCTTCCACTTCCTGCTCGACAAGCGGGTGCCCGGCACCATGGAACCGCTCGCGCCCGCCCTGCGCGAACTCGCGGGCGACCACGGCTGGGACGCCGGCGACCTGGACTTCTACATCATCCACGCGGGCGGGCCGCGCATCCTCGACGACCTCAGCCACTTCCTCGAAGTCCCGCCGGAGGAGTTCCGGTTCAGCCGGTCGACGCTCACCCAGTACGGCAACATCGCCAGCGCCGTCGTCCTCGACGCCGTGCGCCGGCTCTTCGAGGAGGGCGGGCTGAAGGAGGGCGCGCGCGGCATCCTCGCCGGCTTCGGCCCCGGCATCACCGCCGAGATGTGCCTCGGACGGTGGACGAACGGCCATCCCGCGTACGAGCCCGACCTCAACGCCCGCCGGATCGTGGGCTACGCGTCCCGGCGCCCGGCCCCGGCCCGTACGGCCGCCTGATCCCTCCGGCCCGACTCGCCCTTCCCCCACCCCTGTAGCACCGCAGAGGAGCTCGCATGTCCGTCACGCCACCCTCCCGCAGGTCGCTGCGCGGCCCCGCGGCCCTGGCCGTCCTCGTCGCCGCCTCGCTTACCGGCGTGCCCGCCCACGCCTCGGCCAAGGTGCCCATGCACCAGTGCTGGGTCAACGACGTCCCCGCGCCGCCGGGAAACCAGGTCAACGGCACATCGGGGGACGACCACATCTTCTGCGACAGCGATCTCGACGGCGTCACCGTCTCGGGCGGCGCGGGGAACGACATGATCGAGGTGCGCGGCCTCGTCATCGACTCCGCCATCCTCGGCGGCGAGGGCGACGACGTCATCCGCGCCAAGCACCTCGTGCCGCAGGACACCTTCAGCATGGTCCGCGGCAACCGGGGCGACGACATCATCAAGGTCGCCACCGTCCACGGCGAGGGCGCGGAGCACGGCGCCGTCGTCCACGGCGACGACGGCGACGACACGATCACCACCGGCTCCGTCTTCGGCGCGCCCGGCCGGTTCAACCGCGGCGGCGGCATCGTCACCGGCAACGACGGCAAGGACACCATCAGGACCGGCGTCATCGACTTCTCCGGCCGGGTCCTCGGCGGCAGCGAGAACGACAAGATCGAGGCCCTGGGGCTGGGCCCGGAGTCCGGCGGCATGATCCAGGCCGGTCCCGGCGACGACACGATCCAGGGCCACGACGGCGCCGTCCTGGTCGTCGGCGAGCACTGGGGCACGGTGGACGCGGGAGTCGGCAACGACACCTGCACGGTGAAGTCGGTCTCCACGCGGACGTCCATCAGCTCGTGCGAGATCCTCCCGAAGGGCGCGGTCACCCAGAAGCCGGCGGGCAGGCCGCAGAACCCGGCCGCCCCGGCGACGGCGGCGAAACCGGGACAGCCGCAGCAGACGACGAAGCCGGCGCAGCCGGCCGCGGAGCCCGCGCAGCCGGCGGGGAAGCCCGTAGAGCCGGCGGGGAAGCCCGTAGAGCCCGCGGGGCAGGCGGAGCCCGTGCGGTCGGTTGCCACGCCGGGGGAGTAGCCCGCCCCCGGCCTCCCGGCCCGGGCTCCGGCCGCTCGCTCGGCCCCGGGTCCCGGCCCCGGGCCCGGCTCCGGCCCCCCGGCCTCAGTCGCCCACCGCGGCCGTCGTCCCCGTCACCAGGTGGCAGGCGGCGGCCGCGGACGTGTCGCCGGCGAGGACCGGGAGGTCCTTCGTGCGGCAGTGGTCGGACACGGCAGCCGCCGCGCCCGACGCCAGGGCCTGGCAGCGGACGTGGAAGCGGCAGCCCCGCGGGACGCGCGCCGGGTCCGGGGGCTCGCCGGACAGCACCACCGGCTCGCCCCCGGACTCCGGGAGCACCGACAACAGGGCCTGTGTGTAAGGATGCCGAGGAGCCGTCAGTACGGTCTCCACGGGTCCGGTCTCCACGATCCGGCCCAGGTACATGACCGCCACCCGGTCCGCGATGTTCCACGCGAGGCCCAGGTCGTGCGTCACCACCAGCGCGGAGAGGCCCAGTTCGTCGCGCAGCCGCAGCAGCAGCGCCAGGATCTCGCCGCGTACCGACGCGTCCAGCGACGCCACCGGCTCGTCGGCGACGATCAGCTCCGGTTCCAGGACCAGCGCGCCCGCGATGACCACCCGCTGCCGCTGCCCGCCGGACAGTTCGTGCGGATAGCGCAGGAAGAACCGCTCCGGCGGGCGCAGCCCGGCCCGGGACAGCGCCTCGGCGACCGCCGCCCGCTCGTCGCCCGCGTAGCCGTGGATCCGCAGCCCCTCCGCCACCGCGTCGTACACCGTGTGCCGCGGGTTCAGCGAGCCGCTCGGGTCCTGCAGGACGAGCTGGGCGCGCTTCCGGTAGGCCTTGAGCGCCCTGCCCGTGTACGCCAGCGGCGCCCCGCCGAACCGCACCGCGCCGCCGGTCGGCCGGACCAGCCCGAGCAGCGAGCGCGCCAGCGTGGTCTTGCCGCAGCCGGACTCGCCCACCAGGGCCACGATCTCGCCCGCGCCGACGTCCAGGTCCACGCCGTCCACCGCGCGGGCGGCGGGCGCGCCCCGCCGCCCCGGGAAGACCACCCGCAGCCCCCGTGCCGACAGCAGCGGCACCGCCGGATCCCGACTCATGACGTGCTCCCGCTCATGACGTGCTCCCCACGTGTACGCAGGCCGCCCGGCGCCCCGCGCCCGCGTCCCGCAGCTCCTGGTCCTGCTCCGCGCACCCGTCCACCGCCACCGGGCAGCGCGGATGGAAGGTGCAGCCGCCCGGCAGGTCCGCCGGGTCCGGCGGATCGCCCGGCAGCCCGCGCGGCGCCCGCCGGGACGCCGGGTCGCCGATCCGCGGGAACGCCGAGGACAGCGCCTTGCCGTAGGGGTGCGCCGCCGCCTCGTACACCTCCTTCGCCGGGCCCTCCTCGACGACCCGCCCCGCGTACATCACGGCGAGCCGGTCGCACGTGTCGGCGAGCACCGCCAGATCGTGGCTGATCATGAGAAGTCCGATGTCCTGCTCGGCGACGAGCCGCTCGATCAGCCGCAGGATCTGCGCCTGGATCATCACGTCGAGCGCGGTCGTCGGCTCGTCGGCGACGATCAGGCGCGGATCGCAGGCGAGCGCCATCGCGATCATCACGCGCTGCCGCTGCCCGCCCGACAGCTCGTGCGGATACGCGGCGGCGCGCGCGGCCGGCAGGCCCACGTGCTCCAGGAGCTCCCCGGTCCGGCGCCGGGTGGCCGCCGGTGTGGCCCGCCCGTGCACCAGCAGCGGTTCGGCGATCTGGTCGCCGATCCGCCGCACCGCGTTCAGCGAGTGCATCGCGCCCTGGAAGACGATCGACGCGCCCGCCCAGCGCACGGCCCGCAGCCGTCCCCACTTCATGGCGAGGACGTCCTCGCCGTCGAGCAGGATCTCCCCGGTCATCCGGGCCGACGCGGGCAGCAGTCGCAGCAGCGCCAGCGCCATCGTCGACTTGCCGCAGCCGGACTCCCCGGCCACGCCGAGCTTCCGCCCGGCCGGCAGGACGAGGTCGACGCCCCGTACGGCGGGGACGGCGGCCGGCCCGGAGCCGTACGTCACGCACAGGTTCCGCACCTCGAGGAGCGGCTGTGTCTGCGTGCTCAACGACCCACCCCCAGCTTCGGGTTGAGTACGGACTCGACGGCCCGCCCGCACAGCGTGAACGCCAGCGCGACCAGCGCGATGGCGATGCCCGGCGGCGCCAGGTACCACCAGTGGCCGGACGAGACCGCGCCCGCCTCGCGCGCGTCCTGCAGCATTCCGCCCCACGACACCACGGTCGGGTCGCCGAGGCCCAGGAAGGCCAGGGTCGCCTCGGTGAGGATGGCGGTCGAGATGCCGAGGGTGGTCTGCGCGAGCACCAGCGGCATCACGTTCGGCAGCACGTGCCGGGTCATCACGTGCCCGTCCCCGCCGCCGAGCGCGGTGGCCCGCTCGATGTACGGGCGGGACTCGACCGCGATCGTCTGGGCCCGCACCAGCCGGGCCGTCGTCGGCCAGCTGGTGACCCCGATCGCCAGGACCACCGTCCACACGGACCGGGACATGACGGTCGCGAGCACGATCGCGAGGACGAGCGCCGGCATCACCAGGAACCAGTCCGTGACCCGCATGACGACGGTGGAGAACCAGCCGCCGTAGTGGCCGGCGAGGATGCCGACGAGCGTGCCGATGGCGACGGACAGCGACGCCGCCAGCAGCCCCACGAGGAGGGAGATCCGCGCGCCCCAGATCAGCAGGCCGAGCAGCGAACGCCCGAACTGATCGGTGCCCAGCGGGAATTCGGCGCTCGGTGAGGCGAGGGCGGTGCCGGGTGCGTTGGTCACCGACTGTACGTCGGCGCCGACGGTGAGCGGCGCGGTGAGCGCGACCAGGCCGATCAGGGTGAGCCCGGCCAGCCCCCACAGTCCGGCCCGGTGGGCGCGGTACCGGTGCCAGAAGCGGGCGAGCGAGGCGCGCCTGCGCCGGCGGGCGAGCGCGGCGGCGGTCACGTACGGTTCGGAGGTCATCGGCCCACCCGGGGGTCGAGCAGCGGATAGAGCAGGTCGGCGATCAGGTTGGTCATGATCATCGCGCCGGCGAAGACCACGAACAGACCTTGCACCAGCGGCAGATCGGGCACGCTGAGTGCCTGGTAGAACAGGCCGCCGAGCCCGGGCCAGGAGAAGACGGTCTCCACGAGGATCGAACCGGCGGCCACGTGACCGAGGTTGATGAAGACCATCGTCACCGTCGGCAGCAGCGCGTTCGGCACGGCGTGCCGGCGCCGTACGGCGTCGTCGCGCAGCCCCTTCGCCCGGGCCGTGGTCAGATAGTCGCCGCCCATCTCGTCGAGCAGCGAGGACCGCATCACGAGCAGCGTCTGGGCGTACCCCACCGCGACCAGGGTGAGCACCGGCAGCACCATGTGATGGGCCACGTCGAGCGCGTACCCGAGACCGGTCTCGCCGGTGCCGGACTCCATGCCGCCGGTCGGGAAGAGCCCCGGGACCGGTCCGACGCCCACCGAGAACACGATGATGAGCAGCAGTCCCAGCCAGAACGAGGGCACCGACCACAGGGTCAGCGCCACGCCGGTGTTCAGCCGGTCGCCGAGGCTGCCGTGCCGCCACGCGGAGCGGGTGCCGAGCCACAGGCCGAGCGCCGAGTAGAGCACCACGGCCGTGCCGGTGAGCAGCAGCGTCGCCGGGAGCTTCTGCGCGATCAGCTCGCCGACCGGGGCACGGAACTGGTACGAGGTCCCGAGGTCCCCGGTGAGCGCCTTGGCGCAGTAGTCGGTGAACTGCTGCCACAGCGGCAGGTCGAGTCCGAACTGCCGGCGCAGCGTTGCGAGTTGCTCGGCCGTGGTGGGCATGCCGTGGGTCATCGTCTTCACCGGGTCGCCCGGGATGATCCGGAACAGGAAGAAGCTGGTGACCAGGACGGCGAGGAGGGACACCGCGGCACCGGCGAGCTTCCCCGCCGCGTGCCGGAGGTAGGCGACGGCGGTGCCGGAACGTGCGCCGCCCTCGGTGGCGCGGGCCGTGCCGGAGTCGGATCCGGTGCCGGTCCGCGCCACGGAGGCGGGTGTGCTTGCGCTGGTCACGGGCTACTCGCGGTCGTCGGCGGTGGAGCGGCGGCGCAGCCCGAGGAAGACCACGAGGCCGAGGACGGCCACGGCGGCCGCGCCGATCGTGACGATCACGCCCGTGGAGGAGCCGCCGGACCCTCCGTCGGAGGACGCCGCGGCGGGCACGGCCGACCACCAGCTCCAGTAGCCGTCCTGCCCCCACAGATTGCCGGCGGCCTCGGGCATGGTGGTGATGGAGGCGATCTGGTCGGTGCGGTAGGCCTCCAGCGCGTTCGGGTACGCGAGGACGTTCATGTACCCGGTGTCGTAGAGCCGCGACTGCATCTGCCTGACCAGGTCGGACCGCGTGGCGGCGTCGTACTCGACGGCCTGCCGGGCGTACAGCGAGTCGAACTGCCGGTCGCAGATGAAGTTGTCGGTGGCGCCGGTGTCCTTGGGCGTCGCGGGCAGGGTGCCGCAGGTGTGGATGGACAGCACGTAGTCCGGGTCGGGATTGACCGACCAGCCGTCGAAGGCGAGGTCGTAGTCGCCCTTCCCCCACGGGTCCGACACGCTGTCCAGGCAATCGACCTTCAGTCCGATGCCGAGCCTGCCCCACCACTCCTGGAGGTACTTCGCGGACGCCTTGTCGTTGGGGTCGGTCGCGTGACACAGGATGCGCAGGTCGATCGGCTTCCCGTCCTTGCCGAGCCGCCTTCCCTCGGCGTTCTTCCGGTACCCGGCGGCGTCCAGGATCCGCTCGGCCCTGGCCGGGTCGTAGGAGCGCTTCTGCTCGGCCGCCGGCTTCCAGAAGTACGAGGAGAAGCGCGGCGGGATGTAGCCCTCGCCCTCCACGGCGTGGTCCTGGAAGACCTTCCTGACCAGGGTCGTGCGGTCCACGGCGAGGAACAGCGCCTTGCGCACCTCGGGGTCGAGCAGCGCCTTGTGGCCGTTGCCGAAGGCCGTCCCGTCCTTGGCGCGGGCGCCCGGGTTGGCGGCGAGGGCGTAGAAGCGGCGCCCGGGAGCGTCGTTGACCCTGATGTTCTTCTGGGTCTTCAGCGCGTTGGCCTGAGCGGGGGTCAGGTTCGGGACGAAGGACACCTCGCCCTTCTGGAGCGCGGCGACGGCCGCGTCACCGTCCTTGTAGTACTTGAACACCAGCTCGTCGAACTTGGGCGCGCCACGCCAGAACCTCTTGTTCGGCTTGAGCTTGATGTACTGGTCGACCTTGAAGTCCGTGATGACGAAGGGACCGTTGCCCACGATCGGGAACCGCTGGTCGTTGTTGAACTTCGAGAAGTCGGTGACCTTCTCCCACACGTGCTTGGGCACGATCGGCACGTCGAGCGCCGTCATCGTCGCCTGCGGCTGCTTCAGCTCAATCACCAGCGTCCGCGGGTCCGGCGCGCTGACCTTCCTGAAGTTGGCCGTGAAGCTGCCGTTGGCGGTGGCCGCGTCCGGGTCGGTCATCATCTTGTTGAAGGTCCAGGCCGCGTCCTCCGCGGTGGCCTGCCGCCCGTCGGACCAGAAGGAGTCCTCGCGGATCGTGTAGGTCCAGGTGAGCTTGTCCGGCGAGGCCTTCCACTCCGTCGCCAGGCCCGGGATCGGGTGCGCGTCCTTCACGTCGTAGTTCGTCAGGTACTCGTACGCCAGCCGGTGGACGCTGGTCGAGACGAGCTTCTGCGCCAGGAACGGCGAGAGCGAGTCGACGGACTGCGAGACGGCGACGGTGAGCGTGCTGCCGCCGGACTTCTCGTCCTCCGCCTGGGCGGTGGCCGGGACGGCCAGGAGCGAGGTGGCGGTGACACCGGTGGCGAGCAGCAGGCGGAGGGCTCTGCGGGCGGGTGCCGGACGGGGTGGGACCTTCGTGACCATGACCATGGGACGTGACCTCGCGTCGGGATGCGTGCGTCGGGGGAAGTGCCGTGGATCTTGGGCTGACGATGGATGAAGCGAAGGTGTATCAGCGGTGGTCTGCCGTCGTCAACGATCCCTCAAACCCCGTGTGGGCTGCGGGAATGCGAAGAGGCCCCGTACCGGAACACCGGTACGGGGCCTCATTGGTCTACTCCTGTGACGCCCTACTGCTGAGGGGCTGGCGGCGCCTGCGGGGGCTGCTGCTGCGGCTGCTGCTGCCAGTTGGGCGGCGGAACCTGCCCCTGACCCTGGGCCTGCGGATCGGCGTGCGGCGGCAGCGGCTGCGCCGGGGGCTGCTGCCAGCCCTGCGGCACCGGCGGCTGACCGGGCTGCGCCCCGTACATCTGTCCGGGTGCCGGCTGTGCTCCGTACGGCTGACCCGGCTGCCCCGGCTGGCCGGGCTGACCCGGTGCCGGCTGCTGCGGGTGGGGCTGCTGCGGGTAGGGCTGCTGCGGGTACGGCTGACCGGGCGCGGGCTGGCCGCCGTACGGCTGTCCGTCGTAGGGCTGCCCGGGGGCGGGCTGCTGCGGCGCGTACGGCTGACCCGGCATCGGCTGACCCGGCACGGGCGCGCCGGGCTGACCGGGCGCGCCGGGCTGGGCCGGCATCGGCGGGGCCATGTGCGGCGGCAGGCCGCCCTGGCCGTCACCGGTCCACAGGCCCTGCGCCTGCTGGGCCCGGGCGAAGTCCTCCGCGACCATCGCCGACAGGTGGAAGTACGCCTCGCGGGTCTTCGGCCGCATCATGTCCAGGTCGACCTCGGCGCCCGCGGCCAGGTGCTCGTCGAACGGCACCACGACCACACCGCGGCAACGGGTCTGGAAGTGCTGCACGATGTCCTCGACCTTGATCATCTTGCCGGTCTCGCGGACCCCGGAGATCACGGTGATCGAGCGCTGCACCAGCTCCGCGTACCCGTGCGCCGACAGCCAGTCGAGGGTCGTGGAGGCGCTGGAGGCACCGTCCACGGACGGCGTCGAGATGATGATCAGCTGATCGGCCAGGTCGAGCACACCGCGCATGGCGCTGTAGAGCAGACCGGTGCCGGAGTCGGTCAGGATGATCGGGTACTGCTTGCCCAGGACGTCGATCGCCCGCCGGTAGTCCTCGTCGTTGAACGTCGTCGAGACGGCCGGGTCCACGTCGTTGGCGAGGATCTCCAGACCGGACGGCGCCTGCGAGGTGAAACGGCGGATGTCCATGTACGAGTTGAGGTACGGGATCGCCTGCACCAGGTCGCGGATGGTCGCCCCGGTCTCGCGCCGCACCCGGCGGCCGAGCGTGCCGGCGTCCGGGTTGGCGTCGATCGCCAGGATCTTGTCCTGCCGCTCGGTGGCCAGCGTCGCGCCCAGCGCCGTGGTGGTCGTCGTCTTGCCGACGCCGCCCTTGAGCGAGATGACCGCGATCCGGTAACAGGAGAGCACCGGCGTACGGATCAGCTCCAGCTTCCGCTGTCGCTCGGCCTCCTCCTTCTTGCCGCCCAGCTTGAAGCGGGCCGAGGCGCCGGGATTGCGGGAGGACTTGGCCTTCTGCTTGTTGTTGCGCAGCAGCCGGTCGGAGGACAGCTCGACGGCCGCGGTGTACCCGAGCGGCGCGCCCGGCACCGAACGCTCCCGCTGGTCGTGCGTCACGGCGGACGGCCAGGCGGCCCCGGTCCGCGGATCCACGGCGGGCCCGGGCCCGGCGGGCGCGGACGGCTGCCCCTGCGGCTGCGGCTGTGCCTGCGCCTGAGCGGGCGGGCCGGGGTGCGGCTGGGCGGGGTGACCGGGCTGGGGCTGCGCGGGCTGGCCCGGCTGGGGCTGGCCGGGGTGCGGGAAGCCATAGCCGGGCTGGGGCTGGGGCTGGG
>NZ_SDOY01000052.1 GCF_004117935.1 Streptomyces roseicoloratus | reverse complement strand
GTCCGTGCCCGCCGGGGCCGCCGGGGCCGCCGGGCCCGTCAGGCGTCCGTGCCCGCCGGAACCGCCGGGGCCGCCGGGGCCGCCGGGGCCGCCGGGGCCATGCGTACCGGAAGGCGCTTCATGGCGTCCCGGAGCGAGCCCGCCAGTTCCTCGAACTCGGACTGGCGGGCCGCTCCCGTCCGCATCGCCAGGGCGATCCGCCGCGACGGCGCCGGATCGGCGAAGTCCCCGACCGACAGGGCGGTGTCGCGGGCCGTCTCGACCTTCACCGCGGTGCGCGGCAGCAGGGTCACGCCGAGGCCTCCGGCGACCAGCTGCACCAGCGTCGACAGGCCCGCCGCGGTGGTGGTGACCGGCGCCCCCTCCGTACGGCCCGCCTCGCGGCAGATGTCGAGGGCCTGGTCCCGCAGGCAGTGCCCCTCGTCGAGCAGCAGCAGCTTGAGTTCCCTGAGCGCCTCGCGCGGGATGTCGGCCCGCCCCGCCAGCGGGTGGTCCTCGGGCGTGACCAGGACGAAGTCCTCGTCGAACAGCGGGAGTTCGGTGACGCCGGGCACGCCGAGCGGGACCGCGAGCAGCAGCAGGTCGAGCCGGCCCGCCGCCAGCCCTTCCAGGAGCGAGGAGGTCTGCTCCTCGTGCACCTGGAGGTCGAGCTCCGGATAGCGGGTGTGCACGAGACGCAGCACCGTCGGCAGCAGATAGGGCGCGACCGTCGGGATCACGCCGAGCCGCAGCACGCCCGTGAACGGCGCCTGCGCCGCCTCCGCCTCCTCCAGCAGCTCGCCCACGGCGTCGAGCACGGCGTGCGCCCGCACCGCGAGCCGCTCCCCCGCGGGCGAGAGCAGCACCTTGCGCGTCGTACGCTCGAGGAGCTGGACACCGAGTGCCTCTTCGAGAGCCGAAACCGCGCCCGAGAGCGCCGGCTGGCTCATGCCGATGGCCGCCGCCGCGTCCCGGAAGTGGAGATGCTCCGCGACCGCCGCGAATGCTCTGAGCTGGGAAAGGCTGGGCTGCTTCACCCGACGCACGGAAACCACTGATAACCACCTTCGATCAACACGACCGAGTCTAGCTATTTCACTGATCAATGCACTCCGTGCCAGGATGTGAGACGTCCAACCCCTCACGGAAGACCCCAAAAGGGATCCTTCCGACCCTGCAAGGAGAGCGCGTGCTCACTGTCGGTGACAAGTTCCCCGCCTACGACCTGACCGCCTGCGTGTCGCTGGAGAGCGGCAAGGAGTTCGAGCAGATCAACCACAAGTCCTACGAGGGCAAGTGGCGCGTGGTGTTCTTCTGGCCGAAGGACTTCACCTTCGTCTGCCCGACCGAGATCGCCGCCTTCGGCAAGCTGAACGACGAGTTCGCCGACCGCGACGCCCAGATCCTCGGTGTCTCCGGTGACTCGGAGTTCGTGCACCACGCCTGGCGCAAGGACCACGCCGACCTGCGTGACCTGCCCTTCCCGATGCTCGCCGACTCGAAGCACGAGCTCATGCGCGACTGCGGCGTCGAGGGCGAGGACGGCTTCGCGCAGCGCGCCGTGTTCGTCGTGGACCCGAACAACGAGATCCAGTTCGTCATGGTGACCGCCGGCTCCGTCGGCCGTAACCCGAAGGAGGTCCTGCGGGTCCTCGACGCCCTGCAGACCGACGAGCTGTGCCCGTGCAACTGGAACAAGGGCGAGGACACCCTCGACGCCGCCGCGCTCCTGGCCGGTGAGTGAGCATGGCGCTCGATGAGCTGAAGGCCGCCATACCGGACTTCGCCAAGGACCTGAAGCTGAACCTCGGTTCGGTGATCGGCAACAGCGAGCTCCCGCAGCAGCAGCTGTGGGGCACGGTGCTGGCCTGCGCCATCGCCTCCCGCTCGCCGAAGGTCCTGAAGGAGCTGGAGCCGGAGGCCCAGGCCAACCTGAAGCCCGAGGCGTACCAGGCCGCCAAGTCGGCCGCCGCGATCATGGCGATGAACAACGTCTTCTACCGGACCCGGCACCTGCTGTCGGACCCGGAGTACGGGACGATGCGCGCCGGTCTGCGGATGAACGTCATCGGCAACCCGGGCGTCGAGAAGGTCGACTTCGAGCTGTGGTCGCTGGCCGTGTCCGCGATCAACGGCTGCGGCCAGTGCCTGGACTCGCACGAGCAGGTCCTGCGCAAGGCCGGTGTCGACCGCGAGACGATCCAGGAGGCCGTCAAGATCGCCGCGGTCATCCAGGCCGTCGGCGTGACGCTGGACGCCGAGGCGGTCCTGGCCGAGTAGTTCCGGCCCGTACCGCGCACCTACGCCGAAGGGCCCCGGGGTTCCGTGAACCCCGGGGCCCTTCGGCGTCCGCGGACCGGGCCGGGCCCGCGGGTCGGCCGCGCGGCCGCCGGGCTCAGTTCTTGAGCGCCGCCATCAGCTGGCGCATGTCCTCGACCAGGTACGTCCGGATGGCTGCCGGGTCCAGCTGCGGCAGTTCCCTGGGCAGGTTCGTTTCCTCGTCCCAGTCGTCGGTCGGCTGGAGCGCCAGGCCGAGTTCGGCCTGTCCGTCGAGGACCCGGAGCGAGTTGTCGCCGTAGAGGCCGCCGAAGTAGGCGCTCTCCCCGACGCCGCCGACGGCTTCACCGCCGCCGCCGAGCTGCGGGTCCTCCATGATGTCCGCGAACTCCGGGCCGGGATCGGTCTTCCGGTGCAGGCGGTAGCTGACGTCCACCGTGTACCCGACGGGCTTGGACGCCAGGGTGACGGTGCAGTCCCAGTCGAAGAGGGCGGGGCGGTCCACCTTGCGCGGCTCGGTCACCGCGGGCCCCTTGGCGCCGAACGCCGAGACGAGACCGTCGAACCGGGCCACCTCGCAGGGGTCGCGGTCGGTGCGGTAGCCGCCGAGGTCGGGCCCGGCGTCCTGCCCGTACCGGTCGTACGCGGAGAGTCCGCCGGCCCACACCGCCGAGGCCGCCACCGCGCCGCCCAGGGCCCACAGCCAGGGGTGGCGGGCACGCGGGCCGGCGGGTCCGGCCGGATCCTGGCCGGCGGCGGGCGGCGGCTGCGGGAGCGGCGGGCCGGCGGGGTCGGGGAAGCCCCCGCCGCCGACGAGTTCGGGCTCGGAGATCACGACTGTCCTCCCGGGTGGCGGCCGGCCGCGCCGGGCGCCGGGGTGGGCGCCACCTCGTACGCGGTCGCGCCGCGCGGCTCGGGCGCGGCGCGCAGGGCCTGTTCGGTGCTGTACGCGCGGAGGTAGCCGACGACCGTGTTGGCGACGGCGACCAGCGGGACGGCGACGACGGCGCCGCCGATGCCGGCGGTCAGTCCGCCGGCCGCGACCGCGAGGACGACGCCGAGGGGGTGGACCCGCACGGCCCGGCCGAGGATGAACGGCTGGAGGACGTGGCCTTCGATCTGCTGCACGGCGAGCACGACGACGAGCACCATGAGGGCGGTGAACACCCCGTTGGTGACGAGCGCGACGACACAGGCGAGGGCGCCGGAGACGACGGCGCCGACGAGCGGGATGAACGCGAACAGGAAGATGAACACGGCGAGCGGCACGGCCAGCGGCACGTCGAGGAACCACAGGCCGAGGCCAATGAAGACGGCGTCGATCAGGGCGACGAGGACCGTGCCGCGGACGTACGCGGTGAGGGTGCGCCAGGCGCGCGGGCCGGCGCCGGCGACGCCGGGCCTGGCCTGGGCGGGCACCAGCTTGAGGGTCCATTCCCAGACCTTCTTCCCGTCGTAGAGCAGGAAGAGGGTGGAGAACATGGCGAGCAGGATGCCGGTCAGGGCCTCCACGACCACGGTGACGCCCTGGAGTCCGGCGGAGGTGATCTGCTCGGCGTTGGCGCCGATGGCCTCGCTGAGGTTCTTGGCGATGTCGTTGATCTGCTGCTCGGTGACGTGGAAGGGGCTGTTGAGGAGCCAGCGCTTGAGCTCCTCGATGCCGTCCTTGACGCGGTCGGACAGGCTGTCGACGTTGTCCAGCACCTGCCAGACCACGAACCAGCCGACCAGTCCCATGATCACGAAGCCGGAGACGGCGGTGACGGCGGTGGCGAGTCCGCGGGGCAGGCCCTTGCGGCGCAGCAGGGCGACGGTGGGCTGGAGCAGCGCGGTGATGAGCAGGGCGGCGACGAACGCGAGGACGACCAGCTGGACGGAGCTGATCACCTTCATCAGCACCCAGACGGTGCCGGCGAGGACGAGCAGCCGCCAGCCGGCCTCGGCGGCGACCCGCATGCCCCACGGGATCGCGGCGACCGGGTCGGGCCGCGCGGCGACGGCGGGCGCGTAGGCGGGCGGCGCGGGCACGGAGGCGGGTTCGGCGGACGTCGGCTCGACGAACGTCGGCTCGACGGCTCCCGCCGCGGAGGCCGCTGCCGTGGCCGGGGTCTTCGCGGGGGCGGACTTCGCGGCCGGGCCGGGGCCGGCCCCGGGCGCGGCGGACCCGTCCGGCGCGGTGGCCGCGGGCGGCTCGCCCAGGGCGGCGGAGTCGCGCTCGGCCGCCGCCCGGCGTTCGTCAAGGCGGTCGCCCACGCGGCTCAGTCCGTCACCGAGCCGGTGCAGCCATCCTGGCAGTCTCGACATGCTCTTCCCTCTCCCCCTCCGGGCCCACGAACCTACACCCCGCGCACGCGTGAGCCCCTCACCGAGGGACGGCGAGGGGCTTCGCGAGGTTGAGCGGGGCCCGGTACGGATACCGGGAGCGGCTCGCGGGGCGCGGCCGACGTGTCCGGCCGCGATCCGGAAGAGACGGACGGGCGTCCGGGGCCTGGCCGGCCCCGATCCGCCGGGCAGGCCCTAGTACCAGCGGTTGGCCTGCCAGAACGACCAGGCGCCGCAGGGGCTGCCGTAGCGGCCGTCCATGTAGCTGAGGCCCCACTTGATCTGGGTGGCCGGGTTGGTCTGCCAGTCGGCGCCGGCGGACGACATCTTCGAGCCGGGCAGGGCCTGGACGAGGCCGTACGCGCCCGAGGAGGGGTTGACGGCGCGGTAGTTCCAGCCGGACTCGTGGTCCACGATGTTGCTGAAGCACTGGAACTGGTCCGCCGGGATCATCTGCCGGGCGATGGCCTTGACCTCGGCGATGGTGTACGAGCCCTGGGCGGAGAAGCTGGAGGCGTCGCGCACGGCGGAGCGGTTGGCGCGCTCCTCGGCTTCCTTGCGCTCCTTCTCGGCCTTGTCGGCCGCCTTCTTCTTGGCCTCGGCGTCCTTGGCGGCCTGGATGCGGGCGGCTTCCTCGGCGGACTTGCGCGCGAGGGAGTCGGCGGCGGCTGCCTGGACGTTCGCCTGCTCCGCGAGGGAGGAGACCTGTACCTGGGCCTGCTCGCCCGCGGGGATGTCCGCGAGCAGCGTCGTGTCGGCCGCGGTGGCTTCGAAGTTGTCGTCCGAGGCCTGCGCCGCGTTGCCCGAGGCAACACCGACGACGGCGCCGACAGTGGTGACCGCAGTGGCCGAAGCCACCGCGAATCCCCGGACCGAGATCCGGCTCACACGGTTTCCTTCCAGCATCGCCCGCACAGGTGACCACGCGGGCGAAATCGTGCCCCTGGCGCTGGTCTCCGAACTGTGGGTCACAGAAGACACGGGCCCGTGGTGCTGTGGGCGGCATACGGCGAACGGTTGTTGAGTTGTGTGGTGCAGCACCTCTGAAGGTGCACGTGTGCCGTATGCGGGGCCTGACGGAAGCAAGACTTTGCCGGACGGAAACGCCGCAAGGCAATTCCGCGTTGCGTGTGAAAGCTCACACCTGGGTGGACGCACGGGATTTGGCCGATACGGCGGACAGCGCGGCGCCGCCCGGCTAAGCTCTCGCGCTTTGCCGGGCGGCGCCAACTCCTTTGCCCCACAAGGGGGCGGATCGGGTCAGATGTGACCGTCCTCCAGCATTTCGGTCACGAGCGCGGCGATCTGCGAACGCTCGGAACGGGTCAGCGTGACGTGGGCGAACAGCGGATGCCCCTTCAGCTTCTCGACCACGGCGACGACTCCGTCGTAGCGGCCGACCCTCAGGTTGTCGCGCTGGGCGACGTCATGGGTCAGCACCACCCGGGAATTCGCCCCGATCCTGGACAGAACGGTCAACAGTACGTTCCGCTCCAGGGACTGGGCCTCGTCGACGATGACGAACGCGTCGTGCAGCGAACGGCCGCGGATGTGCGTGAGCGGCAGCACCTCCAGCATCCCGCGGCTCAGCACCTCCTCGATGACCTCGCGGCCCGCCACGGCCGAGAGGGTGTCGAAGACCGCCTGCGCCCACGGGCTCATCTTCTCGGCCTCGGTGCCCGGCAGATAGCCGAGCTCCTGCCCGCCCACCGCGTACAGCGGACGGAAGACCATCACCTTCTGGTGCTGACGGCGCTCCAGGACCGCCTCCAGGCCCGCGCACAGCGCGAGTGCCGACTTTCCGGTGCCGGCCCTGCCGCCCATCGACACGATGCCGACGTCCGGGTCGAGCAGCAGGTCGAGCGCGATCCGCTGCTCGGCGCTGCGACCGCGGATGCCGAAGACCTCCCGGTCGCCGCGGACCAGCCGCACCGAGCCGTCGGAGGCGACCCGGCCGAGCGCCTTGCCGCGCTCGGACTGCAGCACGAGACCGGTGTGCACGGGCAGCTCGGCCGCCTCGGGCACGTACAGCGTCTCCTGGTCGTAGAGCAGGTCGATCTGGTCGGCGGACAGGGCGAGTTCGGACATTCCGGTCCAGCCGGAGTCCGTGATCGCGAGTTCCGCCCGGTACTCCTCGGCGAGCAGGCCCACCGAGGAGGCCTTGATGCGCAGCGGCAGGTCCTTGGAGACGACCGTGACGTCGTAGCCCTCGGCCTGCAGGTTGCGGGCGACCGCGAGGATCCGCGAGTCGTTGTCCCCGAGCCGGTAACCGGCCGGAAGGACTCCGGGGTCCGAGTGGTTGAGCTCGACGCGCAGGGTGCCGCCCAGGTCCCCGATGGGGAGCGGGGCGTCCAGCCGCCCGTAGCGCACCCGGAAGTCGTCGAGGAGGCGCAGCGCCTGCCGCGCGAAGTAGCCGAGCTCGGGGTGGTGGCGCTTGGCCTCCAGCTCGGTCACGACGACGATCGGGAGCACCACTTCGTGCTCCTCGAACCGGGACATCGCCTTGGGGTCGGCCAGCAGGACGCTGGTGTCGAGAACGTAGGTGCGCCTGTCGGACAAGCGGCGCTTAGTGCTGGTCACCACGGAAGGACAGACCCCCTTCGAGGACCCCTGAGAGGTCGGGGTTGCGACAGGTCCGCCCCGGCGGAAGATCGATGGGCGGAACCGCTGTCGCGGCGGAATGGGACCGGGCTCTGGCCACGATGCGCGGGCCGAGCACCGGCCCTCCGCTTCGTCCGTGCACGTCCTGCACGGTCGTCCTGGTGCAAAGGGCCTCCCGGGTGGCGGTCTCCGTGCCGCTCACTTCACCTGGGATATGCCCTCGAACACGTGCCGTCATGCCATGGCATATGACGGCGGATCCGTGAACGGAGGGTGACGGGTTCTCGGGACGGGCGTGAGGTCACGTCAGGTGGCGTCGAGTGGCGCCAGGTGGCGTCGGGTCACACCGGTCCGGCCAGGTGCGCCGGTCCGGACCGGTGCGCCGGGCCCGCGCCGGAGCCGCGCCACGGTTCGCGCCGCGGTTCGCGGCGTCACGCCGCCGCCCGCGCCGGGTCGGCTCCCGGTCCGTGTCGGGTCGGCTCCCGGTCCGTGTCGGGTCGGCTCCCGGTCCGCGCCGGGTCGGCTCCCGGTCCGTGTCGGTCCGGTCCGCTCCGGTCCCCGCCGGTACGCCTCAGTTGCCGAAGCGGCGGTGCCGGGCCGCGTAGTCGCGCAGGGCGCGCAGGAAGTCGACCTTGCGGAAGGCCGGCCAGTGCACCTCGCAGAAGTAGTACTCGGAGTGCGCGCTCTGCCACAGCATGAACCCGGAGAGGCGCTGCTCGCCGCTGGTGCGGATCACCAGGTCGGGGTCGGGCTGGCCGCGGGTGTAGAGGTGCTCGGAGATGTGCTCGACGTCGACGGTCTCCGCCAGCTCCTCGAAGCTGGTGCCGCGCTCGGCGTGCTCCAGGAGCAGCGAGCGGACCGCGTCCGCGATCTCCTGACGGCCGCCGTAGCCCACGGCGACGTTCACGAGTATCCCGGTGTTGTCCAGGGTGGCCTGCTCGGCCTCCTTCAGGACGGACTGGGTGCGCGCGGGCAGCAGGTCGAGGGTGCCGACGTGGTGCACCCGCCAGCGGCCGTCGGCGGCGAGCGCCCGTACCGCGTCCTCGATGATCGCGAGCAGCGGGACCAGCTGCTCCTCGGGGCGGTTCAGGTTGTCGGTGGAGAGCATCCAGAGCGTGACGACCTCGACGTCGGTCTCGGCGCACCAGCCGAGCAGCTCCTGGATCTTGTCCGCGCCGGCCTTGTGACCCTGCTCGGGGGTACCGCCGGAGGCCTTGGCCCAGCGCCGGTTGCCGTCGAGGATGACGCCGATGTGCTTGGGCACCTGGGCGTGGTCGAGGCGGCCTTCCACCCGGCGTGCGTAGAGCCCGTACACCAGGTCGCGCAGGTTCACTGTTCTTTACCCCTCCATGCAGTGTCGGCCCCCGAAGCCGCCACATTACTGCGGAGGGGTGACCGGCTCCCAGCCCGGTACTGTCACAAGTCCGTGATAAGCAGAGATACGTGACTGATTCCCCCCTCTACCGCCCCGCCCCGGAGCGCTACGACGCCATGGAGTACCGGCGTACGGGCCGCAGCGGGCTGAAGCTCCCCGCCATCTCCCTGGGCCTCTGGCACAACTTCGGCGACGACCGCACCCTCGACTCGCAGCGGGCGATCCTGCGCCGCGCCTTCGACCTGGGCGTCACCCACTTCGACCTGGCGAACAACTACGGGCCGCCGCCCGGCTCGGCCGAGCTGAACTTCGGCAAGATCTTCGCCCAGGACTTCGCGCCGTACCGGGACGAGCTGATCGTCTCGACGAAGGCCGGTTACCTGATGCACCCGGGGCCGTACGGCGAGTGGGGCTCCCGCAAGTACCTGATGTCGTCGCTGGACGCCTCCCTGAAGCGGATGGGCCTCGACTACGTCGACATCTTCTACTCGCACCGCTTCGACCCGGACACTCCGCTCGAGGAGACGATGGGCGCGCTGGCGTCCGCGGTGCGGCAGGGCAAGGCCCTGTACGTCGGCGTCTCCTCGTACACCAGCGAGCAGACCGCCGAGGCCGCCCGGATCCTCCGGGAGATGGGTGTCCCCGCCCTGATCCACCAGCCGTCCTACTCGATGATCAACCGGTGGACGGAGGAGGACGGCCTCCTCGACACGCTGGAGGCGGCGGGCATGGGCTGCATCTCCTTCGTGCCGCTCGCGCAGGGCCTGCTGACCGACAAGTACCTGAAGGGCGTGCCGGAGGGCTCGCGGGCCACCCAGGGCAAGTCCCTCGACCCGAACCTGCTGTCCGACGAGGTGCTGCGCCGGCTGCACGGCCTCGCCGACATCGCGCAGCGGCGCGGGCAGTCGCTGGCCCAGCTGGCGCTGGCCTGGGTGCTGCGCGACCCGCGGATGACCTCGGCCCTGATCGGCGCGTCGAGCGTGACGCAGCTGGAGGAGAACGTGGCCGCGCTGGCCGGGGCGCCGCTGTCGGACGAGGAGCTGAAGGAGATCGACTCCTTCGCCGTCGACACCGCGGGCACCAACATCTGGGCGGCCCGGGGCTGAGTCCCCGGCCCGCGGGGCGTCCGCGAGGCGTCCGCGAGCGTCCACCGGGGCCGGTGCAGGTGGGCGGGCAAAAAGCGGGCCGGTCCGTAGGGGGGCAAAAAACGGGCCGGTCCGTGGGGGGGATACGGACCGGCCCGAGGGGGGGTTTCCACCATAACCCTTCATTAGTCGTGCTGTGTGCCCGCCGGGCCGAACGATCGCCGTCGGATGCGCCGGATCCCAAGGGACACAAGGGCTGTGAAGGTGTGTGGCGGGTTTGCGCCCGGGCGTGGCGGCGGAATCGGTACTTCCCACGGGGGACCCTCCGGCCGGGTCGCCCGGTTGACGCGGCGGCGGCGGACGGAAGGGCGAGGAGGGCGGAAGGACGGCGGGCGGAAGGGTGAGGCGCGGGCGGAAGGACGGCGGGCGGAAGGGCGAGGCGGACGGTTCTCGACCTGTATCGCTCCTACGGTCGGCGCATGACGACCTCCACGCCGCTCCACGTCACCTGGCCGCAGGCGGACGCCCGCCGGATCCGCCGCCAGTTCCTCGACCGGCCCGCGGACGCGCCGCCGGCCCCGGTGGCCGCCGCGATGCTCGGCGCCCACGCCCAGGTCCTCTCGGCGGCCGAGCTGTCCGTGGCGCTGCGCCGGGCGGAGGGCACGCGGGCGGACGTGCGCGCCGCGTTGTGGCGGGACCGCACGCTGGTCAAGACGTTCGGGCCGCGCGGCACCGTGCACCTGTTGCCCGCCGAGGACCTGCCCCTGTGGACGGGCGCGCTGTCCGCGCTTCCGGCCGGGCCGAACGGGCACCCGCCGCACGTACGGCTGACCGCGGCGCAGACCGACGAGGTCGTGGCGGCGATCGCGGACGCGCTGACGGGCGCGGAGCTCACCGTGGACGAGCTGACCGACGCGATCGTGGCCCGCACCGGCCCGTGGGCGGGCGAGCGGGTGATGGAGGCCTTCCAGGACAAGTGGCCCCGCTGGCGGCAGGTGACGCACCTGGCCGCGCACCGCGGGGTGCTGTGCTTCGGACCCGACCGCGGCCGGAAGGTCACGTACACCCACCCGGGCGTGCGGCCCCTGACCGGCGACCGGGCGCTGGGCGGGCTCGTGGAGCGCTACCTGCGCGCGTACGGCCCGGCGACGCCGGGGAACCTCGCGCGGTGGCTGGCGGCGCCGGGCGGCTGGGCGACGGAGCTGTTCGGCTCGCTGGCGGCCGCCGGCCGGATCGAGGAGGTGTCCTTCGAGGGGGCGGCGGCCTGGGTGGCCGCCGGCGACACGGACTTCCCGGACGAGCGGCCGCCGCGCGGGCTGCGCCTGCTGCCCTACTTCGACGCCTTCGCCGTGGCCTCCCAGCCGCGCGAGCGCCTCTTCCCCGGCGCGGCGTACGAGCGGGCGCTGGGGCGCGGCCAGGCCGGGAACCATCCGGTGCTCCTCGTCGACGGCACGGTGGCGGGCGTGTGGCACCAGCGTCGCTCGGGGAAGCGGATCGTCGTCACCGTCGAGCCGCTGCGGAAGCTGTCGGCGGCCCGGCTGCGGGACCTGGGGGCGGAGGCGGAGCGCGTGGCGGAGCTCCTGGAGGGCCGGGCCGAGCTGACGGTGGGGCCGGTGACGGTGGGCCCGCACGCCTGAGGGCGGTGTCGGGTGCCGGCCGCGTCGGCGCGGGCCGTCTCAGGTGCCGGCGGAGCCGGCCGGGCGGCCGGCGCGGTGCAGGAGGGTGATCCCGTCGCGGACGGCGACCACCTCGTACCCGTACGTCCGGCGGGCGGCCGCCAGCTCGGCCAGCTGCTGCTCCAGGGGATAGGGCCAGTGGCCTTCCTCGTACGGCCAGGCCTCGGGGGCCCGCGGGTCGTGGACGATCCATTCGGCGGTGGGGCGCGGCAGGTCCTCGCGACGGTACTCGTAGAGCCTGCCGTCGACCGGGAAGGTCGGGAAGAGGACCACCGTGCAGCGCGAAGTGAGCTGCGGGGCGAGCCGGTTGGAGGCGGCGACGGTCGCCCCGTCGGGGATCCGGGCGAGCAGGGCGCGGGCGGCCTCCACGTGCGAGGTGGTGCGCCAGGTGGCCCGCTGGGCGAGCTGCGCGAGCGGGAAGGAGGGGATGAGGACGGCGGTCACGGCGAGGACGGTGGCGAGCGCGGCCCTGGCGTTGCGGCGGGCGGTCTCGCGGGCCCGCGCGTGTCCGGCGGCGGCCTCGGCGGCGGGCGTCCGTCCGACCGCGGTGGTCTCGCGGCCGAGGACGTCGAGGAGCCCGGCGAACACGACCGGCATGAGGATCGCGCTGTAGTGGAAGGCGGTGCCCCAGTGGAAGCCGTTCTCGGAGGCCATGCGCCAGCCCAGGGTGGGCAGGGCGATCAGCGCGAGCGGGGAGCGCAGCGCGAGCAGGGCGGACGGGGCGAAGACCAGGATCAGGGTGGTCGCCTTGATGTCGGGGCGCAGCAGGTCGAGCGGGCCGTGGGCGAGCGCGGAGAGGAGCGAGCCGTGGGCGTCGGCGAGCTGCCCGCCGTGGGCGTAGCCGCCGGCGGGCGCGAGGGCGGGCAGCAGGACCTTGACCTCCAGGAGCGAGCCGGCGAGCCCGGCGGCGACGGTCCCGATGCCGAGGTACGCCGCGTCCGTACGGCCCTTGAGCACGATGTACGCGCCGACGGCGGCGAGCGTGAGGCCCAGGTCCTCCTTGACGAGCAGCAGCGGAGCGGCCCAGGCGACGGCGGCCCGCCATCGGCGCCGGCCGAGGGCCTCCAGGCTGAACGCGAGCAGCGGTACGGCCAGGGCGACTTCGTGGAAGTCGAAGGCGGCGGCGGAGGCGACGCCCCAGCTCAGTCCGTACCCGGCGGCGACGGCGTGCGCGCCGCGCGGACCGACGGCGCGCACGGCCCAGCGGGCGAGCGGGACGACGGCGAGCGCGAGGAGGGCGGACTGGGCGACGAGGAGGGTGAGGGGCGAGGGGAACAGCCGGTAGAGCGGGGCGAGGACGGCGAGCAGGGGGTGGAAGTGGTCGCCGAGGAGGTTGAAGTCCTCGCCGCGCAACGGGACGACGGGCGCGCGGAACTCGGCGTAGGCGCGGATGGCCTGCTCGAAGATGCCCAGGTCGTAGCCGGTGGTGCGCATGAGGACGTGACGGCGCACGGCGACGGTGGCGTACAGCAGGCACAGCGCCGCGGCCCAGGCCCAGGGGAGCAGCGCGGCCGGCCGCCGGTACCAGGGTGCGGACGTGCCTGGCGTCGTTGGCGTGCTTGGCGTCGTTGGCGTGCTTGGCGTGCTTTGCGTCGTTGACGTGCCTGGCGTCGTTGGCGTGCTTGGCATGCTTTGCGTCGTTGGCGCGTGTCGCCCCTCCGGGCGGCCGGAGGGGTCGGGGGGCGCCGGCTTCGGGTATTCGAGGGGCGATTTCGAATCACTGGCCCATGTATGCGGCATATGAGGCATACGGGGTGATGTTAGGGAGGGCCCTCACGACAGGGCGGTGAACGCGCCGAGCAGCAGCCCCAGGAGAGCGCCCACGATCATGAACGGCCCGAACGGGATCGCCGCGCCGCGCCCCGCGCGGCCGGCCAGGACGAGCCCCAGCCCGTACAGCGCGCCCAGCAGGAATCCCGCGAACGCCCCCACGAACAGCACGCCCCAGCCGTACCAGCCGAGGGCCGCGCCCAGCGGCACCGCCAGCTTCACGTCTCCGAAGCCCATCCCGTCGGGGTGCAGCAGGAACAGCACGAGGTAGCCGCCGCCGAGCACCAGCGCCCCCAGCAGGGCGGTCGGCCAGGAGCCGGCCGCGTACGGGGAGAGCGCGGCGCCCGCGAGCAGCAGCGGCAGCGCCACGGCGAGCGGCAGCGTCAGCCGGTCGGGCAGCCGGTGCACCCGTACGTCCACGAGCGCGAGCAGCGTGCCGAACGGCGCCACCAGCAGCCACACCGCCAGCTCCGGCCGCGGCACACCGCTCGCCGCGGCGAGCAGGGCGCAGGCCGCCGCCGTCAGCAGCGGCGCGGTGAGCGGCGCCGGCGTGGTGGCGCAGGC
>NZ_SDOY01000051.1 GCF_004117935.1 Streptomyces roseicoloratus | reverse complement strand
CCGCGCACGCGAGGGACGACGAGGAGATCAAGGCGGCACTCGCCGTGTCCAAGATCAACGAGTACTTCACGTAGGCGGGGGAGCGGGGAACGTGCTGACGTTCGACAACGTGTACCAGGCGCAGCTGCACAAGATGAAGGCCTCGGCCGACCGCTGGTCCGAGATGAAGGGCAAGCTGGACACGCTCGCCGAGGACGCCCGCAGGACCATGGCGGCGAAGGCCCGGGCCGAGGACTGGCGGGGCGTGAACGCCGAGGTGACGAAGCCGTTCATCGACAAGACCGCCAAGGAG
>NZ_SDOY01000008.1 GCF_004117935.1 Streptomyces roseicoloratus | reverse complement strand
CTGCTCGCGGCCGTCGTCGCCGGTCTGCTCGCGGGCGGCGCGGTCTTCGCCGCGATGACCCACATGGGCGGCTCGGGCGCCCAGGGCAACGGCACGTCCGCCACCCAGGGCCAGGGCCAGGGCCAGGGCGCGGGCAAGGACGGCGGCAAGGACGGCGGCAAGGACGGCAAGGACGGCAAGGACGGCAAGGATCAGGCCAAGGGCTCCGTCCCGGCCGGCTGGCACCGGGTCGAGGACCCGGAGGGGTTCAGCCTGGTCGTCCCCGACGGCTGGAAGCGGATGGAGGACGGCGACCAGATCGACTACACCCCGGACAACGGCAAGCACCGGATCCGGATCAGCATCGACCCGTCGCCGGACTTCGAGAACCCGTACATGCACCTGCTCGACCTGGAGAAGATCGTGGCCAGGCGGGCGCAGTACCAGCGGATCAGGCTGACCCAGAACACCTTCCGCGACCAGGTCAACTCCGCCGTCTGGGAGTTCACCTGGATCGAGAAGCAGACCTTCCCCGGGCCGCGCCGCGCGATCGACCAGGTCTACTACGGCGACGACGGCACCGAATACGCGCTGTACATGGCCTCACCGGTGGAGACCTGGGAGCGGACGCGTGAGCAGTTCGACATCGTGAAGAAGTACTGGAGGGCGCCCGGTGACCCCGTAAGCCCCTGATCAGGGCTTATGTGCCAGCGAACACTGGCGCGGTTGTGAGTGGTGGGTGAAAACGCGTTACCGACGGGTACCCAAAGCGCGGAATGCGCCCTACCCTCGCCCTCATGACGGACTCGCAGGCACTCGCCACCACGGCCCCGGTCGCCGCCGCGACCACCCTCGGCACCAATCCCGTCGCGCCCGCGCCCGCCGGGGCGCGCACCGCCGCCGACGTGGTCACGCCCGCGCTGGTCGCCCGCCTCACCCGCGGTGTCGCGGGCTCCGGCCGTACCGCCAACCACACCCCCTTCACCGGGGACAAGCTGGCGGACCTGCCCGAGTCCACGCCCGAGGACGTCGCCTCCGCCTTCGACCGCGCCCGCGCCGCCCAGAGCGCCTGGGCCGCGACGCCCGTCCGGGCCCGGGCGGCCGTGCTGCTGCGCTTCCACGACCTGGTCCTCCAGCGGCAGGGCGAGATCCTCGACCTGATCCAGCTGGAGACCGGCAAGGCGCGCCTGCACGCCCACGAGGAGGTCCTGTCGGTCGCCGTCGCCGCCCGCCACTACGGCCGCAAGGCGCCCGCCTATCTCCGCGCCAAGCGCCACACCGGCGTCGTCCCGACCCTCACCAAGGTCACCGAGCTGCGCCAGCCGCGCGGCGTCGTCGGCCAGATCGCGCCCTGGAACTACCCGCTGGAGCTGTCCGTCGGCGACGCCCTGCCCGCCTTCGTCGCGGGCAACGCGGTCGTCATGAAGCCCGACACCGAGACCGCGCTCACCGCGCTGTGGGCCCGCGACCTGCTCATCGAGGCCGGACTGCCCGCCGAGGTCTTCCAGGTCGTCATCGGCGAGGGCCCGGTCGTCGGCCCCGAGGTCGTCCGGCACGCCGACTACGTGTCCTTCACCGGCTCCACCCGGACCGGCCGCGAGGTCGCCCAGGGCGCCGCCGCCCGTCTCGTCGGCGTCACGCTGGAGCTCGGCGGCAAGAACGCCATGCTGGTGCTCGAGGACGCCGACATCGAGAAGGCCGCGGCCGGCGCCGTCCGCGCCTGCTTCTCCTCCGCGGGCCAGCTGTGCATCTCCATCGAGCGCCTCTACGTGCACGAGTCGGTCGCCGACGCCTTCGTCGAGCGCTTCGCCGCCCGCACCAAGGCGATGAGGCTCGGCAACTCCCTCGCCTACGGCGCCGACATGGGCTCCCTGGTCGGCGAGCGCCAGCTGGAGACCGTCACCCGGCACGTCGAGGAGGCCGTCGCCAAGGGCGCCAAGGTCGTCGCCGGCGGCGTCGCCCGCCCCGACATCGGCCCGCTGTTCTACGAGCCGACCATCCTCGACGGCGTCCAGGCCCCGATGGCGGTCTGTACCGAGGAGACCTTCGGCCCGGTCGTCTCGATCTACCGCTTCTCCGACGAGGACGAGGTCGTCGAACTGGCCAACGCCACCCCGTACGGCCTGAACTCCTCCGTCTGGACCCGTGACTCCCGCCGCGGTCACGCCGTCGCCCGCCGGCTGCGTACCGGAACCGTCAACATCAACGAGGGCTACGCGCCCGCGTACGGCAGCGTCCGCGCCCCGATGGGCGGCATGAAGGACTCCGGCCTCGGCCGGCGGCACGGCTCCGAGGGCATCCTCAAGTTCACCGAGGCCCAGACCGTCGCCCAGCAGCGGCTGATTCCGCTCGCGCCGTCCTTCGGGATGGACGACGAGAAGTACGCGGCCTTCATGAGCGCGTCCCTGAAGGCGATGAAGGCCCTGCGCCTGCGCTGACCCCCCGCCCCGCCCCGCCCCCCGGCCTCGCCGCCCCGCACCCGATTTCGCAGCATCCTTTCTCGTACGAGGAGAGCCATGACCGCGGTACCCCCTGCCCAGAATCAGGCCGAGGACGGCGCGTACGACGAGGACGGTTCGTACGACGACGACCACGACTGCGACTACGACGTCGTCGTCGTCGGCTCCGGCTTCGGAGGCTCGGTCACGGCTCTCCGCCTCACCGAGAAGGGCTACCGGGTCGGCGTCCTGGAGGCCGGCCGCCGCTACACCCGCGAGACCCTGCCGAAGAACTCCTGGGACCTGAAGAAGTTCCTGTGGGCGCCCGCCCTCGGCCTCTACGGCATCCAGCGCATCCACCTGCTCGGCAACGTCATGGTGCTCGCGGGCGCCGGCGTCGGCGGCGGCTCCCTCAACTACGCCAACACCCTCTACGAGCCGCTGGCGCCGTTCTTCGACGACCCGCAGTGGAAGGACATCACCGACTGGCGCGCCGAGCTCGCCCCGTACTACGACCAGGCCAAGCGGATGCTCGGCGTCCGGCTCAACCCGACCATGACGCCGTCCGACGTGCACCTGAAGGCCACCGCCCAGGCGATGGGCATCGGCGACACCTTCCACATGGCGCCGGTCGGCGTCTTCTTCGGCGACGGCTCCGACGCCGACGGCTCGGAGAAGGCGCGGGCGAAGCCGGGCGGAGAGGTCGCCGACCCGTACTTCGGCGGCGCGGGCCCCTCCCGCAAGGCCTGCACCGAGTGCGGCGAGTGCATGACCGGCTGCCGGCACGGCGCCAAGAACACCCTCAACGAGAACTACCTCTACCTCGCCGAGAAGGCCGGCGCCGTCGTCCACCCGATGACCACGGTCGTCGCCGTCACCGAGGACGCGCGCGGCGGCTACGCCGTGAAGACGCTGCCCACCGACAACCGGAAGAAGGGCGCGGGCCGCACCTTCACCGCCCGTCGGGTGGTGCTCGCGGCCGGCACCTACGGCACGCAGACGCTGCTGCACCGGATGAAGGACACCGGCCTGCTGCCCGGGATCTCCCGCCGCCTCGGCGAGCTCACCCGCACCAACTCCGAGGCCCTCGTCGGCTCGCAGACCACCGACCGCCGCTACCGCAAGCGGCACGGCAAGGACCGCGTCGACTTCACCAAGGGCGTGGCGATCACCTCGTCCATCCACCCGGACGAGAACACCCACATCGAGCCGGTCCGCTACGGCAAGGGCTCCAACTCCATGGGCGGCATGACCGTCCTCCAGGTGCCCTACGGCGCGCACCGGGTCCGCAGGTGGTTCCTCGAGATCCTCAAGCACCCCGCGCTCGCCGCGCGCTCGCTGTCCAACCGCCGCTGGTCGGAGCGCACCATCATCGGCCTGGTCATGCAGTCCCTGGACAACTCGCTGACCACCTACCGCAAGCCCGGCGGCCTCGGGAAGGGCCTGCTCACCGCCCGTCAGGGCCACGGCGCGCCCAACCCGACCCAGATCCAGGCCGCGACCCGCGCCGCCTCCCTGATGGCCGAGGAGATCAACGGCTTCGCCGGCTCCAACATCGGCGAGCTCATGGGCACCCCGCTCACCGCCCACTTCCTCGGCGGCTGCCCGATCGGCGCGGACGCGGACGCCGGCGTGATCGACCCGTACCACCGCCTCTACGGCCACCCGGGCATCTCCGTCGTCGACGGCGCGGCGGTCTCCGCCAACCTCGGCGTCAACCCGTCGCTGACGATCACGGCACAGGCCGAGCGCGCCATGTCCTTCTGGCCCAACAAGGGCGAGGAGGACCGGCGCCCGCGCCAGGGCGAGGCCTACGTCCGGCTGGCGCCGGTCGAGCCGAAGTCGCCCGCGGTCCCGGCGGAGGCCTTCGGCGCGCTGCGGCTGCCGTTCCTGGGGATGCCGGCGGTCCCGCCGAAGAAGAAGGGCTGAGAAGGGCTGGAGAAGGGCGGAAGGGCGGAGGAGAGCGGAGAAGGGCGGAGGAGAGCGGAGGAGAGCGGAGAAGGGCGGAGGAGAGCGGAGGAGAGCGGGGAAGGGCTGAGAACCGCCGGGGGAGCCCGGGCGCCGTGCGGGCGTCGACGGGTGACCCGGAGAGGTTCCAGAAAAGCGGAAAGGGCGCTGCACCCCCCTCCGAGTGCAGCGCCCCTCCAGCTTCTGGGTGGTGCTGCATAGATGACCGGTGACCTGGGGGATTGGTTGTAGCCCTCTCACGAGATCTTTATGTGACGCGCGTCACGTCTCACGGGGGCGGGCAACGCAGAGGCCCCGCGGCGCGATTCCGGTCGCGCGCGGGGCCCTGGGGGGAATGCGGGGAGTGCGGGGGCACGGGGGTGGGGAGGAGGGACGGTGGGGTCGACGGGAGTCTCTGGTCGTTCGGCCGGTTGCGGTCGGCCCCGGGCGTCCCCGGGACCGACCGCCCTTTCTGGGTGACCGGGCTGCTGTCCCCTGCCGTCCGGTCACACGCGCTGGGGCGAGGTCCCACGACGCACCAGAGATGCGTCACACGCCCCAGCGAAGCCACGCGTGGTCTTTAACTCGGGCCCGCCCCTGGCTGGCACGGACATCACGACCAACGAACCGGCTCGGCGCGCGGTCACGCGCCGTACGGGTGAGGGTGCGACCGAACTCGGGTACGGGACGGCACTCACACGCGCGCCGGCCGTCAGATGCGGCCGCGGCAGAGTTCGAGCATCGTCATCGCGAGCGCCGTGCCCGGCTTGCCCAGCGCGTCGCGGTAGTGGCCGAGGACCTCCATCTCGCGCGCCAGGTTCACCCGGCGGCCGCCGGAGGAGATCCGGGCCTCCTGGATGACGGCCGAGACGGCCATCCGTTCCTGGATCAGACCGATGATCCGGTCGTCGAGCGCGTCGATGCGCTCCCGGGCGTCACCGATCACGGCCGCGGCCTCGTCGGTGCGGGCGCCGGTCTTCTCGATCCGGGTCGTGGCGGCCGGGGCGGCGGCGGCCGGGGCGGCGGCGGTCGGGGTCGTGGCGGTCATGCGGGGCTCCTCGTGTCGGTTCGCGGATCTCGGTGATCTCGGTGATCTGTGATCCCGGCGGTCGCGGTGGTCTCGGGATGCCCCGGGGCGGTGCGGCCCGGGAAACGCCAGGCGCCCCGGGCCTTGTCGGCCCGGGGCGCCTGGGAAGTCGCTTGTCAGTTGCTCAAGCAGCACGACCATGGCAGCCGGTGGGCCGGTTGCCATAGGTAAAGACGAAGGTCTGGTGCTTGCGCATGGGCACAGTATGGACCCGGCCGAGCGGGCCGGACCAACCGGGTTCGGATGGTGAGACGAAGGCCACGTCGCTTCGGATGGTGAGACGAATCGCGCCACCGGCGCGCCGGTAGAATCGACAAATAACCCCCCTGTCGGGGGAACCGCTCCTACCGCCGGAAGGCCGCCGTAGTGTCATCAGCGCCCCCCGCTGCCGCGCCCGACGTCACCAACCCGGACGTAGTCCTCGTTGTCGACTTCGGCGCCCAGTACGCCCAGCTCATCGCCCGTCGCGTCCGTGAGGCGCGGGTCTACAGCGAGATCGTCCCGTCCACCATGCCGGTGGCCGAGATGCTGGCCAAGAACCCCAAGGCGATCATCCTCTCCGGCGGCCCCTCCTCGGTGTACGCCGAGGGAGCCCCGCGGCTCGACCGCGCGATCTTCGAGGCCGGCGTCCCGGTCTTCGGCATGTGCTACGGCTTCCAGCTGATGGCGACCACCCTCGGCGGCACCGTCGACAACACGGGCGCCCGTGAGTACGGCCGTACGCCGCTGCACGTCAGCAAGGCCGGGTCGACCCTCTTCGAGGGCACGCCGGTCGAGCAGTCCGTGTGGATGTCGCACGGCGACGCCTGCTCCGCCGCGCCCGAGGGCTTCACCGTCACCGCGTCCACCGACGTCGTGCCGGTCGCCGCCTTCGAGAACGACGAGAAGAAGCTCTACGGCGTCCAGTACCACCCCGAGGTGCTGCACTCCACGCACGGCCAGCAGATCCTGGAGCACTTCCTCTACCGCGGCGCCGGCATCGAGCCCACCTGGACCACCGGCAACGTCATCGAGGAGCAGGTCGCGGCCATCCGCGCCCAGGTCGGCGACAAGCGCGCCATCTGCGGTCTGTCCGGCGGCGTCGACTCCGCCGTGGCCGCCGCGCTCGTGCAGAAGGCCATCGGCTCGCAGCTCACCTGCGTCTACGTCGACCACGGCCTGATGCGCAAGGGCGAGACCGAGCAGGTCGAGAAGGACTTCGTGGCCGCCACCGGCGCCAACCTGAAGGTCGTCGACGCGCAGGAGCGGTTCCTCGACGCGCTCGCCGGCGTCTCCGACCCGGAGACCAAGCGCAAGATCATCGGCCGGGAGTTCATCCGCGTCTTCGAGCAGGCGCAGCTGGAGATCCTCCAGGAGGAGGGCCCCGAGGTCGCGTTCCTCGTCCAGGGCACCCTCTACCCGGACATCGTCGAGTCCGGCGGCGGCACCGGCACCGCCAACATCAAGTCGCACCACAACGTGGGCGGCCTCCCCGACGACATCGAGTTCGAGCTCGTCGAGCCGCTGCGCCAGCTGTTCAAGGACGAGGTGCGCATGGTCGGCCAGGAGCTCGGCCTGCCCGACGAGATCGTCCAGCGCCAGCCGTTCCCCGGCCCCGGCCTCGGCATCCGCATCGTCGGCGAGGTCACCAAGGAGCGCCTGGACCTGCTGCGCGAGGCCGACGCCATCGCCCGCGAGGAGCTGACGGCCGCCGGTCTCGACCGCGAGATCTGGCAGTGCCCGGTCGTGCTGCTCGCCGACGTCCGCTCCGTCGGCGTCCAGGGCGACGGCCGCACCTACGGCCACCCGATCGTGCTGCGCCCGGTGTCCTCCGAGGACGCCATGACCGCCGACTGGTCGCGGCTGCCGTACGAGGTGCTCGCCCGCATCTCGACCCGCATCACCAACGAGGTCGCCGACGTCAACCGCGTCGTCCTCGACGTGACGAGCAAGCCGCCGGGCACCATCGAGTGGGAGTGACCCCACCCGTACGCCGCCGAGGCCGCCGTCCCCTTCAGGGGGCCGGCGGCTTCGCCGTAGGTGGGCCCTTGGGAAGGCGGTGACGCTTGGCGACGGCGCCCGCCGGTGGGCCCGTCGGCGGGTTCGGCCGTGGTGACCGGCCGTGGCGCCCGTCGGTGGTGACCGGCCGTGGCGCCCGTCGGTGGTGACCGGCCGTGGCGCCCGTCGGTGGCGTGGCGCATTTCCGTACGGGATCTGGTGAGTTGACCTGGCGGGCGTTACCTTCCCGCGCATGAGCGAGATACCGGCGCCCGTCCCGGCCCCCGCCCCGGCCCCCGTGCCCGTCGACCAGCTGCACTTCGCGATGCCGCCCGTCCACGCGACGGCCGCGGAGGAGCGCGCCCACCGCAAGCAACGGCTCGCCGCCGCGCTCCGGGTCTTCGGCCGGTTCGGTTACGAGGAGGGCGTGTCCGGGCACATCACCGCCCGCGACCCCGAGCACCCCGACTGCTTCTGGGTGAACCCCTTCGGCGCTCCCTTCGGCGGGCTGACCGCGAGCGATCTGATCCTGGTCAACGGGGACGGCCAGGTCGTGTACGGCGCCGATCACGTCAACCAGGCCGCGTTCACCGTGCACGCCCAGGTCCACCGGGCCCGGCCCGACGTGGTGGCCGTCGCCCACACCCACTCCCCGCACGGGCGGGCACTGGCCGCGCTCGGCGAACTGATCGACCCGATCACCCAGGAGGCCTGCGCCTTCTACCAGGACCACGCCCTCTACGACGCCTACACCGGAGTCACGGTCGACCCCGAGGAGGGCCGGCGGATCGCGGTCGCGCTCGGCTCCTTCAAGGCGATCGTGCTGCGCAACCACGGGCTGCTCACGGTCGGTTCGTCGGTCGACGCGGCCGCCTGGTGGTTCATCGCCATGGAGCGGTGCGCCCAGGTGCAGCTGACCGCCCGGGCCGCGGGCAAGCCGGTGCTCATCGACCACCGGGACGCCGTCGCCACCCGGGAACAGCTCGGCAACGACCTGGTGGCATGGATCAACTACCAGCCACTGTGGCGGCGGATCAGCCGCACGGATCCCGAACTCCTGTCGTAGAACACGTCTTTCCGTCAATGTGATGACTCTTCAATCACCCTCGCGTGAGGGTCGCCGGACCCCGCTCGCGGCACGGTGTGCGGAACAATTCCCAAGAATCGAAAGCCAGTTGACCGAACCAGTTGAGCGAACGGGAAGGGGGCGGCGCAGTGGCGGTGCAAGTAGCGAGACAGTGCGGGGCGGACGCGGAGGGCGGCGGCTGCCCGCACTGCGGACGCTCCGGCCACCGGCGCGCCGTCGCCGCCTTCCTCGCCCGGCGTGACGAACTGGCCGCCGGGCACGGCGTGCCCGCGGCGCTCGCCCACTCGCCCGTCGCCTCCCGCCAGTGGGTCTCCGACGAACTCGCCCAGTCCGCCCGCACCGTCACCACCCGCGACCTCGAGGCCGGCGCGGCCCGGCACGGCCGGGTGTACCGCGGCACCCTCGCCGCCGTGTGGGGCGGCGTCCTCGCCCTGCTCCTCGGGCAGGCGCTCACGGCCCTCGGCGGCGGCTGGACCGGCACCCGCACCGCGGGGCTCGCCGCCGCCGTCCTGCTCGCCGGTGCCCTGACCGCCGCGGCCCGGCTGCACCGCGACCGGGGCGGGGTCCTGGCCCCGCTCCTCGGCGAGGACAACCGGCTCTCCACCTCCCGCACCGTCGCCGCTGGCTGGCTCCTGCTCGCCGTCTTCGCCGTACTCCACCTCTCTTTCCTCCTGGCGGGCGGCGCGACCTCCGTGGACCTGGGACTGCGGCGCGGCGCCGGGCTCCTCGTGGTGCTGCTCCTGGTCGGCTGGAGCGCCGTGACCGCCCGGCTGATCGTGGCGCTGCGGGTGGCCGCCCGGCGGCTGCAGAAGGTCCGCGCCGACCGGCCGCGCCCGGCCGACCTGCTGTGCGACGACGACGGCCGGGCCGACCTCACCGACGTCCAGTACGTACTCGTCTCCGCCGCCGTCCTCGTCGTCGCGGCCGTCCGGCTGTGCCGCGCCCCGGACCGGCTGCCCGAGCTGCCCTGGGCGCTCGTGCTGCTCGTCGCCGTCTCGGCGACCTGCCTGCTCGCCGGGAAGAGCGTCCAGGGCGGGCGGCCCAAGATCTTCTCGGTCGTCCGGGCCCGCGAGGCCGGCGACCTCGACGCACCGATCCGCACCGGCGACGACATCGAGATCCGCGGCAGCGGCTTCGTCCCGCCGGGAGCGGCCGCGCCCGAACCGCTGACCCGGCTCGTCGTCCGGATCGGCCCCGTCCACGCCCACGTCCCGCTCGTCCCCGTGCCGGGCGGCTTCGCCAACCCGACCGACACCACCCTCACCGTCCCGCTCCCGGCGGACGTGGAACCGGGCCGGGTGGACGTGTCGGTGGTGACGGCCGCCGGAGTCGAGACCAACCGCGTCACCATCGACGTCCTCGACTGACCCGGACGCCACCGACGCCTCGACCGGTCCGGCCGCCACCGACGCCTCGACCGGTCCGGCCGCCACCGATGTCCTCGACCGGTCCGGACCCGGCCGGCGCCCCTCGGGGGAGCACACTCCCCGTCCCGGGAATGTCCTCGCACAGGGAATCCGAGGAGAATCATTCCCGGGAGACGGGCACGGGGCACGAGAGGCGGCCGGACATGACGGGACGTACGGACAGAACCACGGGCGGCGAGGGCTCCGGCTCCGGGGACCGGCCGGGCGGCACCGGCGGCACCGGCGGCACCGGCGGCACCGGCGGCACCGGCGGTACCGGCGGTACCGGCGGTACCGGGGGGGCGGGTGGCGCCGGCGGGGCGGGTCGTTTCGGCGGGCTCGACGGCTGGAAGGCCCTCGCCACCCGTTACGCGCTCGTCCCCCTGCGGATCTTCCTCGGGGTCACCTTCATCTACGCCGGTCTCGACAAGCTGACCGACTCCTCCTTCCTGGCGGACACCGGACCCGAGTCCATCGGCGAGATCATGCGGGGCGTCCGCGACACCTCGGCGATCCCCGCCCTCGTCGACCTGGCCCTGAAGAGCCCGGTCGGCTTCGGCTACGCCATCGCGCTCGGCGAGCTCGTCGTCGGCCTCGGCACCCTGTTCGGACTCTTCGCCCGGGTCGCCGCGCTCGGCGGCGCGCTGATCTCGCTCAGCCTGTGGCTGACCGTCAGCTGGCAGGTGCAGCCGTACTACTACGGCAACGACCTCGCCTACCTCATGGCCTGGCTGCCGCTGCTGCTCGCCGGTGCTCCCGTGCTCTCGCTGGACGCTCTCCTCGCCGACCGCCGGCGTATGAGATAGGCCGACCAGGAGACGAGGGCGGCGAGGACGAGACCTCCGCAGAGGACCGGCACCACCACGTACCAGGCGGTGGACCAGGCGCCTGCCGCGTCTCCCAGGAACAGGGCCGCGAGGGCCAGGGCGGCCAGGCCCAGGACCATCCGGCCCGGGCGGAACTCATGCAGCAGCACGGACGACCTCCACCTGTCCGAGACCGACCTCGAGGAAGAGGTCGACGGTGCCGCCCGGTGTGACTCCGGGAGGCGGAACGAGCGTCCGGGTCTCGTCGAGATCCGGCGCGATGTCGATGTCACCCGCCGGCTCCGCCGTCGGCTCGGGCGGCGCGAGCGTCGGCGGGACGGGCGGAGCGACGGTCGGCGCGGCGGGCGTGACCGGGGCAGACGCCGCGGGCAGGGCGACGGCCACCGTTGGCGCGACGTCCACCGCCGGCCCGTCCGAGGACCGCGCGGGCGGCACCGGTGTCCCCGGGGCCGCAGGGGCGGTCGGTGCCGACAGGGCGGTCGGGGCCGCCGGGGCCGAGGGAGCGGTCGGGGCCGTCGGGGCGGCCGGGGCCGCCGGGGCCGAGGGAGCGGTCGGGGCCGTCGGGGCGGCCGGGGCGGCCGGGGGACGGGCCACGTGCTCCGGGGGCAGCATCAGGTCGCCGAGGCCCACGCGGGCGCGCAGCGTCACCGTGGCGTTCCGCGGCACGATCACCTTCACCTTGCCCGCGCCGATCCCCACCCGTGTCGAGACTGTCGTCCCGGCCGGGACGACGAGGTGGGACAGGTCCAGGGTGCCGACGCCGGTGCCCAGCTCGTACTGCGGCTGCACCGCCGCGACCGTCGCCGGGCGCCAGGTCTCCCGCGCCCAGACCGTGGAGATCTCCTTCGGCAGCGCCGAGGCGACCGTGAGCAGGCCCGCGGTGAGGACCATGAGGCAGAGCGTCCCGAATCCGGTGCGCCCGAGGAAACTGCTGACCAGCAGGCCCAGACCGATCACACCGAGCGCGGCCGCCAGACCGATCTGCAGGCTCGTGCCCAGCGGATGCCCCTCCCACGACAGGCCCGTGCCCAGTCCGCCCGCCAGCAGGGCGAGCAGGAAGACCAGTCCGCCGACGGACACCGGCCGGCTGTCGGTCCGGACGGACGGCACCGGGCGGACGGGGTCGTCGACCGGCGTCCCCCACTGTCCGCCGGGCTTGGGCACCTCACCGTTGACCTTGCCGTCCCTGTCGACGATCCCGTGCGGGCCCCACAGGTAGCCGATGGCCACCTTGCCGGTGGAGCCGTCCTTGACGATCGGGTCCCGCCACCACGACGGCCGCTCCACCAGCAGCGGCGGCGCCTTGGTCTCCGGCGGCGCCTCCGCGACCGCGAGCGCCGCGGCCGGGTCTATCCGGCCGCCCTCCTCGGCCGTCGCGGCGACCGCGGGCCGCCGCCGCGACCAGACCGCCGCGCCGCTCACGCCGAGCGTGAGGACGAGGGCGAAGGCCATCGTCCCGCCGTTGCGCAGCATCGAGAGGAAGATCCCGCTGCCCACCAGCGCCATCAGCACCGCGGACAGCGACGAGCCCGAGACCCGGCCGGTGAGCAGCCTGCGACCCTCGTTCTCCTCCTCGTCCGCGAGCGGGACCGCCAGCCACGCGAAGCCGTAGAAGATCAGCCCTATGCCGCCCGTCGCCGCGAGCACGCCCAGCGCGACGCGGAAGATCACCGGGTCCAGGTCGAAGTACCGGCCGAGGCCGCCGCACACGCCGGCCACGACCTTCTGTCCGCGCGAGCGGCGCAGCGGCGGGGCGGAGCGGGCCTCCGCCGGCGGCGGGGCCTCGTGCTGCGAGGGCGTCGAACTCGTCATGGGTCCATGGTGACCGCCCGTGACGCCCCGCGGCACCGGGATCGACCCTGCCTTGACCCTGATCTTCCGCGGCGTGTCGACCCCGAGACGGTTCCGGGGCCGATATCCGGGCCGACCCTGATGTCCGGGGGCGGCCGGACGTGTGACGATCGGTACATGTCCGCAGCCGCTCGTGTCACCGACCTCGACGAACCGCCCGTGCGCAGGCTCTACCGGAGCGCCGACGGCCGGTGGCTCGGCGGTGTCGCCCGCGGCCTCGCCGGGCACCTCGGCCTGCCCGTGATCTGGGTGCGCGCGTTCTTCGTCGCGCTCATGCTCGCGGACGGGCTCGGCGCGCTGCTGTACGCGGTGTTCTGGATCGTCGTCCCGCTCGGCGTCGGCGGCCGCTCCGCGCCCCGCCCGGTCTTCGAGACCATGCCGGACGGCAGCAAGCGGCTCCGCAAGCCCGACCGCGGCCAGGTCTTCGCGCTGATCGCGCTCGCGATCGGCGTGTCCGTCTTCGTCGGCAACGTCAACGTCGACCGGCAGGCCGGCCGCTACGTCTGGCCCTCCCTGCTGATCGGCGTCGGCGTCGTCCTCGTCTGGCGGCAGGCCGACAACGCGCGGCGGGCCAGCTGGACCGATCCCGGCCGCAGGCGCCGCGTCCTCCAGCTGGTGCGCGGCCTCGTCGGCGTCGCCCTGGTCGGCACCGGCCTCGCCGTCTTCATCGTGGTCCGCGGCTCGGTCGCCCAGCTCGGCACGGCCCTGACCGCCGCCGTCGCGGTGCTCACCGGCATAGCCCTGCTCGCCGGGCCCTGGCTGGTGCGGATGTCGCAGGACCTCAGCGAGGAACGGACGCTGCGCATCCGCGCCCAGGAGCGCGCCGAGGTCGCCGCCCACGTCCACGACTCCGTGCTGCACACCCTCACCCTGATCCAGCGCAATGCCGAGGACCCCGGCGAGGTCCGCCGGCTCGCCCGCGCCCAGGAGCGGGAGCTGCGGAACTGGCTGTACAGGCCGGAGGGCACCGGCAAGGACGAGGACGAGGAGCCGGCCACGCTCGCCGAGGCCGTCAAGCGGTCCGCGGCCGAGGTGGAGGACAAGCACGGCGTCCCGCTGGAGGTCGTGGTCGTCGGCGACTGCCCGCTCGACGAGAAACTGGGCGCGCAGATGCAGGCCGCGCGCGAGGCGATGGTCAACGCCGCGAAGTACGGTGGCGAGGGCGGCCCGGTCCAGGTCTACGCAGAGGTGGACGGCCGCACGGTCTTCGTGTCCGTGCGGGACCGCGGCCCCGGATTCGACCTGGACGCGGTACCGGACGACCGCATGGGCGTACGAGAATCGATCATCGGCCGGATGCAGCGCAACGGCGGATCGGCGCGGCTGAGGGCCGTGCCGGGCGGGGGCACCGAAGTGGAGCTGGAGATGGAGAGGGCGGACGGATGAGCGACGAGACCGTGACCGGAAGCGGGGAGGCGCGGGACGCGGAGCGCCGGGTGCGCGTCGTGCTCGTCGACGACCACCGGATGTTCCGTGCGGGCGTGCAGGCCGAGATCGGCCGGACGGACGTCACGGGCGTCGAGGTGGTCGGCGAGGCCGCCGACGTGGACCAGGCGGTCACCGTGATCACCGCGACCCGCCCCGAGGTCGTCCTCCTCGACGTCCACCTGCCGGGCGGCGGCGGTGTCGAGGTGCTGCGCCGGTGCGCAGGACTGATGGCGGCGGCCGAGGATCCGGTCCGTTTCCTGGCGCTGTCGGTCTCCGACGCCGCCGAGGACGTGATCGGGGTGATCCGGGGCGGCGCCCGAGGCTATGTCACCAAGACCATCACCGGCACCGACCTGGTCGACTCGATCTTCCGGGTCCAGGAGGGCGACGCCGTCTTCTCCCCGCGCCTGGCCGGCTTCGTCCTCGACGCCTTCGCCTCGACGGACGCCCCGCCCGTGGACGAGGACCTGGACCGGCTCACCCAGCGGGAGCGCGAGGTGCTGCGGCTGATCGCCCGGGGCTACGCGTACAAGGAGATCGCCAAGCAGCTGTACATCTCGGTGAAGACGGTCGAGTCCCATGTCTCGGCGGTGCTGCGCAAGCTCCAGCTGTCCAACCGCCACGAGCTGACCCGCTGGGCGACCGCCCGCCGCCTGGTGTAGCGCCCCGGCCCGCCCCCGGCCCGTGTCCGGCCGGTCAGCCGACCCGGGTGGCGCCCGCGAAGGGCATCTCGTCGATCGGGGCGATCCGCACCGGCGCGCCCGGGCGGGGTGCGTGGATCATCTGCCCGCCGCCGATGTAGAGGCCGACGTGGCTGATGCCGGAGTAGAAGAAGACCAGGTCGCCCGGGGCCAGTTCGGAGCGGGAGACCCGGCGGCCGGCGTTGATCTGGGTGTACGTGGTGCGCGGCAGCGAGACGCCGGCCGCGCGCCACGACGCCTGGGTGAGACCCGAGCAGTCGTAGGCGGACGGCCCGGTCGCGCCCCACACGTACGGCTTGCCGATCTGCGCCCGGGCGAAGGCGATGGCCGCGGCGGCCCGCCCGGTCGCCGGTCCGATCGGACCGCGGACCGAGGCGGCGGCCCGGTCGGCCCGGTCGGACGCCGTCGCACCGCCCGCGCCGTCGTGACTCCCGGCGGCCACGGCCGCGTCGTAGCGGGCCCGTTCCTCGGCGGTGAGCCGGGCGAGCAGGGTCCGGGCGGCGTTCAGCCTGCCCTGGACGGCGGCCTTCTGCCGCCGCAGCTCCGTCTCGTGCGCGGTCAGCTCGCGCAGCCGGCCCTCCGACCGGGCGCGGAGCTGCCGTACGGCGGCGAGCTCACGCCGTACGGCGGTGACGGCGGCGGCCTGCCGGTCCCCGGCCTTCTCGGCGAGCGCGGCCCGCTCCAGGTACTGGTCCGGGTCCGAGGTCAGCGCGAGCTGGATCGCCGGGTCGAGCCCGCCGGAGCGGTACTGCGCGGCGGCGACGGCGCCGAGGGCGTCGCGGGAGCGGTTGAGCCGCTCGGTCCTGCGGGCGGCCTCGTCGCGCAGGCGGTCGAACGCGGCCCGCGCCGTGTCCGCCCGCTCCTTCGCCCCGTTGTACTTCTCGGTGGCGACCTCGGCCTCCTCGTAGAGCCGGTCGACCTCGGCCTTGACCTGCGCGGGGGTGGGTCTGGGCGCGGCGTGGCCGGATCCCTCGAAGACGGTCGCGGTGGCCGCGGAGGCGAGGGCGAGGGTGGCGGCGGTGCGGACGGCCTGGCCGCCGAACGGGGACTGCCTGGGCTTGCGGTGTGCTGCCACGAGGGCGGGTCACATCCTCTCCCTGTGGGGGACGCTGCCCGCCGGGGCCGGAGACGGCCCGCACAGGGGAGACGGGCCGCCGCCGGTTTCCTCGGCGGGGGCGGCCGGCAGCCGCCGGGGTGCGGCGGTGGTGGGGAGCCGGCCACCTGGGGGAGGACGCTAAACCCGGCCGCTGTGCGGAGGCCGTCGTTGACCGCTATTGGCGCGGGATGACACGACGGGACCGTTCCCGTTCGGCCGGGGCGATGCCGGGACGGCCCTTCCGGCAGCCCGCTGACCGATGCGCGGGAGAAGGTGGACCCGGCCCGGGGCCGGTGCTATGGCCCCGGTTAGGCTCCGCCATATGGACGTCCTCATTCATGTCTTCGTCGCCCTGCACATCATCGGAATCGGCGCGCTGCTCGGCGGGTTCCTCACCCAGATGAAGGCGATGGGTGCCGGCACGGCCCGCTTCACCCCGGCGATGCTGCACGGCGCCCTGACCATGCTCGTCACGGGCATCGCCCTGGTCGGCATACACCAGGCCGAGGGGCACACGGTCGACCACGTCAAGATCGGTGTGAAGCTCGCGATCCTGGTCGTCATCCTCGGCCTGGTCTACGTCAAGCGCGACGAGGAGAAGGTCGACAAGGCCCTCTTCGGCGCGGTCGGCGGCCTGACCATGGCGAACATCTTCATCGCCACCCTCTGGGTCTGACGCCGACCAGCCGACCAGCCGACCGGCCGACCAGCCGACCGGCCGACCGGCCGACCAGCCGACCGACCGGCCGACCGGCCGACCAGCCGACCGACCGGCCGGCTGCCGCCCGCCGGCCGAGGATGGCGACCGGCCGACCCGCTGGCAGCCACCCGCCGGCCGACGACCGGCCGACCAGCCGGTAGCCGCCCCGCCGTCCCGCCGCCCGCCGACCGCCGGCCATCCCCCCAGCCGGCCGTCGGCTCAGGCCGGGCGCACGCTGCCGTAGATCGGCATGTAGTAGATCGACTCCTCGCGCACGTAGGCGCCCGGCTTCGGCGCGTGGATCATCCTGCCGTCGCCGATGTAGATGCCCACGTGACTGATGTCGTCGTAGAAGAAGACGAGGTCGCCGGGGAGCAGGTCGGCCGTGGCGACCCGGGTGCCGACCTTCACCTGGTCCCAGGTGGTGCGGGGCAGGTCGACGTCCGCCGCGCGCCAGGAGGCCTGGGTGAGGCCGGAGCAGTCGTACGAGCTGGGGCCGGTCGCGCCCCAGACGTACGGCTTGCCGATCTGGGCCCGGGCGAAGGCCAGCGCCTCGGCGGCCTTCGCCGCGTAAGAGGAGCCGCCGGTCGGCGGTGGCGTGGTGGGCGTGGGCGTCGGGGCGGGCGTGGGCCTGGTCGCCTCCCGGCGCCGGCGCTCGGCCTCCGCCTTCGCCCGCTCCTCCGCCTTGCGCCGGGCCTCGGCCTCCCGCTTGCGCTCCAGTTCCGCGAGCCGGGCCTTCTCCTCCGCCGTCAGCCGCGCGAGCAGCGTGCGGGCCTCCGCGAGCTTGCGCTGCACGGTCCGCTTGCTCGCGCTCAGCTCCTTCTGCGAGGCGGTCAGCTCGGTGAGCCGCCGGGTGGCCTCGGTCCGCTGCTTCGCCGCGGCCGCGCGGCGGTTCTCGTACTCCGCGACCGCCGTGCGCTGCCGCTCGGAGAGCCGGTCCATGAGGTGGGTCTGGTCGAAGTAGTCCTGCGGGCTGTCCGCGAAGATCAGGGTCGCGGTCGGGCCGACCGCGCCCGCCCGGTACTGGGCCGCGGCGTACGAGCCGAGGGCGCGGCGCGCGGTGTTGATCTCCTCGGTGCGCCGGGCCATGTCGTCGAGGATCCGGTCGACCTCGCGCCGCTTGCGGTCGGTGGCCTCCTTGGCGCGGTCGTACTCCTGGGTGGCCACGCCGGCCTCCCGGTACAGCCGGTCGACCTTCTTCTGGATCTCCTCGACCGTCGGCTTGGGCGCAGGCGCCGTGGGCGCCGCCTGGGCGCTCTGCCCGGACAGCAGCGTGACGGAGGCGAGCGCGGCCGTCGTGACGCCGACGGCGGGGGAGTGGGGGCGGGTGGTGCGCGGCTTGCGATGGGTCGCCAAGGCCGGCATCTCCTTCCGTGGACGCCGGCCTGCGGGCCCAAGTGGCGTGGGGCGGAGCCCGGTTCGGCGTGGGCTGCCCGCTCGGCGTTGTTCGCCGACGGTGGAGAGCGGTAGGGGACGGGCTGCTTGGGCGAGCACGCTAGCGAGCGCCGGGACGCCTGGGAAGGCCGGTGCGCCTTATGTCCGATACATTTTCGTGACCTGAAGCGGAGCGTCGCCCTCCGTGAGTTCACGGTCACTTCGGGGGACGGGAGCGGACTGTCAGTCCGGCGTCCTAGACTCGTGAGGCGATGAGCAACAGCCTCTTTGACGACAGCTTCCTGGCGAGCCTCCAGAACCACTCCTCGGAGGAGCCTCCGCCCCTGCCCGAGGACGAGCACGGCGCCCCGGCCGCGGAGGAGGTTCCGCACGACCTCTTCGGGGACCACTTCGACGCGCCCCCGGCCGACCGGGACACGTACTACCGCGACGGCGCCCACCGGCCCGTCGTGGACGCCGCCGCGCTCCTGGACGGGCTGAACGAGCAGCAGCGCGCCGCCGTCGTCCACACCGGCTCCCCGCTGCTCATCGTCGCGGGCGCCGGCTCCGGCAAGACCCGGGTGCTCACCCACCGCATCGCCCACCTCCTGGCCACCCGGCACGTCCACCCCGGCCAGATACTGGCGATCACCTTCACCAACAAGGCCGCCGGCGAGATGAAGGAGCGGGTCGAGCAGCTCGTCGGCCCGCGCGCCAACGCCATGTGGGTCTCCACCTTCCACAGCGCCTGCGTGCGCATCCTGCGCCGGGAGAGCAAGAAGCTCGGCTTCACGTCCTCCTTCTCGATCTACGACGCCGCCGACTCCAAGCGGCTCATGGCGCTGGTCTGCCGCGACCTGGACCTCGACCCGAAGAAGTTCCCGCCGAAGTCCTTCAGCGCCAAGATCTCCAACCTGAAGAACGAGCTGATCGACGAGGAGACCTTCGCCGACCAGGCCGCCGACGGTTTCGAGAAGACGCTCGCCGAGGCCTACCGGATGTACCAGGCCCGTCTGCGCGAGGCCAACGCGCTGGACTTCGACGACATCATCATGACGACGGTCCACCTGCTCCAGGCCTTCCCGGACGTCGCCGAGCACTACCGCCGCCGCTTCCGCCACGTCCTGGTCGACGAGTACCAGGACACCAACCACGCCCAGTACACCCTCGTCCGCGAGCTCGTCGGCACCGGCTACGAGGACCTCGCCCCGGCCGAGCTGTGCGTCGTCGGCGACGCCGACCAGTCGATCTACGCCTTCCGCGGCGCGACCATCCGCAACATCCTCCAGTTCGAGGAGGACTACCCGGACGCGACCACGATCCTCCTGGAGCAGAACTACCGCTCCACCCAGACGATCCTGTCCGCCGCCAACGCCGTCATCGAGCGCAACGAGTCCCGCCGCCCGAAGAACCTGTGGACGAACGCGGGCGCCGGCGCGCAGATCACCGGCTACGTCGCCGACACCGAGCACGACGAGGCCCAGTTCGTCGCCGACGAGATCGACCGGCTCACCGACGCGGGCGACGCCAAGGCCGGCGACGTCGCCGTCTTCTACCGGACCAACGCCCAGTCCCGCGTCTTCGAAGAGATCTTCATCCGCGTCGGACTTCCCTACAAGGTCGTCGGCGGCGTGCGCTTCTACGAGCGCAAGGAGGTCCGCGACGTCCTCGCCTACCTGCGCGTCCTCGCCAACCCCGAGGACAACGTGCCGCTGCGCCGCATCCTCAACGTGCCCAAGCGGGGCATCGGCGAGCGCGCCGAGGCGATGATCGACGCTCTCGCGCTCCGCGAGCGGATCACCTTCCCGCAGGCCCTCAGGCGGGTCGACGAGGCGTACGGCATGGCGGCCCGCTCCGCCAACGCCGTCAAGCGCTTCAACACCCTCATGGAGGAGCTGCGCACCATCGTCGACTCGGGCGCCGGACCCGCCGTGGTCCTGGAGGCCGTGCTCGAACGGACCGGCTACCTCGCAGAGTTGCAGGCCTCCACCGACCCGCAGGACGAGACCCGCATCGAGAACCTCCAGGAACTCGCCGCCGTTGCCCTGGAGTTCGAGCAGGAGCGCGGTGAAGAGGGCGGCTCGCTCGCCGAGTTCCTGGAGCAGGTCGCGCTCGTCGCCGACTCCGACCAGATCCCCGACGAGGACGAGGAGGGCGCCGGCGTCATCACGCTGATGACCCTCCACACCGCCAAGGGCCTGGAGTTCCCGGTCGTCTTCCTGACCGGCATGGAGGACGGCGTCTTCCCGCACATGCGCGCCCTCGGCCAGACCAAGGAGCTGGAGGAGGAGCGGCGCCTGGCGTACGTGGGCATCACCCGCGCCCGCGAGCGCCTCTACCTGACCCGCTCCGCGATGCGCAGCGCCTGGGGCCAGCCCTCGTACAACCCGGCCTCGCGCTTCCTGGAGGAGATCCCGCCCGCGTACCTGGACTGGAAGCGGACCGGCCCGATGGCCAAGCCCGCCGGGCCGACCTCGGGCATCACCTCGTCGCTGTCCTCCTCCCGCTCCCGCTCCGGCCCCTCGGGCTTCGCCACCCGGCGTACGACCGACAAGCCGGTGATCACCCTCCAGGTCGGCGACCGGGTCACCCACGACCAGTTCGGCCTCGGCACCGTCATGGCGGTGCAGGGCGCGGGCGCCGACGCACAGGCGACGATCGACTTCGGCGACGAGAAGCCGAAGCGCCTGCTGCTGCGGTACGCGCCGGTGGAGAAGCTGTAGCCGAGGCCGTCGTCGGGCCGTAGGCGCGCGGACGCAACGGGAGGGGCCCCGGCCGATACGGCCGGGGCCCCTCTGCGGTGTCCGTGACGCGGAGCCGGTCGCTCGCGTGCGCGGCTCAGCTGGTCGGGTCGAGACCGTGGCTGCGGAGCCAGGCCAGCGGGTCGATCGCCGAGCCGCCGCCGGGCCGGACCTCGAAGTGGAGGTGCGGGCCGGTGGAGTTGCCCGAGTTGCCGGAGTACGCGATGACCTCGCCGGCCTTGACCTTGCCGGAGCGGATCTTGGTGCTGCTGAGGTGGCAGTACCAGGTCTCGGTGCCGTCCGGGGCGGTCACGATCGCCATGTTGCCGTAGGCGCTGTTCCACTGGGTGCGGACGGTGCCGTCGGTCGCGGCCATCACGGGCGTGCCGTACTGGACGGGGAAGTCGATGCCGGTGTGCACGGACATCCAGTTGACGCCGGACTGGCCGTAGCGGGCGCTGAGCTGGTGCAGCTTCACCGGGAGCATGAACTTGGGGCGCAGGGCCTCGCGGCGGGCCGCCTCCTCCTCGCGCTTCTTCTTCTCCGCCTCCTGGCGCAGCTTCAGGTCGATGCGCTCCTGGGTGCGGCTCGCGCGGTCGCCGAAGTCGCGGGCGTCGGCGCTGAGCGCGGCGAGCTGGGTGTCCAGCTTGCTGTTGGCGGCGACCTGCTTCACGGAGGCGGGGTCGGCGGCGGCGAGGGAGGTCGTGTCGTCCTTGGTGTCGGCGGCGCCGTCGGTGAGGCCGCTCACGGAGGCGGCGGCGATGCCGGCGACGCCCATCACGCAGGCGGAGGGGACGGCGACCGTGAGGAGCGCGGAGCGCTTCGCGGGCGTACGGCGCCGGCCGCGGCTGCCGCCGGAGCGCCGCACGGGGCGGGCGGGGAGCTCGGCGCCCGGGGCCGTCGCACGGTCCGCGTCGAGCTCGGTGGTGTCGAGCTCCAGGGCGACCATGGTCTCGGCGTCGTGGAAGGTGTCGGCCGCCCGCTCCGGCTCGTCGTAGGCCGTGTCGTAGGCGCCGCCGTCGTACGCCGTGTCCTGGGCGTAGCCGCCGTCGGCGTCGTACGACGAGCTCGGGTACTCGGTGGTGGCGAACTCCGGCGCGGAGAAGTCGCCGCCGGAGAACTCGGCCGTGGAGAACTCCGCGGTGGAGTACTGCGCCGTCTGGTCCGGGCTGTACTGGTGCGGGACGACCGGCTCGGGTGCGACCTGGTTCCAGGCGGTGGCGTCGTAGGCGCCGGTCTCGTAGCCCGCCGGAGTCGTCCACTGGCCGGTGCCCGTGGAGTCGTACGAGGTGAACTGCGCCGCGACCTCGTACGGGCCGGCCTGCTGGGCCTCGGTCCAGGCGGTGGCGTCCCACTGGCCGGTGGCCGTGTACGAGCCGTAGGAGCCGGTGTCCCACTGGGCCTGACCGCCGTGGTCGGCGGTGGCGTAGCCGCTCTGCTCGGCGTACCCGGTGTGGCCGCCGTATCCGGCGCTGTAGTCGGCGTAACCGTTCTGCTGGCTCTGACCTGCGTCGTAACCGGCGTCGTAGGTGCCGAACAGCGGGTCGACGGCGAAGCTGCCCGTGGTCTGGGTGGCGTCCGTGACGTACCCGGCGTGGGGGTGCTGGTCGTTCACCAACTTCTCTCTCGCCTCGGCAGCAGGGGGTCAAGCAGTGGCGTGACTGTACCCGGCGGTACGCGCGGCGGACAATCTTCGGAGGGTTTCGAGCCGCCAGGAAACGGGCAATCGGCCGCCTTTCGGCGGGTTGTGGGGAGAGCCTTGGCTCTGTGTTCGAAGAACGTTCGAAGAACGGAAACGCTCTGGCGGGCCCTCGGGCGCCCGGGGCCGTGGTCGTCACGGCGGGTCGTGGCCGGGGCAGGACAGAGGTAGGGGCAGAGGCGGGGCAGGGGGCAGGGGTAGGGGCGGGGTCGTGGCCGCGGCCGTGGTCGTCGGGTGGTCGAGGCGGCGGTCGGCGTGGTCGTCAGGCGACCGAGGCCGTGCCCGCCGAACCGTCCGGCGCGTCCTCGGCCGGCGTGTCGTCGTCCAGGGCGTGGAGGATGCCGGACGCGACCGTGGGATGCACCGGCAGCGCGAGGTGCCCGATGCCGCTGACGCGCACGTTGCGGACGATCAGGTCCGGGTGGTCCAGCCGGGCCGTCTCCACCGGGACCATCACCTGGTCCAGATCGCTCCAGAAGCTCACGAAACGGGTGCGGCAGCCGGGTGCCGGGCCCGCGAGCTCGCGCAGCACCTCGGAACCGGGCCGCATCTGGCGCACCAGTGGATGGGCGTCCGCCACGGCCAGCGGCACGAAGGTGGTGCCCGAGTGCGGCGTGCCCAGCATGACGAGCGTGCGCACCCGGGCGTCACCGCCCAGGCGCTGGACGTAGTAGCGGGCGATGAGCCCGCCGAGGCTGTGCCCCACGAGGTCGACCTCGGTGTGGCCGGTGCGGTCGAGCAGCTCCGTCACCCGGCGGCCGAGCAGCTCGGCGGCGGCGCGCAGGTCGCAGGTGAGCGGGGAGTAGTTGAGCGCCTCGACGCTGTCACGGCCGTGCCGGGCGAGGGCGCGGCGCAGCAGGACGAAGACCGAGCGGTTGTCGACGAAGCCGTGCAGCAGCACCACGGGACGGGCGCCCGCGCGGGGGCCGTCGCCCTCGGGGGCGGGAGGCGCGACGCGACGTTCGCCCACGAGCCCGGAGGGGTAGAGAACCAGATGTCCCGCGAGGACGGCGAGCTCCAGGGCGGTGGCCTTCATCCGGTCGGCGAACGCGGTGGGGAGGAACTCCATCGCCGACCTCCGTCCGGTACGGCGGTGCGCCGGAGCGAACAATGTCCCACGTGTGATTTCCCCCTCGCTGTCCACCGCGAAACGGGCGCGTGCGGGATGCTGGCGATAACGTTCGTTCACCTCCCCGGCAACGAAGCGCGGGGGTCGCATGTGGAGGCAGTGATGGGTGTGACCGGTCCGATCCGCGTGGTGGTCGCCAAGCCGGGTCTCGACGGCCACGATCGCGGGGCCAAGGTGATCGCTCGCGCGCTGCGCGACGCCGGTATGGAGGTCATCTACACCGGGCTCCACCAGACGCCCGAGCAGATCGTGGACACCGCCATCCAGGAGGACGCCGACGCCATCGGTCTGTCGATCCTCTCGGGTGCGCACAACACGCTGTTCGTGAAGGTGCTCGAGCTCCTCAAGGAGCGCGACGCGGAGGACATCAAGGTCTTCGGCGGCGGCATCATCCCGGACGCGGACATCGCCCCGCTGAAGGAGAAGGGCGTGGCGGCGATCTTCACGCCGGGCGCGACGACCGCCTCCATCGTGGACTGGGTCAACGCGAACGTGCGCGTGGCCGCCTGACCGTCGCCGTCCGGTGCGCACGGGCCGGGCCGGGCGGCTTCACGCTGCCCGGCCGCCGTCCTCGCCGGGGCACAGCTCCGCGTGCATCGCGGCCCGGAGCTCCAGGGTGGACACCAGGCGCTGGAAGGCCTCGGACCAGTAGCCGGCGGCGCCCGGGGACGCGTCCTCCGGTTCGGCGGACAGGGCGGTGAGGGCCGCCAGCTGGGGAGCCGCGGCCGGGGACAGACAGCGCTCGGCGAGGCCCATCACCCCACTGAAGCTCCACGGGTAGCTGCCCGCGTCGCGTGCGATGTCGAGGGCGTCGACGACCGCGCGGCCCAGCGGCTCCGCCCACGGCACCGCGCACACGCCGAGCAGCTGGAAGGCCTCCGACAGGCCGTGGGCCGCTATGAAGGACGCGACCCAGACCGCCCGCTCCTCGTCCGCGAGGACCGAGAGGAGCTGGGCCCGCTCGGCGAACGACGAGGTGCCGGGGCCGCCGGCCTGCGGGGCCGCCGGGGAGCCGAGCAGGGCGCGTGACCAGTCCGCGTTCCGCTGGCGGACCGCCGCGCGGCACCAGGCGGCGTGGAGCTCCGCCCGCCAGTCGTCCGTGACCGGCAGGGCGACGATCTCCTCGGCGCCGCGCCCGCCGAACCGCGCGGCCCAGCAGTCCAGCGGCGCCGCCTCCACCACCTGGCCCAGCCACCACGCCCGCTCGCCGCGACCGGAGGGCGGCGTGGGGACCACCCCGTCGTGCCGCATGCCCGCGTCGCACTCGTGCGGCGCCTCCACGACGATCGTCTCCGCCCCCTGCGTACGGTCCAGGGACACGCACGACGCGGCCCGCTCGGCCATCCGCGCCGCGAGCGCCGACGCCGGAAGCGCGGAGAGCAGTTCGGCCGCCGTCGCGCGGACGTTCCGGCTGCGGTCGGACAGGGCCGCTTCCAGGAACTCCTCGTCCGCCGGGCCGAGCCCCGCCCGCAGCGAGTCCAGGAACATCAGCCGGTCCTCGGCCCGCTCCGTGCCCCAGGTCGAGGCGAGCAGGGCCCGGCCCCGCGCCGGGTCGCCGGCCCGTACGGCGGCGAGCAGCGCGACCCGCTCGGCGAACAGGCCCTCCTCCCACAGCGCCAGGACCGCGTCCCCGTCCGCCGGGTCGGGCAGCGCGCCTCCCGCACCGCCGCCGGCCGCTCCGCGCAGCGCGAACCTCCACTCCGGGTTCAGCCGGGCCAGCCACAGTCCGCGCGGCCCGGCGAAGGCCAGCGCCTGGGGGCGCAGGTCGGTGCGGGCACGGGCGGCGTCGAGCAGCGCGGGCAGCGCGGCGGCGGGCGCGCGGTAGCCCTGCTCCTCGGCGGCGGCAAGCCACTG
>NZ_SDOY01000050.1 GCF_004117935.1 Streptomyces roseicoloratus | reverse complement strand
CCCTGCTCGGACACCCAGTTGAGGAAGGCCACGTCCTGGGTGTTGCCGAGCTGCGGCGTGGCGATCCGCTTGCCCTTGACGTCGGCGACCGTCTTGATCTTCTCCGGGTTGACCACCAGCTTCACACCGCCCGAGGCGGAGCCGGAGACGATGCGCAGGTTCTTGCCCTGGGACTTGGTGTAGCCGTTGATGGCCGGCGAGGGACCGATGAAACCGATGTCGATCGAGCCGGCGTTCAGCGCCTCGATCTCGGACGGGCCCGCGTTGAAGGTCGAGGGCTTGATCGCTGTGCCGCCGAGCTCCTTCTGGAGCAGACCCTCCTGGACGCCCACCAGGGCGGTGGCGTGGGTGAGGTTGGGGAAGTAGCCGATCCGTACCTCGCCGGCGGAGAGCTTCTTGCCGTCGGCCGCGACCTTGGGCCGCTCGGCGCCCTCGGTCGCCTCGGAACCGTAGCCGCAGGCGGTGAGCAGGAGGGGAAGCGTGGCGACGGCGGCGAGGGTGCGCAGGGCGGTGAGCGGTCTTGCGGCAGACACGGACGTGTCCTTTCGGAGAAGGGAATCAGGGAGGTGCGGCGATGGCGCGGGCGACGGCGACGCACTCGATGGCGACGCGGTCGGCGGTGCCGCCGTTCCGCGGGACGAGACACGCATCCGCTGAACGGCCGTGCGCGGGACGACAGATGGCGCTGGACGTGCGGCCGAGGTCGATGTGCCGACGGGAGGTGAGGAGGGAGGGGAGCGGGCGCGACTCGCCTGCCTGCTTCGGCGTGCGCACAGCTGCCACCTCCGGAATCCCTAGTTTTCCCACCTGAGTGATAGGCATAGTGGCAGAGGCGGGTTTCGGCCCCAAGAGGGATTTCATACGGCGGACGATCCCGTCTCGCATTCCGAGACGTCGCAGTTCACGAGGGGTGGCGTCGAGAAGGGGTGACGCGGCCGACGGTACGGGTCGGGGAGAGGCGGGGACGGACGCGGCGGGACGCCGAGGGGCGGGGTGGGGCGGGGCGGGGCGAAAAGTCGACCGACGGGCCGGGCGGGAACCGACGAGAAGGCCGTTACGGGAAGGCCGCGACGGTCAGGGATTGGTCCAGGACGTCGGGTCCTGTGCCAGGGAGTGCACGAAGCCGGGGAGCTCGCCCGAGGCGATGTCGGCCAGCGAGACGCCTTCCAGGATCTGGCGGACGTTCGCGCGCAGGGCGACCCACAGCGGCAGCAGCGCCTGTGCGGGACCGTTGTAGGAGAGCTCCGGCGGGCGCACGCCGCGTACGGAGACCAGCGGACCGTCCACGGCCCGCACCACGTCGGCGACGGAGATGTCCCCGGCGGGCCTGGCCAGCCGGTAGCCGCCGCTGGCGCCGCGCTGGCTGAGCACCAGTCCGCCGCGGCGCATGTCGTTGAGGATGCCCTCCAGGAACTTGTGCGGGATCTCCTGCGCCTCGGCGATGGATTCCGCCTTCAGGGGGCCGCCGTCGGGGGCGCCGGCGAGGAGAAGGGCGGCGCGTACCGCGTAGTCCGCCCTGGCTGAGATCCGCATGTGGGCATTATCCCGCAGGCCGCGCCGCAGGTCGTGGCGGGTCCGCCGGGCCCGCCTCGCCCCGCGTCGCCGAGTATCACGCGAGCCCGGTCACCGGGCCGTCGGTGACCGTTCCGTCAGTCGCCAGGGAGGAGGCGGGGGACCAGGCGTACGTACGCGACCATGCCGACGACCTCGACCAGGGTCTGGGTGACCACCACCACGGCGGCGACGGCGAGGCTGTCGGGCAGGGCGAGGGCCAGAGGGAGCACGACGAGGGAGTTGCGGGTGGCGCCGGTGAAGACGATCGCCCGCGCGGCGCCCGCGCCGAAGCCTGCGCGGGCCTTGGGGCCGGTGCCGGAGCCGGAGCTGGTGCCGGGGCTGGTGCCGGAGCCAAGGCCGGTGCTGGTGTCGGCGCCGAGGCGGAACAGGCGGGCGACGGCCTTGCCCGCGAAGGGCATGACCACGAGGAACGCGACGTAGAAGGGGATCACGGCGGCGACGTCACCGAGGCGGTCGCCGAGCTTGGGTACCTGCGAGGCCACGACGGTGAGGAGCGTGGCCGCCATCAGCGGCACCATCGTCGTGGCCGCCGCCTCCGCGGTCTTCCGGCCCGCCGGGCGGTGGGCCGCCCACGCCTGCAGGGTCCACGCCAGGGCCAGCGGGACGACGATCAGGAACAGGAAGGCCCGGAGGAAGGGGCCGGGCTGCACGACGTCCGCGAGGCCGGAGCCGAGGGACACGTACAGGAACCCGGGGAGCAGCAGCATCTGCACGACCAGGAGCAGCGGGGTCGCGGCGAGGAGGCGGCGGGCGGAGCCGCCGGCCAGGCCGCAGAAGACGATCACGTAGTCGACGCAGGGGCAGAGCAGGACGAGCAGGACGCCCAGGCGGACGGCCTGGTCGGCGGGCAGGAACGGGAACAGGGCGGCGACCACGAGCGGTACGACGACGAAGTTCACCACCAGCGCGGCCGCGAGGAAGCGGGTGTCGCGGAGGGAACGGAGCAGCTCGGCGGCGGGCACCTGGAGGAAGGTGACGAAGAGGAGGGCACCCAGGACGGGATTGACGGCGTGCTCGAGTCCGGGGCCGGCGGCCGGGGCGAGCCACCCGAGCAGACCGCCGACGGCCATCGCGGCGAGATAGACCGCGACCTGGTGGTCCTCCATCCACGGGACGGCCCCCTGGGGCTCGCGCGGAGCGTCGGATTCCCGCGGCGCCTCGGGCCTGCGAGACGTCTCGGGCTGACGTGGCGCCTCGGACTCGTGGGGGCTCGCGGAGTTCGGCAGACCTCCTGAGTTCGGCAGACCTCCTGACGTCTGCCGACGTCCGGACGTCTGCCGCTGCCTGGACTTTCGTTGCCGCACGTGGTGCTCCGTGGTGCTCGTCGTCGGTTTGCCGGGGAGGAGGGTTTCAGCCGGCGAGGTGGCGGGCGAGGACGTCGAGCGCGGCCTTGACCTCGGCGAGTCGGGCGCTCGCGGCGTAGCGGTCGGCGCCGCCGGGCGGTTCGGGCAGGGTGGCCTCGCCGATCCTCACGAGCGTGCGACCCAGGAGTGAGAGCTCGACTCCGTTCACCGCCGGAGCGTACATCGGAGGCGATCCGTTCGAACGGATGCATCACGCGGGACTCGTCGCACGCCGGCGGCGGGGACCGGCAGCGCCGCGGTCCGGGCGCGGGGCCCTGCTCGGCCTTCCGGATCGAGGTGTCCGGCCCGTCGACCGCACCGCGGAGAGTCCGCCCGGACAGCCCTCTCCGTGTTGCCTGGTCAGTCCGACTTCCACGGCCTGAGCTTCTCGGGGTTGAGCACGGCCCAGATCCGCCGGATCCGGTCGTCCGCGATGTCGAAGGCGTACACCGAGACGACGACGCCGTCCACGTGGGCGGCCAGGCCGGGCTGGCCGTTGACCGTGCACTCCCGGACCGTGAGCCGGCCCGGGAGGGTCCGGTCGGCGAAGAAGCGGGCGATGGGCTCGGCGCCCTCGATGGGGTGGAGCGTGGCCGTGACGAGTCCGCCGCCGTCGCCGACGGCGACGGCACCGGGGTCGAGCAGGCGGATGAGGGCGGGGATGTCCTTCGCCTCCCACGCCTGCTTGAACGCCCTGACGACACCGGCCCGTTGGGTCGCGGGTGACAGGGGCGCCCGCGAGGCGTCGACGCGGCGGCGGGCCGAGGCCGCCAGTTGGCGGCAAGCCGCCGGGGTACGGCCGACGATGTCCGCCACCTCCGAGAACGGGTAGCGGAAGACGTCGTGGAGCACGAACGCCACGCGCTCCGCCGGGGTCATCGCTTCCAGGACGACGAGGAAGGCCATGCCGACCGACTCGTCGAGCGTGACCCGATCGGCCGGGTCGGCCGTGCTGTCGTCCTTCGCGCCGGTGGGCCACTCGGTGCGCGCGGGCAGCGGCTCGGGCACCCATTCCCCCACGTAGCGCTCCCGCCTGGCCCGCGCCGAGCGCAGCACGTCGAGGCAGATGCGGCCGGCGACCTTGGTAAGCCAGCCGCCGGGGGACGCCACCGCCTCGCGCTGCCGCGGCGACATCGCGTACCAGCGGGCGTACGTCTCCTGCACGATGTCCTCGGCCTCGGCCAGTGAGCCCAGCATGCGGTACGCGAGGTTGATCAGCCGGCGGCGCTCGGCCGCGAGCGTGCTCGCCGTCGAGTCCGGTCGGCCGTCCTGCGGCGCGGGCGAACGGTGCGTCATGGTCCTGAGGCTCCTCGGTCGGGTCTTCCTTCACCGTCATGACGCGGCAGCGCCCCGAAACGTGACGTCGCCGCCCCGCCCGGTACTCCCCACCTCACATTCCGCGAGGCCGTCTCGTCGTACCCGGCAAAGGAACGCGACCCGGCGTCGAGGGCGCGCCGCGCCCAAGGCCGGACGCGCCGCGTGAAGCCGGCCCTCCCTCCTCACCCCCGGCACACCACCACCGAAGGAGTACGCCATGACCACCACCCACGAGTCCGAGCTCCGGGAACTCCTGGCGATCCGCGCCGACGCCCAGCAGGCCAAGGACATCGACCGGCTCATGTCCTTCTACGCAGCCGACGCCGTCTACTACGACGTCGTTCCCCCGCTGAGGTTCACCGGCACCGACGAGATCCGCCGCAACTTCCTGCGGTGGTTCGACGGATACGTCGGCCCCATCAGCCTGGAGACGCACGACCTCACCCTCGTGACCAGCGGGGACACCGCCTTCGCGCACATGCTCCACCGCGACTCGGGGGAGCGGAAGGGCGGTCTGCAGGCCTCGATATGGGTACGGGAGAGCGTCTGCCTCCGGCGGACGGACGGAGCGTGGTCGATCACGCACGAGCACGTCTCGATCCCCGTCGACCCGGCCACCATGACGGTCTGGCTCCCGTCCGACAAGGACCAGCCCGCCTGACTCCCGTTCGCGCACGGAATACGAGGGGGAGGCGGTTCCGGGGCGGTTGGGGGCGCGGCCGGGAACGAGGGGGGCGGTCCAGGGCGGTGCCGGGAACGAGGGGGGGGGGCGGTTCAAGGCGGTGCCGGGAACGAGGGGGGCGGTTCAGGGCGGGGCCGGGCGGCCTGCGGGGAGTTCGCGGCTAGGAGCCGGCGGTCCCCGGCTCCCGGAAGGTGATCGCGCCGGACGGGCAGACGCCCGCGGCCGTCCTGGCGGCCCTCTCCCGGGAGGCGGTCGGGTCGGTGTCCAGCAGGATGACGAGGCCGTCGCCGGGGTCCTGGTCGAAGACCTCGGGCGCGGTCACGGCGCACATCCCGGCGCCGATGCAGCGCTCACGGTCGACGCTCACGCGGGACGGGGTCATGCCGGCACCGCCTGGTCCTCGTCCCAGGTGACCGGGAGGCTCTTCACTCCGAAGATGTCCGCCGTCTCGGGGCGCAGGGCGACCTCCTCGGCCGGCACGGCCAGGCGGAGGGTGGGGAAGCGGTCGATCAGCGCCCGGAGGGCGACGCGCATCTCCAGGCGGGCGAGCTGCTGGCCCAGGCACTGATGGATGCCGTGGCTGAAGGCCAGGTGACCGTCGTACGTCCGCCGGATGTCGAGCGCGTCGGGATCGGCGAAGCGCTCGGGGTCGCGGTTGGCGGTGTGGAACGACAGGACCACGGTCGTGCCGGCCTCGATGGTCCGGCCGGCCAGCTCGACGTCCTCGAGCGCCGTGCGGTGGAAGGTCTTGGCGACGCTCAGATAGCGCAGCAGCTCCTCCACGGCCCCGTCCGTGAGCGTGGGATCCTCGCGCAGCGCGGCCAGTTGCTCCGGATGGCGGAGCAGCGCGTAGGTGCCGAGGGACAGCATGTTCGCGGTGGTGTCGAAGCCGGCCGCCAGCAGGATCAGGCTGATGCCCTTCAGCTCCTCGTCGGTCAGGTCGCCGGCGGTGAGCTCGCTGAGCACGTCGTCGGTGGGGTTCGCGCGCTTGGCGGCCACCAGTCGCGCCAGGTACTCCTGAGTCGCGGTGTAGGCGGCGATCAGCTCCTCGTCGCTCACCTCGCCACCCATGAACGCGTCGATCTGCTCCTGGAAGGAGGGCCGGTCCTCGTACGGCACGCCCAGGATCTCGCAGATCACGATGGTCGGGATGGGCTTGGCGAACGCCGTCACCAGGTCCACGGGACCGCCGGTCTCCGCCATCGCGTCCAGGTGCTCGGCGGTGACCTGTTCGACGCGCTCGGTCAGCATCCTCATGCGGCGGACGGTGAACCTGCCCACCAGCGGCTTCCGGTAGCGGCTGTGCTGCGGCTCGTCCATGAGGAGGAACTCGCCGGGAGGTGCCGGAGGCAGCGAGAAGTCGACCACGTTCAGCAGGTCCTTGCGGGAGCTGAACCGAGGGTCCGCCAGTACCGACCTGGCCAGGTCGTATCCCGTGATCATCCAGCCGGGTTTGCCGCCGGGATGGGTGTAGCGGCTGATCGGGCCGTGCCGGCGGGCCTCGCGCAGCTCGGCCGGCGGGTCGAAGGGGCAAGCGGCCGGACGGTGCGCCGGAAGCGTGCCGACGGTGTGCGGGGAGGGGCTCATGACGGTTCCTCAGGTCGGGCGATTTTTGTTGCCGGATTCTGAAAGCTACGTTGCGTTGAGGAAATCGTCAATGAACAGATGGGCTTCTTCGCAGGTCAGTTGGAGGAAACTGATGCAATGGCGGTGAAGGTGAAGGCAACGAACTGTTGCAATGAGGGTGAGGTGAAGGCAATGGTCCGTGGGCGTGTGCCCGTGTCCGTGCGGGGGCCGGGGTGCGCGTGTGGAGGCGGTCCGTCATCCGGGGTCGGTGGGAAAAGACGGCGGGGCCGTCGCCCCTTCGGGCGGCGGCCCCGGTGGGCGGCGATCGCGCGTCACATCGGCGGGTTGCCGTGCTTGCGCTCCGGGAGGGCGGCATGCTTGCGGCGGAGCATGGCGAGCGCGCGGATCAGGGTGCCGCGGGTGTCGGCGGGGTCGATGACGTCGTCGACCAGGCCGCGCTCCGCGGCGTAGTACGGGTGCATCAGCTCGGACTTGTACTCCTTGATGAGGCGGCTCCGGGTCGCCTCGGGGTCGTCCGAGGCGGCGATCTCGCGGCGGAAGACCACGTTCGCCGCGCCCTCCGCGCCCATCACCGCGATCTCGTTCGTCGGCCACGCGAAGGAGAGGTCGGCGCCGATCGAGCGCGAGTCCATGACGATGTAGGCGCCGCCGTAGGCCTTGCGGAGGACCAGGGAGATGCGGGGCACGGTCGCGTTGCAGTAGGCGTACAGGAGTTTCGCCCCGTGCCGGATGATGCCGTTGTGCTCCTGGTCGACGCCCGGCAGGAAGCCCGGTACGTCGACCAGCGTGACCAGCGGGATGTTGAAGGCGTCGCAGAACTGCACGAAGCGGGCCGCCTTCTCCGAGCCGTGGATGTCGAGGACGCCGGCCAGCGCGGTGGGCTGGTTCGCGACGATGCCCACCACGTGGCCGTCGAGGCGGGCCAGTGCGCACACCACGTTCCGCGCCCAGGCCTCGTGGACCTCGAAGTAGTCGCCGTCGTCGACGATCTCCTCGATCACGGCACGCATGTCGTACGCCTGTTGGGACCCGGCCGGGACCAGAGAGGTCAGGGCCTCGGTGCGGCGGTCCGCCGGGTCGTCGGCGCGGACGGCCGGGGGCAGTTCGCGGTTGTTCTGGGGAAGGAGCGACAACAGGTGGCGGACGTCGGCGAGGCACTCGGCCTCGTCGTCGTAGACGAACCCGGACACGCCCGAGACCCCGGCGTGCACGTCGGCACCGCCGAGGCCGTCGTGGGTGATCTGCTCGCCCGTGACCGCCTGCACCACGTCGGGGCCCGTGATGAACATCTGCGAGGTGCCCCGCACCATGAACACGAAGTCCGTGAGGGCCGGAGAGTAGGCCGCCCCGCCCGCGCAGGGCCCCAGGATCACGCTGATCTGCGGGATCACCCCCGAGGCGCGGGTGTTGCGGCGGAAGATGCCGCCGTAGCCGGCGAGGGCCGTGACGCCTTCCTGGATGCGGGCGCCCGCGCCGTCGCTCAGGCCCACGACGGGCGCGCCCGCCGCCTCCGCCAGGTCCAGCACCTTGTGGATCTTCTCCGCGTGGGCCTCGCCCAGGGCGCCGCCGAAGACGCGGAAGTCATGGGCGTACGCGAAGACCGTGCGGCCGTGCACCAGTCCCCAGCCGATCACGACGCCGTCGCCGTGCGGTTTGCGCGCCTCCAGGCCGAAGCCCGAGGCGCGGTGCCGGCGCAGCGGCTCGATCTCGGTGAACGTGCCCTCGTCGAAGAGGAGTTCCAGCCGCTCGGGCGCGGTGAGCTTGCCCTTGGCGTGCTGGCGCCGGGTGGCCTCGGGGTCGGGGCCCCGGCTCAGTTCCTCCTTCAGGCGTTGCAACTCGTCGGTGGCCCGGCGCAGATCGGGCTCGGGAGGGGCGGCCGGGGCCGCGGCCGGAGGAACGGCCGGAGCGGCGGCCGGGGGCGTGACGGGAGGGGAGAGCGATGCGGGACTGTCGGCGAGGAGTTCGTCGAAGGTCGTCATTGCGGCACCGTAGGGACCCGTACTCGAAGCCCCCGGTACCTCCCCTGGAGAACGGCTCGACCCGGGCCGCCGCACCGGCCGCGGCGCGGCCCGTCTCGCTCCGCCGGCCGCCCGGTGGGCCCGGGAGCCGCGTCCTGCCGCACCGGCCGCCCGGTGGGCCCCGGAAGCCCTGTCCCGCCCCACCGCCCGCGACGCGGCCCGTCACTCGCCCCGTCTCAGTTCGCCGCCCGCAGTGCGTGGTCCGGGTCTCCCGACAGGACCGCGCGGTGGAGTTCCTGGAGGGCGGCCGAGGGCTCGAGGCCGAGTTCGCTCACGAGCGAGCCGCGCAGCCGCTGGTAGGCCTCCAGGGCCCGCCAGCTGCCGCCCGTGCGGTGCAGGGCGCGCATGAGCTGGGCGCAGAAGCCCTCGTGGAGCGGGTGACGGGCGGAGAGGACCCGGAGCTCGGGCACCACCTCGGCGTGACGGCCGAGCCGCAGGTCCGCCTCGATCCGGCGTTCGAGAGCGGTGGTGCGCTGTTCGTTGAGCCGCAGCACCTCCAGTTCGAGCACCGACCCGGCCGGCACGTCGACCAGGGCCGGGCCCTGCCACAGCGCGAGGGCGCGGCGCAGCAGCTCGGACGCGGCACGGTAGTCGCCGACCTCGAAGGCGGTGGCGCCGGCCGCGGCGAGCCGGTCGAACTCGTGGGCGTCGACCCGGCCGGGCTCCACCTGGAGCAGATAGCCGCCGAACCGGGTGACGAGGATGTCCTTCGCGTCGCGCCGCGGGTCGCCGTCGAGCGCGGCGGTGAGGCGGCGGCGCAGCTGGAGGATGTACGTCTGCAGCGTCGTGGAGGCGCTGCGGGGAATGCACTCGCCCCAGATCTCCTCCATCAGCGTCGGCACCGACACCACGCGGTCGGCGTGCAGGGCGAGCAGGGACAGCAGCTGGCGGGGCTTGGCGGCGCTCGGCACCACGGACACGCCGCGTTCCTGCGCGGCGAGCGACCCCAGGATCTGGATGTCCATTCGGCTTTCTCCCCCTTGGGCCACGGCCGTCGGCGTCCCCGTGACGGCCCTTTCGGAGTCCGGCACTTGAGATTCGCACGGGGGCGGATCGCGGCCCAGTGAGCGGAGCACGTCCCCAATCATGAAAATGTCATGCCTCGCCGATGAGCGCTGCACTGCCGGAGGTTCCAGTTCCGACAGCACACTCTGGCCACACGCCGAGGCCGGATCCGGTCCCTCGGCGCGGACGGTTCCGAGCGGGTGACGTGTCTCGTCTTCGCGCTGCCGCGTCCGCCCGCCCACTTCGTTCATCACTGGGGGCACACATGAACATCACCGAAGACATCCTTCGTCTTCTTCCGTCGGAGAGCCGGGCCGCGGAGTCGGGGCCGGCCGGCGGGCCGCTCGAGGAGATCCTGGTCGAGAGCCTCAGCCGCACCGAGGGCGGGCGCGCGAACTGGTGCATGTGTATCTCGGCGGCGCTGGACGCCCGGGTGGGTGCGTGACCGAGGCGCAGAGCCCGGCCCGCGGCCCGTTCGTGGCGCTCAAGCGCCACGTGCGGGCCGTGTCGGTCCCGGGGGAGGCGGTGTTCGTGTGGTCCGACCAGGACCTGACCGCCGTGCGCGGTGCCGGCGCGGAAACCCTCCTCGGTCTGCTCGACGGCAGCCGTACCCTGCCCGAACTGCTCCATGACGCGGCGGAGGCCATGCCGGCCGAGGTGGCGTGCCGGGTGGTGCGGCGGCTGGCCGAGGCCAACCTCGTGGGCTACCGCCACGACGGCCCCTGCCCGGCCGATCCGGCCGGGTGCTCGGCCGAGCGTTCGGCGGCGGAGGCCTACTGGGACCGGGCCGGACTCGACGGCGCGGTCGCCGACGGCGCGGTGCGCGGCCGGGCGGTGGCGGTGATCGGTGTGGGCGCGGTGGACCGCGAGGCGGCCCGGGCGGCGTGCCGGGCCTCGGGCGTCCGCCCGGTCGGCGAGGACGACGGTGCCGACTTCGCGCTCGTCCTCTGCGAGGACTATCTGATGCCGGGGGTGCGGGAGGTGGCCGAGCGGTTACGGGCGGCGGGACGGCCGTGGCTGCCGGCCAGTCCGTTCGCGGCCGAGCCGTGGACCGGGCCGGTGTTCGACCCGGACGGCGACGGCGCGTGCTGGACCTGTCTGGCCCACCGGCTGCGCGAGCACCGCCGGGGCGAGCTGTCGGTGCGCCGGGCCCTGGGCCTCGACCGGCCCGGTGCGCGCCCCGCCTCCTCGCTGCCCGCCGTACGGGCCGTGGGCCTGCACAGCGCCGTCCTGGAGGCGTCGAAGTGGTTGGCGGGGCTGCGTACGCCGGAGCAGCGGGCGGTGTGCGTCCTGGACGGGCTCACCCTGCGCATCGCCCAGCACCCGGTGTCGCGGCGTCCGCAGTGTCCTTCCTGCGGGGACCCGACGCTGGTGGCCGAGCGGACCCGGCGGCCGGTGGTGCCGGTGTCGCGGCCCAAGGCCGAGGGCTCGGGCAGCAACGACCGGGCGCTGTCCGCCGAGCAGATGCTGGAACGTCACGGCCATCTGATCGGCCCGGTCACGGGCATCGTCACCGAGGTCCGTCCGATGGCCGGTCTGCCCGAGGGCCTGCACGCCTATGACTCCGGGCACAACCTGGCCCTGCGGGGGCATTCACCGGAGACCGTGCGGCGGGTGCTGCGGGCGCGCAGCTCGGGCAAGGGCGCGACGGCGGCGGAGGCCCGGGCCAGTGCGCTCTGCGAGGCGGTGGAACGCTACTGCGGAACCCGGCAGGGCGACGAGGCGACCGTCACCGACACCATGGCCGGGCTCGGCGCCGGCGCCGTCCACCCCAACGCGTACCAATTGTTCCACGAACGCCAGTACGCCGACCGGGCCCGCTGGAACGCCTCGCACACCCCGTTCCACCACGTGTGCGCGCCCTTCGACCCGCGGCGGCCCACCGAGTGGACCCCGGTGTGGTCGCTCACCGCGGGCGTCCACCGGCTGCTGCCCACCTCCACGCTGTACTTCGACTGCGCGCCCGGCGGCTCGCCGGACGGGCTGTGGGCGGACTCCAACGGCAACGCGGCGGGCAGCAGCACCGAGGACGCCGTCGTGCAGGGCTTCCTCGAACTCGTCGAGCGGGACGCGGTGGCGCTGTGGTGGTACAACCGGCTCCGCCGGCCGGGCGTCGACCTCGACGCCTTCGACGCGCCGTGGCTCACCGGGCTGCGCGAGGCGCTGGGCCGGTCGGGCCGCCGCGTCTGGGCCCTCGACCTGACCTCCGACCTCGGGATCCCCGTCGTCGCCGCGGTCTCCCGCAGTGCGGACGCCGAAGTCCCCGACACCGTCTACGGGTTCGGGGCCCACTTCGACCCGCGGCTCGCGCTGCGCCGGGCGCTCACCGAGATGGTCCAGATGCTGCCGCCCGCGGCCGCCGGAGCCGCGCCGCCCGCCCCGGAACAGCCCCAGCTCCTGCCCGACCCCGGGCAGTCGGCGCGCACGCCCGCCTCCTGGCCGCCGTACGTCCGCAACGACGACCTGCTCGCCGACGTCGACGCGGTCCGCGGCCTCGTCGCGGCGCACGGCATGGAGCTGCTCGTGCTCGACCAGACGCGTCCGGACGTCGGCATCCCGGTGGTGAAGGTGATCGTGCCCGGACTCCGTCACTTCTACGCCCGGTTCGCACCGGGAAGGCTCTACGACGTGCCCGTGCGGCTCGGACTACTGAACGGTCCGACAGCCTACGAGGAGCTCAACTCGGTACCGCTGGCCTTGTAGTTCGCGGAAGCGTCGGACTGGTCCCGGATCCGGTGGGTGTCGGATTATAGTTCGGACTCGCACGCTCCCGACATCCACGCGAGGAGTCCTCCATGACAGGCCGTTTCCGGGCTGCGGACAACGACCTCATCAGGGATCTGCTGGCACCGCGGTTCGCGCAGGGGATCAGCACGGTGGTCTTCGCGGGATACGGTGTCGTCACCCTGCTCAACGTGCAGAACGCGGTGTCGAGCACGCTCGGGGTCGTCCTGTGCACCGTCGTCGTGGCGGCGCTCTACACCCTGCAGATCCTGCTCACCTCGCCCCGCGCCCGCCGCTGGTCGGGCCGGCGCAGGGCGGCCATCCTCGTCACCCAGGTGGCCCTCACCTTCGGGCCCATGGTGTGGCTGGGCATCGCCTGGGGAAGCATGGCGGGACCGCTCGCCGGATCGATTCTCCTGATGCTCCCCGGACGGATCGCCTGGCCCTGCTACGGCGCGGTCCCGCTGGCCATCCTCGGCTGGTCGGCCAGCGGCGGGATCTCCCCGCTGGAGACGGGCTACTACGCCGTCTCCACGGCACTGACCGGCCTGGTCATCTACGGTCTCACCCGGCTCACCGACCTCGTCCGCGAGGTCCACGAGACCCGGGCCGAGATGGCCAGGATGGCGGTGACCCAGGAGCGGCTGCGGTTCGCGCGGGACCTGCACGACCTGCTCGGCTACAGCCTCTCCGCGATCACCCTCAAGTGCGAACTGATCCACCGGCTCACCCCGGTCAACCCCGAGCGGGCCCGCGAGGAGGTCGAATCGGTGCTCGGCGTCGCACGGCAGGCGCTCGCCGACGTACGGCTCGTCGCCAGCGGCTACCGGGACATGTCCCTGGCCGCGGAGGCCGAGTCCGTGGCGGAGGTGATGGCGGCGGCCGACGTGGAGGCGAAGGTGGACATCGACTGCGGCCGGCTCCACCCGTTGGTGGACACCGTCCTCGCCACGGCCCTGCGCGAAGGCGTGACCAATATGCTCAGGCACAGCAAGGTGCAGTCGTGCGCCATCACGGTGCGAACCGAAGGAGAGGCAGTGCGGCTGGACCTGGTCAACGACGGTGTGGTCGCGCAGGACCGGCCCGACTCCCCGGACCGCGGCAGCGGTCTGGGCAACCTGCGCAGCCGGCTCGCCGCGATCGGCGGCGAGATGCGGGCCGGGGCCCTCGCCGGGAACCGGTTCCGGCTGACGGCGACGGCCCCGCTCAGGCCGCCCAAGGGCGACGACGCCGAACCGCTGCTCGTCAGACGCGGGGACGCGGGCAGACAAGCCGTCTGAGCGCACACAGGACACATCGGGGGAGCACATGCTGCTGATCAAGATCCTGCTCGCCGAGGACGTGCACATGGTCCGCGGCGCGCTGGTCGCGCTGCTGGAGCTGGAGCCGGACCTCCAGGTCGTCGCGTCGGTCCCCCGCGGGGACCTCATCGTGCCGTCCGCCCTGGAGTCCCGTCCGGACGTCGCCGTCATCGACATCGACCTGCCCGGTGTCGACGGACTCACCGCGGCGGCCGAGCTGCACGACCGGGTGCCGGACTGCCGCACCCTCATCCTCACCAGCCTCGGCAGACCCGGGACGCTGCGCCGGGCCATGGCCGCCCGGGTGTCCGGCTTCCTGCTGAAGGACTCCCCGCCGACCCGGCTCGCCCAGGCGGTGCGCTCGGTGGCCTCCGGTCAGCGGGTCATCGACCCCGAACTCGCCCTCAGCGCCTGGGAAGCGCCCGACAACCCGCTCTCCCCGCGCGAGACCCAGGTGCTGCGCCTCGCGGCCCGAGGCGCCGACGCCGGCGAGATCGCCGACCACCTCTTCCTGACCCAGGGCACCGTACGCAACTACCTCACCGCCATCGTCGACAAGCTCAACGCGCGTAACCGCATCGACGCCATCCGCATCGCGGAGGAGGCCGGCTGGATCCCGTAGGGTTCGTGAGCGCGCCGACGGGCCCGCCCCCCGGGTCTCCCGTACCGGCTCCCGCCGACCCGGTCTCCCCGGTCTCCCGTACCGGTTCCACCGGCCTCCGTACCGGTTCCGTCGGCCTCCGTACCGGTTCCGCCGGTCTTCCGCCCGATGCCGACCGGCTCCCGCCCGGTCTCCCGCCCGGTCTCCCGCCCGGTCTCCCGTCCGGCCGACCGGCCGGCGTCAGTGTTCCGACAGCGGGCCCGCGTCGAGTTTCGACAGGACGCCGGCCAGGTGGACCGCGTCGCTCTCCGGGCCGCGGCAGGCCGGCAGGCAGACGGGGCCCCGGGCGCCGGCGATGCGGCGGAGGAACGGGGTGAGGACCGCGCGGGGGCCGATCTCCACCACATGGCTGGGGCCCTGCTGCGCCAGCATCCGGCGGGCGGCGTCGGCGAAGCGCACGGGTGTGGTGATCTGGGCCGTCCAGTACGCCGTCGACAGCGGCTCGTCGTACTCCCGGCCGTACACCGTGGAGTAGTAGGGAAGTTCCGGCCGTCCGGCCGTGACATGCCGGGCCGCCGCCTCGAAGCGGGACGTCATCGGCTGCATCAGCGGCGACTGGAAGGCGTGCCGCACCTGGAGGAAGGTGCTCGCGATGCCGACCGCGGCCAGCCGCTCCCGGACCCGTTCCAGGTCCTCGACCGGGCCCGAAAGAACCGTGGCCCGCGCCGCGTTGAACGCGCCGATCGTCACCTGCGGCTCCCCCGCCGCCGCGTCGGCGGCCTCGTACGGGCTCGCGCAGGTCGCCATCATGCCGCCGCCGGACGGCAGGTACTGCATGAAGGCGCCACGACAGCACACCAGCCGGGCCGCGTCGTCCAGCGACAGCGCGCCCGCCACCACGGCCGCGGCGAGTTCGCCGATGCCGTGGCCGAGCACGGCCACCGGGCGCACGCCCTCCTCCTCCACCAGCGTCATCGCCAGCGCGTAGCCGACGGCGAACAGCGCCGGCTGGGTCAGCGCCGTCTGGTGCACCCGGTCGTCCCCGTCGAAGATCAGCCCCGCCACCGATCGCCCCACATACGGGGCGACGGCCTCGTCCGCCCGCGCGAGGTGCCGCCGGTAGGCGGTGAGCTCCCGGTGCAGCCCGGCGGTCATCCGGGGATGCTGGGCGCCCTGCCCGGTGAACACGAACGCCGCCCGCACCCGCCCCGAGTTGCGGCGCATGCCGTGCCGCATCGCCAGGTAGTGCGCGAGATCGCGGACCGTCGGGTGGGTCCAGACGTCCGCCGGGTCGAACAGCGGCCCGAACTGCTCCTCGATCTCCCCGCACAGGCTGAGCAGGGCGACCGAGTCGAGTCCCCAGCCGGACAGGTCCTCGTCGTCGCCGACCTCCCGTCCCGCGTAGCGCCCGATCCGCTCGGTGAGCCAGGCGGCGAACTCCCGCTCGCCGGGCTCGCCCGGTGCCTTTCCGCTCATGTCTTCCCCCTGCTCCCTGGTCCTTCCCGCCGACGGCCGTCCGCCGGCCAGGTGCGCCCGCCGCTCGCGGCGCGGGCCCGCCGCCCCACCGTTGTCCGTGCCCGTCGTTCCGGGCCGTCGCCCGGCCTACGGCCGGCCCGGGCCGGCCGCTCCCACCAGGTCGTCGGCCAGGTACTGGTGCAGGGGCCGCAGACCGCCGTTCAGGAACAGGCGGCGCATCGCGACCCGTTCGACCTTTCCGCTGCTGGTGCGGCGGACCGTGCCCGGGCGCACCAGCAGCACGCCCGCGACGGCCACCTCGAACTCCTCGCTGAGGCAGCGCCGTACGTCCGACACCAGCTCCTCCAGGTCGAGCGAGTACTGCCGCCCGGTACGCAACTCCTGCACCACGACGACGCGTTCGCGCTCGCCGGGAACGGAGAACGCGGAGCCGGTGCCGAACAGCGAGCTGACCCGCTGCACGGTGCGCTCCACGTCCTGCGGGTAGAGGTTGCGGCCCGCGACCATGATCACGTCCTTCAGCCGGCCCGTGACGTAGAGCCGCCCGTCCGCCACCGTGCCGAGGTCGCCGGTGCGCAGCATCCCGCCCGTCCCGTCCGCCGTCACCGCGCCGAAGCGCTCCGCGCTCGCCGAACGGTCCCGCCAGTACGCCGAGGCGACGCCCGGTCCGCCGACCCAGATCTCGCCGACCTGCCCGTCCGGCAGCACGCTCCGGCTCTCCGGGTCCACGATCAGCACCGGTCCGGCCGCCGTGTCCACGCCGCCGCACGACACCAGGGTGTGCGCCGGCCGCCCGGGCCGGGCCTCGCGCACCCGGCCCTGCTCCAGGGCCTCGGCGTCGACCGTCCGTTCGCCGTCCGCCGACGGGCCGCCGGAGACCAGCAGCGTCGCCTCGGCCAGGCCGTACGCCGCGTGCATCGCCTCCGGGCGCAGCCCCGCGGCCGCGAAGCGCTCGGTGAACGCCCGCCGGGTCCTGGCGCACACCGGCTCGCCGCCGGAGATCGCGACCCGCCAGCCCGACAGGTCGAGCCCGGCCAGTTCCTCGTCCGTGACCCGCCGCGTGCACAGGTCGTACGCGAAGTCCGGGGCGCCGCTCGCCTCGATGCCGTACTTCCCGATCGCCTCCAGCCAGCGGGCGGGCCGCCGCACGAAGGCCTCGGGCGACAGCGTGACGGCGGTCCCGCCCAGCCACAGCGGATGCAGCAGCTGGCCGACCAGGCCCATGTCGTGGTGGAACGGCAGCCAGCCGCCGATCCGGGCGTCAGGACCCGCGCCGAGCAGCCGGGCCAGCGCCTCCTGGTTGGCCAGGAGGTTGCGGTGGGTCACCACCACGCCGTTCGGGCTGCCGGTGGAGCCGGACGAGAACTGCAGATACGCCACCGCGTCCGGGTCCGGCTCCGGCAGCCGCTCGGTGCCCGTCCCGGCGACCGCGTCGGCCGCGAGACAGGGCACCGAGCCGTGCCCGTGCCGGGCCAGCAGCCGGGAGACGTCCGGGGCGAGGGACGCGCAGGTGAGCACGGTCCGCGGAGAGGTCTGCCGGACGATCCCGGCCACCCGCTCCTCGTGGTGCGTCCGGCCGCCGTGCGGCGGCACCGGCACGGCGACCGCCCCGGCGTACAGGCACGCCAGGAACGACACCGCGAACCGGCTCCTGGACTCGTGCAGCAGCAGTACCGGTTGCCCGGTGGCTCCGTCGGCGATCAGCCGGCCGGCGAGCCGCCGGGCCTGGGTGTCGAGCGCGCCGTACGAGACCGTGGCGGGACGACCGCGTTCGTCGCTGTCCGGCAGCATCAGCAGCGCGGTGCGCTCGGGTGTCCGCCCGGCTCTGTCGATCATCAGTTCGGTGAACGTGCGATAGTCGCTCATTCCGGCCCCCTGCGTGTCGTACGGGCGCTGACGCCCCCGACGTCGGCGCCCGTTTCACCCGCCACTCGACCGTAGGTACGACGTCTAGAAGCGCACTCGACCGCGGCTGGGCCGGGCAGGTCAGTCGGCCGCCGTCCAGCCGACCCGCGGCCGCGTCCGCCGCGCCGCTCCCCACGGCGCCCGCGCCGTTCCGGCCGCCGTCTCCCCGGGGTCCCCGGCCGCGTCCGCGGCGGCCGCCGCACGCAGTCTGGCCAGCAGTACGGCCGTCACGGCGGCGAGTTCGACGGGGTCCGGCCGCCCCCGCACGACGACGAACGCCGGCTGCGTCTTCTCGGTCTCGTCCATGCTCCGATGCTTGGCGCGCACGCTCGAGAAGCCCTCGGGAGGGGGTGGGGCGCGGCAGGGAGGGAGGGCGTCCGTCAGCGCGTGGGCAGCGGGCGGGCCAGGTCCTCCGTCAGACGGGCGGTGGCCGCCAGGCGGGCGCGCGCCGCGTCCCAGGACGTGCTCGTGCGGACGCGGTCGTCGGCCGTGGGATCGTGCCACCACAGCAGGCCGGTGTAGGCGTACGGGTCGGTGGCCGAGCGCAGCAGCAGGCTGCCGCCGAACGCGCTCTCGGCGACGCACAGGCCGACCAGGGAGCCGAAGCCGAGCTCGAAGCGCTCGGGATCGGCGGCGTGGTCGACGGCGGCGCGCAGCAGGACCAGCCGGGCCGCCTCGGCGGGCGTGCCGTTCGGGGCCATCATGCCGACGGTGACCGCGAGTTCCGTCTCCGCCGGCGCGGGCGGGACGGCCGGTGCCTCGTGCGCGGCGCGCAGCAGCCGGTCGAGGCCGGTCCAGCGGTCCAGGTGGACGTAGTGGCCGGGGCGGCCGGCCAGCGCGGCGGTCACCCGGGAGACGTGGCCCTTGCGGGACGCCCGCCGGCGGGCGTAGGCGAGGAGTTCCGGCTCGAACGCCCCGGGCGGCGCGGTCGTGGCGAAGCGCCCGATCACGGTCAGTTCAGGCTCACGCTCGCGTGGGTACACCGCCCGGCCCCCCTTCCCGTCCCGGTGGTGCCTGCGGTCGAGGCATCCGATCACACCGCGCTCGAGTTCGGCTCGAGCACCGCTGGGCATCCGCGCGCACGAGGGTTCCTCGAGGATCCACCGAGCCGTCGCGGCGATCGTGGCCCTCCCGAATCTCAGAAGGGACGGCACGCATGCCCGCAACCGGAAACGGCGACCCCGTCGCCACCCGAGTGCTCCTCGGGCGGCTCGCGCGGTCGGTGTGGACCTCACTGGTGGTCTACGGCTCCCTGTGGGTGCCCGTGGACCAGAACCCCCTGTGGCAGCAGTACCTGCAGGGCAGGGACACGGACCCGCGGTCGACGGACCCGTCGCCCGCACCCGGCTGGCAACGACGGAAACGATTCTGACCGGAAGACCTTGAGCGCGAATTGAGCGACGCCCGCCGACCGGCGGGCAGCACCGGCACGGCGGGCCGCACCGGCACGACGGGCCGCACCACCACGGCGGGCGGCACCGGCGCACAGCAGGCGCCACCGGCACGGCGGGCGGGTCCCACACCGCGGCGGCCCGTGGGCGAGAGCAGGACGGAGGGATGGCATGACGACGGTGGTGGACCCGGTGGACTCCTCGGAGGTCGCCGTCCAGGAACGCATCGCCCGGCTCGAACACGACTTCGGTGACCTGGACGACCCCGGCAACCCGCTCGGCGCCCAGCAGTTCCTGGCCGCCGACGAAGGGCAGCGGCTGCTGCCGGCCGCCGAGCGGCTGCTTGACGCCTTCGGCCTGAACGCCGAGTTCGTGCCCGTCGAGCTGGGCGGCAGGCTCGACCGGCTCGACGCCCTCGCCCGGGTGCTGCGCGCGGTGTTCCGGCGCGACGCGGCACTCGGGCTGGGCTACGGCCTCACCTCGTACCTGGCCGCGGTCGTCGTGTGGGCGGCCGGCACGCCCGGCCAGCGGCAGGAGGCCGCCGGACTGCTCCTCGCCCAGGGCCGGATGGCCTGCGCCTATCCCGAGCCGCCGGAACGCAACGACTTCCTGCACAACCGGCTCACCGCCGTGCCGTCCGGCACCGGCTACCGCGTCGGCGGCCGCAAGGAGGCCCTCAACAACGCGGCCCGCGCCGGGGCCCTGGTCCTCTTCGCGGACACGCCCGAAGGACCGAGCGCCCTCCTCGCGCCGGGACCCGCCCATCCCGACGGCGGCGGCATCCGGCTGCTGCCGCGCCGCCCGACCGTCGGCGTGCGCGGCTGCGCCGTCCAGGGGCTCGCCTTCGACGGAGGCCGCGACGGCGACGGCGGCGGCCGGCCCGTCACCGGGCGGCTGCTCGGAGCGGCCGGCGACGGGACCCGGCTCGCCGAGCACGTCTTCCCGCTCACCCGCAGCGCCGGCCTGTCGATGGCCCTGGGCTGCGCCGACACCGCCCTGCGGACCACGACGGCGTTCGCCCGCTCGCGACGGCAGCGCAGCCCGTCCTCGCTGCACTCCTCGCGCACCCGCACCGCGCTCGTCAACGCCTTCACCGACCTGCTGGTGTGCGACTGCCTCTCGCTCGTCGCCACCCGGGCGGCCCACGTGCTGCCCCGGGAGAGCCGGACGCTGGGCGCCGTCGCCAAGTACCTGCTGCCGATGATCCTCACCGAGACGATGGACGACCTGTCGATCGTGCTCGGCTCCGAGGCCTATGCCACGAGCGGCAGTTACGCCATCTTCCAGAAGACCGCGCGCGACCTGCCCATGCTGGGCCTCGGCAGCGCGGGCGCCTCGGCCAGCAGGGCCGTGCTCGTCGCCCAGCTGCTGCGGCTGCCCTCGCTGGCCGCTCCGGCCCCGGACGACGACGGACTCGCCCGGCTCTTCCGGCCGTTCGACGCCGCCCTGCCACCGTGCGAACCGTGGGGGAACGACCTGCCCGCCGACCGGGACTCGCTGCTGGGCTCCCTGGAGGAGTCGGCGCGGCACGCCGAAGGCCCGCTCGCCGACGCCGCCGCGGTCCTCGTGACGCAGCTCGGCGTGCTGCGCGCGGGCTGCGCCGAACTCGCCGCCCGGCCCGCCGCGGAGCGGCTCGGCCCCCGCGCCTGCGCGCTGGCCGACCGCTACGCGCTGCTCGTCGCGGGCGCCGCCTGTCTGGGCGTGTGGCGGCACCGGCCGCCGGCCGGCTTCCTCGCCGGGCCGGACTGGGCGGCGACCGCGCTCACCCGGGTCGCCGCGCGGCTCGACCGCTCGGCGGTCCGGATGCCGGCGGAGCCCGCCGACCACCTGCTCGCCGAGCTGCTCCACCGCTTCGACGACGCCCGCAGCTACGACCTGTACGCCACGGCGCTGGGGCGCTCGTGACCGTGCGTACGGCGTGACCGAGGAGGTTCGACATGGAGCAGCCGGTACGGCACCCGGGAGGCGGGGGCTCGTGGGACGAGGTGCGGAAGTCCGTGGCGCTGCACGGCAGTTGCGTGGTGTACGCGGCCGTCGACGACTGGGCGCCGGCGGACGTGGGCGCACCGGAGCTCGCCGCCGACCTGGGCGCGGACGACCACGCCCGTCTGGTGCGGATGCCCGCCTCGCGCAACCGGGACCGGTTCGTCGCCGCCCGGCTGCTGCTGAAGAACGCGGCGGGCGCGGTGCTCGGCGCCCCGCCGAGCGAGCTGGAACTGGCGTACAAGCCCGGGGGCCGCCCGTACCTGCGGGGCATCGACCAGCTGGAGATCGGGCTCAGTCACACCGAGGGCCTCCTGGTGGTGGGACTGACCCGGGTCGGCCGGATCGGCGTGGACACCGAGCCGGCCGGCCGGCGGATGCTGGAGCTCGGCACCGAGCACAAGGCCTGCACGCCGTACGAGCTCCAGTGCCTGGAGGAGGTGCCGCCGGGGCGGCGCAACCGGGACCTGGTCCGGCTGTGGACGCTCAAGGAGGCCTACAGCAAGGCCATCGGCCAGGGACTGCGGTTCCGCTTCACCGAGTTCGGGTTCAGCCCGCCCGGCGGGCCGATCCGCATGCTGCTGCCCGACGGGACGCCCCGTGCGTGCCGGGAGTGGACCTTCCACAACTGGCAGGTCGAGGACGCGTACACCGTCAGCGCGGCGGTGAAGGACCCGGGCTTCGGCTACACCGTCCCTCCTCCGGACTAGGGCGTCCCTCCTCCTTGGCGCGGCCGGGTCCCTGAGGGCACGCCGGCGGGCTCCACCGCCAGTTGAGCCATGAACGAGGCGCTGCGGTGACCCTCTCCTCGCGCATCTGACCGAAAAGGTGCGGCGCGGGAGCGTGCGGCCGGGATCCGGCAGGCGCGGTGCGGTGCGAGGACGCGCCGAAGAGTGCGGCGACGAAGGGGGATCGGGTGCAGCGCTATCTCGCGGTCCGGCCGGGGCCCGCCAGTGACGGGGTCCGGCTGTTCTGCTTCCCTCACGCCGGCGCGGGAGCCATGTCCTTCGCCGGCTGGCAGAAGCGCGTCGGCCCCGGCGTGGCGGTGCTGCCGGTGCGGCTGCCCGGCCGGGAGTCCCGGCGGCGCGAGGAACGGATCACCGACGGCGCGCGGCTCGTCGCGGAGCTCCAGGACGACCTGGGCCCGCTGCTCGACGAGCCGCACGCCTTCTACGGGCACAGCCTGGGGGCGCTGGTCGCCTACCGGTTCGCCGAGCACCGGGTGCGCGCCGGGCGGCGCCCGCCCGAGCTGCTCGCCGTCGGCGCCTGCTCGGCGCCGCAGCTCCCCGCCCCGATCCTGGAGACCCTGCTGAGCCCGGAACTCCCGGACGAGGAGCTGATCACCGCCCTGGGCGACAAGGAGTCCATCCCGGCACCGCTGCGCAACCGGATCGGCTGGCTCGCCGGCACCCTCGCCACCCTGCGCACCGATCTGCTCCTCGCCCAGGACCTGCGGTCCACGCCCGTGACCGCCCTGCCGTGCCCCGTCGAGGCCTTCGCGGGCGAGGTCGACCCGCTGGTCTCCGCACCCGAGGTGCACGCCTGGCAGGACTGCACCACGACCCGATTCCGGCTGCGGACCGTCCGCGGCACGCACTTCTTCGTACGGGGCCGCGACGTGCCCCGCGCGATGGGGGAGGCCCTGCGGGCCCCCGCGACAGGACCTGACGCGGCGCGCCCCGGCGCGGCGCCGCACCAGGCCGGCTGATCCACGTAACCCGAAGGAGAACCGCGCATGGACATCAGCGTGCTCGGCCCGTTCCGGGCCACCCTGTCCGGGGTGCCGGTGCACCTCACGGCGGTCAAACCGCGCAAGGTCTTCGCGCTGCTCGCCCTCCAGGCGGACGAGGTCGTCTCGGTGGCCTCGCTGGTGGAGGAGGTGTGGGGCGAGCATCCTCCGCGCAGCGTCCAGACCACCCTGCAGACGTACATCCTGCAGATCCGCAACGCCATCGGTGCGGCCCTCGCCGGCGGCACCGAGGCCGAGTCCCTGCCGAACGGCGCCAAGAGCGTGCTCGTCACCGAGCCGGGCGGCTACCGGCTCGACGTCCACGGCGGCCTGCTCGACGCCCACGAGTTCGACGCGCTGTCCTCGGCCGGCCACCGGGCCCTGCACCAGGGCGACTGGTCCGGGGCCTCCTCGTACTTCGGCCGGGCGCTGTCGCTGTGGCACGGCCGCGCGCTGGCCGACGTGCAGTGCGGTCCGCTCCTGGAGGTGGAGGCCACCCGGCTCGACGAGTCGCGGATGAGCGTCCTTCAGCGGCGGATCGAGGCAGACCTGAGGCTGGGGCGCCATCATGAGCTGGTCGGCGAGCTCTCCGGGCTCGCCGCGCGTCATCCCCTGCACGAGGCGGTGCACGAGCAGCTGATGCTCGCGCTGTACCGGGTCGGGCGCCGCAGCGACGCCCTGTCCGTCTACCGGCAGCTGCGCCGCTGCCTGAACCAGAGCCTCGGACTCGACCCCTCGCCCAGCGTCGAGCACCTGCACCAGGCGGTGCTCGACTCCTCGCCGCGGCTGGACCTCGACGCGCAGCTGGCGAGCGCCAAGTGACCCGTGGAGACCGCACCACATCGACCGATCGAGAGGAAGCATCGTGACTGACATGAACCTGTCCGAGCTGGGGGCGCTCCTGCTCGAGCGCGTCGGCGCGCCCGAGGAGGGCATGTCGCTGGAGGGCGAGGAGGCCCTCGACACCCCGTTCCTGGAGTTCGGCTACGACTCCCTCGCCCTCCTCCAGGCCACCAGCGTGATCAACCGCACCTACGGCATCGTCCTCGACGACGACGCCGTCATGGAGGCCGAGACCCCCCGGATGCTGCTCGCGCTGATCGCCACGGCGCCGCGGGCCGGCGCGATCCGCTGACCCGCCCCCACCCCACCCCGTACCGGACGAGGAGGAATCCGATGCCCTACGCCGCCATCACCTACCGGGTCAAGCCGGGCCACGAGGAAGAGATCAAGAAGATCTTCACCGACTTCCGGAGAGTCGACACACCCGACTTCACCGGCGCCGACGGCGAGCAGGCGGGCCGGCTGCTCGGCACCGCCGTGTTCCTGAAGGACGACGTGGTCGTCCGGGTCATCCACTACGAGGGCGACTTCGCGGCCGTCGGCCGGCACATGGCCGCCCAGCAGGGCGTCCACAGCGCGGAGGCCGCCCTGCAGCCCTACCTGGCCGAGCCCCGCGACACCCGCTCGCCGCAGGCGTTCGCGCAGTACTTCCGGGACGCCACCATGGACACCCTCGTGCAGCTGACCGTGGACACCCACCCCACGGGGGCCACGGCGTCATGACCGAGGTGCTGGCCGTCGCGGCCGTGCTCGGCAGCGGTGTCACCGCCGGAGTGCTGTTCGCCGTCGCGCTGAGCGTGCTGCCCGCGCTGTTCGCGATGGACAACGGCACCTACGTGCACGCGCACCAGCTGCTCGGCCGCAACTGGGACCCCACCATGCCCGTCATCGTCCTGAGCAGCACCCTGGCCGACGGGGTGCTCGCCGTGGCGGCCGACGGCGCCGCCCGCCCGCTGTTCGCGGCCGCCGCGGTGCTGCTCCTCGGCGTGTCCGGGGTGTCCCACCTGTGCAACGTCCCCATCAACCGCCGCGTCAAGGCGATCACCGACCCGGCGGTCATCCCGCCGGACTGGCAGGACCCGCGCCCGCTGTGGCGCCGCTGGCACTATCTGCGCACGGCCCTGGCCGTCGTGGCCCTCGTGCTCAACGGGGCCGCACTGGCAGTCATCTGACGCACCATCACCCTTCTCGCATCCGTCAGGCCGCACTCCCGGGACTCCGGGGTGCGGCCTGACGGGTCGGGGGAGGCGGACGGCGGCGGACGCCGCGGTCCCTACGCCGGTGCGGGCAGGTCCCGTACCGAGATCTGCGCGACCGTGTTCAGCAGGCTGCGCTTGAAGGTGGCCACGAAGCCCTCGACCGTGTCCGTGTCCCGCGGCCGGCTCAGATACGGCTTCAGCTTCCGCTCCACCTCGCGCACGCCCGGCTGCGACGCCATGTGCCGGGCCACGGCCTCCAGGTCGCCGGTGTACTCGATGACCCGGACCAGCGTGTCGTCGCGCAGGAACACCGCGGTGGCCAGGATCGTGCCGGCCTGCTCTCCCGAGGCTCCCTCGACCCGGCTGCTCCGCACCCGCTTGAAGTCGCCGAAGACCGCGGCGAGCTCCTTCTCGTACCCCGGCTTGATGTCGTACGTGATGGCTGCGAACGGCATGCCCGTGCCCTTTCCCTCGTCGGCGGTGACTGCGTCTCCCGCCAGGCAAACCCGCCCGGCTCGCGCCCCGCTCGAAGCCGCCTCGGCACCGTCCGTCCGGGGCCGCGCACCGCCCCGTCCCCGCCGTCCCCGCCGTCGACGGACCCCCGCTGGAGGGGACTTCGAGCGGCCCTCCAGACCCCGGTGCGACGTTCTCCCGTGACCACCGACCATCGGGAGGACCCGTGCACCGCACTCTGATCGTCGCCAAGCTGCGGCCGGACAGGACGGACGACATCGCGAGGATCTTCGAGGAGTCCGACGCCACCGACCTGCCGCACATGATCGGCGTGAGCCGCCGCACGCTGTTCCGGTTCCACGGCCTGTACTTCCACCTGGTGGAGGCCGACGACGACATCGGCCCCCACCTCTACCGGGCCCGCAGCCACCCGCTCTACGACGACGTCAACACCAAGCTCGCCCAGTGCGTGGAGCCGTACGACCCGGACTGGAAGGAACCCAAGGACGCCATGGCCACGCCCTTCTACATCTGGACCAAGGACGGAGGGCGGATCCAGTGACCACCGCCATCACCCGCACCGTGAAGGTGGCCGCCGACGAGGTCGAGGCCAACACCAAGCGCGGCGGAGACATCCGCACCACCCTCAGCCCGAAGACGGTCGGCTGCACCTCCGGCTTCGGCGGCGTCATGACCCTGGAGCCCGGCGACTGGGTGACCGAGCACTACCACCCGTACTCCGAGGAGTTCCTGCACGTCATCGACGGCACCCTGGAGATGACCCTGGACGGCCGCACCACCGTCCCGCTCGGCGCCGGCGACTCCCTCCTCGTACCCATCGGGGTCCGCCACCGGCTCGTCAACACCGGCGACACCCCGGCCCGCTGCGCCTTCCACCTGTCGCCGCTCGCGCCGCGCCCCGAGCTCGGCCACGTCGACACCGAGCCGGCCCAGCGCCCCGAGCAGGCCAACCCGGACGTGGGCGGTGCCCGGTGACCCGACGCGCCGTCATCACCGGCATCGGCGCGGTCGTGCCGGGCGGGGTGGGCCGTGAGGCCTTCTGGCGGACGCTGTCCGAGGGCCGCACGGCCACCCGGCGGATCACCCTGTTCGACCCGGCCCCGTTCCGCTCGCAGGTGGCCGCCGAGGTCGACTTCGACCCGGCGGCCGCCGGCCTCACGCCCCGGCAGATCCGGCGCATGGACCGGGCCGCTCAGTTCGCCGTGGTCTCCGCCCGCGAGGCGGTCGCGGACAGCGGCATCGAGCTGTCCGCCCTCGACCCCGGCCGCGTCGCGGTCTCCCTCGGCAGCGCCGTCGGCTGCACCATGGGCCTGGAGGAGGAGTACGTCACCCTCTCCGACAGCGGCCGGAAATGGCTCGTCGACCACGAGTACGGCGTGCCCCACCTGTACGGCTACATGGTGCCGTCCACCCTCGCCGTCGAGGTGGCCTGGGAGACCGGCGCCGAGGGCCCGGTCGCGCTCGTCTCCACCGGCTGCACCTCCGGCCTCGACTCCGTCGGACACGGCGTGCAGCTCATCGAGGAGGGCACCGCCGACGTCGTCATCACCGGCGCCACCGACGCCCCGATCTCACCCATCACCTCGGCCTGCTTCGACGCCATCAAGGCGACCACCCCGAACAACGCCGACCCGGAGCACGCCTCCCGCCCCTTCGACGGCGAACGCGACGGCTTCGTCCTCGGCGAGGGCGCCGCCGTCATGGTCGTCGAGGAACGCGAGGCCGCCCTCGCCCGCGGCGCCCGCATCTACGCCGAGGTCGTCGGCTTCGCCAGCCGCAGCAACGCCTACCACATGACCGGGCTCAAGCCCGACGGCCGGGAGCTGGCCGAGGCCATCACCGTGGCCCTCGACCGCGCCCGGCTCGACCCCACCGCCGTCGGCTACATCAACGCGCACGGCTCCGGCACCAAGCAGAACGACCGCCACGAGACCGCCGCGTTCAAACGCAGCCTCGGCGCGCACGCCTACGACATCCCGGTCAGCTCCATCAAGTCGATGGTCGGGCACTCGCTCGGCGCGATCGGCTCCATCGAGGTGGCCGCCTGCGCCCTGGCCCTCGACCGCCAGGTCGTACCGCCCACCGCCAACCTCAGGACCAAGGACCCGCTCTGCGACCTGGACTACGTGCCCGTCACCGCCCGGGAGCACGCCATGGACACCGTGCTCACCGTCGGCAGCGGCTTCGGCGGGTTCCAGAGCGCCATGGTGCTCGCCCGGCCCGGCGCGGCCCGGGCCGCCGCGTGAAAGGGGAGTGACCATGACGACCGTCGCGAGCGCCCCCGTCGTCACCGGGCTCGGCATCGTCGCGCCCACCGGCATCGGCGTCGAGGCCCACTGGGCCTCGGTGCTCGCCGGCAAGTCCGGCATCGGACGCATCGGACGCTTCGACCCGAGCCCCTACCCGGTGCGGTACGCCGGACAGGTGCCCGGCTTCGACACCGCCGAGCGCGTACCGGGCCGGCTCGCCGTGCAGACCGACCACTGGACCCACCTCGCCCTCGCCGCCGGCGAGGCCGCCCTCGCCGACTCCGGAGCCGACCTCGACGCCATCGGCGAGTACGAGATGGCCGTCGTGACGTCCTCGTCCTCCGGCGGCACCGAGTTCGGCCAGAAGGAGATGACCGCCCTCTACCAGCACGACCCCTCGTGGGTCGGCGCCTACCAGTCCATCGCCTGGTTCTACGCCGCCACCACCGGCCAGCTGTCCATCCGGCACAAGATGCGCGGCCCGTGCGGCGTGCTCTCCTGCGAACAGGCCGGCGGCCTCGACGGCATCGCCCAGGCCCGCCGGCTGCTGCGCGGCGGCTCCCGCCTGGTCGTCAGCGGCGGCACGGACGCCTCGCTCTGCCCGTACGGCCTGACGGCCCAGCTCACCACCGGCAGGCTGTCCACCGTCCCGGACCCGGAACGCGCCTACCGGCCCTTCGCCGCCGACGCCTCCGGCTACCTGCCCGGCGAAGGCGGCGCGATCCTCGTCCTGGAGACCGCCCAGGCCGCCGCCGAGCGAGGCCTCGGCACCGGCTACGGCCGGATCCTCGGGCACGCCGCCGGCTTCGACCCGGCACCCGGCTCCGGCCGGCCGCGCGCCCTGCGCCGCACCGCCGAACAGGCCCTCGCCGACGCCGGACTCGACCCCGCCGACATCGACGTCGTCTTCGCCGACGCCGCCGGCCTCCCCGCCGACGACCGCGACGAGGCCGAGGCCCTCGCCGCGGTCTTCGGCCCGCACGGCGTGCCCGTCACCGCGCCGAAGACCCTCACCGGCCGGCTCTACGGCGGCGGCGCACCGCTCGACGTCGCCACCGCGCTGCTCGCCCTGCGCGAGGGCGTCGTCCCGCACACCGCCCACGTCCCCGAGCCCGCCCCGGGCCTGGACATCGACCTGGTCACCGGCGCCCCGCGGGAACTGCCGCTGCGCCACGCGCTGGTCCTGGCGCGCGGCCACGGCGGCTTCGCCTCCGCCCTCGTGCTCGGCCGCTGACCCCACCGACCCCACCCACGGAGATTCCCCATGGCTGGACACACCGACAACCACATCGTCATCGACGCACCCATGGACGTCGTGTGGGACATCACCAACGACGTCCCCGGCTGGCCGAACCTGTTCAGCGAGTACGCCTCCGCCGACGTGCTGGAGCGCGACGGCGACACCGTCGTCTTCCGCCTCACCATGCACCCCGACGAGGACGGCAACGTGTGGAGCTGGGTCTCCCGGCGCACCGGCGACCCGGCCACCCGCACCGTGCGCGCCGAGCGGATCGAGACCGGCCCCTTCGCGTACATGAACATCTTCTGGGAGTACACCGAGGAGCCCGGCGGCGGCGTGCGGATGCGCTGGGTGCAGGACTTCCGGATGAAGCCCCAGGCCCCGGCGACCGACGAGGCCATGACCGAGCACCTCAACCGCAACACCAAGGTGCAGATGGAGCTCATCAAGGAGCGGGTCGAGGCCGCCGCCCGCGCCCTGACCCGCTGAGGCGCCGCCGTGCTGAACGTCCTCGCCCCCCTGCTGCTCCTGTTCAACGGGCTTGCCGCCGGCGTCCTGTTCGGCACCCAGCTCGGCGGCTTCCCGTACCTCGCCTCGCTGCCCGCCGACCGCTACGTGCACGCCCACGCGTTCTTCGGACAGCGCTACGACCCGGCCATGCCGATCTGCCTCCTCGGCACCGTCGTCCTCGACGCGGTGCTCGCGGTGGCCGCCGACGGCGCCCCGGAACGGGCGCTGTTCGCCGTCGCCGGCGTGCTCGCCGCGGCCACCGCACTGATCTCGCTCACCAAGAACGCGCCGGTGAACCGCTGGATGCGGACCGTCGACCCGGAGCACGTGCCGGCGGACTTCCAGCACACCCGGGACACCTGGGGCGCCTGGAACCGCCGCCGCAGCCTGCTCACCATCGCCGCGCTCGCCGCCAACTGCGCCGCGCTCGGCTTCCTGCTCTGACCCGCCCGCACGCACCTACGGAGGAACATCCCATGGATCTCGGCCTCAAGGGCAAGAAGGCCCTGGTCACCGGCGGCACCCGCGGTGTCGGCCGGGGCGTCGTCCTCGCCCTCGCCCGCGCGGGCGTCGACGTCGTCACCTGCTACCAGAACGAGAGCGACCACGTCACCTCCCTGCGGCAGGAGCTCAAGGAGACCGGCGGCGACCACCACGTGCTCCGCGCCGACCTCTCCGAGCCCGCGGACATCGCCGCCCTGCTCGACCGGGTGCGCGCCCTGCACGGCGACCGCCTCGACCTGCTCGTCAACAACGCCGGCGCGATCAGCCACATCCCGTACGCCAAGCTGCCGCTGGAGGAGTGGCAGCGCATCTTCGCCACCAACGTCACCGGCGCCCACCTCGTCATCCAGCACGCCCTGCCGCTGCTCGGCGAGGGCTCCTCGGTCGTGACGGTCGGCTCCCGCGCCGTCGAGGCCGGCATCCCGCTGCGCGCCCACTACACCGCCACCAAGGCCGCCCTCGCCGGCCTGAACCGGTCCCTGGCCAAGGAGTTCGGCCCGCAGGGCATCCGCTTCAACATCCTCGCGCTCGGCGTCATCGAGACCGAGAACTTCCACGCGCTGCCCGAGGACCAGAAGAAGCTGATGACCGAGCGGTACGGCGCCAAGACCGCCCTCGGCCGGCTCGGCACGCCCGACGAGGTGGCCGGCGCCGTGCTGTGGCTCGCCAGCGACCTGTCCCGCTACGTCACCGGCAACACCATCGGCGTCGACGGAGGGATCTCCTGATGACCTTCCGGGTGATGCTGCGCATGGAGATCGAGCCGGGCAAGGAGGCCGACTTCGAGAAGGCCTGGCTGGAAGGCACCGAGGCCGTCACCGGCCACCCCGCCAACCTGGGCCAGTCCCTCGCCCGCGAGGAAGGCCCCGAGGGCCCGCTGAGCACGTACGTCATCGTCAGCGAGTGGGTGGACGAGCCGCGCTTCCGCGAGTTCGAGAACAGCCCGGCCCACCTGGAGCACCGGGCCACCCTCCACCCCTACCGCAGGGGCGGCAGCTTCCACGTGATGTCCGTGCTCCACGGCATCGAGGGCAGGGCGGCCGCCGATGCCCGCTGAGGAACGGGACGCGGGGCTCCGCGAGCTCCCGGGCACCGGCGGCGGGGAGCGCGCCGGCGGGAGCCGGGGCCAGGTGCGGGTCGTGGTGTACCAGGCCGCGTACGACGACGAGCAGCTCGCCGCCGTCCGCGCGGCCTACCACCAGGTCAGCGAACGGCTCGCCAAGGTGCCCGGCATGCTCGGCAACGAACTCCTCCGCAGCCCGGCCGATCCCACCGCCCTCGCGGTGATGAGCCGCTGGGAGTCGAGGGAGGCCTTCCTCGCCTGGGAGGCCGGCGCCGACCACCGCCAGGACACCGCCCCCCTGCGGCCCTACCGCGACACCCGCACCACGGCGCCCTTCGCCGTGTACGAGGTGGACGCCGCGTACTGAACGCCCGGCCGCCTCCCACCCCTGTCGGAAGAGAGAGAAGAGAACCCACCATGGCAGAGCGTCAGCTGGCGTTCATCGGGCTCGGCAGCATGGGCGGCGGCATGGCCCGGCGGCTCCTCGAGACCGGACACACCCTGACCGTCTTCAACCGGACCGCGCACAAGGCCGCCCCGCTCGCCGAAGCCGGCGCCCGGCTCGCCGACGCGCCCGAGCGAGCGGCGGCCGGCCACCGTCTGGTCCTGCTCAGCCTCAGCGACGAGAAGGCCGTCGAGGAGGTCCTGTTCGACCGGGTGGTCCCGGTCCTCGCCCCCGGCTCCGTCGTCGTCGACACCTCCACCGTCTCCCCGGGCTACGCCCGCGAGGCCGCCGCACGTCTCGCGGAGCGCGGACTACGCCGCGTGGAGGCCTGTGTCGTCGGCAACCCGCTCCAGGCCCGCAAGGGCGAGCTGCGGGTCTTCGTCTCCGGAGCCCCCGAGGATCTGGAGGAGGTGCGTCCGGTCCTGGAGGCCTTCGGCAGCGAGATCGTCCACGTCGGCGCGCCCGGCACCGCCACCAGCCTGAAACTCATCCTGAACCTGCTGCTCGGCGCCCAGGTCGCCGCCCTCGCCGAGGCCGTCGCCTACGGCACCGCGGCCGGCCTGGACCGCGACCAGCTCATCGGCGTCGTCGCGTCCAGCGGCTTCAGCTCGCTCGTGATGCGCTTCCGCGCCGAGCTGATGCTCAAGCGAAGCTACGAGCCGGCGTTCTTCCGCTCCGAACTGATGGAGAAGGACATCCGGATCGCCCTGGAGGCGGCCGCCGAGCAGGGAGCCGCGATGCCCGTCCTCGACGTGGTGCGCGCGCGGTTCGCCGAGGTGCTCGCGGCCGGCGACGGCGACAAGGACGCGTCCGTGCTCGTCGAACACCGACCGGCGCAAGGAGGCTGACATCGTGCTGAGCACCACCCGGAGCACGCTCCGGAACACCGACGTCCTGGTGGTCGGCGGAGGCATCGCGGGACTGTCCGCCGCGGTCTTCCTGGCCCAGCAGGGCGTGGACTGCCTGCTGGTCGAGCGACGGTCCGAACTGTCCGGACACCCCAGGGCCCGCGGGGTGCATCCGCGGGCCATGGAGCTGATGCGCGCCGCCGGCGTCGAGGACGAACTGCGCGGCACCCCGTCCGCCCGGATCCTCGCCGGCAACTCGGGCGTCGTCGCCGCCCGCTCGCTGGCAGGTCCCGAACTGGGCGTGCTCGACGAGAAGTACGTCATGGACGTGGGCGCCGACCTCGGCTCGCTGTCCCCGACCGGCTGGTGCCTGTGTCACCAGGGCGAGCTGGAGGACGTGTTGCGCGGCCGCGCCGAACGGCTCGGCGTCGCCCTGCGCTTCAGCACCGAACTCGTCTCCTTCACCCAGAACGGCGCCGGCCTCACCGCCCTCGTCCGGGATCGCGCCACCGGGGCCGAGCGCACCATCGAGGCCCGCTACCTCGTCGCCGCCGACGGCGCGCGCAGCGGCGTCCGCGAGACCCTCGGCGTCCCCTTCGACGGCGAGACCCTCGGCCACTACCTCAACATCCACTTCCGGGCCGACCTCACCGAGCCGCTCGCCGGCCGCCGCTTCCTGATGTGCCACACCGCCAACGATGAGCTACGCGGCGCCCTCATGCCGCTCGACAACGCCTCCGACTGGCTCCTGCACGTCGCCTACGACCCGCGCACCGAGGACCCGGAGTCGTTCACCGAGGAACGCTGCGCCGCACTCGTGCGGGCGGCGACCGGCGTGCCCGGACTGCGGCCGCGGATCCGCTCCGTCTCCCCGTGGGACGGCGCGGCCAGGACCGCGGGCCGGTTCCGCGACGGGCGGGTCTTCCTGGTCGGCGACGCCGCCCACGTCATGCCGCCCAGCGGAGGCTTCGGCTCCAGCACCGGCATCCAGGACGCGCACAACCTGGCCTGGAAGCTCGCCGCCGTCCTCGACGGCTGGGCCGGCGAGCCGCTCCTCGACAGCTACGACGAGGAGCGCCGGCCCATCTGCCGGGCGACGGTCGAGCAGGCCGCGCTGCGCTCCAAGGACCGGCCGCGGCTCACCGGAAGGACCGGCGAGCGGCCTCCCGTGCACCCGGGCATCGTCGAGGACGCCCAGGTCTGGCTGTCCTGGCGCTACCGCTCCTCGGCCGTCACCCCGTGGGACGAGGGCGTCCTGCCCGGCCACGGCGTGTGGTCCGCCGAGAACGACGGCCGGCCCGGCGGCCGGGCCCCGCACCTGCGGCTGCGCCGCGGCGGTGCGGAACTGTCCGTGCTCGACCTGTTCGGCGACCGGCCCGTCCTGCTCACCGGCCCGGACAACCGCGCCTGGCAGCAGGCCGCCCGGGCCGTCGCGCACGAGCTCGGACTGCCGCTCACGGTGCACGGCATCGGCGCCGAGCTGATCGACGTCGACGACCGCTGGCCGGAGTCGTACGGCGTGACGGCGCAGGGCGCGGTCCTGGTACGGCCCGACGGCGTGGTCGCCTGGCGCTGCGCGGACGCGCCGATCTTCGCCGCCGACACGCTGCGGACGGTGCTCGTACGGCTGCTCGCCCGGCACTGACGGCGCCACCGACCATCGCCACCGCGCACCGCACCGAAAGGCGCCGGCCGCCGAGGGGACTCCCCGGCGGCCGGCGCCTTTGGTGTGCTCCGTGGCGTCCGCCGCTCAGTAGCGGTAGTGGTCCGGCTTGTACGGGCCCTCCACCGGGACGCCGATGTACGCGGCCTGCTCGGGGCGGAGGGTCGTGAGCCGGACGCCGAGGGCGTCGAGGTGGAGGCGGGCGACCTTCTCGTCCAGGTGCTTCG